>CAXXOI010000027.1:0-12451 GCA_963664175.2 Dehalococcoidia bacterium
CATGATCTCGGGGACGGGGTTGGCCATGGCGAAGACCACGGAGTCCTTGGCCATGGACGACACCATCTCAGGGGTGACCATGTCGGCGACGGCCAGGCCGATGAACACATCGGCGCCGCGCATGGCCTCGGCGATGCCGCCGGTGCGGTTCTCGGGGTTGGTGGTGTCGAGCATGGACTGCTTGATGGGGGTCAGGTCGGTGCGGCCCCGATGGATGATGCCCACGCTGTCGACGAGGATGATGTTCGTCGCGCCGAATTCGAGAAGCAGCTTGGCGGAGGCGATGCCTCCGGCGCCGGCGCCGGCAAAGACGAAGGAGGAGTCCTCGATCTTGCGTCCAGTGACTGCCAGGCCGTTGATTACTGCGGCAAGGACGGCGATGGCGGTGCCGTGCTGGTCGTCGTGAAAGACCGGGATTCCGAGGTCCTGCAGGGCGTCCTCGATGTCGAAGCACTTGGGCGCGGCGATGTCCTCGAGGTTGACGCCGCCCAGGCTGGGGGCGATAGCTCGGACGGTCCTGATTATCTCGTCGGGGTCCTGGGACGCGACGCAGATGGGGTAGGCGTCGACATTGCCGAGGCCCTTGAACAGGATGGACTTGCCCTCCATCACCGGCATGGCCGCTTCGGCGCCGATGTTGCCCAGGCCGAGCACGGCGGAGCCGTCGGTGACCACCGCGATGGTGTTACCGCGGTTGGTGAGGTTATAGGACTCGGCCCGGTCGGCGTGAATTGCCATGCAGACCGAGGCCACGCCAGGAGTGTAGGCGATGGACAGTTGCTCCAGCGTTTCCACCGTCATTTTTGACGCGATGCTGACCTTGCCGCGGCTTTCCCGGTGCCGCCGGATGGCCTCTGTACCATAGTCCGTAGTCATGGTGTGCACTCCTGACATGATTTGGGTTTATGGGTTGAACCGGCGAGGCCGGCTCAGGCGGCAAAAGTAACCTAGATACCCAGCCCTAGGGCGAATCGTAATGCCCGCTCAACAGCCTGGAGCTTCTCTTCGCTTAGAGCTGTAATTCTGTCGCTGATTCTGGATTTGAGGATTGTGGTTATATCATCCAGATTCGCCACGCTTTCCATGGGCAACCCGTCATCGGGGCCCAAGGAAACCTCAACAGGAATTCCCCTTACTCGGGTTGTCACCGGTGCTACGGTGACGGATAGTCTGACCGCGTATGCCGAGTTGCGAGACAGGAGCACCGCCGGACGATGGCCTGCCAGGCCGGGAAACTCTGCCCACCAAACCTCTCCACGCCTCAATCCTGGCCCTCTTGCTTCCAGGGGTTGTTGGCAAAGACTTCGGCTGCAGCCCGGTCCAGCCATTCAGATTCTTCTGCCGTCTCAGGCTGTTCCAGATAGCCTCGAATGTACTGCTCTTCGAGCATCCTCTCAGATTCGGTTTGGAGATATTGCTCCACAGCTCTCTTGATGAATTCGCTTCGACTCAAGACCTTGCTGCGGCCCAGCCGCTCCCTCTCCAATGCCTCCAACACCTCGTCCGGGAGGCTGATCGCAATCTTGGCCATGTCTTCCTCCCTGATGACTGAAGGCCAATCATACCACGGTATTACTGGAATGTTGGCCCAAGAACTGAGCGTACAAAACTCCGCTCGCTGCTACCGCGTCACCGCGCCCTCGGAGGCGGAGGAGGCGAGCTTGGCGTACTTGGCGAGGGCGCCGGTGGTGTAGTTGGGTGGGAGGGGCTGCCAGTTGGCGCGGCGGTCGGTCAGTTCCTCCTCGGTGAGCATGACGTTGAGCTGGCGGTTGGGGATGTCGAGCACGACCTCGTCGCCTTCGTGTAGCAGGCCGATGGGCCCGCCCACGGCGGCCTCGGGGGCCACATGGCCCACCATCGGGCCGTGGCTGGCGCCGGAGAAGCGGCCGTCGGTTACCAGGGCCACGTCGTCGCCCAGACCCTGGCCGACGATGGCGGCGGTTACCGCCAGCATTTCCTGCATGCCCGGGCCGCCCTTGGGTCCCTCGTAGCGGATGATCACGATGTCGCCGGCATTGATCTCTCCGTTCTGAACAGCCCGGAAGGCGGCGGGCTCCTGGTCAAAGACGCGGGCCGGGCCACGGTAGACTTTCTCCTGGTGTCCGGCGACCTTGATGACTGCGCCGTCGGGGGCGAGGTTGCCTCGCAGGATGGCGAGGCCGCCGGTGGGGCTGCGCGGTGCGTCGACCTGGGAGATGATGGGCTGCTCGTCGATGACGCTGATGCCCTCGAGGTTCTGGGCAACGGTCTTGCCGGTGACGGTCATGGCGTCGCCATGGAGCAGGCCGGCGTTCAGCAGTCGCTTCATCACCAGGGCGATGCCGCCGTAGCGGGAGAGGTCGGCCATCACATAGCGACCGGCGGGCTTCATGTCGGCGATGTAGGGAGTGCTGGCGCTGATGCGCTCGAAGTCCTCTAGGCCCAGAGGCACACCGGCCTCGTTGGCGATGGCCAGCAGGTGCAGCACGATGTTGGTGGAGCCACCCATGGCGACGCCCACCGCGATGGCGTTCTCGAAAGCCTGCTTGGTCATGATGTCGCGGGGACGCACATCCTCTTCCAGCAGGCGCATCAGGGTGCGCCCGACATCGCGGGACTCGCCCAGCTTGCGCGGGTCGATTGCGGGCAGCGAGGCGTCGCCGGGCAAAGACATGCCCATCACCTCAATGGCGGTGGACATGGTATTCGCGGTGAACAGTCCGGCGCAGGAACCCTCGCCGGGGCAGGCGACGCACTCCAGTTCCTGCAGTTGGTCGAAGGTGACGTCGCCCTTGGCGTAGGCGCCCACGGCCTCGAACACGTCCTGAATGTTCACGTCCCGGCCCTCGTACTGACCGGGCATGATGGAGCCGCCGTACATGAAGATGGAGGGGACGTTGAGGCGGGCGATGGCCATCATGCAGCCGGGCATGTTCTTGTCGCAGCCGGCGATGGTGATGAGGCCGTCCATGCGCTCGCCGAAGGTGACCAGCTCGATGGAGTCGGCGATGACCTCGCGGCTGACCAGCGAGGTCTTCATGCCCTCGGTGCCCATGGAGATGCCGTCGCTGACGGTGATGGTTCCGAACTCGAAGGGTACGCCGTCGGCGGCGCGTATGCCCTCCTTGGCGCCGTTGGCGAAACGGCTGAGGTGTACGTTGCAGGGTGTGACGTCGCTGGCCAGGTTGGCGATGGCGACGAAGGGCTTTTCCATGTCTTCCTGGGTGATGCCCATGGCCCTCAGCATGGCGCGGGCGGGCGCGCGCTGCGGGTCGTGGGTGATCTCGGCGCTGCGGTGCTTGGACTTCGCGGGTTTGGTCATCGTCGCCACAGGGTCATCTCCATTGGCTAAGGATTGAGACCGGCCCCGGACACCTGCTCCGTGGCCGATTCACGCTCTCGGGTTGGCCTGATGCGCAATTATAGCCTTTCGAGTGGGTAATGTAGAGAGTGTGTCAAGAAAGAGGTCAGGAAAGCAGAAACCCTCTTCGAAAAAAGAGGTTTATGGTGCAGACCAGTCCCGAAACTGCGGGCCTCTAGGTGCCGTGTTCCCTACTTTCGCCTACATTCAGCCGCTTCTCGTAGCAGAGGCTGAGGGGGTCGTCGGGAGGGTAGTCGCGGAAGGGCGGGATGCGGTGGTAGCCGCATTTTTCGTAGAGCCTGACGGCTTCCGGCTGGTATATGCCGGTCTCCAGGCGGACTGCGCTTACGCCCTGCGAGGCGACGATGCCCTCGATGTGGTCCAGCAGCAGCTTGCCGTAGCCGCGGCCCCGGAAGTCGTTGCGGACATACATGCGCTTCAGCTCGCCGTAGGGAACATCGGTCTCGTCGTCTCGTGGGAAGAACTGCACCCCGGCGCACCCTGCGGGCTGACCGTCATCGTATAGCACGAAGAACTCGACCTGCTGGTCGATCAGCTTCTCGACGCTGTAGCCGTGCTGGCTTTCCTTCGGGTACAGGGGCCCGAGGTAGGCGTCCAGCTCGGTGATGAGCTGGCAGGAAACTGCGGATGCCGGGTGCTCCCGCAGGATGGAGACGGATTCCTTTGCTTTCATACTAAAAGTCTAGCACCGCCCCAAGGAGCGGTGCCAGAAAAACATGGTGAGCACAGGCTGGAATCGTCGAGGCTACGGATCGAACCAGAGATGCTCGGTGCCCATTCCGTATTGGACTGTCTGGCGGGGCACATAGTTCTTGACCCGGTTGGGCACGATCCAGATGGGGTCGCCGTACCAGTAGTACTGGATCATGTGATGCTCACCCTTGAGGATTATGTCCTCAGCATCCCGGATCAATTCCTGGCGCTTGGCCAAGTCAGACTCACCCTTCTGTATCTCGAAGACCGCTCGCAGGTCTGGGTCCTCGTAGTCGATGGGGTTCCGGGGCGCCCCGGACAGGTAGACGCCCAGCAGCAGGTCGTCGGGGTCCACGATGTTCGGGCCGTTGTGGACGCTGACGAAGTGGCTGAAATCCACATTCTGCTCGGAGTCGATGACGGTGGCGACGTCGGTGATGGTGATATCCAGATCAATGCCGAGGTGTTCGAACAGGTCCTGCTTGATGATTACCGGAATGTTCTTGTTGACGGTGTAGGTGTGGTAGCTGGCTTTGAATCCGTCAGCGTAGCCCGCCTCTGCCATCAGGCGCTTTGCTTCGGCAATGTCGTCGGGGTGCTTTCTCAGCCCGTCGACGCCGATGGGATCGCCGAGGTAGAGTTCGCCGCTCTCGTCAACATACCGGAATCCCGGCCAGGTGGCCACCACCTCGTCTGGGGAGGACCAGTCGCTGCCGGGGAAGAAAGGCTGGCCCAGCTTGGCGAAACCGAGCTGCTGGACATCGGCTAGCACCTTGCGGTCAATGGTCAGGAAGACAGCGCGGCGCACCCTGGGATCTTCAAAAGGCGGTACCGTCCAGTTCATGTTGAAGAGCCCCTGGATGGTGGCCCCAGGAGGCTGCACAACGCCGCGTCCTTCCGACTCCCACTGGTCCTTGAAGGAGACCATGTCGATGAGGGGTATTGCCCCTCCGGCGCCCCGGTGGGAGATATCGACCTGATCGGTCTGGAACGCGGTGATGAACCGGTCCTTGTCGATTATTACGAAGGTCTTCTTCCCGTCGACGAAGGGAAGGCCGTCCTTGAAATAGTCGGGGTTTCGCTCGAACTCCCAGCTCTGGCCGATCTGGTGGCTGACAAACCGGTAGGCGCCGGATGCGACGATATTGGCCGGGTCGTCGAACAGATCTTCCGGCTCTGCGGCGTTTTCCAGGATATGCTTGGGGACGATTGACATGAAGTCGATGGCCATGAACGGCAGGAAGGCCGCGGGATTGGGGAACAGGGCGTTCACCTGGATGGTCGTGGAGTCCACGGCCTCCGAGCCCGCGTAGTAGGGGCGGAGGTTCTTCACCCTGGGACGGGACGCATCGGCGGAAACCATGCGATTAAGGCTGAACACGACATCATCGGCCGTAACGGGCTGCCCATCGGACCAGATGGCGTTATCCCAGATCCTGAAGGTGATGCTCAGCCCGTCGGGGGCCCACTCCCAGCTTGCCGCCAAGTCGCCGATGATGGTCTTCTGGTCGGTGGGGTCGAACATTACGAGGTTGTTGTAGAGGTCGCGGGCGGCGGCTGGCCCGGGATTGCAGCAGGACTGGTGGAGGTCCCAGTGGTCGGGCAGGACCGGCTCGGCGTTGCGCAGAAGCCCGCCATACTTGGCCTGGGAAGCGAAGGACTCCCAGGGCTTTACGGCTGCGGAACTTGCCACCCCGCGGGTTGGCACGACCACTGTGCCCACAGCGATGGGCGGCGAAGTCGGAGCGACGATCGGGGCCGGCGTGGCGGTGGCGCCAGTGGTTGTCGTCGTGGTCGCCCCGGGAGCTGCGGATGTAGCGGCTGCGGTAGCTGCCGGAGCCGAGGCGGCCGTAGGATCGGCGGGTGCTTCCGTGGGTTCCTCCGCACTGCCGCAGGCAAGTATTGCCATTATTGCCAGCGCGATCAGAGCGATAACCAGGTTCTTCGTGCCCAACCTGCGAAGTACGGACATGGTGCACCCCCTCGTTTGGGAAGATTATGAAACTATATTGATGTGCTCCTGCTCAAAGCTATTCGGTTCGGGTGCCATTGATATGTAACCAGCCAGGGCCTCTGGGCCGCTGCTTTCTCTGCGTCTTTCTTTCCCGACCCTTTCACCCTCTCCAGGGGAACGGCCTGGATTTCTGGATTCCCGCTTTCGCGGGAATGACGGGTCCTTTGCGGAAATGACGGGTCTTTCGCGGGAATGACGGGTCCTTTGCGGGAGGGACGGGTCCTTTGCGGAAATGATGGTTTTGGACTTTAGGGGATTTTAGAGACTGTTTCTAAGTACCCCTCAGGCGTGGGTCCAGGACATCGCGGAGGGCGTCGCCCAGCAGGTTGACTCCGAAGACTGCGAGGGAAAGGGCTATGCCGGGGGCGATGGCCAGCCATGGGGCATCCCTCAGGTAGGCAATGCCGCCCTCTGCGAGCATCCCGCCCCAGCTTGGGACATCGGGCGGTACGCCGACCCCGAGGAAGGTGAGTGTGGCCTCCACGATGATGGCGTAGCCCAGGTTCAGCGTGAACAGGATGATGAAGATGGCCATGCAGTTGGGGATGATGTGCCGGATGACGATGCGCATGTCGCCAGCGCCCATGGCCCGGGCAGCCAGCACGTAGTCCATCTCTTTCACGGCAAGGGCCTGGGAGCGAATGGTGCGGATGGCGCTTGGCGCCAGCACCAATATAAGTGCGAAGATGATGTTGTTCACCGATGATCCCAACACTGCCATGATGGCCAGCCCCAGGATGATGCCCGGGAAAGCGATGAAGGCGTCCACGAATCTTTGGACGATCAGGTCGACCTTACCGCCGAAGTAGGCGCTAACAGCGCCAAGGAACGAACCGGCGGTGATTCCTATGGCGATGCTGACCAACCCGACGTACAGGGAGATTCTGCCGCCGTAGAACAGGCGGCTAAGCACATCCCGGCCGAGGGAGTCGGCACCCAGCCAGAACTCGCCTCCGGGAGACTGAAGTATGGCGTTTCCACGGATTTGATAAGGGTCATGAGGAGATATCAGCGGAGAGAAGATGGCGATCAGAACCAGGATGAGCAGAATGCCGCCGCCAATGGCACCCAGAGGCTTGCGACGGGAGAAGTCGATCACCCCGGACAGGACACGTGAGTACACTGGCAGCCTTATGTCCCGGCGTGCCCCCGTTGACTCCTGTGGTAATCCTCCAATCATGGGAACTCCTGGACGGCGGAATTAGGTACCGGGATTGGGTAGCTGGGAATGTTTTCCTAGGCGTACCGGATCCTGGGGTTCAGCCAACCATACAGCAGGTCGACGACGAGGTTGAGTACCAGCACGACGAGGGCTATCAACAGGATTATAGCCTGTACGACGGGATAGTCCCGGATGAGGACGCTCTGCACCAGCAGCGTACCCATGCCTGGAACAACGAATATCGCTTCAATGACGACCGCGCCACCGAAGAGCCGTCCGAGCTGGAAACCAATGATGGTGATCACAGGCAGGAAGGCGTTCTTGATGGCATGACGTCCCACAACCGACAGTTCCCTCAGGCCCTTGGATCGTGCGGTGCGGATGTAATCTTCGTGCATCACCTCCAGCATGGTGGAGCGGGTGAGCCGGGCGGCGAAGGCGGTGTTGAAGTAGCCAAGCGCCAAGGCCGGGAAGATCATCTGCGTCATGTTGGTCCACGGGTTTTCCCACAGGTCGGCATAGTCCAGCGGGGGTACCCAGTTGAAGTAGTACCCCAGGATGAAGAGCATCAGGATGCCGACCCAGAAGGTGGGCAGGGCCACGCCGGCGATGGTGAATATCTTGGCGGCGTGGTCGAAAATGGAGTCCTGCTTGACCGCCGAAAGCACACCAAGGGGAATGGCCACAATGTAGGAAAGGATCAGGGCCATAACTGCCAGCTGGGTGCTGACGGGGAACCGGTCCTTCATGAGCTGGGCCACTGGAACATGGTGGAAGTAGGACTCGTTCAAGTCGCCCAGGAACAGGTCGCCGATCCAGGTGCCGTACTGGATATGGAGGGGACGGTTTGTGCCCAGTTTCTCCCGAACCAGGTCGAGGTCTTCCTGGGTGAAGCTTCCTTCCGCCCCGCCAAGCATGGCGATAGCCGGATCGCCCGGCAGGATTCGCATGATGGCGAATGCCAGGAAAGAAGCAAGGATCAGTGTCGGAAGAAAAAGGGACAGCCGTTGGAGGATATAGCCAGTCATAAGCTCGTATCCACTTTTTGGCTCGGGCGCTCACCGGCCGGATGGGTCTCCAATGAAAGGTCGGATCCCCTGCCGGAAATTTCCGGCAGGGGATCCGACACGATTAAAACAGGTCTTACTCTTCCATCCAGAGATGCTCGATACCCATGCCGTACTGGACGGTCTGCCTGGGTACGTAGTTCTTGACCCTTTCTGGCACGATCCAGCGGGGGTCGCCGTACCAGTAGTACTGGATCATGTGGTGCTCGCCCTTCAGGATGATGGCCTCGGCCTCACGGATGAGTGCCTGCCGCTTGGCCAGGTCGGGCTCGCTCTTCTGCTGCTCGAAGATTGCCCGGATTTCCGGGTCTTCGTAATCCAGCGGATTACGGGGCGCTCCTGCCAAGTACACGCCGCTCAGCAGGTCGTCCGGGTCAACGATGTTGGGGCCGTTGTGCACGCTGACGAAGTGGCTGAAGTCCTGTTCCTGTTCGGCTGCGATGGTGGCGGCGGTGTCGGTGATCTTGATGTCGAGCTCAATACCGAGGATGTCCGAGAGCTGCTGCTTCAGGATCACCGGAATGTTCCTGTTGGCCGTGTAGGTGTGGTAGTTGGCCGAGAAGCCGTCGGGGAAGCCGGCTTCCGCCATCAGACGCTTGGCCTCGGCGATGTCGTCCGGGTGCTTGGTCAACCCGTCGACTCCGATGGGGTCGTCCTCGTACAGGTTTCCGTCGGCGTCCACATAGCGGAAGCCGGGCCAGGTCGCGACCACCTCATCGGGTTGGGACCAGGGAGAGCCTGGGAAGAAGGGCTGCCCCATCTTGGCAAAGCCCAGCTTGTCAACGTCGGCCATTTCCTTGCGGTCCATGGCCAGGAAGACGGCGCGTCGGACTCTGGCGTCCTCGAACGGCGGGGCCGTCCACTTCATGTTGGTCAATCCCTGGAGGGTGAAGCCCGGCGAGTAGACCACGCCCAGCCCGTCGGATTCCCAATTGTTCTTGAAAGAAACCATGTCGGTCAGGGGCAGCAGGGACCCGCGATGGACTATGTCCACCTGGTCATTATGGAAGGCCGTGATGAAGCGGTCCTTGTCAGTAATGTAAAAGGTCTTCTTTCCGTCGGCGAAGGGAAGGTTGTCCTTGAAGTAGTTGGGGTTGCGTTCGAACTCCCAGGCCTCGCCGATCTGCAGGCTGCCGGGAACAAATATGAAAGCGCCGGAGCCGACGATGTTATCCGGGTCGTCGAAGAATTCTTCGGCATCTTCCCTTCCTTCCAGCACGTGCTTGGGCAGAATGGACATGAAGTCCACAGCCAGGAAGGGGAGGAAGGCGGCCGGGGTGGGGAACTTCGTGTTCACCGCCACGGTGTTGGGATCAATGGCTTCTGAGCCGTCGTAGTACGGCGTGATGTTCTTCACCCTGGGGCGGGAGACGTCCTGCTGGATCATTCGGTCGAGGCTGAAGACCACGTCATCGGCGGTCACGGCCTCGCCGTCTGACCACACGGCGTTCTCCCACAGGTTGAAGGTTACCGTCAGCCCGTCGTCAGACCATTCCCAACTCTTTGCGAGGTCGCCGACTAGGGTCAGCTGGTCGGTGGGGTCGTAGATGAGCAGGTTGTTGAACAGGTCGCGGGATGCAGCCGGTCCGGGGTTACAGCAGGACTGGTGTAGGTCCCAGTGGTCGGGCAGCACGGCCTCCGCATTGTTCATAACGCGGGTCTGTACTCCCTGGTCCGCGAACTTGGCCCAGGGCTTTTCGCCCTCGGTGGCCTCAACCACGCCGCGAGTGGGGACCACGGCGGTCACCACCTGCGGGGGCGTGGGAACGGCAGTGGGAGCGGCTGCCGATGTGGCCGCAGCCGGTGCCGTAGTTGCAGCCGGTGCCGAGCCAGAGCCCGAAGGCGCCGTTGTGGCGGCGGGAGCCGTGGTTGCTGCGGGTTCCTCCGGCTGCTCGGCGCTGCCGCAGGCCACTACGGCTGCCAGGGCGACAGCTACCAGAACAGTAATCAACAGTCTTGGACGGAGATGCAAGAGATTGAGCATAAGTCTCCTGGGAAGTATGTGAAAATTCGCCAACAGCCGACGCATTCGGCTCTGGATAGGCGCAATATTAGGCAGTGCCCAACGGAGTGTCAACCCAAATTATCGATGGTAAAAGTTAACCGATGAAGAAAATCTCTTGATATGTATCTTTTTGTGATTAATATCCCCAAGTATGCAACGAATATCGTTGAACGGATGTTTACTGAACAATGTTGGTGGACGGATGATACACAGGGGTCAGGGGACGGGCGGCAAAGAAGTCCGCCAAAGTGTGGCGAGGCAAGCTGCGGGTTGCAATGTCGCAGCTAGTCGATCGGTGATGGGCCTGTCGATCCATCAAGGGATTCTGACGACTCGTCCTTCGACAGGCTCGGGACCAAGAAGCTATCTCGAAACGATTTTGCCCTGATTGAATCGAGCAGTTATCAGCAAGCGCCGCTGGATTCCCGCTCTCGCGGGAATGACGAATTGTGGATTTCCCAATGCGATGGCCCTGTGCGGGGGATGGGTTTTTCTGAAAAGTGCGACATTATCTGACATTATGCGACATTTGCGACGAAATACGTTAAGGCGGCCGATGCCGGTGTGGAACGGAGAAAGTGGGTCTTTCCCCATGAATTCAGATCTCAAGCAGGCTTCAGTCTGTCAGCGATGGGCGCAGCGGATGGACTGCCGATAGCGTACAGGCGTTCTGTATCAGATTGCAAGAGGCAGGTGTCACCGGCTCAAGACGACTGCAATGTCGCAGATGACCTGCCGGTGGTGGGACTGTCGATCCATCGAAGGAGTCTGAAGGCTGCTACTTCGACAAGCTCAGGGATGATGGGCTCGTCAATCCGGAGACATTCCAATAGTCCAGTGGGAAGGGACGCGGTGGGTTGCGCCGATAGGGGTTTTCCTTTAACCTTTTGACAGTTTGGATTGACGCGACCGCCCTAGGGCGACGGGTCGGAATATCCTCAAATCAAGACTTTGGAGGGGCACGATGTTTAACCCCCTTGGATGGCTCAAGCCCGAGGTAGCCAAGGCCCACTGCGACATTCCCTGCGGCATTTATGATCCCGTATCAGCCAAGATAGCGGCACAGACGGTCCAGAAGATGGTGCTGCGGATGCAGAACCTGGAGCACCCGGCTCCCGGATCGGAAATGTCCGCTCACCAAGCCTTCGCCAACACCTTCAACCGCTATGTCCAGGTGAAGGAAGAGCACGCCGAGAAGTGCAAGGAAGAGTTGCGGATTCTCTGGGCCGACTACGCCTGGCCCGGCACCGACGCCGGCGAGATCGCCGGGAAGTTCAATGCGGCCCTGAAGCTGGCCGGCCAGTGCAAGCAGACCGTCAGCATGGAGAACGCCGAGAACCTGGTAGCGGCTTGCGACGACATCGCCGCTGCGTTCTGGGCCACGAAGAACCAGGAGTACAGCGACCCCCTGGCTGCCGCCCGCTACGGCACCTAGCCTTCCCCGGCAGGGTTGCTTCTGGCAATGGGTAGGGGCGCATAGCCGTGCGCCCCTACATCTTTGTTTGCTGGTCAAAGCCCACCGCGGCACAACAGCAGGGGCGGGTTTCAAACCCGCCCCTGCTGTTGTTTGCGCCGAGTAACCCCGGGAAAAGGGAGCGGGGAGGAGACTCGGGGTCTCCTCCCCGCGTTATTTAAGTTGGGCGGGGCATCATCGTGCCCCGCTGACCTGGGCTAGCTGGCCTCAATGGCTGCCGGGCCCTCCGCGACCTTGACCTCGAACTGCTTGGCCTTTTTGGCTTCGGCCTTGGGGAGGCTGATGGTCAGCACACCGTGCTCGTAGCGGGGCTCTGCCCTGTCCTGGTCGAAGGTGTCGGGCAGGCGCAGGGAACGGTGGAAGGACCCGCTGCGACGCTCCCGCATCAGGTAATTCCCCTCGGTGCTCTCGAAGTGGGTAGCGGTCTCACCGCGGATGGTCAGGACGTTGTCCTCGATGGATACCTGGATGTTGTCCGGGGACACGCCGGGCATGGAGGCCCGCACGACGAAGTCGTCGCCGTCGGCTACGACGTCCAGCGGGGCCGCCCAGGCCTCCATCCCGCTGCCGTCTTCGTGGTTGGAGGTGCCGAACCGGCGCCACATCCGGTCCATGTTGTCCTGCAACTGCCGTAGCTCACTGAAGGGGCTGAAGTGGTTCCTTCGCTGCAACATC
>CAXXOI010000028.1:0-23439 GCA_963664175.2 Dehalococcoidia bacterium
TCGAGGGAAGCGGCGGGGTGTGGAGTCATACTTCGTTAGCGGTCAATACACCTCGGGAGTAGAATGAGACATCTGCTCGTCGGCACCGCCAGATAATGCAGATATCTCGGAGCATAGTAGCTCCCAACCTATATCTTAGGACTCTCGAAGCATGCTTCCGAGGCTGTTTGGACTCTTGAAACAGAACGAAGGAAAGCGGTGGCCCATTGCCGTTTTTGCGGCTGCGGCGATTGGCAGCATAATTTGTTGGCTACTCTGGGACCATATAGTTGACCCAAATGAACCTGTCAGCACAACAATCCGCAACGTGGCGCTAATTCTGGGCGGCTTCATAGCCGTCCTCCTTGCGATATGGCGAAGTAGGGTCGCTGAACGTCAGGCTGATACCGCCCAACAAGGTCTGCTCTATGACCGCTACCAGCGTGGGGCGCAAATGCTAGGGGACTCCAACTTAGCAGTTCGTTTGGCGGGAATTTATGCATTGCAACGTTTGGCTGAAGAACACCCAGACCAATATCACATACAGATAATACAATTGTTTTGTTCCTTCGTTAGAAATCCAACAACCGATGAGCGCATCTCCCACAATGACAAGACAGGAGAGGAATCAGGAGTTAGACTTAGGGGAGATGTACAGGCAGCCCTATACGCGATAGGCGGTCGCAGCCAACAGGGAATAGATAAAGAACAAGAATCAAACAACTTTAGATTAGATTTAAGCTTTGCGAACCTTAAGGGCGCTTTCCTCGATGCCCTTAACCTATCTGGAGCCATTCTCACTGGTTCGGACTTGTCTAGTTCCTCGTTGAACGATGCCAAGTTGGATAGGGTCAGATTATTCCGTGCTGACATTTCCGATTCCTCACTCTCAAACGCAAGCCTAGCTTGGGCGAGGTTGAGCGAGGCCAAATTTACTCAGGCGCTTATGCTAGAGACAGATCTGTCCAACACGTACGGCGTTGGGACGGATTTTTCCGGAGCGCACTTAGCAGAGTCCAATTGTTGGAATTCAAGATTGCTGCATGCAAGATTTACAGGCGCACTTTTTCGCAATGCCAATCTTTCCGCCGCAGACTTCTCTATTTCGGATTTTGACCCACCCAATAGGGCGACGGACCATGGGCTAACCCAGGGTCAGTTGGATGAGGCTTTGTGTGGATTGGCTGTACCGCCAAATTTGCGTGGGCTGCTAGATGCAGTAACTCATGAACCCTTAGTGTGGCGAGGACGCACACTAGAGACCTAGAATTATCGGGTTGAGGTCGCATGGAGCTCAAATTGATGTATAGTCGCTGCAGGTCGGTCCGATCTGTCAATGATTGAAAGATTGTTAAAGTGAACACCTCATGACCACCATCAACAGCCAGGAAGACTTCCTCCGCGCCCTCCGGGAGAACCCGGAGTGGAAGGAGGCCGTGCGCGCCCTGATTCTGGGCGAGGAGTTGCTGCAGCTCCCCGCCAGGTTCAACGCCTTCGTTGACGAGCAGCGGCAGGTCAACAAGCGCGTGGAATCCGACATCTCGGGCCTCAAGACCGGCCAGGCAAGACTCGAGGCCGGTCAAAAGGAACTGAGGGCCGGTCAAGAGGAACTGAGGGGCGGGCTGAATGAACTGAGGGCAGGCCAGCGAAGGATTGAGACTCGAATGGACCGGCAGGAATACGACAACTCGACCTTGAAGAACCTTTTCATCAGCTTCGAAGTCCGAAGGTCTGCAGAGCTATTCCCTCTCGACCTGGGTCTCGATTATGTTCGCACCCTCACTGGGAACGACCTGGACCGCATGATCAGGGTCGCTCGCCCTGACCTGCCCCTGAACGAAAGACGGAGTTTCTGCAGGGCGGATTTGGTTGTAGAGGCGAAGGACGAGTCCGGCACTGTCTACATCGCCATGGAAGCCTCATTCACTGGCGACCTCCGCGATTCCGGCCGCGCCCAACGGAACGCCCGATTCCTCACCGAGTTCACCGGCCATCGCGCCATACCCGTCGTCGCCAGCGTCCGCAATATCAACGAGGTGTCAGCCCTTGTGGACTCCGGCACCGTCTACTGGTACGAATTGGAAGACCGCTATACACCCACCGCGTAAGCGGCTTTGATCTGGCCTCTCCCACAAAAGAAATGCTCCCCCTCCCGCGCACTGGAGGGGGAGCCGAAGGAAGCCCGTCGCGGGCCTCCTCACCACATCCGCACATCCGCCCTTTATGCCGCCATCGCCACCGGCATCCGCTCCCTGCCCTCGCCCGGGCCGTCCGGGTTGGCCCTCCAGGTGGACCCGTCCGGGTACACCACCAGCACCGGCCGCTTGGTGTGCTCCAGCAGCGTCTTGAGGCTGTAGCCCCTCAGCCGATCGAACAGTCCCGGGTTCACCAGCGTCGCCGGAATCAGGATCAGGTCCGCGTCCTCACGCTCCGCCCACTCCGCCAGGTGCCTGAACCCGTGGGCCGTCGGCAGAATGGCCTGCACCCCCGCACCACGCCCCCTTATGACCTCCATCTGCTTGGCCACCGGCGAGCGTCCCAGCCGCCGCAGCTCCGGCTCGCCCAGCGTCCGGATCCACTGCCGCCGGTTCTCCTCCGGGTACGGGCTCACCAGGAACGACGCCGCCGAACTCTCGAACAGCACCACCTCACCCCCGTCGGCGGCCGCCAGCCCTGACGCGCAGGTGCGCACTGCAGCGTACTCCGGAGTATCGTCCAGGCTGGTCACCGCCAGCACCTTCCGCACCACACCTTCCGCCTCCAGATCGCAGGGTCTCGCCACCCGTGCCCGCACCGACTCCAGGTGCGCGATGATGCCGTGCACCACCCGGCAGTCGTTGGTGGTGAAGCCCCGAAACTGCTTTCCGGGGGCGGAGATTCCACCCACCCCGAACATCTTCTCCGGCGAGGTCTCCCATCCCACGAACGCGATGGGCGTGGGATGGGACGACACCAGGAACCACTGGTTCTCCAGGGACCGCGTGTCCCGCGACAACGGCGTCCAGACACCCTTCAACCCCTCCGGCGCCTCTTCAATCGGGCACTGCCCGAACGCCAGTACCTTCACTCCCGCCCGCGCCAGCCGCCGGTACTGCTTGGCCTCACCAAACAGCTTGTCCGCCGTCTGGAATCCCACATACAGGTCGGCACCCCTGGGATCATCCCTGATTTCACGCTCGATCTCGCGACTGAAGTCCAGCATCTCAGCGGCGTCGCTGAGAAACCGGAACCCCTCGACCGGGGTGCCACCCGCCCGCAGCTCCTTGTCCATCCGCTCGATCAGCCCCTCGACTCCACTGAAGTCTCGAAGCAGAATGTCGCTTTCGGTAATCGTCCAATTCATTGCCCCACCTCCCGTCCCCCACGGGGCGTATATCTATATTGCTCAATATCAAATATATATCATTGGCAAATAGCATATCAATAAGATTATCGATAATATATATTTTCTTTACGAATTCTTCACATTCCCACAACTCAACTACGAAAGCGCGGAAGAAGAGGGAAAGGAGGGGAACGACCAGCCACAACGAGGGACCAGGAAACTATCTCAAGAGTCCCCTAACCCAGAGGAGGAGGAGGGGGGCGATCAGGTCGGGCAGAGACGGCGCCCGAACAGTCCTCGCCGACCCTGAGATAGTATCCCAAAAGGAGGCAGAGGTACCAAGCGAGCCAGAGGAACCCAAGAGGCCATCGTGGCCGAAAACTAGCCTGGGAGCACGCTACAGCGCCGGACTACACCGTAGGCTCTCCGATCCCGCCGCGCTCGATGGGCACGGCCTCGTCCTCCCCCGGCCAAGGCGGCGTCGTGTGGCACAGGAACCGCAGCTCCCCGTCCGGCCCCGCGGCGAACTGGAACCGCCAGCCGGTGGGGATCACCAGCGTGTCCCCCGCCGACACATCCTGCGGCGGAACGGAAGCTGCGTCGGCGTCCGGCGGGCAGCGCCAGACCCGCCCACGGCCCTGCAGGATGTACCAGGTCTCCTCCACCGTCCGGTGATACACCGGCCGCGACACCTGCCCGGCCGGTAGCGCCACCTCAACCGTGCTGCTCTTCGTGGCGCCGGCCCTCTCGTCGGCCAGCAGCCGTATCGCCGACCCGTCCGGAGCGTACACATCCGGCTCCCGGGGCCGCCGACGGACAGGGGGAATTAGTGATTCATAGCACATTTATCGATTCTACCTAACTTCAATAATTTACCTTAATTTACCAATGCGACTCTATCTCGAATACGGCGGACTGTTTCTTTGAAGTGTACTTCGCACTACCCTTTCTCCCCCACCCCTTCGACAGGCTCAGGACAGGCCTAACCCTCCCCCTCAAGGGAGAGGGAACTCTCGATTCACCCCGTCGCCGTCAGCCCTTCTCCCAGTACATTCCAGTAGGGCACCGCAAACACCATCAGCACAACCACTGCCACGATGGTCATCACAATCCCGGTGCGCAGGACTTCAGGAGAAGAGATGTCCGCGCGCTGGTAGATGAACACACTTCCTGCAGCAGCCGCAGGGTAGTACACCACCGAGTCCCCGATGATAACAACCGCCAGCCCGCACACCATCGGGTTGAGGCCCAGCGACGCACCGGTGGACATCGCCACCGGTATGATGAACGCCAGGTACCCGGCGATGTTGGGCATCACGAACCGAACCGCCGCGGCCGCCCCCGCCATCGCCAGCAGCAGTAGCCACGGCGAGTCCCCTATGCCTCCGGCAGCCGAAACCAGCGTGCCTGCGAACCACGCAGCCGCCCCGCTCTCCACCAGCGCGCTGGACAGCGAAAGCGAGGTGGCGATGATGAAGAAGTTGCTCCACCCGAGGTTCTGCTCGAACACCCGCCACGAAAGCAGCCCGACTCCGGGCAGCAGAATGGCCACCATCGCGATCAGCGCCGGCACTGCCGGCGACAGTCCGTGGGCAAAGTCCGTGAACCACAGCAGCGCCACACCCGACGCGATCAGACCCGCCTTCACTTCCGGAGTCGTGAAGGCCCCGGCGCTCTGTTCTGCCTCGTCGCTTTCCACGGGTCTCGGAAACGCAGAGAATCCCGATCGGTACATCAGGAAAACCGCCACCCCTCCGACCACCAGGATCAGCCAGAAGGGCAGCGCCATCAGCACGAACCAGCTGGTCCAGGAGAAGTCGCCAATGAGAGCGGACGCCACGATGGGGGTGATCCCTCCGGCCAGCAGGGCGGTGGAACCCAGCCGGTTGAGCGACCCCATCGCCATCATCACACCCTTGTTCAGAGGGTGCTCACTCTCGATGTTCCACCGCCCCATCACATCTTCGTAGACATGCACGAGGATCGCCCCCCGGGTGGAGGCCGATGGCAGCGCAAAGGTGAAGGCCGCGAAGGAAACCAGCATCTGGACATAGAGCGCCCGTGGGCTGCCTCTTGCCAGCCGGACCAGGTACCCGGCCAGCCGGTTCGCCAGCCCTGACTGCTGCACCCCCAGGCCCAGCGTCAGCACCCCCACCAGGAAGTAGGGGACCGGCTGTGAAAACCCGTACAATGCCGCTTCGATGTCCGGCACCGCCCTCAGCAGCGTCAGCAGGATGACACCCAGTACACCCGTGACTGCCAGGGGCAGCGCCCCCGTGGCCCAGAACCCCACGGCCAGCGCCATGACCGCCAGGGCCCGCTGCCCCTCGCCGGTCAGACCCTCCGGCGTCGAAGCCAGCAGCACCGCCACTGAGGCCAGCAGCGGCAGTCCGAACTTCACCGCCATAACGCCTGGCCGGTCGCCAAGGGCCTTCGATAAGCCTGTACGCTCGTACACTGTCATCCCAGACTATGCTTCGTCCCGCCGAACAATTCCAACTACGGAGCCCCCGTCAGAGGCAAGGCCGTCGATCCATCACGGGGTTCCCCGAACCGTCATTCCTGCTATCGCAGGAATCCGGAGCTCCTGTCTCGCCTGGCTACCAACGACTTCCCGGAGCCCAAACTTCATCCTTTCCCTGCACCTGTCATTTGCGACCAATCGGTGCAGCGTCCTCAGACTCGACCACCTGATGAGCAACCCCGCCCTCTCCTGAGTTCGGAGCCGAGCGCCGATGACCCCCACGCCGGTGCCCGTAGCGAAAGCCCCCGACAGCCACCCTGTTCGACATGTTCCGCCAAATGGCAAGACCCCCGGAGGCCGCCCCGGGGGTCCTGCCTGTGCTCGCGTCTTAGGCTGACGGTCAGGAAACCGCGGGCTTCCGTCCCTTGCGGCTGAGGAAGTCGCTGAACCCTTCCTCCACGGTCAGGCCCCGGAAGCGGCCCTGCCGGCCCTCGATCTCCGTCCGGAACTGCTCCTCCAGCGAGTTGCCGGTGTGCTCGATCAGCAGTTGCTTGATATTGTTCACGCCCTCGGGCCGGTTCTTGGCGATGCCCGCCGCCACCTCTATGGTCTTCTCCATCAGGTTCTCCGACGGCACCAGGTGGTTGATCAGCCCGATGTGGTACGCCTCGTCGGCGAACACTTCCCGTCCGCTGTACAGCAGCTCCTTGGCCTTGCCCCAGCCCACCAGTGTCGGAAGGCTCCAGGTCGCGTTCAGCTGCCCGTAGTTGACGGCGAGGAAGCGGAAGCTGCTCTTCTCGCAGCCGATCAGGAAGTCCAGGCTTGTCGCCATGACCGTTCCGCCGCCGTAGCACAGCCCATTGACCGCGCCGATCAGTGGCTTGCTGCAGGTGGCCATGTGCCAGGTGTAATTCGCCCGTTCCGCGGCGCCGGCGTCCCGTTGCTCCTGGGAAAACTCGCGGTTCTCGTGGATGTCCGCCCCTGCGGAGAACGCCCGCTCTCCGGCCCCGGTGATGATAACCGCACCGATGCCGTCGTCCGCCTCCGCCTCGGTCAGGAACTCGTCCAGCTCCCGGACCAGCTTCAGGTTCAGCGCGTTCAGCACCTCCGGCCGGTTCAGGGTAACGATCGCAACCCGGTCCACCTGGTCGGTCGAAATAACCTCAAAAGCCATATCAGCCCAGACTCCTCAGCCGCCCGCCGGAACAGGCGGGGGACATAATCTAGCAAAGCAAACGGCCAGCACCCCAAAGGAGCAGGCAATCACAAACTAAACCACAACAAGGGGCGCATTGCAAACCGAGCAGCCCAGCGTCCGGGAGCGAGCTCCGATAGAACCCGTCACTGCCGTTGGCGCCTGAGCAGCACATGGAGAGCGAAGGCCCGTCGGTCGGCGCCGGGGACTTTCTCCAGTGAGTCAATCGCATCATCGGCCTGGTCAATCATCAGGATTACCCGTTCCCGGGAAAACGCCGCACTGGGAGAATAGTCTGCCTGCTGGCGTTGGTCCTGCATATAGATGAAACTATCCCCGAAATCCTGGATTCCTATCGGGAATCTGCTCATTGAGGCCCGGTCATTACATTGGTTCCTAGCGTGTCCATGTTCAAGTGCCCTGTAAGTCTGCTGCCAGGAGGGACGATTGCGGTCTGAACCCGCTAACAGGTTGGCTCCGCATAGTGCCAATGCGTGAAACAGGGCATAGTAGCAAGCGCTCACGGCCCGTCGCAATTCGGCCTGGCGGGGCCGACCTCTGCTTCCTCTTGCCTCACCAGAAGCCAGTTGCCGAGCGATTCTTATCAGATCGCGGGGGTTCACGGAATCTGCTCCTTGTAAAATTTCTTCCACTCAGAAAGAGGAATGAACGAGTGCCCCGCCCAAAGAGGCCACTCTTCCTCGGTAAGCTGGTCGAACAGGCGACGCTCTATGCCGATGGTCCACTTCGTATCCAGCTTCTTCCGGTCACCCTTGTAAATGATGTAGATGTGCAGGAACTCGTCGCCGTAGTGGTCCAGTTCGGGGTTGACGATTATCGGATCGAAGACAAACTCATCCTGGAACCGCCCCTCAAGGTCCTTCCTGACCAGTTCCTCAACTTTGTCGATAACTTCCTGCTTGGTTGTAGGCCTCTTGCCGAAATCCCGGAACGACTGGTGGACCGACTGGCTGCTGCTCATATCCAGCATCCCCTGCACCGGCTCTGCTCTCTCAAAAGCCGCTTTGATTCATTGCCCGATTGTGATTGAATCAAGCCTAACAACATAGCCGGTACAATGTACACCTCGACCACCAGCAAACCGAACCAGCCCCCAGGAGGCACCCATGCAGCAACGCGACTTCGTCGGCTACGGCCCCAACCCGCCCGGCGTCCGCTGGCCCAACGACGCACGCATCGCCGTCTCCGTGGTCGTCAACTACGAGGAGGGCTCCGAGTACTCCACCCTCGACGGCGACCCGGCCGGCGAGACCTCCGGCGAGTCACCCTCCCCCCTCGGCGCGGGCGAGCGGGACCTGGCCAACGAGTCCTTCTTCGAGTACGGCAGCCGCGTCGGCGTCTGGCGCATCATGGACATCCTCGAGCGCAACAGCGTCCCCAGCACCTTTTACGCCTGCGCCCTGGCCCTCGAGCGCAACCCCGAGGTCGGCCCCGAGGCCATCCGCCGCGGCCACGAGGTCATGGGCCACGGCAACCGCTGGGAGGAGTACTACCGCATGGACCGCAACGCCGAGCGCCAAGCCATCCGCGAGGCCGTCGACACCATCGAGCGCATCTGCGGCCAGCGGCCCCTCGGCTGGTACACCCGCTACGGCCCCAGCGTCAACACCCGCGAGCTGGTGGTCGAGGAGGGCGGATTCGAATACGACTGCAACGCCTACAACGACGACCTGCCCTACTGGACCCAGGTGCACGACAACCCGTGGCTGGTCGTCCCCTACTCTCTGGAAGTCAACGACTACAAGTACTGGCGCGGCGACCTGCTCACGCCGGAGCACTTCTTCCAGGTGGCCAAGGCCTCCTTCGACCAGCTCTACGAAGAGGGCGCCACTCACCCGAAGATGATGTCCGTCGGCCTCCACTGCCGCATCATCGGCAAGCCCAGCCGCGCCCGCGCTCTCGACCAGTTCCTGAAATACGCCTCAGAGAAAGAGGGCGTCTGGTTCGCCCGCCGCCTCGACGTAGCCCGCTGGTGGAAGGAGCACTACCCTGCCGGGTAACCTGCCCATTGTCTGAATCAGGATTTACCGGATTCAGAGATTTTGCAGATGCCTATATCTTGTGAATCCTCCAATCCTGATAATCCTGATTCAGACAATCCTACGGCGACAGCTCGCCTCTATGATCCTGCTGAACACTACCAACCCCAAGGAGCGCACACCATGAAGACCGTCCGCATCTACCAGACCGGCGGGCCCGAGGTCCTGAACTATGAGGACGCCCCCGAGCCGTCGCCCGCGCCCGGCCAGGCCCTCGTCGAGATCAGGTCCATCGGCGTCAACTACACCGATGTATCCAGCCGCAAGGGCACCAACCCCCCCGACGCCTTCCCCTGGACGCCCGGCCGGGAGGCCGCCGGCGTCGTCACCGCCATCGGCGACGGCGTGACCGAGGTGGCCGTTGGCGACCGGGTGGCCTACGCCATGCACACCGGCACCTACTCCCAGGTACACTGCGTCCCGGCATGGCTGCTGGTGAAGATCCCCGACGGCATGGACTTCGCCACTGCCGCCGCCACCATGCTCCAGGGCATGACCGCCCACTTCCTCGTCTACGGCATCGCCCACCTGCAGAAGGGAGACCGCGTGCTGGTACACGCAGGCGCCGGCGGCATGGGCCTCTGGCTCATCCAGATGCTCAAGAACATCGGCGTCTATGTCCACACCACCGTCTCCACCGACGACAAGGCCGCTCTCGCCAGCGGAGCGGGCGCCGACCATGTCATCAACTACACCCAGCAGGACTTCGAGGACGAGGTCCGCAAGAACGCCAACGGCCAGGGCCTCAAGATGGTAATGGACGCAGTCGGCGCCACCACCTTCGACCAGGGCATGCGGCTCTTGGGACGCCGGGGCGTCATGGCGCTCTACGGCGCAGCCGGCGGCCCCGTCGGACAGGTTGACACCGGCGCCCTCCGCGGCGGCTCCCTCTCCCTGATCCGCCCCAGCCTCGGCGACTACACCGCCACCCGCGACGAGCTCGTCCAGCGCGCCACCGATGTCCTCAACTGGGTGCAGTCCGGCGAGGTCAAGCTATACGTGGGCCTGGAGCTGCCTATGTCCGAGGCCCAGGAGGCGCACCGCAGAATGGAGGGCCGGGAGACCACGGGGAAGATACTGCTGACGCCGTAGCCGCCGGGCAGGTCGGCCAGTGGCCGTTCAACCAGAACCGTGTTGATCCCAAGAAACGAAGGGGGCTGGCTCCGTTCAGCCAGCCCCAAAAAGTCAACCGCAACCCAACCGTGATGCCTCAGCCCTGCCCACGCCTCCGCAGTTCGTCCTCCAACTCCCTGACACGCGCCTCCGCCGCCAACCGTCCTTCCCGCTCCTCCACGAACGTAAGCAGGTGCTCCCCAGCCGCCGGGTCATACCACCGCAGCTGGCCGTGGTCCCAGCAGGGGTCGAGGCCGAGGATGTCGCTGTGCCCGTGCAGATGCTGCGGTCCGACTTCGACGATCTCTAACGGCTCGTATGATCCTCCCACCAGACGGTCCCCCGCCAGCGGAGCATCGTAGCGCTGGTTACCCGTGGGGTCGAACCGCCAGTACTCGGGAATACCGAAGTTAGCGTAGTCCACCCGCTTCCCGGTGACATCGTTCTCGGCCGTTCTGACCGACGCCACTTCCAGCACGAAGTCTGGCGGCTTGCCCAGGTCCCGGATCGAGTAGCCGTTCTGATACATGGCCTGCGCCCGGTTTATGCCGAAGCTAACCAGCAGGTCGGGGATGCGATGCCCTCGACGCTGGCTCGGAGTCAACCTGACCGGAATCTCGCTCAGGACGATGGTGGTGTCGGGGTTGCCCAGGTGCTCTTCAAGGGCCGCTTGATGCGCGGGACGGTCCAGGTAAATGGAATTCTGCAAATCGTCCCTCGGCGGGAAGTCCGGAAATATTTCCAGCGCACCGAACTCAATGCTTTTTTGCTTGGGCTTGCTGGTCATTGCTTTCCTCACAGAACGTAGAGGACGGGTTGGTTGCAGTCATTATAGAGGAATCAACAGGCGGGCCCTTTTGCCCACCCCCTACTGCGCCACCCAGCCGCCGTCGATCACCAGCTCGCTCCCCGTCACGAACGAGGCCTCGTCCGACGCCAGGTACAGCACCCCGTAGGCCACATCAATGGCCTCGCCGTACCGCCCCAGGGGGATTCGCGAGGTCATCAGCTCCCGCACCGCCGCGTCCGACCGCCGCCCCTCGGTCATCGGCGTCACGATCGGCCCCGGGTGCACCGAGTTGCAGCGTATGGCGTCCGCCGCGTACTGGATCGCCGTCGACTTGGTCAGCAGCCGCACCGCGCCCTTTGACGCGATGTACTGCGGGCTCGACTCGTTCATCGCCACGATACCCAGCTGCGACGAGATGTTGATGATCGACCCGCCGCCGGACCGCTGCATCGCCGGGATCGCGTGCTTCGTGCCCAGGAACACCCCCTTGGCGTTCACGTCCATCACCCGGTCCCACTCCTCGACGGTGGTGTCCTCGATGCCGCCCACGGCGCTGACCCCGGCATTGTTCACCAGGATGTCCAGCCGGCCATAGCGCTCCTCGGCCAAGGCCACCGCCTGCCGCCAGTCATCCTCGCTGGTGACATCGAGCCGGATGTAAGAGCACGCCCCATCGGGGACGGACCCGGCGGTGGCAGCGCCCTCGGCATCCAGCACGTCGCCGATGACCACCTTCGCGCCCTCCTGGGCGAACAGCACGGCTTCCTCGGCCCCCATACCGCGGGCCCCTCCGCTGATCAGCGCAACCTTTCCTTCAAGACGCATGGCCAACCTCCTTGCAGTTCCCTCTCTCGACCGGAGAAGGCTAGACCCTGCCCACGCGAGAGCAGATGGTGGGGGCGTAAGCACCCAATGGAACCTGGCGTGCCGGCTTACCAGCGAACAGGGGCTGGGGCGGCCAGCAAAGTCAAAGGGCTACTGAAAGACTACGAGCCGATTGAGGAAGCAGCCGGGCACCTCCGGCTCAATCACCCGGAGCGACACTATCCTCGCGTTTCCGCGCTCTCGCCAAGCAGGAGTGGCAGGACCGGGCTGGAGTCGGCGTGCTCTATGGCTGCCAGTATTTCGTCCCTGACTTCCGATAGATCGGTCCGTATTCGCTCGCCCATCTCGCCGGAAATCCTGGTCTCCGGGTCATACTTTTCGGCCCAGCCAATCACGGCCAGCATGATCGGCAGCAGGTCCTTTCCCTTTTCCGTCAGTTCGTACAGGACCTGGCGCCCGTTGGACGGGTCCCTCTCGCGGCTGATGATCTGCTGCGATTCAAGACGACTGAGCCTGTCGGACAACACATTGGTCGATATGCCCTCCGCGGCGCGCAGGAAGTCCTGAAAGCGGGTAGAGCCGCGAAACATCATGTCGCGGATGATCAACAGCGACCACCGATCGCCGAATACACCCAGCCCAAACCGAATCGGGCATTGATTGGGTTCGTAAATCATGTGCCCAGCATACGGAGTTTGAAATTCCCTCGCAAATCACTTGCGTTTGGCAAGTAATGGCGTATCATTGCTTGTATATTACAAGTAATCTCCAACCGTTTTCAAGGACACCCGGCCCGTGGACCAGGGCAAACGCATTCTAATTTTATGGAGCCCAATAAATCGTCATTCCCGCGAAGCTTGTCCCGGACTTGATCCGGGAGCGGGAATCCAGAGGGTTCCGCGCCGATACGATCAGCTTCGGCCAGGGAGGCGTGGATTCCCGCTTTCGCCGGAATGACGGGGCGCTGCACCGCATATCAAGTGAGCATGCGGTTGCCCAGGCCCGTGAACCACGCGACTTCACCCGCCGGATGGGGATTGCCCCAGTTGGTGCATCCGCTTCCAGACCACTAATCCCTGTCCCCCAACGCTCCGGCCGGCCGCATGACCGGGGAGCGCCCGGGTCCAACGCTACGAATTGCCTGAAACGAAGGCAGTCTCTTTTTGAATGGGAGAAAACCACTTGCTGAGTACCGCGACACAGGCAGGCCGAAGTGAAGTAAACAAGGTTCTGTTTCTTGCGGGCCTGTTCGTGGCCGTCTTTGCGGTCATGAATTCGACCCTGATGATCACCGCTCTACTGGTGGAGATATCGGACGATATGCAAATCTCGGTGGCGGCCGCCGGGCAGTTGGCCACCGCTACCTATGCGGCCTGGGGGGTCTCGGTCATTTCCGTCGGCCCTTTGTCCGACTCCTTCGGTCGTCGCCCCATTGCCCTCGTCGGCTTGCTCTTGGTCACCGGCTCCCTGATCGGAGGTGCGTTCGCCCCGAATTTCGAGACGCTGCTGGTGCTCAGGGTCCTCACCGGCCTGGGCGGAGGAATGATGCCTCCCTCCCTGGTGGGCGCCATATCCGATGTTATCTCCCCGGAACGGCGGGCTCGGGCGATCGGCGCACTGCTGGCCGTTGGGATGATGGCGACGGTGGTCGGCGTGCCGGTAATTGCCCTGTCCGCTGACTGGAGCGGTTGGCAATTCGCTTTCATCGTCTCGGGTTTGCTGAGTGCCGCAGGCCTCGTTGCCTGCTGGTTGTGGATACCAAAAGACAGCGGCGAGCGCGCTCGCGACCTGGTCGTCTTCTCCAGGTACCGGACCCTCATATCCAAGGGTTTCTTCCAAGTGGCCCTGACGGTCAATCTCGCCCACCGCATCGCATTCTGGGCCATCGTCAGCTTCTTCGCCGCATACATGATCCATACTTACGGCGTGAGCCTGCGGTTTGTGGCTCTGCCCTTGGTAATACTAGCCATAGGCCAGGTGGTGGGAACCTACGCCGGGGGCGTTGTGACAGGGAACAGGCACCGCCCCATCCTCATCGCCGCCGTCTGCGCCGCCGGAGGCGTGTGCGGCTTCCTGCTCTTCGCTATCGACTTCCAGCTCTGGGTGGCTGTCGCTGTGGCAACCCTGGCAGCGAGTCTGTTGAGCGTCAGTTTCCCCACACTGGTGGCTGCCAGCACAGAGCACTCCGGAGAATCAAAGTCCACCGGGGTGGGCATGATGGGCCTCACCAACCAGCTGGGCGGCGTATTCGGCGCTGCGATTGCCGGCGGAATCCTGGCGACAACCGGCTACCAGGGAATAGCCTATCTCTGCATCGGCGCCACGGCCATCAGCGTCCTCGGGGCGGTACTGTTCGCCAAACACCTGCGCGTGGGCAGCGGCT
Organism: Dehalococcoidia bacterium; assembly: GCA_963664175.2. GTDB lineage: Bacteria > Chloroflexota > Dehalococcoidia > Lucifugimonadales > UBA3495 > VXOI01. The sequence continues at coordinate 14,135 of CAXXOI010000028.1, forward strand.
GAATTCTTCACCAACTCGGAAGAAGGTCGCAAACAAGCAGCTATATCCCTTCCCACAGGAGAGGGTCAGGGAGAAGGCGCCCTCTTTCCCATCGGGCTAATACCGCGTCTGCTGGCTCATCGGCGAATAGGTCCCCGGGTGCACCGCGCACAGACCGGCGTCCACCGGCAGCACGATCCCCGTGATCCAGCGCGCCTCGTCGCTGGCCAGGAACAGCGCCGCGTAGCCGATGTCCCATCCGGTGCCCTCGACCTGCATCGGAGCCGAGTTCCGCCGGTACTGGCGCAGGTCGTCGTCCATTCGAGGCGCCACCATCGGCGTGTACACCAGCCCCGGAGCGATGGCGTTCACCCGGATGTTGTCCTGCGCGTGGTCGGCGGCCATGGAGATGGTCAGCCCGATCACCCCGGCCTTCGACGCCGTGTACGGGGTGCTCATGTGGGCCCGCAGCCCGGCGATCGACGAGATGTTGATGATCGACCCGCCGCCGGTCTCGATCATCCGGGGAATCACCGCCTTGCCCGCCAGCACCATGGTCTTGAGGTTGATGTTCATCACCCGGTCCCAGTCGGCCTCGCTGACCTCGACGACCGTGCCCCGCTGCGAAACGCCCACATTGTTGTCCAGGATGTCGACCCGGCCGTAGCGGTCCATGGCCGCCTGCGCCATGCCCTCGCAGTCGTCCAGCTTCGTCATGTCGCCCTGAAAGGTAGACGCCTCGCCGCCCTCCGACTCGATGATCTGCAGTGTCTCCCTGGCCCGGTCCTCAACCTGGTCCACCAGCAGCACTCTCGCGCCCTCGCGGGCCATGAGGATCGCCGCCGCCTTCCCGTTCCCGATCCCCTCGCCGGAGGACCCAGCCCCCGTGATAATCGCCACCTTACCCTCAAGCCTCGGAGCCCGTTGCGTCATAGGTGTTTCTCCTGACGTTTCTATCAAAGTTTCACCACAAGCCCGGTGTTCTAGCATTGGTACGATCCGACAAAGTGTCGGTGATTGTCAAGAACGCGGGAAACTTCTGATGACAGTCGCTCGTTGCTCAACTTCACCCCGGCCACTATACTTCGGTGAAACTTTATGTCCTCCCCGTCTACGCTAACAGTCATGACGGAAACTCTCGCAGGAATATCCGATGGAACGAAGGAACCGGTCTTCGGTTGAGGCTCTAGCGAAAGAAGTCTTGTCGCAGCACGGGCTCTATTCGTTGCCCATAGATCCAGTTTTGGTAGCAAACCGTCTAGGAATCACTGTGAGCAACGCAAAGTTTTCAGAAGACTCGTGCGCAGCTCTGATAGCAAAACGAGGGCATTCAACGCGCATATTTGTTGAGCAGTCAGACCCACCCTACCGGAAGCGCTTCTCAATAGCCCATGAATTAGGTCATCATTTCCTCCATCTCGAGACTGACGGGGAAATCGTCGACACACACACAGACATGTTCAGGGACAAAGAACCAGGTGGGGGCGTGTTCTCCGAGCTCCGTTTGCGTGAAGTCCATGCAAACTGGTTCGCGGCTTCCCTCCTAATGCCTGAAGAGTTCGTTCGGTCAGAATGGGTGAACAACCCCTCAATATCCCATTTGGCGAAAACGTTCAATGTCTCCGAGGAAGCAATAGGATATAGGCTGGACGTATTAGACCTCGGGGTTCCTCTACGTGAGTCCTGAATCCGACAGCCTAATAGCGCGATACATATCTTCTGTAGGCAATCCAGTAACTTCGGAAGAGATCGACACCTACGAAAGACTTACCCGAATTCAATCCAGAGAGCAAGGAGAACGCAGCGATCAGAGACTAAGACTCGTTTATGGATGGACGCTCCTCATCGTCCTTGTAGTTCAAATTGCCGCAGTCACCGTTTTTACATTTTTCATTGGTTTTGGGATGATCAACATTGATCGATGGGTTACGACTACTTTCGTTGGTGGAACACTCGGAGAGGTTTCTGCGATGGCGTTTCTAATTATCAGATACCTATTCCCACAAACAGGTGTACGCGAAAACAATGACTAGCTTGGATTTACGCCACGCCTTTAACGCGCTTTCGGACGTAGTTGTCAATCGACCTGCCCCGATCAGAGAGTTTGATCAGATTTACATGAAAATTTCGGATATGCTGTTGCAGGTTGAGCATTTGACCAGATGGATAGATGGAAAGTCAGTGGTTTGTATCGGCGATGGGGATGCAATAGGCCTCACCTTGGTTCATCTCCAAGCCCAGAGAATATTTGCCCGAGGCCCCTCCACGGTCCATGTGCTCGATTTTGATGAGCGGATAGTGAACTCAGTTCTATATTTCGCGAAATCATTTGAGCTTCAAGATAAAATTTCAGCCTCTCTTTACAACGTGGCTGATCCTCTTCCATGAAGCTATTTGGGGACATTTGAAGCTTTCTACACAAATCCCCCTTTTGGTGCAAGCAATGGCGGACGTAGTGTAGAGGCATTCCTGAGGAGAGGAGACGAGGCCCTTGCGCCCGATGGTACGGCCTGTATAGTCATCGCGGACGATCCTAGCTTGGAATGGACCGGCCTAGTGATGAAACAAGTACAGGATTACCTACTAGCGAGCGGCTTCACCATAAGAGAAATGTTGCCTGAGTTTCATCACTATCATTTGGATGACGATCCGGAATTAACTTCATGTAGCCTAATTGCCCATAGATCTGATCCAAAAAGAGTTATCCAAACAAGCACAGCATTAGCAAAGGAGGAACTCGAAAACTTCTATGGAGCGTTCTCTCCGTTAACTGTCCGCTACGTGCTAGATCTGCGAAAGGGCGGCGGTCTTGATCACAAATTTGAAGAATTTGATTAGTCACGAGGAAAATATGAACAATCAGATGCCAGAAGCATTCGTCTTCATGAGAGTCGGCAATCACGCTGGAGAAGATTTCGAATCCATTCTGGAAAGAAAACATCGTGAATATGAAGAAGCCGGCATGATTTTTTGGGGTTATGGAGGGACAACTCTTCACCCGATTCGGCATGTACAACCATTTGCGAAGATGTGGGTAGCAGAAGGAGAGTCTATCGGAATCGTGATGCAGACCATTGATTCCAAAGCTGATCCTGACGTCCTTCCAGCCAATGAATATTCGGCCGATGGCGTCAATTGGGAACCTATTCCCCAGGGTATTGAAGTTACCGGCTCACGGTTTGCAATTGTCCTGGACGAGACTACCCCTGGTCAACTGGATTTGAATTTGGCTGACTTCGAGGTCGGAATTGGCCCAAGTCGGGGCCGGAATGCCTCCAAGTACTTAAGGGGACGCGTAGACAAGGGTTGCTTCGTTTCTACAGGCTCCAAGGATCGCGACCCTGACATTCAACAGAAGATTGTGCCAATCGGTTTTCAGGCTCGGCTCTTGGACCCGTATGCAGTTATGCTTCGGCACAGGTAAATCTGTGCCATTTCGAACCGGATTCCAATTCCTCACCGTCAACCGCCTACCCACCCCATCCTCCCCCAGCAAATGTCGCGTAATATCACAGAATGTCATACAAACTCCTAAATCCCCCGCTCAACATCCCGGCCAGCTTCACACCGTCCCTCCCTCAAAAGCCGGGCCTCCCCAAGAACTGCACACCTCCAACTACCGCAAATGTCCGCAAACTACCGGGAAACCGAAAAAATCCCAAGATCCCTCGCGAAGACCATGCACTCCTGGGCACAGTACCCCAGCCCTCCCCTCATCCCCCCCACGCCCCCTCCGCCTTGACGCATCCTCCGCCCATACCCTAGACTGACGCCAGTGGATTCTGGAAACAATTCCACTCCCGATCATCTCCACCGGCACGCAGGCCGGATCATTCGAGGCCGGAACCATCCAGGCCGGAAGTTTCAAACGCATGGTAGAACCAACATTCCGCGGCGGCGATGTCGCGCTGTTCATCGACTGGGAAAACTTCAAGATCAGCCTCGCCGCCGGCAACCGCACCCCCAACCTCTCGGCTCTCAAAGAGGAAGTCTCCAACCAAGGCCGCGTCGTGGTCGCCAAGGCCTACGCCGACTGGGTCACCCGGGCCCCGGAGCTCCGGGGCGCCAGCCAGTTCTTCAACGACCCGCCCTCCCTCTACGCCGCCGGCATCGAGCCCGTCTTCGTACCCACCCGCATCCCCTCCACCCAGGCTTCCAGCGCAAACGGGATGCGCACCTACCGGGTCAAGAACAGCGTCGATGTCAAGATGACCGCCGACTGCATCGAGTGCGCCCACTCCTACCCCAACATCAACACCTTCGTGCTGGTGTCCGGCGACTCCGACTTCCTCCATGTGGTCAACGCCCTCCGCACCATGGGCAAGCATGTGGTCATCATCGGCGTCTCCTGGAGCACTTCCAGGCGCCTCGCCGACCAGGTCGACTCCCTGCTGCTCTACGACAAGGACGTCGATCCGATAGCCCCTCAGCCGGCCGTGCTGCCCCAGCACGTGCCCCAGCGCGAGGCCCAGAACGAGGTCCCCGAACTGGCGGATGTCATCCGCGCCATCGAGGACATCATCCGCGAAGAACGCGCCGCAGGCAGCAACCCGCTGCTCACCTCAATCAAGCAGCGCCTCATGCGGCGCTACCCCAGTTTCGACGAGAAGAAGCTGGGCTTCTCGGGCTTCAAGAAGCTCATGGCACGCGCCGCCGAGGACGGCAACATCAAGCTGATCCACGCCGGCCTGGTCGACTGGGCCATCATGGGCGACGAGGAGACTCCCGAGGGCACCACCGAGGAGAGCCCCTCCGGCGTGGCCGCCAGGCCCACACGCCGCCGCGGCGGGCGCAGGCGCCACGGTGGCCAGAAGGACACCGACTCAGACGACGCTGACGCCGAGGGCGAGGGCGAAGAGGAAGCCGACGAGCAGATCGCCGTCGCCGCAGAAGCCTCTATCGGTGCCGACTTTGTGGAGGCGCTGGAGGAAACTGCCGCCACCGACTTCGACCTCCCAGTGGTGGAAGAGCCTGAGCCCGCAGGCACCCTGATTCTGAACGATCCCAACACCGTGCCCGACTCTGTCTCAGACGAGGCCGACGCGGAGCCCGAGGAAGAGGAACCCGCCGTCGAGCCGGTCGCCGAGGCCGAAGTGGAAGCCCAGCCCGAGGAGAATGTTTTCGGGGACGACGCCGAGCTCGCCGACGCCGTGCAGGCTGCCCTGTCCGCCATATCCATGCCCGACGAGCCGGAAGACGGCCAGAACCCTGAGCGCGTGTCCGACCTCATCGTCATGGCCGACCACCTGGAGCACCGCCAGGGCATGAGCCACGTGTCCTTCAACTTCCTGGTCGCCGAGGTCTGCACCGCCCTCGAGCAGGGCCTGGAAGCCGGCAACGAGCAGATCGCCCAGCGCTGGACTGGCACCGCCACCCGCGACTACATCGGCAAGGCTCTTCGTGCCCTCTCCGAAGGCGGATTATTCCGCCGCGCCAGGTACTCCTTCCGCGACGAGGAGACCGGGCGCCGCCGCCAGCGCCAGACCTTCAACCTGGAGCGTGATAACGAGCTCGTCGGCCGTATGCTGATAGCCCGCCTCGGCCCCGGCGCAGTCGCCGCCCCGCCGGCCGAACCCTCCATCGACGGCGCCTCCCCAACGGACGACCCGGAAGGCGAAACTGAACATCAGCCGTCCGCCGAGGCTCAGCCCGTCATCGAGCAGCTCGCCCTCGTCGACGGCGACGCTTCACCCGAACCGGAATCCGAGCCGGAACAAGAACCGGAGCCACAGCCTGTCGCCGTAGACGAACCCCAACCCACGGCCGAGGACGAACCCCAGCCCACGGCCGAGGACGAACCCCGGCCCACGGCCGAGGACGAACCCCAGCCGCCAGCCGCTGGCCAAGCGGCCGCTGAAGACTACGACGACGAACCTCAGCCCCGCAGCACCCGCCGTCGTCGCCCCTTCACCAGCCGACTCCTCCGCAGCTGACCTGCGGTTCTGGACCAAAACAAAAGGGGCGCACAGCCGTGCGCCCCTGAATCGTCTCCGCTATTGGGTCGCCGGTCAGAAGTCCAGGATCAGCGTCGACCACCCGAAGTCCGGCGCCCCCAGCCCCTCGGCGGTGTAGGGGTTGTAGTACTCCCGGAAGCCCGACTTGGCGATGCACTCCTTGCTCTTCTCGACCAGCGGCTCGCTCAGTTCGGGGTAGCCGTGGCCGCGAAGGGAGTGCGACAGGAAGTAGTTGGTGTTCATCCACGAAGGGCCCCGCCAGATGAAACCGCCCGGGTTCCCCGGCATGAACTTCGGGTCCGACGCCGGCACCGAGGGCAGCGGGTAGGGGGTCCAGAAGTGCTCCGGCGGGCGCACCCACCTTTCGACCAGCGTCTCCACCTGGTGCCGGGGCAGGTCGGCCAGGATCAGCGGCATCAGCGAGCTGATGGTCACCGTCTTGAGCGGCTTCTCGTCCACGCCCGACAGGTCGAAGAAGGCGCCGGCTTCCTCGTCCCAGCACTTCTCCACCAGAGCGTTCAGGGTCCTGTCCGCCTCGCGGTTAAACTCGGCGGCCTCAGGCGAGTCCTCCCCGCCGACCTCAGCATGGAGCCGGGCCAGCGCCCGCAGGCAGAAGCAGTAGATCGAGTTGACCAGCACGTCCTCCACATGGAAGATGTCCGCCGCCAGCACCGCGTGGTCGTCGTGACGCAGCGGCTCGTAGGCCTCGTACACCTTTCGCAGCGCGGTGATGAAGCCCCGGTTCGATAGCTCCTCCAGTCCCAGTATCTCATCGTACTTGGGCGAGCAGTCCGTTCCCGCCTCCTCCGGCTGGATCACTGCAATGAGCCCGTCGTTGTCCGGATCACGCGCCTCCCGCAGGTAGCGGTAGAATCGGGTCAGGATGGGCAGCGACTCCCGCAGGAACTCCTCGTCACCGGTCATCCGGTAGACCCTCGCCACCGTGTAGGCGATGATCGGCGGCTGGATCGTCGCGCTGTGGTAAGGCTCCGTCATCCCCACGATGTTCCGGTTCAGGAAGTCCGGCTGCTTCTCCATCTCCCAGAAGGTGATGTGAGGGATGAACCCGCTGGGCTTCGCACCGCTCATCAGAGTGCGCATCTCCTTCTTGGCCTGCTCCGGGTCCAGGTGCAGCAGCGCGAGGGCATGGAAGCAGGAGTCCCAGAACCATTGGAAGGGATAACCCGTCAACGAGGGACAGACGAAGCTGAACTCCTTCCCGTTCCAGTCCGCCACTCCCTCCCGCAGGTTCGACAGCAGGATACGCCGCGCCCCTTCCTCCAGTTCCTCCCGAGTTATGGCGCTAGTCATGTGAAACCCTCCGTCTGCGTCATCAGGTCAAGATGTCGTCCCCCGACTTGTTTACGATTGTCGCCGACGTTCCAGTTCAGCCTCGAGTTCCCGAACCCGGGCCTCGGCGGAATCAGCGCGTGCTTCAGCGGACTCGGCCCGGGCCTCGGCAGCCAGGCGTTGGTCGTCTGTCTCATCGTAGGTCAGCAGGTAGCGCCGGGACACAGGGTCCCACCAGCGGAGTACGCCGTCTTCCCAGCACAGGTCCAGGTTGAGAATGTCGCTGTGTCCCCAGAGGCGCGACGATTCAGTCTCGTTGATCTCGATTGGCTGGTAGGCGCCTTCCACGAGCCGGTCGCCAGCCAGCGGAGCGTCGTAATACTGCCCGCCCGAGGAGTCGAACCTCCAGTATTCGGCAACTCCAAAGGCAGCGTAATCAACCCTCTTGTCCGTGTAGTCCTGCCTGCCGGTGGTCTCTGAGGCTATCTCGAGGACAAAATCGGGCGGCTTACCCTGATCGACAATCGAATAGCCTTTCTGCCTGGTGGCCAGGTCCATATCGGCATTGAAAGAGACTGTGAGGTCGGGGATGCGGTGCCCCTGTTGCTGGCCGGGCGTCCACCTCAGAGGTGCCTCGCCCAGGACCACTATGGTATTCGACATGCCCAGGTGGCGGTGCAGGGCGCCTGGGTGTCCGGGCCGGTACATGTGAATGTAGTTTTCCATGTCGTCCCTGGGAGGGAAATCCGGGAATACTTCGACCGCCCTGTCGGCGTCTCTTTGCCGTGTCAGCTTACTGGTCATGCCGTCCTCGCTGGGCCGTGGGACGAGTGGAGTGAGCCCTATTATAGGCTATATCGGCCCAGCCACATTACACGGTGGCTACGCCTTGTTTACTGTCCTATTTCCCGCCCCGGTAGACCTCCAGGTACTTCTCCGCCACCGCCGGCCAGGTGAACTCCGACAGCGCGTACTCCCGAGCTCCCTCTCCCAGCCGCAGGCGTGCATCGTCGTCGTTGACCAGCTCGGCCAGGCTGGTTGCCGCGCCTTCCCTGTCGAATCGCTCCGTCACCACCGCGCCCCGGTACAACAGCTCACGGTTCGACCCCACGTCATGCGTCAGCACCGGCGCACCGTAAGCCATCGCCTCGAAGTACACCAGCCCGAAGGCCTCGTAGTGGGAGAACAGCACGAACAGGTCCGCCCTGGCGTACCACGAGGCCAGCTCCTCGTCCGACACCTCGCCTGTGACCACCACCTCTCCCTCGAGGCCGTGCTGCCGCACGAAGCTGGCGATTGCGTCAGCGTCCCCCTCGTCACGCCCCACCAACACCAGCCTGACCGCCTTGTTGAACCTGGCTCGCGCCTGCAGGTACACCTCCAGCAGCCACAGCTGAGCCTTGTGCCTCCCCAGGCGTCCCACGCAGAGAATCGTAAGCGGGAGCGGGCTCCCACTCTCGACTGCTTCTCCACCCCGCTCACCGGCAACGCGCTCCAACACCCCTTCGTTCGGAGGCGGCGCTCCCCAGCCGATGATGCTCTGCTTGCCGCGCGGCGACAGGTACGCTCGGCCCAGTCCTCTCGCCTCCTGCTGCGTCAGAGGCACGATGTCGTCCACCATGCGGCACAGGGCGGCGTTCAGCGGCGCCAGCCACCATCGCACCAGCGGCAGCGTGTGAAACGACGGCGTGAACACGAACCGAGCGCGCCTGCCCCAGCACAGCCTGGCCCAGTAATGCCCCCAGAACCATCCATCGCCCACGAAGTGAACAACATTGGGCCGGAACTCATTCATGTACTGCCTGACCCGGCCCGGAGAAAACCAGACCAGCGGCACCGAATACAGGGGGACTGACCACCTGGGAAAACCCGGGAGGCGGTAGACTTCTACTCCGTCTTCCAGCGTCTCGCGGTCCGGCCAGTCGGGTTGCGCCACCCGGGGGAAGGAGTACTTGGTGGTGAGCACTCCCACCGCCTCCACCTGCGGAGACTGCTGTATCTGGTGAGACAGCTCCTCGATGGCGCGCTCTATGCCCCCCAGGTAGGGCCGGTAATAAGGGGTGAGATACAGCACGCGCAGCG
>CAXXOI010000029.1:0-226253 GCA_963664175.2 Dehalococcoidia bacterium
TCGCCGGGCTCCCCGACGACTTCGACACCGGCATCAACAGGGGCCTGGGCATCCCCGGAGTCTTCTACCACTTCGCCTTCGAGGCCGGGAACCTGCACGAGCTGAACGCAAAGCGCGAGGAGCTGGCGGGCAAGGGCGTCAGGGTCACGGACATCGTCGACCATGAGTGGGCCGTGTCCATCTACTTTGAGGACCCCAACGGCATCTCGCTGGAGTACTGCTGCCTGACCCGGGACATCGGAACCCTGGACGACGTCACCTTCCAGGAGCGTTTCGAGCGCTCCATCGAGGTACGCAACGGCCAGCCTGTTTTCGTCCGCGATGTCCAGCCCGACCCCCTCGAGGCCGTCCTGGCCGACGACTAGGGGAACCAGACGCAAGCACTCAGCAATATGTAGGGGCGCCCCAAGGGGCGCCCTGTCTTGCTTTCTGAGGAGGTACGACTTGTCCCTTGTCCACCCGAAAGAGGATTCAGGTGAGGGCGTTCCCTCAGCGGCTAGCAATCAGTCGTGCAGGGGAATGTCTCCTTCACTAACCTCCCAAAAGGTAGAGGGAGAATCAGAAGGCCCTGGCAGCCTGGAGGCCTGATGGCACTGGAAATGCGGGTACAATGCGAACGCTGCGAAGCCCCGCTGGCGCACGAGGACGCGGCGCGGATCTGTTCATACGAATGCACGTTCTGCCCCAGCTGCGCAACCGCCATGGATCATATCTGCCCGAATTGCGGGGGCGAACTGGTAGCGCGCCCCCGACGCCGCGCCACAACCGGCGGTTCCTAAAGACAAGTCCGTCTGAACCAAGACAATCGTGGTTCAAGGACTCACAGGATCGCAATAGGACATCCTGAAAATCCCTTAATCCTGTGAATCCTGATTCAGACGATCTACACGCCTACCACACGCACCCGGTGGTTGTTGCTGTCAGCGATGAAAATGTTGCCCGCAGCATCGACCTCGCACCCGTGGGGCCGGTCCATTGCGGCCTCCTCGGCGCGCCCACCGTCGCCCTCGCCACCCAGCCGACCGCCGGCGATGGTGGTGACGATTCCGGTTGAGGCCTCGATGCGGCGGATGGCATGGTTCTCCGTGTCCACCACCAGCAGGTTCCCGGCGTGGTCGCAGCGGATGGCCTTGGGCCCGCCCCACGTAGCGGCGGCAGCAGGTCCGCCGTCCCCCGCGTAGCCAAACTCGCCCGTGCCGGCCAGGGTGGACATTATGCCGTTGGCGTCCACCTTGCGGATGCCGTTACCCTCGCGCTCGGCGATGTAGGTGTTACCGGCTCCGTCCATGCACACGGCCCGGGCGCCCAGGATGCTGGCCTCCGTGGCGGGCAGGCCGTCGCCGATACGCTCCTTGGCGCCGTTGCCGGCGAAGGTGGTGATGATGCCTGATGTCAGGTCGACGCGGCGGATGCGCTGGTCCTGAACGTCGGCGATGAGCAGCCCGCCGCGACCGTCGAGGAAACAGTCGTTGGGTTCGCGGAACTTGGCTTGAACCGCAGGCCTGCCGTCCCCGCCGTAGGCCACCTCGCCGGTCCCTGCGACGGTGGTGATGATGCCGGAGGCAGCGTCGATCTTGCGGATGACGTAGTTCAGACGGTCAACGACGTACACATCGCCGTTGGTGTCCACCTGCAGGGAGTAGGGCTGGTTGAAAGTGGCCTCGGTCGCCGGTCCGCCGTCGCCAGAGTAGCCCTCGGCGCCCGTACCGGCGATGGTGGTGATCACGCCCGTCGCAGAATCGACGCGACGGATGCAGTGGTTGATAGCCTCAGCCACGTACAGGTTGCCGGCGGCGTCGAAAGCGCACATGAACGGCTCGCTCATCAGCGCGGCAGCCGCCGGCCCGCCATCTCCTGTGAATCCCCGCTCACCGGTCCCTGCAATGGTAGTGATGATGCCCGATTGGTAGGTCATGGTTTTTCGTGCTCCTACACTGCATTGTTCAGGTCGGCAACCCTGGCAGAGCATACCTTCAGCCTCTTAGCCCGGGGAATAGCCGAAGCGCTGTTCATCCATAGGGTCGGGGCGCCCTGTCCGGCCTGTGTTATTCGGAGATTTCCCCGCCCTCGGAGCTAACTCTCCCGCGTCAGGCGTCGCCAGCGGTTGCGTTGGTCACGGGTTTCCGGCGTGAACTCGGACGGGGTGACGCCGCGAATACGCTCAAGCTCTGGCAGTAGTCTTTTTACGTTGTTCAGGTAGATAGTCACCGTGTCTGTCGACAGCCAGTCCTCGTAGAAATTGGTGTGCAGTGCCTGGGCGTTTCCGAACAGGGTGATCAAATCCGGCCTATCCTCCTCGTCCGCTACCTGCTGAGCAACGTCGACTATCAATGCATGGCTACCGTGATTCCATCCTCGTTCCTCAGCTATGGCCTTCAAAGCCTGGGCCGCAGCTCCCCAACCTTTTTCCGAGGCTTGGATGTTGTTCGCCGCTTGCAGATAGCTGTCGGCTTGGCCGATGCACCATCGGCTGAGTTCAACGTGCTTGTTCAGTTCCTGGTTTTCGATACTCATGGATTGTTATCCCAGCGACCTAGCTCCCGTTTCCCACCTGCCCGTTGTACCAGTCGAGGATTTCGCTGCCGGTCATGAACACCACACCCTCGAAACGGCTGATGTAGTCGAAGATGGCGTCGTAGTACTTGATGCGGTGCGCCGCCCCGGTGATGTATGGATGCGTCGAGATGCACATCACCCGGGCGCTGTCGGCCCCCTCTCGGTACAACGTGTCGAACTGGTCCCTGGCTCGCTCGAACAGTTCCGGTGAGCGGTGGTTTTGGATCAGGTAGATGGGGATGTCATTCAGCTCCACCGTGTAGGGCAGGGCCACCATTCTGCCGGACTTGACGATCATCTCGTAGGGCTGGTCGTCGTTGCACCAGTCCGCGATGTACTCGATGCCCTCCTCGGCCAGCACGTCGGGCGTGTCGAAGGTCTCGGCCAGGCCCGGGCCCATCCAGCCGCGGGGAGCCTTCCCGGTGGCCTCCGCGATGGTGTCGATGGTGCGGCGGATTACCGCACGTTCGTCGGGCTCGCGGTTGATCACCCGCTGAATGAACCCGTGGGCCAGCATCTCCCAATCGGCCTTCATGCACTCGTCCACCAGCGAAGGGTAGCTGAGGCACACGGACGCGTTCAGGCTCACCGTCGCCCGGATGCCGTACTTGTCCAGCACCTGCTTGAAGCGCCAGAATCCCACACGCAGGCCGTAGTCGAACCAGCCGAAGTTGGGGATGTCGGGGATGGTGCTGACGCCCTGGGGTGTGGGCAGCACGGTGCGGGCCATGGGCTCGTTGATGTCCCACTCCTCCACGTTGATCACCGGCCACACGGCCACGCGGGCGTTGTTGGGCAGCGTCAGCGGCGGACGATCGAAGATCGGCGAGTACTCTGCGCGGGGATTGGCCATGACTGCCTCCTGAGTGTGCGTTCAGGCCGGGTGGGCCCGTGCCAGTATGAAAGGTCAATAATTCGGGACTATGATCGGTTGCTGGAATCCACTTCCCAGCGGATCCGGCCATCGGGTAAATCATACACCCGGAACCGCCAGTTCATGTGCTGGCTGAGCATCGGGTACACCATGGTAAAGATCTCCTCGCGGTACCCATTCGCGACGACGCGTTTTCCATCGCTCGTGGCAGGCGCGAATCGCCGCCAGATCTGCCAACCGGCCCCAAGGTCTTTCAGGAACAGAAAAGTCGGCTGAGCGAAATCTCCGTCAGCCTGCTCCGGTATGTCGCCCAGGGTCATCGGGCGACAGATGCCGGAACTGCCGTCGAGATCCGCGGCCACCAGACCGGGGGCGTCGAGCGACCGTCCAGCGGCCTCACCGCCGACCGGGTCCCAGCGAGCGCTGACGTTCCCGTCGCTGAGCGGCTGCATGACCATTCGTACCGACTCCTCCCCAACCAGGGGGTAGGTGCCACCCCTGATCTCGACCACGCGAAATCCAACGACAATGTGGTCATCAATAGCGGCGCCACTGCCGGTGACAACGTGGCGCAGCTCGGCGCAGGCGCAGAAGTGGGCGTCGGGGTAGTTGTTGGTGCCGAACACGTCGCTGGCAATCACAAAGCCAGCCACAGCCTCGACCCCCTGGCGGGCGCACTCCTCAATGGACAGCCCTCCGGAGTCGTCCGACCACCTGGCTATAGTTTCATCAGCATCTTGGGGCATCTTCGGCTCATCGGGTACTTAACGCAATCCTCCCGCCACTGGCAAGTGGGATCACCGTCCATTTCTGGAGGCAAACAGAGCGGCGATGCGCCTGCGGCACGGGAATGATGGCCGATTCTACTTGGCCCGCCTGCCAGTGTCCAGACGGGAGATGCCGGCTACCCGCCGCGGTAGATCTGCGTATTAGGAGCGAAGGCGGCCCAGGCGAACCAGAAGTGGTTGGCGTGCACTATGGGAGTGAGCGACTCCCCAGCCAGCGGCCCGGAGACCGCCTGCCCCAGAACGTTCCAGGTCGAGCTGGTCTGGTCGTCTGTGAATCCATCGGGCCCCGGCCGGAACGTCAGCTTTTCACCTTTCGAGCTGGAAATGAATACACCGGTAGCTCCCACGTCCCGCGAGTCGGCGATGCTGGGCTGGTCCAGCGCCGAGGCGGTACCGGGCTGGAACAGCACCACGATGTCCCAACCGGGCACCTCGTAGTTCACCACGCCTTCCTGCTCCAGTGCCTCGTAGGGAAAAGCGAGCTGACGCCCGTCAATCTCCAGCGTCACCACTCGCTCCATGGGGAGCAGGCGGTCGTCGGGGCTGCCCTTGAACAGGAACGGAGACTGGTCGGCGCGATCATAGCCCGCGTAGGGGTTGCGCCCGTAGCTGCGCTGATGGCCGGTATCGCGAGACAGCACGTCGGCATCGGGGAATGACGACTTGAAATCACCCCACGACACAAGCTGCGCTGGCACAAAGTCCAGCTGGTATCCGGCGTAGGCCCCGACTATTCCCTCGCCGGTCAGCTGCTGCCACCAGCTCTCGGTCTGCCGGTCCCACATGACCAGGTCGCTGTTTCGCAGGTTGCCCGAGACGCCGAAGTCCAGCGTCACACCTCCCAGACGCCGGTCGAACACCACGGCCGAATTGCACAGTGGGCAGAAGGTCACAGAAACAGGGACGCCGCCCAGGGTGTCGTTGGCAATCTCGTGCCAGGTCAGGATGGCCAGCGGGTAGGCGCGAGCCTGGCCGCCGACCTCCAAGGCCACCACGGGCTGCACGTCCTCGAGCCACTCGTCGGCGACAGCGATGCTCTCGAACTGCGGGTCGTCCAGAGGGGGTATGCCGTCGCGAGGCACACCGCCGGAGAGGAACTCGTCATAAGGGACTGTATGCAAGCTGAAGTCGGTCAGCCAGTGCCCTGTGCCGAACCTCGCCGCGTCCAGGTCGTTTTGAAAATCTGGGTTGGGCTCGACCATCGGTGCGGGGAGCCCATCGGCATTGGAAGAGGCGGTCGGTTCAGAGGCCGATTCCGTGGCAGTGGGAGATAGCCCGACGGTGGTCGGCGCCTCAGTAGCGGCCCCCTCTGTGGCGCCAGGCGACTCCGTCGCGGCCTGGGTGGCACCCGTTGTTGCAGTCGGTCCCTGCTGGGACGAGACGGGGGCGTCAGTAGGCGTCGTATCCCCTACGCCGCAGGCCAGCGCCAGCAGGCTGAGAATGACAGCCATCGTAAGGAACAGGGCGAGAGGCCGGCGTTTCCGGCTAAAGAAGGTTGCCGCGCCCAACTGTCAGCCAGTAGAAAACGATGTAGGCGCCCGCGATCACCATGAACGCGGAGGCGATGGGCTGGATGTAAGGCAGGGCACGGCGCATCACGCGCACCATTGCGCCCTTGAATATGGCCATCCCCAGGGTCATTACCATTATCACCAGCCCCATGCCGATGGCGTACAGGAAGAAGTTGCCCACCACCTGCAGCAGCGAGCTGGTGGCACTGCCAATACCCACCACGGCGATGAAAATCGGCAGGGTGCAACTGAGAGACGCGGTGCCATAGGACACGCCGAAGGTGAAGAAGCTGCGAATGCTGACGGTGTTGGGATTGCCCAGCCGGTCAGCCGCGCGAGCCGCGATGCCGGTGTACAGCTTGCCGCCGGCCACCATCCAGGCGCCCGTTCCCACCAGGGCCGCGCCGATAATGAGGCCCAGCCAGGGCAGAAGGTCGCTGATGAATGACGCCGACAATCCCACGGCGCCACCAACAACGCCGAACAGAATGATGAACCCGGCGGAAACAGCGCCCCCCACGACCAGGCCCCGCAGTATCGAGGCCACCGGGCCGGGACGCTCCTCCTCGTTCAGGTTGGAACCGAGGTACAGTCCCAGGTAGGCCGGGAGCATGGCGAACCCGCAGGGGTTCACCGCCGATGCCATCCCGGCGGCGAAGGCGAATAGGGCAGTGCCCCCGATCAGCCCGCCGAGGAACTCCTGCGAGTTGCCGGACAGCTTGCCCTCAACGAACAGGTTGATGGGGTCGATACCCCCACCACTGCCGACCGCCAGAGCCCCGCCGATGGCGATGGCCAGAGCCACGGCGGCTACGGTCGCGGTCACCACCCATGTGCGGGCGGGTCCCTCTCTAAGTGATGCTATCGTTGCATTCATCGCTATTTATACGCCACGGTAGTTCGGTTGGATTCTCAAAATGTGGGATGTCCATAGAGTCCCCTCTCCCTCCGGGAGAGGGTTAGGGTGAGGGCGCACCCCTGACTTTCCAGGACTGACCGGTGCTATTGAGATGTTCTCCATGCCACTGATATGGCCTTGCCAACCCCATACGTGTTTCCTGGGGTTACGAAAAGGGTTGCCGGTCGTATATCCCTTCGGGCGCCAGGCCGGAGAATTTGTCGGGATGGAGAACCTCGGCCAGGCCCTCCAGCACGTCCACCACCCTCGGGCCGTGGCGGCTGGGCACGCGTCCGTCGAATACGAAGGCCTGCTCATTTCGCACGGCGGGCAGGTCGTCCCAGCCCGGCAGCACCGTCAGCTTGTCCCTGGCTTCCTGCCACGAGCGTTCCGGGCCGAAGGCGCAGGGCATGATCATCAGGTACTCGGGGGCGTAATCCCGCACCTCATCCCACGAAAGTTCACGTGATTGCCCCCGGGGAATGGCTAGGCCCTCCTCGCCGCCGGCCATCTCCGATATTTCGGGTAGCCACTGTCCCGTATTCCGCAACGGGTCAAGCCAGTCGAGGCACACCACGCGCGGGCGTCTGACGTCCGACCGGTCATCCTGAGGTTGTCCAAGGACGCCTTCGGTAACGTGCGCGATTCGCGCCTCCAGCGATCCGCGAAGCTTGCTGCCCCGCTCCGGCACGCCGGCGGCGTTGGCCAGGTTGCTGACGTTCTGCAGGATATCGTCAACGCCGCTGGGCCGGATGGTCAGGATCTCCGGCTGGTAGTCCAGCACCTTGGCTGCCGTCTCGAACACCGAGCCGCTGGCGATGGCGCACACCTCGCACAGTTCCTGGGTGATGATCAGGTCGGGCCGCAGGTCGGCCAGCAACTCCTCGTCGATCCAGTACATTGGGTTGCTGTTGGCGCGGGCCTGCTGCACCAGAGCGTCGATCTGACCGCTGTCGAGGTGCTTGATGTTCCGCAGGCTGTGGCTGACGACGGGCAGCGACGCCGCCTTATCGGGATAATCGCAGGCGTAGGAAACACCCACTAGGTCGTCGCCAAGACCAAGGGCGTACACCATTTCCGTGGCGCTGGGCAAAAGGGAGCAAATGCGCATATTGGTCCCCTCAAATAGGAACGACTTTAGTTCAGTATAAGTCCGCGCTTCGATAGCGGACAAGGATGATGCAAACAGCACGGTGGAATATTAAGTTCAGCAACTGGATTGCTCGAGGTATGAGAGCAACGACACTCGATGAACATCCAGTTCGGCAAGTCCAGTTTTGCCGGTATTCTTATCTGTCAATTGGTCAATCAACCTGATCAGGCCTCCCGCATTATGGAGATGATGTCGTTTCCACCAATTGTTTGAAACTAAGTGACTTTCCCCGTAGATTTTCCTGTAATACCTGTCGTGCCCGCTGATGCTTCGACCCTGCTGCTTGTGTCTTAGCAACGGGAATCCACCCAGTCGCAGCCCGAGTTCCTCTTGGCAGTAGTCTGGATCGCTGAGGTTCTGCAGGTCAGAATCGCTCAGGAGTGCTCGCTGATTCTCCAATAGAGTGTGCATCAGCCCCTGCACAATATCCTGAAGCGTAGGTGAGTTTGACTTCCCAGCCTGCCTCGCTTCCCGTCCGGCATTGTCCTCCGCGCCATTTCGAATCGCCAGGCGAGGTTGCCTGGTTGGTGTGCTTGAATCGGCGACACTGAGCAACCTGGCTGATCGAACAAATAGCTCTGCCGTGTCGGAGACGCTTTCTGTGCCTTCCAACGTTGGTTCCAGCATTTCGTTGATGAATGTCTCATTTGCTATCAAGTGCCAGTTGACATCGGGATAGTGGAGACGCAATTCCTTGAATGTAACCTCCAATGGGCCCATCACACCCCGATGTACCTTGGGAGACACGAAATAAATGTGCCGTTTGATAGCTGTTGGATGATAGGCATCGAGCACCAGTTTGGTACGCAGGAGTTTCTTGAGAACTCGCTTGTCGGATCCCCCGAGATAGTTGAGCCCCGCCTCGT
Organism: Dehalococcoidia bacterium; assembly: GCA_963664175.2. GTDB lineage: Bacteria > Chloroflexota > Dehalococcoidia > Lucifugimonadales > UBA3495 > VXOI01. Next base: position 8,647 of record CAXXOI010000029.1, read on the forward strand.
GGAAAGCGATGTCCATGGCGTGTATCGAACCGTCCCAATCAATGCCAACAACGTCAATTTCCGCTTGCCTCAAAAATTGCCCAAAATCCTTCGTACCCTTTAGAACCGATCCGTCCGTGTCAAACCAATCTTTCATTTCGCGGAAAGCACGTTCTAATTCCTCGTCTTTCAGGTGTCTGTATTTATTCCACTGCCCCGATGCCTTCCAGTTGGTCTGGACCAGCCAGCATCCAATTACGTGCCGAAGGTAGGAGTATCCCAAGGACTCGCCAATTTCTATCTTCAATTCATCCACTATTCCAAGCGTTTTCGGGCCGGATTATAACGCCACCAAGGATTACGAATCATTGTGATTCGGTCAATCATGAACCGCCGTGATACAATTTTCGTAATAGCAGGACATTTGGGGGCGGCAGTGTCAGCCACGATTCTGTCCGGGACCGATCTGGCAGCGGAGATACGCGGCGAGGTTGCCGCGGGCGTCATCGAAAGCCAGGAAAAGCACGGCGTGACACCCGGGCTGGCGGTGGTCCTCGTTGGCGACGACCCGGCCTCTGCGGTGTACGTGAACAACAAGCAGCGCGCCTGCGAGCATGCCGGGCTCTACAGCGACTCTGCACGTCTGCCTCCCACGGCCAACGAGGACGAGATTCTGGCCGCCGTACATCGGTTTAACGAGGATCCCAGGGTGCACGGCATCCTTGTGCAGTTACCGCTCCCCAAGGGAATCGAGCAGCACCGCATTATCGAGGCTATCGACCCGGACAAGGACGTCGACGGCATCCACCCCTACAACCTGGGCAAGCTGCTGCAGGGCCGACCCGACTTTCCTCCCTGCACTCCTGCTGGCATCGTCGAGTTGCTGATGCGCAACGGCCACGATCCCGAGGGAGCCGATGTGGTCATCTGCGGCCGCAGCGACATCGTTGGCAAGCCGCTGGCAGCATTGCTGATGCAGCGGGGTCTCGGGGGCAACGCCACGGTCACGGTGTGCCACACACGCACCCGCGACCTGACCGACACTACCCGCCGGGCCGACGTCCTTGTGGCCGCCATTGGCCAGCCCAGGGCAATTACCGCCGATATGGTCAAGGAAGGCGCTGTGGTCATTGATGTTGGTATCAACCGGATGGAGGATCCCACTGCAAGGCGTGGCTACCGGCTGAAGGGCGACGTGGACTTTGAGCCCGTTTCGCAGAAAGCCTCTGCCATCACGCCGGTGCCCGGCGGAGTGGGACCGATGACCATCGCCATGCTGCTGGTGAACACGCTGAGCGCGGCCCGTATCAGCATCCACGGCCGCCATCATTCCGCCTGACCTGTGATTGGCCCGCCCACTCGTGCGCACCAGCGACTTTGACTACGATCTGCCTCCCGAGCTCATCGCACAGACCCCGGTGGAACCGCGCGACTCGTCCCGCCTGATGGTCCTGCATAGAGACAATGGGAGCACGGAGCATCGCCGGTTCACTGACATCCTCGAGTACCTGCGCCCAGGCGACCTGATGGTATTCAACCAGAGCCGCGTCATCCCGGCCCGCCTGTTCGGTGTCCGCGACGACAACGGCGGCAAGGTGGAACTGCTGCTGCTGCGCCGCGAGGCCGACGGCGTTTGGGAGGCAATGGCCCGCCCGGGTCGAAGGTTGCGTCCCGGCGCCACCGTGAGCATCATCCCTCCAGGGGCCGAGCCGGTAGACGCCCAGCCGCTGGTGCTTTCCGCTGAGATCCTGGAATCGAGGGACGGCGGACTAAAGGCAGTACGGCTTTCGTCGGAGGAGTCCATCGACAGGATGGGCCACACTCCCCTGCCTCCCTACATCCGCCAGCGTCTTGATGACCCCGAACGGTACCAGACGGTGTACGCTAGGGAACCGGGCAGCGCGGCAGCGCCCACGGCGGGGCTGCACTTTACCCCGGAGTTGCTGTCTCGCATCCGCGACAACGGAATCGAGACGGCCTTTGTCACATTGCATGTGGGCCTCGACACCTTTCGCCCGGTGCAGGGAGAGGATCCCACGGAACACCACATCCACACCGAGCATTACTCGCTGACTCAGCAGTCCGCCGACGCTCTGAATCGTGCCCAGGCCGAAGGGCGGCGCATCATCGCCGTCGGAACCACCAGCGTCAGGGTGCTGGAGCAGGCGGCTGCCGACGCAGAGCGCGAGGGGCGCAGTTTCGCGCCGGTGGAGGGTGATGCCAGCATATACATCCTGCCGGGCCACCGGTTCCGCGCCGTGGACGCCATGATCACCAACTTCCACCTGCCCCGGTCGACCCTGCTGATGCTGGTCTCGGCCTTTGCCCAGCATGCTGCAGATGAGGGAGCGTCAGGCAGGGAGACGATGCTCGCTGCCTACGCCGAGGCGGTCCGGAGGCGGTACCGGTTCTACAGCTTCGGCGATGCGATGCTGATCTTATAGCCTGACTATAGCGGTTCTGATAGAGTGATTCTAACGGTTCGCCCGGCAGAGGAAGGTATGTCTGAAAAAAAGCATCGCGTCGAGGTTTTCTTTGACGATGAGGAATATGCAATCCTCGAAGAACTTGCAACGGGAACCAAGTTGAGCATCAAAGAGCTGGTATACGACAGCGTGTTCCGTGCCCACCTTGACGGGGAAGCAAGGAAGCGCCACGATGCGGCGCGGTGGCTTCGCTCACAGCAGCCCATTGATTGGGGAGCCGACTGAGCAGAATTAAAGCATGAAATGGAACGTGGTATAGCTTGGCGAGCTCTGAAATCAATGGGCCAAGACTTGGAGCCATCAGAACCTTCGCAATGAGGCTCCTGGATGCAAATGTTGTCATTTACTCCGAAGGTGGTGAGCCCATATACCGCGACCCGTGCAAGAGAATCCTAGATTCTGTTGATGCTTGGCCCGGGGAATTTGCGATAGATACTGAAACGCTACAAGAAATTCTTTACGTTTATTACAGTCGCGGTGAACTTGGGAGAGGGGTGGCCGTTACTGAAAGGCTGTTAAATCTCTTTTCCGAAATCATTCCCATCACTGCCGCCGAAATCCGGACAGCCTTGCGCCTGATGTCGCAGACTAACGGTCTCCCATCTCGCGACGCCATTCACGCCGCTGTGGTTATTGAGCACGGACTGGAGGGCATCATCAGCGCCGACCAGGACTACGACCGCATTCGTGGCCTGCGCCGCTACGATCCAACAGAAGTGGCGGCAGGATGACCCTTCAGATTACCCTACACTCAGCCGTATGCCGCCCAGGCCTTCGAAGGTGAAGGTGGCCTCGTCGCCGGGGTTCAGGAACTTGGTGCTCACGATGCTGCCGGTCATCACAAGCATGCCGGCCTTGAGCTCCCTGCCGCGCCCGGCCAGGGTATTGGCTAGCCACGCCAGGGCGTCCAGCGGGTGTCCCAGCACGTCGCGCCCGTAACCCTCGCCGGCAGGCTCGCCGTTGATGGTCATGACGCCGCTGGAGTTCTCCAGGTCGAGGCCCTGCCAGTCGGCCCGCTCCGTTCCCAGCACCACGCCGGCATTCCAGGCGTTGTCGGCCGCCACACCCAGGAAGTTGAGGTTGCTGTAATCGGCCCCTCGGTCATCCACCAACTCGAAAGCGGGCATCAGTGCGCCGACCGCTCCAGCAACGCCGTCGCGGCCGTAAGGGGCCCCGCTGGCAGGGATGTCCGACGTCAGCCGCACAGCGACCTCGCACTCCGCACCGATCCGAACGAAATCCGACGCCCGCACCGATGCCGGCGAATGATGCACAGCGCTCTCGAATACGGCACCCGCGGCGGGCGCATCGAACCCAACCATGCGCTGCATGACTGGGGTTGTCAGGGCGATCTTGTATCCGACGATGGTGCCTCGCTGCGGCGCCAGTAGCTGGTGGAACGCCTCCTGCATATCGTAGGCTTCGTCGATGGTGGCCGGCGAGATGTCGTAGGGCAGCGCCTCATACTTCCGGCGCTCGCGATGGGCCTCAATCAGGTGGTGCGCCGCTCTTTCTGCCTTGCTCATTTGAGTCATAACTGATTCCTCCGGGTTGTACGAGTACTGTCGGTCGATCTCAGGCTATGCCTTTGGCAGCTGCCTTTTGCTGGCGTGGACGGCAGGGATTATACAAGCTGGAGCAGCTGCAGAGTGTTGCCATCCGGGTCGCGGAAGGTGGCGACCCAGCCGCCCCAACTCTCCTGCTCCGGCTGGCGAATGAACTCCACTCCCGCCTCGGCCAGCCGGGCTGCCACGACATGTATGTCAGAGACCCCAAGGTGCGGCATGAACCGGAACGAGTCCTTTGAGTTGCCGGACACCCGATCGTGGAGCCCAATGTTGAACCGCACTTCACCAAGCTCAAAGGCTATGAAATCGGGATGGCGGGAATGCAGCGGCAGTTGCAGCACATCGTTGTAGAACCGGAACATCCTGTCCAGATCATCCGTCCAGAAAGTTACCCCAACTACCCCTGTGATCATGCCCAGTTCCTCCCAAAAGAAAACCCGGCCTGTGAGTTACACCGGCCGGGTCCAACATTACGCTCAGAAACTTCAGGATGCCCTTGATTATACCTCCGCCAGTTCTCCTCGACGCTTGGCGGCGGAGCACCGGGGGCAGAGGCCGTAGAAGTCTACTCGCTGCCACCCGACCTCGAAATCGGAATTTGCGGTGATGCTGTTCCGTAGGCTCACGACCATATCGTGAACATCGCTTGCCGTATCGGCATCGATGACATTCTCGCACTCGATGCAGACTAGATTTACATGGGGTTCCATGTTGGGCTCATAGCGGGACATTCGCTGGAAAGGAAGTTCCTGGATCAGCCCGCTCTTTTGGAGCACGCCCAAGGTCGAGTAAATGGTCGCCAAGGTCATCGATGGGAAGTGCCCGCGCACCCGCTCGTAAATCTGCTGCACAGTGGGATGGTCCTGAGAATTAAGCACCACCTCGGCAATGGCCAACCGCTGCGGGGTAACCCGGACGGCCCATTCCCGCATCCGTTCGACCAGCTCATCTTGTGTCAACATAGACTGCTCCGGGGCAGCCCTTTTTCTCTCTTTGCGCAGGCGAGGGCCACCAAGGCGGGCACCGGGACACCCGCCGGATGTGTTCAATTTGTTCCTATAAATATACCGTAAATCGGCATCTCCAGCAACTAACTTCTGCCTCGCCGTTACTGCGAAACCGTCCTCGGCGGCCTGCCCAGCAGCGCCACGCATGCACCGACAATCCCAACGCCAGCGCTGATCATGAAGACGTCGCGGTAGGCCCTGATGAATGCGGCGGATTCCGCGCCCATGGTTCCCACAAGTTGCGACATGTAGTGGTCTTCGCGAGCGGCGAAGATGCCGCCGAGGACCACGATGGCGGTGATGGAACCAATGGCCTGGGTCAGCGCGAGCATGCCACCGGCGGTGCCGAATCGCTCGGGCGGGACGCTCTTCATCACCAGCGAATAGCAGGCCGCCTGGACCAGGCCATGTCCTGCACCCGCCACGGACACCCAGATGGTCACGGCGGCCAGCGACGATTCGTCGTCCAGGAACGCCATCATCGCGAGGCCCGCAGCGATGGCCAGCATGCCGAGCACACCCACAATCTGGGTGCCGATCCGGTCGCTGATCCATCCTCCGAGAAGAGACATGGCCACGCCACACACCGAGGAGACGGCCAGCATCACTCCCAGGACCTCCGAGCCGCGCCCCAGGGAGTCGGCCACGTAGAAAGGAAATATGAACCAGATCACAAAGGCAGACAGGAAAACGAAAGCGGAGCAGGCGCCAGCAACAAGGAATCCGCGGTTGCGGAACAACCCCAATGGCAGCACCGGCCAGGCGGCGGTCCGCTCTATGCGCCAGAACAGAAAGAGGGCTGTTGGTGCCAAGATCAGCAGAGCCAGAACCTGCCAGCTATCCCATCCGATTTCTCTCCCCAGCCGGGTACCGATGATAAGGGAGATTACTCCTATGGCCATGGCCACGGTCCCGTGGAGATCAAAGGCGGGTCCCTGCCTCGAAAACGGGGGATCGCGATCAAGAAAGAGCCACGCCAGTACCAAGGCCGCCACCATGAAAGGAACTCTCCCCAGAAAGGCCCACTCCCAATCGAAGCCAAGCCAGCCGGACGCCACCAGCAATCCGGCACCGATGGTGCCTCCAACCATGCCGAGGGCCTGGCTGCCGGTGGTGAACCCCATGCCCAGCCCGCGGCGGTTCGCCGGAAACAGGTTGGCAGCAATGGCTGGTGCCACAGCGTACATGCAAGAGGTGCCGATGCCGTGCAGCACTCGGAACCCTACCACCGAGGTGAGGTCAGGAGACAGGGCGATGCAGAACATGGAGACGAGGTAGGCCATCCCTCCCCACAGGTAGACACGCCGGAGCCCGAACCGATCGGCAAAGCTGCCCGTCCCCATGACCAGGCTGGCCCTCACCCCCATGAACACGACCAGCGCCCACTGCACGCTCTGCAGGTCGGCGTCCAGCCCGTCGGCCAACTCCGGCAGTGCCACGTTTACCGAAAAGTCCAGCGCGGCCAGGAACATTGCCAGCGCCGATGTGGCGCCGATCAGCACATCGCGCCACCGTCCGCCGTGGACCAGCGGCCCTGCAGCGGTGTTAACGGCGGCCACGGCTGGACCCCACGGACAGGGTGGGTTGTGCGCGGGTGTTCAGGAGGGTGCTACTGCGTGAATCCATCGCAAGGGGATTCTACGCTACCGGGGAAGGGGCAAGATCGGCAAGGGCGTGGCCACGGAGGGAGGGTGGTAGAATGCGCGGGGCCGAAAGGGAACGCCGCGAGCAGGCCCAAGAAAAGCAGTACCCCGGGATCGTCACCGACTTCCTGCAGAAAGCGCGGGAGAGGACACCCCGGGGTTTACAAATCGATGTTAGCACCAGGCAGGTAAGAGTGTCAAATGTCCCAAGCTGACTTTTTCTCCCACCTTAAGACTGGCGTTTCAATGGACAGGCTCACACCATATTACTCCGCTAGTCGTCTAAGCGATTCCGAGGCCTTGGGAATATACACCTGGAATTTGGCACTCTGCGAGAGTCTCTATCCGGCCCTGAATTGTCTCGAAATATCACTACGGAACAGCATCCACGAGGCCGCTATTCAGGATTTTGGGACCGTTCAGTGGTTTCAGGAATGCCTGCACCCGCAAGAATTCGAAACCGTGAATCAATTGCACAGGGAATTGGGATCCATCGGCAAGGCCAATGGGCCAAGTGAACTGGTGTCTAATCTGACCCTAGGCTTCTGGTTAAGTCTGTTCAGAACAAGGTATGAGCAAGTGCTTTGGCCGAGGCTATTGGAGTCAGTATTCCCGCACTGCAACAGAAACCTCCGAACCCGTCGAGAAATTTATTCGAGGCTGGAGAGCATCCGCCGCCTCCGTAACCGGGTGTTTCACCACGAGCCTATCTGGCACCTGCCCGATCTTGCGGAGCAGCACGCGCTTATCCTGGAGACCATCGGGTGGATCAGCCCGGCAATGTTGGCCATGACGCGACTGCTAGACAGGTTCGACAGCGTTTATACTAGGGGCTCACAACCACTTGCGGTCGAACTCGAAACAATAGCGCAAAGCTGGAACGCATAGCGATTGAACCTTAGTGATTGAACCAGGAGGGTAGTGATGGTCCAGAACACCGGAGGCATTGACGCACTGCTTCAGGAGGAGCGAAGCTTTCCGCCGCCCGCCGACTTTGCCGCCAAGGCCAACATGGCCGACCCCGACATCTACGCCAAAGCTGCGGCTGATCCCGAGGGGTTCTGGGCCGGGCTGGCCGAGGAGCTCGACTGGTTCCAGAAATGGGATACGGTGCTGGACTGGAGCGGCGCTCCCTTCTCCAAGTGGTTCATCGGCGGCAAGCTCAACGTCTCCTATAACTGCATCGACCGGCACGTCAAAAACGGCCGTCGCAACAAGGCCGCCATCGTCTGGGAGGGCGAGCCGGGCGACTGGAAGGTGTACACCTACGGCGACCTGCTCCGGGAGGTCTGCCAGTTCGCCAACGGTCTGAAGAGCCTTGGCATCAAGAAGGGCGACCGCGTCACCATCTACCTGCCAATGACTCCGGAACTGCCCATCGCCATGCTGGCCTGCGCCCGCATCGGTGCGCCGCACAGTGTGGTATTCGGCGGCTTCAGCGCCGAATCCCTGCGCGATCGCATCAACGACTCCGAGTCCAAGCTGCTGATCACCGCCGACGGCGGCTACCGGCGTGGTGGAGTGATTCCTCTCAAGCAAAACGCCGACGACTCTCTGGACGGTTCTCCCAGCGTCGAGAATGTGGTGGTGCTGCGCCGCACCGGCACCGCCGACGACAAGATGGTGGACGGCCGTGACATCTGGTGGCACGACCTGATGGACGGACAGCCCATGACCTGCGATCCGGAGCCCATGGACAGCGAGGACATGCTGTTCCTGCTCTACACCAGCGGCACCACCGGAAAGCCCAAGGGCATCGTCCACAGCTCTGCCGGCTACCTGCTGGGCGTGCAGGCGACGACCAAGTGGGTGTTCGACATCAAGGAGGACGATATCTACTGGTGCACCGCCGACATCGGCTGGGTTACCGGGCACAGCTATATCGTCTACGGCCCCCTGGCCAACGGAGCGACAACGGTGATGTACGAAGGCTCGCCCGACTATCCGGACCGCGACCGGTTCTGGGCCATCGTCGCCAAGTACGCGGTCACCATCCTGTACACCGCGCCCACTGCCATCCGCACCTTCATGCGCTGGGGCGAGGGCTATCCCAACAAGCACGACATGTCATCGCTGCGTCTGATGGGCACCGTCGGCGAGCCGATCAACCCGGAAGCATGGGTCTGGTACTGGCAGCACATCGGCGGGGGCCGCTGCCCGGTGGTGGACACCTGGTGGCAGACTGAGACCGGCGCCATGATGATCGCGCCCCTGCCCGGCTTGACCACCCTCAAGCCCGGCTCGGCCACCAGGCCCTTCCCGGGCATCCAGGCCGAAATCCTGGACTCTGACGGCAACCCCATCGGCCTTGGCGGAGGCGGCTACCTGGTCGTCAAGCAGCCTTGGCCCTCGATGCTGCGGGGGGTATATGGCGACCCGGAACGGTTCATCGACACCTACTGGTCCCGGTACGACGGCATCTATTTCACCGCTGACGGGGCCAGGCTGGACGAGGACGGCTACTTCTGGCTGCTGGGCCGCGTTGACGACGTGATCAACGTTTCCGGCCACCGCATCGGCACCATGGAGGTGGAGAGCGCGCTGGTGGACAACCAGAAGGTCGCCGAGGCCGCCTGCATCGGCAAGGACCACGAGGTCAAGGGACAGGCCGTCGTCGCCTTTGTCACGCTCAAAGACGGGGTGGACATCTCGGACGACGTTATCACCGAGCTCAAGGCCCACGTGGCTGGAAAGATCGGCGCAATGGCCCGCCCCGATGACATCCACTTCGCCGCCGAACTGCCCAAGACCCGCAGCGGCAAGATCATGCGCCGCCTGCTGCGCGACGTGGCCGAGGGCCGCGCCCTGGGCGACACGACAACGCTGGCCGACCCGGCGGTGGTGGACTCGCTGAAGGCCCAGTACGGCGACGACGAGTAGGGGCTGAACAGTGAAGGTAGGGCGCGCTCGACCTGTTCCTGCCGCCTCCTTAATCGGTTCTGCGTCTAGTTCGTATAGGTAGTTTGCCGATATCTATTGGACGAAGGGAATAGTTGCGCTATGCAGGCATTGAACACCACGTTCCAGCAAATTATTTTTGGCCCCAAGCAATTCCTCATCCCTGTATTCCAGCGGGATTACAAGTGGCGTGAAGAACATTGGCAGAAGCTATGGGAAGACATACTCGGAGCAAGCATTGCGGGCCATTTCGCTGGGTCCATAGTTCACGCTCCGGACACAGCCTTCTCGGCGATTCCCACATACCTCGTTATTGACGGACAACAGCGACTCGCGACCCTTACAGTCCTGTGCGCCGCAATGCGGGATCACATTAACGAAGTTGGACAGCAAGATAACGGAGTGGGTCCCACCGCCGCGCAAATAGAAGAATATTGTTTGAAGAACAGCCTGGAAACCGGCGACCGCAGGTACAAACTTTCACTTCGTCGTACTGATAACGAGGTCTTGCGCTCGGTGCTAGATGGTCATCCGATGAGCAACGCTGACGGTGCCGAGGGGTCGCTGATCGACGAGGCGTACTGGCACTTCCGGGAACGTCTTAATGAGTACAGCGTTGATCTCGGGCAAGTCTATCGGGGGGTCATGGGTCTCAGGTTGGTCGAAATGACCCTCGACAGGAACATCGACAATCCGCAGAGTATTTTCGAGAGCATGAACTCCACAGGCGTGGACCTAAGCGAGGGGGACCTTGTCCGCAACTATCTTCTGATGGGGCTGGAAGAAGCAGAACAAACGCGTCTATACGAACGGTACTGGCAGAAAATCGAGACACTTTTTCGCACACACGATAGCGCCCTGGATTCTTTTATCAGGGACTACATCGCCCTCAAGAGGGGCGACACCAAACAAGCCCGCGCAGATCAGATATACGTGGAGTTCAAGTGGTTCAAGCAATCCGAGTCATCGCCCTTGGATCTGGAAGAACTGCTCAGCGAAATGTTGAGGTTTGCCAACTACTACGCCAGCTTCAGGGGATTTCAAAGCAATCACTCATCCCGGATTTCCGACCAGCTGGCCAACGTGCGTCATCACGGAGATACCACGGCTGTTCTCGTCATGCACCTATTCCATTGCCACGACCAAGGAGCGATGGAAGAGGGCGATTTGATCGAAGCTCTTTCGACCATAGAGAGCTACCTCATGAGAAGGGCGGTTGCGGGTTCCCAAACGCGCGGCTATTGGGGGATCTTTGCCACCCTCTCGAAGCAAGTTGAGGACTATGCTCCATTGGATTCGTTGAAGTTCGCCTTAACGAGACAGCGAGGCGGACAGTCATTTCCAAGCGATTCGGATTTCCGCTGGTCGCTTGAGCAGCGGGAACTGTACAGAATGCGGGCCTGCTGGCACCTGCTGTCCCGACTGGAGAATCATGGGAGCAGGGAGCCGAGCCCAACTGGGACCTACTCCATAGAACACATCATGCCCCAGAATGAAAACTTGTCCGAAGAGTGGCAAACAATGCTGGGAGATAACTGGCAGGACATTCACGGTCGATGGCTTCACAGGCTGGGTAACCTGACGCTTACTGCCTACAATTCAAGATACTCTGACAGGCCATTCGAGCAGAAGAAGACGATATCCGGGGGATTCAACGAAAGCGCGGTTCGTCTGAACTCCTACGTCAGACAGCAGGAGTCGTGGGGCGAAGACACAATGAGGTGGCGCGGCCAGCTCCTGGCGGACCGTGCACTGGAAATATGGAAGTATCCGCAGCCGTCCAGAGAATATGTGGATGCGCGGCATGATCGACGCGTGAGGCAGAGGGCCGACACGACAGACGTCCAGAACATTTCGATGACTGAGAGGGCGAGAAATCTGTTCGATCCCCTTCACGACAAAATAGCTGGCATCGACGATGGGATCCAGGCTGTTCAGGAACGGAACTCAATCTGCTACTACACCTCAGAATCACAGTTTTTCCTGGAATTGCTTCCACAGAAATACAATCTGAGGCTGCTACTTGATGTGGAGGTCTCCGAGATTGATGCTCCTGCTTGGCTCACAAGGGACGCAAACGACTGGAAGTACATTCCAAATTCGTCCTTTAATCACTCCTACGGAGTGGTGGTGGACATGTGGCAGACGAACTGGACCGACGAAGTGATGGGGGTGGTTCGACAGGCGTATAATCTGGCCTCGGATTGAGGGCCTATACCGGGTTCGTTATACAATAGGCAAGGTGAGAAAACTGTACCGCTGAGACTTGGGGATTGGCCGAAACTATCAGCGTGGGGGCTGCAGCTATGGCAACCTACAAGAAGCATGAGGCCCAGGAATGGGCGAGGGAGACTCTCAAGGGCCAGTGGACGACGCTGATCACGCCCTTCACGCCCGACAACCGGTTTGACCGCGAGGGCATGAAACGCAATATCCGCCACGTCCGCAGCCTGGGCACCGTGGGCGCCGGCTGCACCTGGGGCATGGGCGAATTCTGGAGCCTGACTCACGAGGAGCGCGTGGACGTTATGGAGGCCGTCGCCGAGGAGGCGCAGTCTTCGTCGGAAAGCGGAAGCTGGCCCATCGGCGCCCACGTGACCCATACCTCCGCTCCCGAGATGCTGTCGCTGGCCGCCAACGCCGAGCGTTTGGGTTACGACCTGCTCATCGTCGCGCCGCCGTACATGGTCACCAAGGTCGAGGACCAGGTGGTGGAGTACGTCCGGCTGCTGGCCGAACACACCAACCTGGCCATCATGTTCTATAACTCGCCACAGTTCGGCATCACCATGAGCGTAAACGGCTTGGAGCGTCTGTGCAGCCTGCCCAACGTGGTGGGTGTGAAGGAGGCCAGCTTCAACCAGCAGCTGTCCATCGAGGCGCACCTGACGCTGGGACGCGACTCCATCATCAGCACGCCCGACGAGTGGATCTATTTCAAGGGTCAGGAGCTGGGAATCAACCAGCAGGTGATGTTCGCCAACACCTCCGACTGGCGCTTCGACGTTCCCGGCGCCAACAACTACGTGCGCTGGATCGAGCGGGCCTGCCAGGGCGATCTGGACGAGGCGTTCTACGACCAGCACCTGCGCCGCCTGAACGAGCTGTCCGACGCCTGGTGGACCCGCACGGTCGACAAGTACAACGGCGCACTGCCCGTTTCATTGGTCAAGCACTGGGGAGAGCTGATGGGCATGGCCGCGGGCAAGCCACGCCTGCCACTCCTCGACCTGACTGCGGAGGAAAAGGCGCAGCTGCGTCAGGAACTGGAGCCGCTCAAGCCTCGTGTACCTGAGCCCGTTCGCGCCGAGGTACCTGAAAGAATCGCGCCCAGTGGCTCGACCTACACGCCGCGACCGGTCTATGCCAGGCCCACCGACCCTCAATCGCGCACGGCGTGGCTGACCGGCAACGACAACTTTGCCTCCGGCATGCTGCTGATGGTCAGCGTGCAGGACGTTGACGAGGCTCTGGAAGCGGAGCAGGGCGGCGCCGACGTCGTGGACGTCAAGAATCTGCAGGAGGCCATGGTCGGTTCTGGACATCCCTCCACCGTCCGACAGGTGCGGGGCATCATCCCGGTGGAAAAGCACGTCAGCGTCACCCTCGGCGTTGTGCCCAACCAGGCCGGTACCGTGGCCATGGCCGTCTACGCCGCTGGCATGATGGACGCCACCTCGGTCAAGGTGGGCTTCCGCGTGGCCGAATACGACACTGCCGTCGAGGTGCTCCGCGAGTCCCGCCGCGCGCTCGACGGGTTCAACACCAAGCTGGTTGGTTCGCTGTTCGCTGACAATGAGCTGTACGAGGGCGGCCTCGACCCACACCTGATGGTGCAACTGGCCAGGGACGGCGAGTGCGACGGTTTCCTGATCGACACCCTGACCAAGGACGGGCGGAACCTATTCAATTTCATGCCAGAGCCAGTTCTCCGCCAGATCGTGCTGGAGGGCAAGCAACTGGGCCTGAGCACGGCCTTGTCCGGCCACCTGAAGATCAGCGACCTTGACGAGCTGGCCCGTATCAACCCGGACATCGTCGGCGTGCGCGGCGCTGTCTGCGCTTCGGGCGACCGGGGCCGGGCCGTGGCCTGGGAGGCCGTCGCCGAGTTCAAGCGCCAACTGGACATGCGAAAGAGAGGGGAAATCGCCGTCCATGAGGACGCCCCAACCGTCACCGCCACCAACGGTTGGGTGGTGATTGACGGGCGCGGCAAGAGCTGCGCCGGGGTCATCGCGGCCCTGACACACCAGATGGAGCAGGACCGGGAATCGTTTGTCGAGGCGATCCTGGCCGACGCGCTGAACATCTATGACGTAACGCTCTGGGCCGAGCAGGCCGGGCACCGCCTGCTTACCCAACGCAAAGACCCCGACGGGGCTGTGCGAGTACTGATACAGCCCTGATTTCGCCCTTCAACACGCGCAAGGAATAAGGTACACTAGACTAGTCGCTCTAGAAATTTGCCAGGGTATGCCGGGACGGGGAAGGAACCGTCCCGGCAACTGTTTTTCAAGTTCTGGCAAACATGGAACGTATTGATTACAGCTAGACGGACATATAAAATTACTAGCTGTCGCCCAATACGAGACCTAATGTGGCGATGCACTCATGACACAAAGGGAGGACCTGTGGATTGACCGTTCTAGGTAGTCATGTCTTGCTGGAGCTCAGGGACTGTAACTCCACCTTGCTCAACGACCTCGATTACATACGTCAGGCGATGCTGACGGCCGCCAATGACGTAGGCGCCACAGTCGTCGGAGAATCTTTTCACCGCTTCACCCCACAGGGCGTTACCGGCATCCTAGCCATCGCCGAGTCACACATTTCCATACACACGTGGCCGGAATTGAGCTATGCCGCCGCAGACATATTCACCTGCGGATCAACTTTTTCGCCCATGGACGCAGCAAGCCGCCTCGCCGAGCAACTGGAATGCCGGGACCCTGAATTCAAAGAGATTGAAAGGGGACTGGTACCCCAGGCCGTCACGGGCTGAGGTCCCCACCAATGGAACTTACCGGTAACTGGTTCGCCGAAAGCGTTTCCCCCGATTTGGCCGTTCTGTTGCGGCTTAAGTCTGTTCTGTTTTCAGGGTCAACCGCCTACCAGAAGGTGGAGGTCCTGGATTCCGACGTCTTTGGCAGAACCCTGGTGCTTGACGGCAAGACACAGTCCACCGAGTCGGACGAGTTCATCTATCACGAGTCCTTGGTGCATCCTGCGATGCTGTTCCATCCCGACCCCAGGTCGGTGTTCATCGGCGGCGGTGGCGAGGGTGGTACACTCCGGGAAGTGCTGGCTCACGGATCGGTGGAACGCGCCACGATGATCGACCTGGACCGCGAGGTCGTTGAGCTGTGCAGGACGCATCTTCCGGACCATCACCAGGGAAGCTTCGATGATTCGCGGGTGACTCTGCGGCACGAGGATGCCCGTGCATTTCTGCAGTCAGGCGGAGATGGGTACGACGTGATCGTCCTGGACCTGGTTGATCCTCTGGAAGAGGGGACCGCTTACCTGCTGTACACCGACGAGTTCTACAGCATAGCTAAATCTCGGTTGAATCCCGGCGGCATACTGGTGACCCAGTCTGGACCGGCGGGACTGCCAAACCACCGCGAGTGCTTCACCACCATATTTCACACCCTGAGCGAGGTATTCTCCCACACTGCGGCAGTTCAGGTTCATGTGCCCGCCTTTCAGACGTTGTGGGGATTCACCATCGCCTCCGATGCTGCCCTGACACAGCGGCCGGAATCAGACATCGACACAGCCATCGCCCAGCGAATCAACAAGCCGCTGCGCCATTACGACGGAGAAACACACCGCGGCATGTTCGCCCTGCCCAAATTCCTCCGAGAAAGCATGGCAGGCGAGACCCGGATCAACCGCGACGATCACCCCGTGTTCATGGTCTAGCGTCCGGCTGGCTGACTCGATCACCCCACCGGACATGCTTTGATTTGACGGGATATTACAGCGCCTCGCGTCAGCCTCCTGGGGCACCGCCGAGCCGGCACCCTCCCCATATATTTCAGGCAGAGAACCGCTAATGGGAAAGGGGCGCACAATTGTGCGCCCCGCCTTTGCTTGGGATATCCGGGCCTACGAGAGTCCCGATGGCATGCGCTGCCCGACTACTCGTTCTCGTTCCAGGCCGCCTGCAATTCGTCCTCGTCTATCACTCCCTCTTCTTCATCATCCAATTCGTCGTCCGGGGACACTGCATCCTCCGCATCTCCGCTCCGGCCAAGTCGCGGCTGGGTGGCCAAGGCGGCGTGGTTGGGGAAAGAGGCGACATTCTGCAGGCTGCGGTGCCGCGAGGTCTCGTGGATCATGATGCTGATCCCCTCGGTGTTGGCGCCGATAACCGCCGCCTCGTAGGTGTTGCCGCCCTCGATCAACCGACCCAGGCGATGCCCCATGCGCGAGTCCACCTGCCCCAGGTATTCGCCGTCATCCGAGTAGACGCTGATCCCGTGGTGCTCGATGACCAACTGAACCGGGTCTCCGGGAGAAATCAGTGCGGGCGACAGCTTGCGCGGCGTGTGGCGCAGGGTGGTGGAGGCCGATTTTCCGCTGTCTCCGATAAAGAGCTGAGGAGCACCTGCAGCCCTGCGTGCGTGCCTCGTAGTCGCGGCGGCGCCGGTCCGCATCTGGTCTAGGCGCGCCCTGTTCTTCCGGGCTATGTTGTTGTACGGCGCGAGCATGCGAACGCGGTCCACCACGGTTTTGGCCTCATCGTAGCTGCCGAGTTCCATGAGTGCCTTGGTGAGCCGGTTCATTGCCTCGACGTCATCCGAGGACAACTCGAGAATGGCCCGGTTGACCTCTGCGGCCCGCTCCCATTCCCCTTTCATTGCCAGGCCCACTGCCTCGCGATCCAGGTCCTTCCTGAATTTTGCCCCCCCGACGGCGGCAGTCGATTCCGCGTTCATCTTCTCCTTCCATCAATGCCTGGCCCTTCGCGGAAAACCGGGATATTCTCCCCTATCGCTGTGGGCGATTTTCTCCCGGATTCCCAGGGCCGAGTAGACTACTAATACTGCATATCTACTGATACACCCGCCCGCTTGCCATGGTCAATAGAAATATCAACCTGCGAGTGAGGAAATTATGAGCAATTTGTGCGACTTTATGGATGGTACGAATTTCGGAATTTATCGACGAAAGGCGTCCCGGTGCCTCCACCTGATTCGCAACAAATCGAGGCCCATCGAAAAGGCGTCGCGAAAGGGTCTAACCTTGCTGTGTTCCCGGTAATGCCAGTCGACTCCAATTTCAGCAATCGTCATCCCGAGACGGTGCGCGAGATGGAGAATTTCGACGTCGTAGGAGAAGCCGTTCATCGTGGCCCGGCTGAACAGTTCTTCCGCCGCGCGAGCCTTGAAACACTTGAACCCGCACTGGGTATCGGCAATCCGGGGGGCAGCCAGGCAACGGGCGTAGGTGTTGAAAGCCCGCCCCATCAGGTGTCGGCGCGACGGCTCGCCGTAGCGGGCGGCTCCGGGCGCCTCACGGGACCCCACGGAGACATCGACGCCTCCGTTCTGCGGGGGCAGAAGACGTTCGACCTGTGCGATGGGAACCGAAAGGTCAGCGTCGGAAAGCAGACGAAATTCGCCGCCAGCCGCCAGCATCCCGTTGCGCACTGCCCATCCCTTGCCACCGTGGGGCAGCGAAAGGACTCGGACCCTTTCGTCCTCTCCGGAGGCTTCCCGTACCAAGCTGGCCGTGGCATCCGTGCTACCATCGTCAGCCACGATGATCTCCCAGCCATATTGCTGCAGGTCCAGGTAATCGATTACATCCCGGACGGTCCGGGATATGCGCAACTCCTCGTTGTAAGCAGGAATCACAACGGAGAGCAGGATATCCTGGGAGGAAGAGGAGTCGGAGTGCGAAATACGGCAATCACTCCTGGAGAGTGGACCTGACGATCAGGGAGCGGAATGACGGTCTGTGATCAGGTCTCGCAACGGCGATGTATCGAGGCAGTGCTGGCCCTTCCTGTCACCTGGGCACGTCCGGAGGCCCAATGCTATCGCATTTAGCATCCCGACATCCGTCCTTACCGCTCTCACAGGGTTGGTGGGCAAATGTTATCGTTTTTTCTCTCATTTTCTCGCATTCCCTCTCATTCCGGGCTGCCAGCCGGACTAGGGCGAAAGATTGATGCGCCGATTCGGTTCCGGGGAATCAGCCTCAAGCCAGCGTAGAGATGCGTTACGGGGCTTGGCAAGACGGAAATGTCACTGGCCTTTCCCAATGCGATTGCCCTGGTGCGGGGACCTTGCTTTGCTATGAAATCAGTTGCGGTCCAGTTGGAATCCCTCGTGGAGAATCCGCACGGCATCGCCCCCCTGCGACTCGTCGATTATACAGGATATGCGAATTTCAGAGGTCGTGATCATGTCGATATTGATTCCGCCGTTGGCGAGCAGCCGGAACATGCGCGATGCGTAGCCCGGCGTGTTCTGCATGCCGGAGCCAACGATGCTGACCGCGGCGAGCTTGTTGGCGCTGACAACGCCGGCGGCGCCCATCTGCGGCGCCAGGGATTCCACGAGGCGTACGGCGGCCGGGAGGTCAGTGCGGCTGACGGTGAAGCTGATGTCCGTCGACTGGTCCCCGCCCGTGTTCTGAACGATGGTGTCCACGCTGATGCTGGCCTCTGCCAACGGCTCAAACAGAGAGGCGGCCAGTCCCGGGCGGTCGGGCACGCTCTGCACGGTGATCTTGGCTACACTGGCGTTGTAGGCTATGCCGGTTACTTTAATTCTGTCTTCCATCTGATTCTCGACCGGATTCTGACCTGAATTCTGGCCCGGATTGTTATGGTCCGGACTTTTAGCCGCATGGTCACAGGTGGTCGTTGAAGTGGCCTCAGGGTGCCCCGAGGGCCCGGGGTCCACGGCAAAAGCGTCGCCGGGACCGTTGCCAACGGCGTGTATGAGAGTGCCGGGCACATCGTTGAAACTGGATGCGACGTAAATCGGCACCCGGTACACGCCTCCCAGTTCGATGGAGCGGGGGTGCATCTTGGCGCCCAGGCTGGCCAGCTCCAGCATTTCCTCGTACCCCACTTCGTCCAGCTTGCGTGCATCGGGTACGATTCGAGGGTCCGCGGTGTAGATTCCGTCGACGTCGGTGTATATCTCGCAGCGATCGGCGTTCAGGGCGGCAGCAATGGCCACGGCGGTGGTGTCGGAGCCGCCGCGGCCCAGTGTGGTTACGTCGTCCTCCGGGGTTATGCCTTGGAAGCCGGCCACTACCACGATTCGTCCCGCGTCCAGCTCGCGCCGCACACGTTCCGGCTCGATGCGACTAATGCGGGCTCGGCCAAAGCTGGTATCGGTTCGGATGCCCGCCTGTGGTCCGCTCAGGCTGATTGCCTCGTGTCCCTGTTCCCTCAGCGCCATGGTCAGCAGGGTGGAGGAGACCAGCTCCCCCGTCGAAAGGAGCAGGTCCATTTCGCGGGCATGGGGTTCCGGGGAGATGGTGTGGGCCAGTTCGATCAACTCGTCGGTGGTGTCTCCCATAGCCGAAACGACCACCACAACGTCCGTTCCGGACTGCCGAACCGCGCCGATGCGCCGCGCCACGTTGATGATCTTGTCGGCGTCAGCCACCGAGGAACCGCCGTATTTCTGGACTATGAGAGGCATTGGATTGAAACTCTGAAACACCATTCTGTCTGATTTGGGATTCAGGGTCGCGGTCGCCGGTCATAGCGGACGCCCGCCACTACGACTGCAGATGCGCCCCCAGTGCGGTGGGCTGGGTCACTTTCACCGTGCCCTCCACCGAGGCCTGCCGGGCCGCCTCGGCCATCTCGTAGGCCACTGTCATCTCGCGGCCCTGTGTCAGCGCCAGCACCGTCGACCCGCTGCCGGAGAGGAACGCGCCAAGTGCTCCGGCATCGCGGGCTGCCTTCATCAGCAGTTTCATGGCCGGGAACAGGGGCTGACGGTATGGTTGATGTATCTTGTCCTGGGTGGCGATTTCCAGGTATTCCGGGTGATTGGTGGCCATTCCGGCCACGAGCAGGGCGACGCGGGACATGTTGTGTACCGCATCGGCCACCGACAGCTCCTGGGGCAACACGGCTCGTGCGTCGGCCGTGGCGATGCGCCTGTCGGGTATGAACAGCACCGTGTGCATGGCCGCGGGTATGCTGACCGGTACCGTGTAGAGGGTGCTCTCCTCGGTCACCACCAGCTGCAGGCCACCCATGACGGCGGCGGCCACGTTGTCGGGGTGCCCCTCGATGGTTGCCGCCATTTCCAGCAGGTCTCGCTGCTTGAACTCTCCGCCCGAAAGGGTGTTGGCCGCCACCAGGCCTCCTGCTATCGCGGCGGCGCTGCTGCCCAGCCCCCGGGCCAGTGGGATCTCGTTGCTGCAGAGGACCCTGATCGGCGGCAGTTCCCTGCCCATCTCCCGGAAGAGGAATTCCATCGACCGGTAGACCAGGTTTTCCGGCCCTGCCTGCAATTCCCCATCACCCTCGCCGGAAACGGCGACCGAGGGTGCCTCGCCTGCGGGCAGTGGCTCGATCTCTACCGTGTTCCAGATGTCCAGCGCCATTCCCAGGCAGTCGTAACCGGGGCCCAGGTTGGCCGTGGTGGCTGGAGCAGCGACGCGTATTGTACTGGCCGTATCGGTCATTCAGCGGATCCTCAGGGACGCGGTGGCAGCACGTCCTGGAAAACGTATCGCCCTACGTCCAGGTTGTGCCGGAAACGTTCGGCAGCGACTCCCCCATCCAGCCCGGGGCCGCAGCCGATGATGGGGACCGTGGTCTCGTGAGCCGAGCCGTGGGAACGCAGACCCTGGGGCATGGTCACCTCGGATGGATCGCCAAAGACGGTGGCGGGATCCGCCAGCACGAATATGTCGCCGACCCGTTCCGGCATCAGGTGAAAACGCAGGGATGCCTCCTCCCCGGGGAGGGCGTCCTCAACGCCATCCAGATGCCGCAGAGCATCGACCGCGGCGTTCAGGTCGGCCCTGTTCTCGAGGTGGACGTAAATGCTGCCGCCCAGGTTGGAATGATGCACCACGTACCGGTCCTTGATGACCGGAACGGCCTGCGAGGAAATACCATAGCGGGCCAGCTCGGCGGGCAGATGCAGCATGCGGGACTTGTCGGACATACCGTGGTCGGCGGTCACCAGCATCCGGGCGTCTGGGGCCTGTTCCCTGACCGCGCCCAGTCCCTCGTCCAGCAGCGTAACGTGGCGCGCCGATTCGGAGTGGACGGGGCCGTAGGTGTGCATGGCGTAGTCGGTGGTGGTCAGGTACACCAGGTCGAAATGTTCGCGGGACATGGCGTACCGCCCAGCCTCCAGCACCCAGCGGTTGACCTCCAGCGAGTAGATCGGCGGGGGCTCGCCCACTCCGCTGACCACCCAGCCAGGCGGCTCCTCGGAGGATATGCTGACGGTTGCTCCGTCGCTCAGGAGGCGGCGCAGCTTGTCCTTGGCGGTGACGAGCAGGGAACGCAGGCCGCAAGAGGTCGCCCGCTGGAACATGGTCTCGGCGCGCAGGAACTCGCCCGACTCCATGTAGAATTCCTCGCCCAAATCCCTGTCGAGCAGGTAGTTGGATGTGATCCCGTGCTGCTCGGGGTAGCTGCCGGTGACCAGCGACACATTGTTCACGTTGGTCACGCTGGGCGTCATGCCGAGACCATCAACGCGGAATCCCTGCCGAGCCATGGCAGACAGGTTCGGCGCGGTACACGCTTCAAGGTACTCCGGGTCAAGCCCGTCTATAAGCACTACTATGGTCGGTGTGTTCATGTCGTCTTCCAGAACAGGTGCCATTGCCAGGGCGATAAACCTCAGAGAACGCTAAGAACCGGCAATGCAAGTTACAAAAAGCTCCGATCCCGCTGTGGTGAAACCTGGATCGAATTTTAGCAGACTTCGTTTTGCGAACAGAGGCAGAAGTTTCAGCTCACGTGCTCTTTGGCGACCTTCAGGTAGTCGAGGGCCAGGCGTGGTAGCAGGAAACGGTGCAGTACGCTGTCGTGGGCTGCGGTGCCCATGTTTTCGGCGAGGGAATCGCTGGACATCAGGGCTACGATCCGGTCCGCGCACTCCTCGGGCGTTGAGACCAGGTAGCCGCTCACTCCATCCTCGATCTGCAGCCGGATGCCGCCGGCGTTACCGCCGATCATCGGCTTGCCCTTCCACATCGCCTCGGTGACCGTCAGGCCAAAGCCCTCCCGCGTCGATTTCTGCATCAGCACCGAGGATGCCACCTGGAAGGCGTTGACAATCTCGTCGATGCTGGCGGGCAAGCCTGAGGGGTCGTGGTACAAGTGGATGTCCGGATCCCCACCCGCGTGGGCCGCCACGCTGTTCACCACCTCCAGGGCCTCCGGGTCGTCGGCGGCCTGGGAGAGTCCCAGGAGGGCAAGCTGTAGCCCCGGCACCGACTTGCGGGCCATCCGATAGGCGTCGATGACGCCCCACGGGTCCTTCCACAGGTCGAAACGCGACACCTGGGTGATCAGGGGACGGCTGCTGTCCACGCCCATCCTGGATACGATGTCCCAAGCCTCTGGTTCGTCCATGGCCTGGTTCTTGCTGGTGAGCGGGTCGATGGCGGGCGGTGCGATGTAAACCGGAGTGCCGTTGAGCATGTGCCGGGGAACGTAGTCCTCCAGCGAGAAAATCAGGTGGTCGTAGTCGTCGTGCAACGGCAGCAGCGATGACAGTGCGCTGTCGTTGGGGCGGGTCAGGTCGATGTGGCAGATCCAGAACCATGCCTTCGAGTTTGCCGAGCCGTTGCGGCGGAGAAGCCCGGCCAGCGGCAGGAGCTGGGGGTCGTGCATGAACCAGATATCAGCCGACACCGAATCTTGGCTCATCACTTTCGCCACCTGCCGGATGTTGTCGTGGTAGACCTCCAGCTCGTCGCTGGACAGCGAACCATCGGCGCCCTGTAGCAGGTTGTGGATCTTCTTGGTCACCTGGAAGAATTCTGCTTGGGTGGGATTGATTACGATGCGCTCGGTGGGTACCCCTAGGGCGTTGAACAGCGGCACCATTGACTGCAGGATTTCGGCCACCCCGCCGCCGGTGGCGGTGCTGTTCAGGTGAGCAAAACGATACTGGCTCATCTCCGAGGCCAGCGATAGCAGCTCGTCGGCCTGGGCCGGTGGCATAAATGGCAGGTAATCGTCCAGAGAAACGGGTGGGTATTCCAGCTTGAGATACATCGACTCAGTCCCTATTCCAAATTAAACGCCCCGAAGGCCGGGGCGCTGTTGCGGCATGCCGTCTGGGGCGCATACGCCCTGGTACCTAATATCATTTCACCGAAGCGGTGATTACTGCAAGACCCTGCCACCCCATTGGCGGCTGATTCGCATATTCGACGGGTGCGCATTCCGTTACAGGACCCACTGCAATAAGCGAGAAAATGCACGCTACTCCACTGTGACGGACTTGGCCAAGTTGCGTGGCTGGTCTACGTCGCAGCCCCTCAGCAGGGCGATATGGTACGACAGCAGTTGCAGGGGCACGGTGGTGATCAGCGGGAGGAGCATCTCGGATGCCTCCGGGATGAAGAGGGGATAATCGACCTCCGAGGCGCCATCATGGTCCCCCTCGGTCAGCACGGCCACGACCACGCCGCCCCGCGCCTTGACCTCCTTGATGTTGCTCAGGGTCTTGTCGCGCAGCCCATCCCTGGGAGCGAGGACCACGGTGCACATTGACGGATCGATGAGAGCGATGGGCCCGTGCTTCATCTCTCCCGCCGGGTAGCCCTCGGCGTGGATGTAGCTGATCTCTTTCAGCTTCAGTGCGCCCTCGGAGGCGATGGCCGCGTTGGCCCCGCGACCCAAGAACAGGAAATTGCTGTAATTTCCCACCTTTCGAGCCAGTTCCCGGTAGATGTCGGAACCGGCCAGCACTTCTCCTATGAGGCCGGGCCCCCGGGCCAGCTGGTCCACCAGGTTCCGGGTGGCGCCAGCGTCCAGGTGGCCGCGCACCTGCCCGAGATAAGTGGCCAGCAGCTGCAGGATGGTCAGCGAGGATACGAAGGTCTTGGTGCTGGCCACCCCAACCTCGAGGCCCGCTCGCATGTACAGGGCCCCGTGAGCGATGCGGGCAGCCTGGCTTTCCTCAGCGTTGCAGATGGTTACCAGCGTTGCTCCCCTTTCGCGGGCCAGGTGCATGGCGGCAATGGTGTCGGCGGTCTCTCCGGACTGCCCGATGGACACCACCAGGGTCCGGGGTCCGATGATCGGATCACGGTACCGAAACTCCGAGGAGCTCTCGGCCTCTGCGGAAACGCCGGCCAGCCTCTCCATGTAGTGCCGACCCACCTGGGCCGCGTGGAGGCTGGTGCCGCAGCCGATGAGCACCACCCGGTCCAGTTGCCCGATGGCGGCCGGGGAAAGCGGGAAATCGGGCAGGGTGACGACACCGCCGGCAAAGTCGACACGGTCGCGCAGTGCCGCTGTCATCGCCTGGGGCTGGTCCATGATTTCCTTGAGCATGAAATGGCGGTACCCGCCCTTGTCCACCAAGACGTCATCCCGCGATACCTGGCGAGGCTCCTTCACTATGGGACGTCCCGAGAGGTCGCAGTACCGCACTCCCTCGCGGCTGACCACGGCCATCTCGCCGCCCTCGAGGAAGCCAACGTGGCGCGCACTATGTTCCTGCTCCAGCACGGGCAGAATGGCCGGCAGGTCGCTGGCAACGATGCCCTGTCCCCGACCTTGTTCATCCATATTGTGGGCCACGACGATGCCGCCGGCATAGCCGAGACGGAGAGCGCAGATCGGGCCGTCTTCGCCCTGAAGCGTGGCGGTGATCGCCGATGAGCCCTGCACCATGCCCCCCATGCGAAGGAACGCTTCCTCGAAACTGAGTCCCAGCGACATTCCCTCTTCGACCAGGTGGGAGAGGGCTTCGGTGTCAGTCTCCGACCGGAAAACATGGCCTGCGGCCGTGAGCCGCTGCTTGAGTTCGAGGTAGTTCTCGACTATGCCGTTGTGGACCAGCGCCACCCGGTGACTGCAATCCGTATGGGGATGCGCGTTGTCGTGGGACGGGGCGCCGTGGGTGGCCCAGCGAGTGTGCCCCAGGCCCAGAGAGCCGCGCGGCGCGACTCCGTTGATGGTGGCGGCCAGTCCGCTGACCTTGCCGACCGTTTTGCGCAGGTGCATGGCGCCGGTATCGTCGACGACAGCGATCCCGGCGCTGTCGTAGCCCCGGTACTCCAGTCGTTTCAGGCCCTCATAAATGATGGGCCAGGCTTCATCCTGCCCCACGTACGCAACAATGCCGCACACGGCGATCCCCTGTATTGTAAGGATTAGGGTCGAGGCTTATCACTCCGGTAGACGCGCCGAAAGCTCGGGCATCGTCGTGTTCGCGGGCGTGTTGTCCACTTTGTCTATCGGATTCCTGAAGTGGTGCAGCAGGATGCCGGACGCGTTTTCCATGGTGAAACTGCCGGCCAGTCCCCTGCGGTCGATATGGGCGGTGAGTCCCGGGGCCATTTCGTGGCTCCGCACGACCGGCTCGCGGTTGCCGAAAGTCAGGGTGTCAGTATCGCGACAGTAGTCAACCAACAGCTCCGGGTATTTCTCGACTTCGGACATATCGCCCTGCTCCAACACCGGCATCAGGATTTTGCAGGCGTCAAACCAGTAGATGCCTACACAGTGCTTTTCAGTTGCATCGGCGTCCAAATAGAAAGTGTCCAAGTGGGGTTTCAGCGTTACATAATGGGCACCCCCTTTGGACGGGCGCATTGACCAGATTGATAGGAGGTCTCCGACCGCCGAAAAATCGATGTCCAAATCTGTCAATCTCACCACAGCCCCTCTCCTCTGCCTCTGGTGTCCTTGTATGCGGATAGCACCTGCGGCCCTCCGGGTTCCTCTGCAATGACTACCAGCATCCGCCAGTTATCATCATCCGTTTCTACAATCATTTTCCAGTATACGGTACGATTCCCTTCCGGTGGCTGGATATAATCCGGATCACTTAACGTTGCTGTGATGAGCTCATCGGTTGCTTCCGAGTGTTCACCCCCGGCCCTGTTGTCCAGGAAATGCCTGGTGAACAGGTAGAACTGGCCATTCGCCACGATTCCCTGTCTGTACTGTTCTTCCAATTGTTCAGACCTGACCTCGCTCCGACAACTCCTTGGCCAGGTTTCTGGCGAATTCCTCGATGGTCGATTGTGCCTTCCGGCGTATCACCGGCTGCCCCAGCTCCCCCAGCCGCCCCATGAATGTGGTGTCCGTCTCGATTACCAGCTGAGTCTCCGCAGCAGATATCCCGCTCATCCGGACGAGCATCTCGGTCTTGACGCCGCCGCCGATGCGACGGTCGCTGGCCTCCACCACGTACCGGGCGCGGCCTTCAACCTCGTTCTGCTCTTCGACACTGACCGTCCCGGACAGGTTGATGCTCATCGGGCCGACCCGGGCCTTCAGCGTGCCTCTGTAGCGTCCCTCGCCGTTTTCAGCGACATCAACGACACCGGGCACGCACCTGGCGGCGTTGGCAACGTCCATCAGGTACTTCCAGGTGCGGTCGGGACTGGCGGGGACCACGCAACTGTTCTCCAGCTTCACTGTCGACTTACTCCGCGGCTTTCCCCGGACGCCACGGCGTGAGCCAGGGCCCTGCGGGTGAATACCGCGGCCATCTCCCGTTTGTAGTCGGCAGAGCCACGGAAGTCGTCCAGCGGGTCCACTGCGTCAGGGACCGTATCGGCGGCCGCGCGCATCACCTCGTTGGCGAGCGCCTGGCCACTCAGCAACTCCTCCGCGGCGCGGGCCCTGATAGGAGTCGCGCCTGCCGCGCCCAGCACTATGCGAGCGTCCCGGCAAACATTGTCGTCGTCAAGAGAGAGGACGGCGGCCACCGAGACCGTGGCGTAATCGTCGGCGGTCCGCGGCAGGAATTTCAGGTATGCCCCACAGGCATTCGGAGCCGGAACCGGCACGGTCAGTGATGTCAGCACCTCCCCCGGCCGAACGTCAGTCTCGTAGTAGTCAATGGACAGTTCCTCGACTGTGCAAATCCGCTGTCCGTTGGCTGAGGAAAGCTCCACCGACGCGTCCAGCGCAATGAGCGCAGGTGGCGGGTCCTGGTTGGGGTCTCCGTTAACCAACGCGCCGCCGACGGTGGCCATGCTGCGGATGCGACGGGTGGCGACCCGGCCGACCGTCTCTGCCAGCAGGGGGATTCTATCCCGGATCAGAGGGCTGTCCTCCAGCTGCTTGAGGGTGCAGAGCGCCCCGATGCGCAACGCTCCGTCCGTTTCCTCGACTGAGCCCAGTCCATCGGCACCCGCCAGATGCCGCAGCCCGATCACGTGGCCCGGTTGCGCGAAGCGCTGCTTCATCTGCAGCACCAGTGCCGTGCCGCCGGCGATCAGGCGCGCGTCGTCGCCGTGTCGCTCCAGCAGGTCCAGGGCGGCTTCCAGCGTTGGGGGGCTATGAAACTCGAAATCGATCACCGGCGGCAGATCACTGGGCCTGTCTGCTGGACCGGGCGGCAGCGACCACTGAGTTCAGTATTCCGTAGTAGCCGGTGCAGCGACACAGGTTGCCCATCATCCAGCCCCTGATCTCGGACTCGGTGGGCTGAGGGTTGTGGTCCAGCAGCGCCTTGGCGGCCACGATTTGCCCGGGAGTGCAGATGCCGCACTGGAACCCGCCGTGGTCAATGAACGCCTGCTGCACCGGGTGCAACTCGCCGCCCTCGGCGACGCCCTCAATGGTAGTGATTTCAGTGCCCTGAACAGCTGCTGCCAAGGTGATGCAGGAGGCGTGAAGCTCACCAT
This sequence comes from Dehalococcoidia bacterium, assembly GCA_963664175.2. Taxonomy (GTDB): domain Bacteria; phylum Chloroflexota; class Dehalococcoidia; order Lucifugimonadales; family UBA3495; genus VXOI01. The sequence continues at coordinate 36,066 of CAXXOI010000029.1, forward strand.
CCACCAGCACGGTGCAAGCGCCGCAGACACCCACGCCGCAACCCTCCTTTGAGCCGGTCAGTCCAAGGTCGTTGCGCAGGAAGTCGAGCAGCAGGCGGCTGTTGGGGGCCTCAGCCTCCCGCTCGACTCCGTTGATTTTCAGCTTTACCATCGCCCACACCATACCGTTATGTGGGAATAGCGTCAACTGAAAATGGCGTTCGTTGATATACTTGGCGAGTCGTTAAAAATAGTCCCGAAAATTGAATGGAAATGCACTTCAGGAGGAGTCATGCAAGACCGCAACGGCAAAGCCCCGACGCAACACATTGGCAGCACGGTCCTGGTGGTGACCATGGACGTAGACCCCGAGGACGAGGCAGAGTTCAACAAGTGGTACAACGAGCAGCACCTGCCTGAACGGATGGAGATCCCGGGGTACGTCAGCGCCCGCCGCTTCAGGTTGGAGGAAGGCGAAGGCGCGCTGAAGTACCTGTGCATCTGGGAACTGGAGGACGGCAGCCCCCTGCAGAGCCAAATGTACAAGGAGCAGCAGGCCGACCCCACCGCTCTGTTCCAGCGGGTCAACAAGACCATCAAGGCGCGCACCCGGGGCCTCTATCGCCAGATCTTCCCCGAAACCGGCGCCTTCGAGGACCGCTCGGGGTTCCACCCCCGCCACCAGGAGGTTTCGGCGTAGCAAAAATCGATGCCGCGAATTGTCCGGAAAGATACATCCGGAACAGTGCGCCGGGCGTATTGCTGGTGTGTTAAGCTATGGCGCGGTCAGAGCGGCCACCTGAACGTTGGTCCGATTTGACTATTGTTGGTGGTGGTCGAAATCCTCATCATTTAGGAACGCTGCCGCAAAAATGTTTGGACAGCCAGCGAGCTTCCTCTCCGCAATGGGAGACTTCCTCACCAACTGGATCACCCTCGTGGTATTTATGGCGGCCCTCGGCGTGGCAGCAGGGCTGCTGATCTTCGTTTTCGTATCTCCTGGGCAACCCAAGATCGGCGTCATCGAAATTCCTTATACCGTCATTAGCGATAATTCAGCCTATGCCATAGGCGAGTACCTCAACTATGCCCGCGAGGACGATTCCATCAAGGCGGTGGTGATCAAGATCACCAGCCCCGGCGGGGGCGCCGCCGCCAGCGAGCGCCTCTACATCGATACCGCAAGCCTGGCGGAGGAAAAGCCGGTTGTCCTGGTGATGAACTGGCTGGTCGCCAGCGGCGGCTATTTCGTGGCCATGGGCGCAACTCACACCTTTGCCCAAACCTCGTCACTGGTGGGCAACGTGGGTGTGGTCGCATCTTCCGGTCCCCTGGTCCCCACGCTCAGTAGGGAATCGCTGTTGACCACCGGGCCCTACAAATCGCCCGGATTTTCCCGTGAGCAATGGCTTGAAAGCCTGGAGGACCTCAAGAACTCATTCGCCCAGGTCGTCATCGCTGAACGCGGCGACAAGCTTCGGCTTTCCCGGGAGGAACTGACCGAGGGACGCCTCTATTCGGGAGTCGAGGCCGTCAGGCTGGGGTTGGCCGACGAACTGGGAGGCAACAGGGATGCATACGAAAAGGCCGCCGAACTGGCGGGGATTTCCGGTTATGGCTACGTGGACGTCAACTACGAGGTAGTCAAGCAGTATTACAGGGACCTGCAGGACTTGTTCGCGATATCACCAGAGGATGGTGGCACCCTGGATGTCCTCGCCCTCCTGGAGCAGGACCGCGCGGGCGACGACCTGGATATCGACGGTTCCCCCGCTGCCGCCAGCACCAGCCAGGAACGGATGGATACCTTGAGAGGCCTGATGCTCTACGGCAGGCTGGGTATCCAGGAGGAAGACCCCCTTCCGGACTTCCCGGTCGAATTGAACCACCCCAATTTCTATTACCTGTACGTCGGTAATGCTCCCTAAACTTGCGACAATTGTCCTGCTGCCCCTGTTTGGAGTGATCGCCTTCCTGGTGGCGTATTTCGTTTTCTATAGCGGAGGCGGGTACGACGCGCCTCCGCCCGTCAACCTGTCCCTTGAGCAGTTGGACGCAACCTCGCTTACTCCTCACGTTTCCGACGAGCCCCCGCCAAGCCGGTTGAGCCAGGGTCTCCTGGTGGTCGACGCCCAGCATGCCAACTCGTTCTCTGAACGGGAGCTGGTTGGCTTCGCCTCCCGGGTGGCAGACCGCGGTTACGATGTGGAAATCGCAGGAGACTTCGCTATCAGGCTTGATCCCTCGCAGGCTAACCAGCGCTACCAGTTATTGGCAGAAAAGCTGCGGCGGGCCGACAGTTTTGCCGTCATCCTGCCGAGGGTCGGCTTCAGCGAAAGAGAGGCGGCCCTGGTGGAGCAGTTCGTACAGAAGGGCGGAAAGCTGCTGCTGATTTCCGACCCGGGCAGGTCGCAGAAAATCGACGGACTGGCCAAGCGGTTCGGAGTAGACTTCCAGCCCGACTATCTCTACAACACCGCAGAAAATGACGCCAATTTCAAGCGGATCCTGGTCAAAGACTTCCAGCCCGATCAGCTCACGGCAGGCGTCGAGAGCATTACCCTCGATTATGCCGGTTCGGTGGATTCGTCCGGCGGCGGGTTGGCTTTCGTCAGCCCAGGCACCAAGTCATCACTGCTGGACCAGGTTGGAGACTTCTCGCCCATCGCCTGGGGAGACAACCGAAACGTCCTGGCCATCGCCGATTTCACCTTCCTCGTCCCGACCAACGATTCCCTGCTGGACAACGGCAGGCTGGCCTCCAATATCGCCGACTATCTAACCGACAGCCAGAGGGAATATTTCCTTTCCGACTTTCCCTATTTCTACAGCGCGGGCCAGGATGAGGGTGTCGACATCCTGATAGGAAACTCAGGTCTGCTGAACGCCGGCTTGCAGGCAAAGTCTGGGCTGGCGGCCTATGGGGTCTCCTCACAGGTGGTCGCGGCTGAGGACGTGAGCAGGAGCACCGTTTTCCTGGGCCTGTACGAGGACGCAACCCAGGTGGGCCAGTACCTCCAGGTCGCCGGAATCCGCGTCGACGATACCATAGGCGCCCCCTTTGCCCCTGAGCTGGAGCTACAGGACACGGCGATAACCCTGCTGGATCTGGACCAGGGCCGTGGAGTGCTGATCCTGCTCGCGGACACCCCCGAGACCCTGTCGGCCGCCACCGCCCGTCTGCTCTCCGGTGAATTCAGGTCAGACCTGGTGAGTGATTTTGTTGCGATTCGCAAGTTCGAAGGAATGGGCCAGCCTGCCCAGTAAGCTATGAAGTTTCGATCTCTGATCCGTTTGTTTGTGCCCATACTTCTGCTCTTGACTGTGGCCGTCGTTGCCTGCACTCAGGATGATAGCCAGCAGTCCACGCCCGTGCCATTGCCCTCCGCCGCACCCACCGAGGCTCCAACGCCCCTGACCAGCGACGAACGGGCGGCCATAGATGAGTTCGAGGCCCAGCTCCATTCAATCGACGTCGAGTGGCAGGAGTTCTACGACGATTTCGACGCATGGCGCGCCGGCCTGGTCGAGTGTCACCCCAGCACTGCGCGCGAGGCACTGCGAGGACTGGCAGGGTCTTTTAGTGCCGTGGCGGAACACGCGGGTGCCTTGCCCCGGGCCTCCAGCACCTCTGAGCTGGCCGACCTCGTGATAGCCGCAACTGACGCTGAGGAAACGGCCCTTCGCCAGCTCCGCGACCGCTGGAGGGCAGGCAATATCACCCTGTTCGAGATAGTCGAACAGCGGCGGACCGAGTCTGCCCTGTCCCACAATTCCGCCGCCGATATGTCACTCGCCATGCAGCAGGAACTGCAAGACGGGCCGACTATCGACCAGATTGATGAAATGGAGGCTTTCTCCGAGACCTTCGACGCCATAGCCGACGATTGGGATGACTTCCACGACGCCTACGCCGCCTTCGCCAAGCGGGAAAGCAAGCTCGAAATGGACGACAGGGCCCTGGGCTACGAGGCGCTCGTGAGCCAGCTCGATGCCATAATGACGGCCATCAATGAGCTGGAGACCAGCGAAATCAACGAGGACATCGTTGACGCGCTGCAGGAGGCGGCCGAAGACGAGGTCGCGGCTCTGCAGTTTCTTGCGGATTTCCCGCCCGACCTGACGGACGAGGAGTCCGAAGCCCAGGACGATGGTTCCTCAGAGGCGTCGCCGGCAATGACCCCGTCGCCCGCATCCACTGCTCCCAGCGGTACAACGGAGGCGGATCCGCCGGCGGCCCAAGCAACACAGCCGGCTGCGTCAACTCCCGCGACTTCCTCCGCAAATCAGGCTGAGGAGACGGCGACAACAACGGCACCTACGGCAGTGCCCGCTACCCGCCCGGCGCCCAGCGCTCCGCCCTCCGGGTCTGAAACAATGTCGGCTACGCAGTCTCCAATTGAAGATCTGATGGCCGCCATCTCGGAGACACAATCGCTCCTGGTGGAGATGGAACAGTCCATAGATGACATAGTCAATGACAAGTCAGCCAAGAGCCTGGAGGAGCTGGCCGCGTTTGACACGCAGCTAAAGTTGTTCATCGAGGCGTGGGAGCAGTTCTACGAGGCCTACAACGAATGGAGGTCCTCAGACGGAGGATGCGATAGCGTTGCGGTAGGCGGTATTCTGGCCGGATACAGCCAGGAGGCCGCCGGGTTGGCCCGAATGGTTGATGACCTGCCCCAGTCCGGCCTCCTACTGCCCGTCTTTACACTGACCGTGGAGGCCGCCGAGCGAGAATCAGGCGCCTTCCGCACATTGGCCAGCAACTGGAGCCCATTCGCCATCGACTCGTTCAAGGCAGTGGACGATGAGCGGGTGAACGCGCGCAGGCTGCGGAGGCAGGCAAGCATCGCTCTGGAGGATCTGAACAGCCGCCCCTGATCACTCCGCTAGTTCCGCAGGATTCCGTGAGGGCTCACGGGAATCCGGGCCCAAATCCGTTCGTGGACCGACAGACCCGCCAGGAACGGATTTTGTTTCCGGTGCCTGTTTCCCGGTCAGCAAAGAGCCGTGGTGCAGGCAGGTGCCTAACCAGCGATGATCATCTCGTCGGTGTTGATCAGCGGGGACAGCAGCCGGGGACCGTCGGCGGTCACCAGAACCATGTCCTGCAGGTGCCAGTAGCCGATGTGGGGCTCCAGCGCCACCACCATTCCCTCCTCCAGGACCCGGTCGCTGGATGGCACCATGTAGGGCTCCTGCTGGTGCCACCACGCTCCCACCCCGTGTCCGGCCAGCGACACGTTGCCCTGGAAACCGGCGGCGTGGAATCTGTCGTTGGCGTAGTGGTAGATTTCGGCAGTCTTGGCGCCGGGGACACACCGCTCTATGGTGCCCCGATAGATGTCCAGAGTAACCTGGTACGCCCGCTTCTGCTCGTCCGACGGTGTGCCCACACAGACGCTGCGCGACTGGTGTCCCGGATAGCCGTTGAGGTAAGACACATAGTCGTTGCGGATGATGTCGCCGGCCTCGAAGGCCATGTCGCTCTCACCGCCGTAGGCCACCGTGTTTCGGCTGGAGTTCAGGATCCCGTGGGCCCAGTTGGCTCCCCGACGGATACAGCTCTCGATGATGCGACTGTGCACGAGGCGTTCAGTGTCTCCCGGCCTCACGGTGGGCAGCACCTCAAGGTAGGCTTCGTCCAGCAGCTTGGCCCCTGCCTCAAGCGCCGCGACCTCCTCTGGCGTCTTGATCCAGCGCACCCTGTCCATCAGCTCGGTGCTGTCGACAATTCGGGCATTGGGCAGGAGTGCCTGGATTTCCTCCCACCGGTTGGCGCTGACGTAGCTCTTCTCGAAACCGATGGTCTCGCCGGACAAGCCTAGCTGCCCCAGTACATCGGCGGCCCGTTGGTAGGGAGATTCGGCGTAGTCGTCGTACACCTCGACCTGTTCCAGCCAGGAGTCGCGACGGGCCAGCGGAGCGGCGTAGGTGTTCAGGACCAGGACCGGCTCCCCGTGGCGGGGCCAGACCAGCAGCACCTCCCGAGGCGAGTCGGGGAACTCAAGGTGGCGGGCCAGGGTGCCCGGGTAGGCAAACCCCGCCAGGTACGTGAAGTTCTTGCCCGAGCGCGCAACGATGGCCGACACGCCCTCCTCATCCATCAGGCGATGCAGCCGCTCAACATTGGCGATGATCTTGCCGTGGGCGTTGGCCATGGTCGTTCCTCCGAATCTACTGCGTTGTTACTCAGCATTAGCCCAGCAACTGTCCGTTGTCAAATGGACTAATGGTAAAATGACGCAGATGGGTGAATGGTTTGATTGGACGAGCCTCGCCGTCGGCATATGCGGCTTGGTAGCGGGTACCTTTGGATTGTGGTTTGCATTCTTGGCTCACCGATCCGCAAAATTGGCAGAGCGCGCTGCAACTTCAGCAGAAGGTGCGGCGCAATTGGCCAGAACGGAGGCCCAGCGAGCATTAGTACGCGACCTTAGCTCGGTGGACATTGAACGGGCGATAGCGCTAATTACCCGCTTAAAGGAACTCCACCGTCAAGGCAATTGGGATGCTGCACTGTCGCTGTACCAGGATCTACGGAGAACCTTGAGCGAAATTCGCGGAAGTTTGCCAACGAACCTGGATGAGTTCCGAGATAAAATCAATGGTGCCGTTCCGCAGGTGACCACCATGGAGGACCAGGTTTCGCGAGCTGAGCACGAAAGCACTCGACTTGAGGATGCCCCTGAATTGAGCGCGATTTTGAATGCTATCCAGCAGGACCTGGAAACTTTACAAACAATTGTCACTTTCCCGGATGGCAATGGAGGGAATTAAATGGCGGAGATGAGCCAGATTGTTTCCAGGCTCAACGCACTTACCAGACACAACCGCGTGCCTTGGAAGGCCACCTCCGATAAGTCTGCTTTCGTGGCCGTGTATGGAGACTTATCGGTGAGGATTACATCTAGAGGAGATGAACCTAGGAACGCCGTTGTGCTAGGCGTCTACGATAGACAGGGGAACTTACTCGACAGTGCATCGTATGATGCATCAATGCCGCCGGCTCCGCAATTAAACGTAATTCAACAAAATGACTATAGTGATCTCAAGCCACTCTATCAATCTGCCAGACGAATTGCGTTGGGTGCAGATCAGAGTCTTTCGAACTTGTTGGAGAGGATTAACGCATCTCCTCCAGTTGCCTCTGAGTAGGTACTATAGGCAGGCTATCCTTCTCAGGCAATTCGAACCGCATCAGGCGGAACAGTTCGCTGGGATCGGTTCTCATCGTCGTGCCACAGGCACCCGAGCAGGGAGTCGACGGAATCGGCGTACAGGTGCTCCGAGACCAGAGTGTTTCCGCCGCTGCCTCCCCTGCGCGCATGGTCGTTTTGCCGCGCTCACCGGCTAGGCGAACTCCGGCATCACCTTTTCGGCAAACAGCTCCATGGACTTGAGCACCTTGTCCTGCGGCATCCCCCCGAACGAGAAATTGCAGCCAAAGTAGCCGATGCCCGCATCCTGCAATCCCCTGATTTTGGCGATGATCTGGTCCGGACTTCCGATAAACGCCCGATGCTCAAAGAGGTACTCGAATGAGGGAGGGTACTCCGTACGATTCTGCCGGAAGACGTCGAGGCTATCGTAAACCTCGCTCCCGCGCTCGTAAGTGCGGCGCCACTGGTTAACGTCCATAGTCCAGTTCAGGGCGGCCTCGCTGTCCCTGCGCGCCTGCTCCTCGGTCTCTGCCACGTAGAAGTAACGGAAAAACGGAATGCCCCCGATATCCATTTCGTGGCCGGCCATACGAGACTCCGAGACCAGCTGATTACAGAGGTCCAGGGCGTCAGTGGTATCCAGCACCACTCCCATGATGCCCGAATGCCCGCTGGCCGCAGCGAAGTCCTGCGTTTCCCGGCTGCGGGTGGCGGCGATGTACATGGGCGGGTGCGGCTTCTGCACCGGCGGCGGTACCAGGTTCGTTTCCTCCACCTGGAAGTGCTCGCCCTTGAAGGTGAAATTGCGCGTGGTCCACAGGCCCTCAATGATGCGTACGGACTCCTGGAACCGGCCCTGACTCTCGTTGCTGTCCACTCTGTAGCCCGTGTACTCGTAGCCCGCAGTCCCGCGCCCGAAGCCCGCGTCGAGCCGCCCTCCGCTCAGGACGTCGAGGGTCGCGGTGTCCTCCGCCAGCCTCACCGGGTGATGCAGCGGCGGAATGATCACTGCGGTGCCCAGCCTGAGCGTCCTGGTGCGCGCCGCGATGTTGGCCAGTAGCATGAGCGACGCCGAGCCCAGCCCGTAGCGGGAGAAGTGGTGCTCCGCCACCCAGCCACTGTCAAACCCAAGCTGTTCACCGACACAGAACTCCTCGGTGATATTGTCCACCACCTGGCTGGGTGCGGTGTCTTCGGGCCATGGGACATGGGAAAATAAGCCAAATTTCATGTGAGATCACGTCCGATTCCTGGTTGATTTGTCCGGGATTGCTGGGCTACGATTCCGGCTCATTATTCCATGCTGAATGCCGCCACCGCCACCCGCGTGCAGCCAGAGCATCCATTGATGAACGAACAGATTTCCGCGCTTCAGGATTTCCGGGAAATTGCATTGCTGCCCGTGGCCGCGGGAGTAACGGCGTTGGCGGTCACCTGGGTAATATGGTACTTTACAGGTAATCGATGCACCGAAGAATTGGCAGCACTCTCGGGGTGCAATCCGTCATCCATTGCCACATTCATCTCGCCCGCGCTGCTCAAGGACCTGCTGACCAATTCGGCCATCGCAGCCACTGGCGGCGGTGTATGGAGCTACGTAATGATTACACGGGAAAGACGAGCCAGAGAGGCGGCAGAGAAAGCATTGATCGTGGAACGCCAGAGGGCGGAGGAGGCCCTCGCCAGGGTGGAGGAGGAACGTCGCAGGGTGGAAGAAGAGCGCCGCAGGGCTGACGAGGACCGTGCCAGGCTTCTCGCTGAGATAGAACGGCTCACCCACCGACTCGACGAGCAGCACAACGGGTCGTCATAACCGGATTACGCCTGAATAATTGCTTGGGAGAGACGATCAGGGTAGGCAGCCGAATACCCCCTTGGCCGAGGAACGTCAGCGGGCCGTGGATGCACCAATGCAGAGGAGTTCCTGGCCTGAACTGAACGCCTAACTGCCCTGCTCGAAATCAGGCAGAGGCGCCTATCTCAGAAAAAGCCCGCCCCCTTCCCGATCGCCAGATGCCGTTGGATCGAGAGCAAAATGCCTGCCCACATAGTCTATGGCGATAGTTTCCTGGTGCGTCAGGCTGTCTCCACCCTGGAGTCGGAGTACGGCGCCGACGGCCTGATGGAGGCCAATCGGCACCGCTTGCAGGCGAACCAGGTTTCTCCCCAGGAACTGCTGGGTATCTGCCAGGCCATCCCGTTCTTGGACCCCCTGCGTCTGGTGGTGGTGGATGGACTGCTGTCGATTGCGGAATCTCGCCCCGGGGGCGGCAGGGGACGGCGAGGCAACAGCGCCGCGGATTCGTGGCAGGCCCTGGCCGGAGCCATTCCGGGGATGCCGGAGACCACCCTCCTCCTGCTGTCCGACGGCCCGCTGAATGCCAACAATTCCCTGCTGCGATCGCTCAGTCCGGTCTGCCAGGTGGAGGAGCGGGCGGCTCCCAGGGGAGAGCAACTGGCCCGTTGGATCAAGGAGACCTCCGAATCCAAGGGAGCAGCCATCAGCCCCGTAGCCATAAGGTCGATGGCCGACCTGGTGGGCAGCGACCTCTGGACACTGGATCAGGAACTGGAAAAACTTTCCCTGTATGCCAACGGTCGGGAAATCGGCGAGGACGATGTGCGCCTGATGGTCTCACAGGTGCGCGAGGCCAGCATCTTCGAGGCCGTGGACGCGATGATCGACGGTCGGTCCCAGGTGGCCCTCCGTCTGCTGGCTCAACTGCGTGATGACGGACGGGAGCCTCAATACATCATCGCAATGGTCGAACGGCAGCTGCGCCTGCTTGCCCTGGCCCGAGACTCCATCGAGCGCCAACTGCCTCAGAACGAACTCAAGCGGGCGTTGGGCACATCCTCGGACTTTGTGGTGCGCAAAACCATGGACCAAGCACGACGCCATTCCAGGCAGGACATCGCATGGCGCTACGACCGCCTGCTGGAGGCTGACCTATCCATCAAGCAGGGCCGCGTAGACCCCGACTTGGCCCTGGAGCTGCTGGTCGGCGAAGCGGCGCCCCGGCGGTAGGTGTTGAGGTGGAACCGGGACCATAAGGCCGCGAAAATGTGTCCCCGTCCGGCCTCTCATCTGGAGCCTCGTTCAAAATCGATCAATCTCAGTTGCGGTCCCGCAGGGCTTTTAGTTTTCCCTTTTCCCTCTGGGAGAGGGTAAGAGTGAGGGCGTCCTGTCGCGGGCTTCCAAGCCACGGAAACGGCGCGTTTCACCCACGCCTCAAATGGGGAGGCTCACAAAGCCCTGCCGCTGACCATTACCCCTACTCTTGCGGCACCATTGGGTTGTAGCAGGCCACGTAGTGGCGTTCCTCTGTTTGTGCCAGAGGGGGATGGCTGTCGTGCCGGCACTGGCTTGTGGCCTTGAAACACCTGGGAAGAAAGGGGCATTGCTCGCCCATGTTCACCAGGTCCGGCGGATTTCCCGGAACGGGCTGGATGGCACGGCCTGCATCGTCGAGGCGAGGCAGGGACTGTAGCAGCGACCAGGTGTAGGGGTGCTGGGCTCGGCGGAAGAGGGGTATCACATCCGCATGCTCAACCATGCTGCCACCGTATATCACCCCCACCTTTTTCGCCATTGAGGCGACCACTCCCATGTCGTGAGTGATGAGCAACACCGACGAGCCCTGGTCCTTGACCAACCGGCGGAGGCGCTCCAGGATTTCGGCCTGCAGAGTAACGTCCAGCCCCGACGTCGGTTCGTCGGCGATCAGCAGCCTGGGTCGCAACACCAGGGCGATGGCCATCATTACTCGCTGGCACATGCCGCCACTGAGGGAAAAGGGATACTGGCCCATCACCCTCTTTGGGTCGGGCAGTCCCATCTCGCGGAGCATCTCCTGGGCCATGCGGTTGGCGTTTCTCGGCGATATATCGCTGTGGTGCAGGACCACTTCCTCGAGCTGGGACCCCACTGGCACAACCGGGTTGAGGGCGGCCTGAGCGTCCTGGAACACCATTGATACCTCGTGCCCACGGAGGCCGCGCATGTAGTCCTGCCCCGCCCGCATCAGGTCGACGCCCTGAAAGTAGATGCGCCCGCTGAGGACCGAGGAATTGTGCGGCAGCAGACCCATGATGGCCAGGGCCAGGGTGCTCTTCCCGGCGCCGCTTTCGCCTACGACGCAATAGATCTCTCCCTCTTCCTGCGTCAGGTTGACACCGTTCAGAGCGCGAACGGTGCCGGTGGGACTGTGAAACTCCACAGACAGATCTTCGATTTTGAGCGCTTCGGCCATCTGCTCGCTCCGTTCGAGTTCGGGCCCGGGAATGCCCGCCTCGCCTTGATGAGATCGAGAGGTGGAGAACCTAGAGGTTCGATCTGGCCATTGGGGGATACTGCGAGGAATTGAATTCGCCGCGCAAATCCACGGGACGATGCTCACCGGCCTTGAGGAGTCTCAGGAGATCGCACACGCTTTCCACCCGCCCACGGAATTCGGTGGCCGCAGTCCCGATCTGCCCAACGCGATGAGCGTCGCTGCCAGCCACGGACGCCATCTCGAGCTCGCGGCACAGGTCCGACGAATACCGGTTCTGTTCTGCAGAACCCCTGCCGTTCAGGGCCTCCACACCCTCACAGAGACCGAAAAACGGATCGGCCGCGGCCCGCTGAAGCATTTCGGCCCTGGCCTCGGGGTCTTTGCCAGGAACCTCCAGGAATCGCCGGCGGTAGGGATGCGCCGCGATCAGCACGCCTTCATACCGATCGGCGCAGGCCCGCAGGAATTCAGGCTTGTGCATCCCGAATTCGTACCTGCAGAGGCCGAAAGCCAGCACGTGACCGGCATCGGTGTTTATCTCGCTGCCGGGGAGCACCAGGAACTCGTGGCGTCGTGACAGCTCCCTCACCTGTTCATCCGACCAGAACGCGTCGTGATCTGTCAGGCAGATACCATCCAGTCCAGCGGCCTTAGACCCTTCAATGAGTTCATCCACGCTCAGGAAGCTGTCGTCGGATTTGGGGTAACTGTGGGTGTGAAGGTCAATAAGCAAAGCGGCAGTCGGCGAACTGAAAGGATGCCCAATGATAGCACGGCACCCTTGAATACGGAATCCGTCCCGGCACTTTAATGGCTCCCCTTACGGGCCGAGATAGGACGTTAACCACAGAGGGCACGGAGTAGTCCAATTGTCTCTCCGCGTTCTCTGTGATCTCTGTGGTGTGTGAGTGGTCGAAGGGTAACGGATGACAGCCGAGAGCCGGGTTAGAGCCAGGCGGGAAACTCTACAGATTTAACCCTCTCCTTTGCAGGAGAGGGTCAGGGTGGGGTGGATGGATATTGACCGAATGCCGGAAAAGGCTAAGCAGGGATGAGGTATCCTTCCTCCTCCAGCGTTTCGAGGATCTCCTCCGCTCGCCTTTCTCCCACCTTCAGGCGCCTTTCCAGTACCGAGGTGCTCAGGTTGGGGTTTCGGATGGCCAGGTCGCGAGCCTTGTCCATCTGCTGCACGTCGATGGTTTCCTCGCCTTCCCCTTCCTCGCTGGAATCCAGGTTGATGGGCGGCACGGGCGGGCCCTCCTGCTCGATCCAGAACTGCACCAGTTCCTCAACCTCTTCATCGTATACCAGTGCGCCCTGCATCCTCTCGGGTTTGGGAGATTCCTTGTGCAGTATCAGCGCGTCGCCCTTGCCCATCAGTTTTTCGGCGCCGGCCGAATCGAGAATCACCCGCGAGTCGACCTGCCCGGAAACCGCAAAGGCGCATCGGGCGGGGATGTTGGCCTTCAGCAGCCCGGTGACCACGTTCACCGAGGGACGCTGCGTCGCCAGCAGCAGGTGTATCCCTGCGGCGCGGCCCAGCTGGGCCAGGCGCACCAGGTTCTGTTCGACCTCGAACCCGGAAACCATCATCAGGTCGGCCAGCTCGTCCACAATGAGCACCAGGAAGGGCATCTTATCCTCGGAGCGCTCGTTGTAGACCGCGATGTTCCGGACGCCCATTTCCTCCATCTGCTTGTAGCGCCTAATCATTTCGCGGTTGAGGCCTCGCAGGGATTCGGTTACCTCCTCCGCTTCGACGATCACCGGCTGGATCAGGTGCGGTATGCCGTTGAAAGGCGTCAGCTCCACCCGCTTGGGGTCGACCATGAGCAGCCGCAATTGGTCCGGCGTTTTGGTCATGAGGAACGAGGCGATGATGGAGTTGATCTGCACGCTCTTGCCGCTGCCAGTGGCGCCGGCGATCAGCATGTGGGGCAGCGCGGCGAGGTCCAGGGCCACGGGCTCGCCACCGGTGTCCTGGCCCATGGCGATGGGGAGGCCCCCCTTGCTGAGCAGTTTCTGGAACCTTGGTGTCTCCATCACCGCCCGCAGGTGGACCTTGGTCGGGGTCGGTACCGGGACCTCCAGGCCCACAAGGGCCTCGCCAGGCACCGGCGCCTCGATCCTGAGGAACGGGGTCTTGAGGGCCAGAGCCAGGTCCTTCTCCCTGGTGAGGATGCTCTGCACCTTGACTCGGCTGCGTTCGCCTCCCTCGGTGTTGGCCGCTTTCCTTGCAACCCATCCCGGCGAGAGGCCGAACTGCACCACACGAGGTCCGGCCGTGATGCCAGTGACCTCCACGCGAACGCCGTGGTCGGCGAGGGCCTGTTCGACCTCCTTGGCCATCCCCTTGAATTCTTCCTCGGATGCGCCCACGGGTTCTGGGGGAGCCAGGGTCTCTATTGAAGGCAACCGCCAACCGGGTTCCGATTCGTCATCATCGCTGGCAGCAGCGGCCGGGAGCGGCATCCAGGGCGGCAGATCGTCATCAGGTTCTGCCTCGGGTTCTTTTTCCATTTCGGCGCGCCGGAGGTAACCGGTCGAAACGGCAGGAGCGGCAGAATCGAGGTCGGGATCGTCGTCTTCCCCGGTTTTCCTTGAGGGGGCCTTCCCGGATTGAGCGGACTTCTTGGCTTCGGCGCGGGCAGCACGCCCTCGGGCGGCCCTGTCGCTGATGCTTCTCAGGCCGTTCCTCGTTGCCACGGAGGCCCGAACGAACCCCAGGTAGACGTAACCCACGGCCATCTGGAACCATTTCCAAAGGTGGGCAATTCCGCTGGTGTAGAAGGGCCCGATGGAACGAGGGTAGAACACCAGTGGGACCAGGCCTGCAATGGCAAGCATCTTGACCAGGCCAACGGGCAGGAGAGAGGGACCGCCAAGGGCCATGCCCCAACGGCCAGCATAGGAGACCTCCTCCAGCAGGCCGCGGGCAGGGCTCAGGTAGGACAGTCCACAAATGGAGATGGCCGCCAGGGCGGCGCCCACGCCCCACAAGCGCCAATGACGCAACGACGACCGGGCTCGGTATCTCAGGGCCAAGAGGATGGAAGCCGCCCACAAACCCACGGGTACCCAGCCGTAGCCAAGGGCCTGCCAGAGCGATTTGCGGGAATCCTCGTAAAAGTAAAAGAAGGCTCCAACGACTACGACAGCCGAAATGAGCACCATTCCGTCGAGGAACAGCCATGGGCTGGCCCGGAACATTTCTCCGAAAGTGGGCGGTCCCGAATCAGAACGAGCAGAGCGGGACTGGTCGGAGTGTGTAGTGGTGACCATGGGGCGCCTCCTGTCTGGTTGCAATCCAATGGCAACCGAGGCGCAGGGCATGCAACGCCCTCACACACATCCACACCCCCCCACCCATGGGCAGAGGGAACCGGGGGCTCTTCAGACCTCGGTTACCACAGGGATTATCATAGGCGATCTGCGCGTTACGTTACCTATAAAGCTGCGAGCAGTTTCGCGCACTTTGGTCTTTATGTCGTCTTCCGTGGGTGGCGGGCCGCCATTGACTGACAGTTCCGATACCAGGTGCGCACCCAGATCCCGGAACAGCGTGTCGGCCTCTTCATCGTCCATGAACCCGCTGGCGACGGTCAACGGCTCTCCGGCGGGCGTCATGCTGCTGCGGTCCAGGGGGACCACCACGACCACCACTCCGTCGCGGGAGAGGCTGCGTCGCTGTGTCAGCACCTTGCTCTTGGTGTCGCGTCGTGAAATGCCGTCCACGAATATGGGGCCGGCCTTGATGCGGTCCGCCGTCGAGGCGCCCTCTGCGCCAATCTCCAGGACGTCCCCGTCCTCCAGCACGAAGATCCCATCCTTGGCTGTTCCCAAGTCCCAGGCCAGTTGGGCGTGGGCGTTGAGGTGCCGGTACTCCCCATGCACAGGGACAAAATAACGCGGCTTGACCAGACTCAGGACGAGCTTGAGCTCCTCCTGGCTGGCGTGGCCGTGGACGTGAACAGTGGCGTTGCGGTCGTACAGCACCCTGGCACCCTGGCGCAGCAGGTTGTCGATGGTGCGACTGACGGGCAACTCGTTGCCCGGGATGGGGGTCGCGCTGATAACCACAGTGTCGCCGGCCATGATGCTGACGTCGCGGTGCTCCTCGTTGGCAATCCGCACCAGGGCAGATGTCGGCTCCCCCTGGCTGCCGGTGGTCATCAACACCACCTGTTCGGGGGGCAGCTTGCGCGTGGCATTCAGGGGTTGCAGTATTCCCGGGGGCAGCCGCAGGTATTCCAGCTCGGAGGCTACTTTTACAGTCTCCACCATGCTGCGCCCAACAATGCTCACCTTCCTGCCATGTCGCTCCGCAGCGTCCACCACCTGCTGCACGCGGGAGACCAGGGACGCGAATGTGGCAACCATCACCCTCCCCGGAGCCTCGGCGATGGCACGTTCCAGCGCTGCGCCGACGATCCGTTCCGAGGGGGTATAGCCGGGCACCTCGGCGTAGGTGGAGTCTGACAGAAGCAGCAGGACTCCCTCATCTCCATAACCGGCCAGGGCCGTCAGATCTATAGTCCGCCCATCGACGGGCGTGTGATCGATCTTGAAGTCGCCGGTATGGATCACCGTACCCTGCGGGGTACTGACGGCAATGCCCATGGCGTCGGGGATGCTGTGGCACACACGGAACCACCGCGCTGCGAAATGCTGTCCGAACTGGTACGGGATGCCCGGGTCTATGGGAGTCGAGGTGAACTCACGGGTGGTTCGACGCTCCTTGAGCTTCGCCGAGATCAGACCGTGAGCCAGCCGGGGAGCAAAGACCTGCGTGGGGATCTGGGGCAAGATGAAGGGGAGCGCCCCTATATGGTCCTCGTGGCCATGGGTGATCAGGATACCCCGGATACGGTCGGCGCGTTCCACCAGGTAGGAGACATCGGGGATTATGAGATCGACACCCAGCATCCCTTCCTCGGGAAACTGGACGCCGCAGTCTATTATGATTATTTCGTCGGCATACTCGAGGGCCAACATGTTCTTGCCGATTTCCCCCAGCCCTCCGAGGGGGATGACGCGAAGCTTTTCTGATGACTGATCGTTCATTCCGATAGTTTGGCCTAAAACATCGAGAGTTGTTGCGGACCGTCCGCCTCCTCAGTACTGCTTTGGACCACATCCTCGCTTTCTTGAGTTTCGTTTTCTTCAGGAGTTGCCACAACGTCCGCCACGGGCGGAGACGTTCTGGCAGTGCCAAAAAGGTCGGTCTGCTGCACTTGGGGCGGCGCCTCCACGGCCACCTGCAGTGGTTCCAGTTCCGGTCCCGGCGCCCCCTCGAGCGCTTGAGCCATGGCCCGGAAGTCCTGGACCATGGTTGTCCTGAGCTCGGGGCGCCGCAAAGCCGCTGCCGGATGCATGACCGGAAAGATCAGGCGCCCGTCCTTCTGCCTCAGACTGCCGCGGGCCCGGGTGATGCTCTCACCGGGAAAGAACCGGCCCAGCGAAAAACGCCCGAGGGTTACGATGAGCTTGGGGTTGATCAGCTCAATCTGACGGTCAAGGTACTTGGAACAGGCGGCGATTTCCGATGGCTGGGGATCGCGGTTGTCGGGCGGTCGGCACTTGACCATATTGGCGATGAAGACTTCTTCGCGATTGGTGCCTATGGAAGCCAACAATCCTTCCAGCAGTTGACCCGCTGGACCAACGAACGGGCGCCCTTGTCTGTCCTCATGGAATCCTGGACCCTCGCCGATGAACATCAGTTCCGCGCCGGGGCTACCCTCGCCGGGAACGGCATTGGTGCGACCACGGTGCAGGGGACAGTCGGTACAACTACGGACAGCCCTGGTCACATCTTCGAGACTATCCATCAGCGTTCGACCCGGTCAGCTCAATCCTCGTGAGCCGCAAAGCAAACAGCACACGGCCACTTGCCGTGCGTTCCCCGAGGCTCGAACAGTCGTTTCCGGGCCGCCTGTCGGGGCGGTCAGGCATTTCAGCGGTTGCGAGATAAGCGGGAATCAGTCGTCGTCGATGCCGCGGCCCTTGAGGTAGGCCACGGCGTCGGATACGGTGGCAATGGACCCCGCGTCCTCGTCCGGAATCTCGAGAGGAGAGTCCTCGGTGGAGAATTCCTCCTCAAAGGCCATGATCAATTCGACCAAGTCCAGGGAGTCAGCATTGAGGTCATCCACGAAGGAGGAATTCTCCTCCACGTCTCCCTCGTCGGCTCCCAGCTTGTCTACGACAATTACTTTTACGCGCTCAAATACTGTGGGCAAGGTTCATCTCCCATCAAGCGAGGGTCCGGTAACGGCGAGGTCTCCGGAGTCCAGGCTGGCCATGACGGAGCCCAGGACTCCGTTGACGAACCTGGCAGAGCTGTCGCTTCCGAACACCTTGGCCAACTCCACCGCCTCGTCGATGGCCGCCTTGGGTGGAGTGGCCGGATTATGCAAGAGTTCAAATAGTGCAATACGCAGAATGTTACGATCCACAATGGGCAACTGGGTCACCGGCCATGCAGGGGCGAAACGGCCAATCAGGCCATCAAGTCCCTGCCGGTGATCGTTTACGCCGTGGTGAAGCCGGTCGGCGAACTCCAGTACGGAGCGGCCAACCTCCTCGTCCATCCAGTTATAATCCGGGGCGGAACCCCGGGATTGGACCCCATCGCCGCGACGGCCTCTAACGTCGGCCGCAAACAGAGATTGCAATGCGACGGACCTCGCGACACGTCTAGGGTCACCCGACTTGACCATAAAGACCAGCTCTTGGCAAGTCCCGGAGGTCTAGCCCGCCGCCGCAGCCAACTTCCGGACCGATTCCGGGTCGGCCACAGCAGAGACTTCCACCTCGCGGTCGATTCGCTTGATCAGTCCAGCCAGGACGCCTCCGGCTCCGAATTCAACAAACCGGTCAATCCCGGAGTCAACCATGGCCACGACAGAATCCTTCCATTGGACACAGCGGCAAAGCCCGCGTACGAGCTCCTCGCGAATTTCGTCGCTGCTGGTAAGCGCGCGGCAGTCGCAGTTGGCGATTATTGGCATCCTGGGCTCTCGCAGGGCCAGTCTTTCCAGTTCCGCAGAGAGTCCGACCTCCGCTTCCATCATCAACGAGGAATGAAACGCGCCACTGACCGGCAGGGGTACCGCTTTGCGAGCGCCGCGAGCGGTGGCAAGATCCACCGCCTGGGCAACCGCCATGCGGTCGCCACTGATGACTATCTGGTTATCAGTGTTGATGTTGGCGAGTTCGACCCCGGTCTCGGCACAAATCTGGGCCAAGGCCATTTCGTCCAGGCCCAGTATCGCTGCCATGGTACCGGGGCGATTCAAGGAGGCCCGGTTC
This sequence comes from Dehalococcoidia bacterium, assembly GCA_963664175.2. Classification (GTDB taxonomy): domain Bacteria; phylum Chloroflexota; class Dehalococcoidia; order Lucifugimonadales; family UBA3495; genus VXOI01. The sequence continues at coordinate 54,802 of CAXXOI010000029.1, forward strand.
ATAAGTTCTCCCCGGAGCCGAACCAAGCGCACCGCGTCTGAGAAATCCAACACGCCGGCAGCCACCAGAGCACTGTACTCACCAAGGCTGTGCCCAGCCACGGCCGATGCGCTGATGGTACCTTGGCCACCGACCTCGGCCCAAGAACGCCAGGCAGCGACGCTGACTGTCATAATGGCTGGCTGAGAGTTGGCGGTATTCTGCAGTTCCCCGGCCGGACCCTCAAATATCATGCGCGACAATGGGAAACCCAAGCTGTCATCCGCCTCTTCGAAGGTCTCTCGGGCGGCTTGGGACTCCTCAAACAGGCCAAGTCCCATTCCCACTTTCTGCGAACCCTGCCCAGGGAACACAAAGGCCCATTTATTTTCTGAGTTAATCTTAGATGCCTCCAGGATGGATGAAACACTGATGAAATATTACGACTGAAATTCTATGACATAACACATCGGGTGTGCAACGCAATGCAATCCCGCGTTTGAATAGATTATGTCAAATGTCTATCACTGCTGACGATTGGCTCAAGCCGACCTGTCGTTTAGCAGTGAATCGTGGCTGCTCAGCCTCAAAAGGAGCGATATTTCTGACCGCTGGCCGCACTCCCCGATTCAAAGCGCGCAAGAGATAACCTGTGCTAGAGCTGGCGGTCTACCACCTGCCTCCCCCGGTAGAACCCGCACTGGGGGCATGCCGTGTGGGGCAGCTTGGCGCTTCTGCATCTCGGGCAGTTTGCCGCGTGGATAGGTTTGAGCTTGTAGGCGGTCAATCGGCGTCCCCCCCGAGCCCGCGTCAGCTTTTTCTTGGGTAATGCGCCCATCTGAAGTGTCCTCCCCAGCCAGGCTATGGACCTGGTGTCTGGTAATGGCAAGATCGAATTCTTGGTGTCTTCACGCCGGGATCACGTTGGGTGGCGACTATTAGTACCAAAATAGTTCGTTAGCACTGGCGATAGCTACTCGGCTATTCCTCTTCCTGGGTCAGCAGCGCGGCCAGAGCGCCCCAGCGGGGATCCACCGGGTCACCGTCGCACTTGCATACGTCTTCGTTTCGGTCCGCCCCACACTCGGGGCACAAACCCCTGCAGTCCTGCATGCACAGGGTCTTCAACGGCTCACTGGTCAACAGGTACTGGCGAAGCACTTCCTTCACGTCCAGCATCTGGTTGCTGTCGATATGCAGGACCCCCTCAGCCAAGTCGGGGGGATATTCCCTCCTTCCTGTGGAGGGATCAATCGTAGGGTAACATTCCTCCTCGAGGGCTATGGCGGAAACCTGCGTTATGTCGACAAGGCAGCGCGCGCACTCCGAGACGGTCTGAACCCTTATGTCGGCGTTGAGCAAAAGCCCCTGGTGCGTACGGAGCAGATGCAGCATCCCGGTAGCCCACCGTTCATCGTCATCGACAGGCACCGGTTCATCGAGCTCGAATTGCCTGGTGGAACCGGTTGGTTCCATCAGTAGCTGCGACACATTATAGAGCATCTGAACTGGCTTTACGAAAAACGACATCAAAAATTATAGGGCGCGACTCACCGCCCGTGTCAAGCGGGTGGCAAGGCTGTAATGGGGACATTGCCGTCAGGCTACCGAGAGTGGACGACCCCATCAGACGCGTTCCGCCATGTGTCCGGAGATGAAGTCCACGATTTCCCCAGTTGAAGTGCCCGGGCCAAAGACCTCAACGATGCCCAGGTCTTTGAGCGGCTGCCGATCGACGGCAGGGATGATGCCACCCACCACGACCAGCACATCGTCCATCCCCTGGTCCTGCAGGAGGGTCATCACCTCGGGCAATATCTCCAGGTGGGCCCCGGAAAGTATGCTGAGGCCCAAGACATCAACGTCCTCCTGGGCGGCCGCCTGTACGATCATTTGAGGACTCTGGCGGATTCCGGTGTAGATGACCTCCATACCGGCGTCCCTGAGGGCGCGAGCGATCACTTTTGCGCCGCGGTCGTGGCCGTCGAGGCCGGGCTTGGCTACCAATACCCTTATCGGGCGTTCGTTATTCTGCATATCAACAATGTTCTGTCAGTTTATTCCTGGCGCGGCGGGAGTCTCTAGATGAGAGCTAACCACTGCTCATCAGGACGGCGACCGGTGTGCCGATCACGCCGGCGCCGACCCGATGATGGCGTAGAACAGCCGGTCCATCCTGCGGTTGCTCTCGTCGATCCTGCGGTTCGTACCTGCCAAGTCCGTACAAAATTCGGTGCGGAGTTCGCCTTGACCCTCTACCAGACGGGCTACGTCCGACTGCAAACGGCCCACAGCCAGCCACAAGGCAGCCCCGGATTCCGGCGCCGAGTTGGAGGCAATTTCGCAAACTCCGATTTAACCTGAAGCTTGGCTCTGCGAATACAGGGGCGGGAATCCAGTTCCGGGAGAAATTCGGCCTCCATTGCGGAGAGCTTCACGCTAGATAGCGTAATCCTTAAGAACCTGCCGCGCAATGAGTAGCCGCTGCACTTCGGATGTGCCCTCGTAGATAGTGGTGACCCGGGCATCCCGCAGGATACGCTCCACTCCGGCCTCCTGGAAATAACCGGACCCGCCGTGGATTTGCAGCGCCTTGTCGGCGACGCGAATGCACATCTCGGAGGCCAACAGCTTGGCGATGCTGGCTTCCTGGAGGAATGGCTGGCCGGCATCCTTGAGGGTGGCAGCGTTCATAGTGACCACCCGGGCGGCGTGCACCTCGGCCGCCATGTCGGCCAGCATGAACTGTATGGCCTGGTGCTGTGCGATGGGTTGGCCGAAGGTTTGGCGTTGCTGGGCATATCGCAGGGCTGCCTCCAGCGCAGACTGGCCGATTCCGGTGCTCTGGGCGGCGATGATGATCCGGCTGGAAGTCAGGATTTCCATGGCCTGGTTGAACCCGCGTCCCTCTTCGCCAAGCAGGTTTTCCGAGGAAACGGGCGTATCCTCGAAGACTATCTCGTCGGTCGTGGAGCTGCGCATTCCCAGCTTGCCGTGCATGGGGTTGATGGTGAGCCCCGGCGACCCCTTGTCGACGACGAAAGCGCTGACGCCCTTGTAGCCCTGGCTGCGGTCCTGCGTCGCAAAGACCACGATGCTCTGCGCCACCGAGGCGTTGGTGATGAACATTTTGCTACCGTTAAGAAAATAGGTGCCGTCGCGCTCCACGGCGGTGGTCTGCAGGGCAGCGGCATCGGACCCGCCGCCCGGCTCCGTCAGGCCGAAGGCGGCAACACCCCGTCCGTCCACCAGGGGTGGCAGGATGCGTTCCTTCTGCTCCTCGGTGCCAAACCGATCGATGGAGGTAACGCCAAGTGCCAGGTGGGCCAGCCAGCTTACGGAGGCCGACGCATCACCTCGGGCCACTTCCTCGGCGGCTATGGACACCTGTCGGTAGCCGGCCGCGCCGCTACCGCCGTACTTGACGTCGACGCCAAGCCCGGTCAGGCCCAGCTCGGCGAACCCGCGCCATGCCTCCCACTGGAATTCGGCACGCTCGTCGGATTCCCTGGCCTTGGGCGCAATCTCGCGGTCCACGAAGTCCCGCAGGGTGGTCTGGAGCATCTGCTCCTCTTCATTGAGTATCAGGTCGGGCATGGTGGTTGTCTCCTTTGGTTCTGCCAAAATGGTTTCCCGAATTATAATGCGATTGTGGTTTCGAGTAGCCTCGCTGATTGGCGATGCTCTACGCACGGACCACGATTTTTCCCCTCCGGCGTTATCAAGAAATCAGGGGCATCTATCACCGCTTGTCATTGTGCGTTAGATTTGATGACCAATTAAGGCCAGAACCGCCTCTTTCAGGCGACGGAAATCACCACTTCTGAGTGCATCCACCTGTTCAGTAGTAAAGTCAACAACTTCGTACCTGGCGTCCATACTTAGCTGGAGGAGGTTGTCGTACTCCCTCTCAAGGTTGGTAAGGCGAACTACCAGTGTCCTTCTGCCCCAATGAGTGGTCGGATAATGCCCTTCAGATGCCAGGTAAGCGTTCACATAGTGCAATGCTGAATAGAAAAGGGATACGACTTCCCACTCTGTTGATCTTGGCGCGAGAACGCTAATTGCAGTAGCGAATTCCTCATTTCGTATGGCCTTTGCCATATATTCTTGTGGAGTGGACAAGGGTTAACGTATCCAGATCAGGTCGCCTTGCCTGAGAATATAGTCGTCCCTCTTTTCTGCGGCCAAAGACTGGCAGTTCAACAGACGAAAGTCGAATGGCTGAGGGTCCACGGCCCGCATCATGGCTGCCTGCGCGTCAAAGACTTTGTATCGCGGGGAGTTGTCAACCGGATCTGCCGAGATGATGGTGCACAAGGTGTCGTCCTCAGACAAACGCACCTCGACCACCTCGGGGATTTCCTTGACCAGCTCCAGGTATTTGCTCAGGGCCTTGTAGTACACCAGCCCTGGGTTGTTGAATTTGTGCACCGGCATGATTCTCTCCTTGGCGGTTCACACCCACCCTAACTCTCCTCCTCACGGGGAGGGAGTTCAGTAGATGGCCCCTCAGAATGCCGCCATCTCCTCCTGTTCGCCGAACACCGAGCGGAGGACGCCGGAAATCTCCCCCAGGGTGCAGTAGGCCTCGACGCATTCGAGGATGGCGGGAACGGTGTTGGCTTCGGAGCGCGCCACGGCATCCAGTCGACCTAGAGCCGTCTGGGCCGCCCCTCCGTCCCGCTCGCTGCGAAGGCGCTCCAGGCGCGCCACCTGCTGCCGGGCAACCTCCTCGTTGACGCGCATCAGGCCCTCCACCGGCGGCTCCTCGGTATCGTAGCGGTTGACCCCAACTATTATGCGGTCGCCCGACTCCACCTCCTGCCGGTGGTTATAGGCGGCATCGCCGATCTCGCGCATCTGGAATCCGTCTTCGATGGCTGCCACTGCGCCGCCCATATCGTCGATTCGCCGGATGTATTCCAGCGCCTGCTCCTCCAGTTCATTGGTCAGGCTCTCCACGTACCACGACCCGCCCAGCGGATCGACCACATCGGCCGTGCCGCTCTCGTACGCGAGGATCTGTTGCGTGCGCAGAGATAGCTGGGCCGACTCTTCGGTCGGCAGGGCCAGCGCCTCATCTCGGGAGTTCACGTGCAGCGACTGGGTGCCACCAAGTATTGCCGCCAACGCCTGCACCGTACAGCGGATGACGTTGTTGTCAGGTTGCTGGGCCGTAAGGGAAACGCCCGCTGTCTGAGTGTGGAACCGGAGCATCATGGAGCGGGGATCCTGTGCGCCGAATCGCTCGCGCATTATGTGCGCCCACATCCGGCGGGCGGCCCGGAACTTGGCCACCTCTTCGAACAGGTTGTTCTGCGACACGAAGAAAAAGGAAAGTCGAGGCGCAAATTCATCCACCTTCAACCCGGCATCCAGGGCCGCCTGCACGTAGGCGATTGCGTTGGCGAAGGTGAAGGCCAGCTCCTGCACAGCCGTGGCGCCGGCCTCTCGCATGTGGTACCCGGAGATGCTGATGGTGTTCCAGCGCGGCACATTCTCGGCGCAATACTTGAACACGTCCACCACCAGCCGCATTGACGGGCGGGGTGGGTAAGCGTAAGTTCCGCGCGCGATGTACTCCTTGAGAATGTCATTCTGGATCGTGCCGCTCACCTGCTCCGGCGACACGCCCTGCCTTCCGGCTGCGGCGATATAGAAGCACAGGAGCAGTGAGGCAGTGGCGTTGATGGTCATTGAGGTGCTGACCTTGTCCAGCGGGATACCCGCGAACAGGGTCTCCATGTCCTCTATGCTGCAGATTGGCACCCCAACCTTGCCCACCTCGCCCTTGGCCAGCGGATGGTCGGAGTCGTAGCCGATCTGTGTGGGCAGGTCGAAGGCAACGGATAGCCCCGTCTGCCCCTGTTCCAGCAGGTAACGGTAGCGGCGGTTGGTATCCTCAGCCGTGGCGTATCCGGAATACTGGCGCATCGTCCAGACACGACCCCTGTACGCGCTGGCCTGCACGCCCCGGGTGTACGGAAACTCGCCGGGATATCCGATATCCTCGGCATAGTCATGGCTTCTCGAGGCCATGTCTTCGGGCGAGTACAGGGGATCAATGTGCAGTCCACTATCGGTCTCAAAGGCTTGCCTGCGTTCCGGGTAGCGCTCCACGGCGGGTCGCAGGGTTTCCTCAAGCCACTGCTGCTTGTCCTTGCTGGGCATTTCGCCCTCCTTAAGCCTTAACAACCGTAACAGCCAGTGTAACCCCAAGCCCAGACCGGCTCAAGGCGCGTCCGCCCGTGGGTAATGGCGTATAATAGTACCTGTCTAATGTTTAACTCCCAGTGGCGTTGGCGTGAATTTGACGCTGCTGGGAGAGACCGAGTATTTCGGGGAGGATGCAATCGTGGTTTTGGGAAATATTGGTCGCACAATCAGGGATTCGATAACGGGAACCATCAGCGGGGCAGGAGATATCCTTGAGGGAACGGTGAACGCGACCCGCCTCGCCACCGTGACCGCGCTGGAGGGGTCACGGGATATCATCGGAGGAGTCCAGGGGCTGACCGTAGACGTCATCAAGGGCGCCATCCAGGCCACTGGCGGAGTGGGTGCCGAACTTGGCTCGACCGCAAAGGGTGCCGTCATCGGCGTTATTCGAGGTGTTGGTGAAGTATCGACGGTTACCGTGGGTGTTTGCAGCGATACCGTGCGGGCTGCCATCAAGGGCACCAGCGAGGTGGGCGGCGACGTGGCCACAGTGGCCCGCAGCGCGGTGGAGGGGACCCTGGAGACCACCAAGAGCGTCGGTCTCAGGGCCGAGGACGCAGCATTCAGTATTGCCCGCGGCGCGATCCAGGGGACCAGCGAGGTCGGCGGGGACGTCGGCGCCACCGCGAGGGATACGGCCAAGGGCGTGGTAACGGGCACCGCCGAGGTCGGCGGCAATGTCCTCCAGGCTGTGGAGGACAGCACCCGGGGACTGATACAGGGTGCCTCCGCCGTCGGAGGCGACGTGGCTTCCGTGACCCGCAACGCCGTTGAGGGATCAATCGAGGCTGCCGGCGGTGTGACCGTACGCATGCAGGATGCGGCCTTCAGCGCAGCGCGGGGCGCCATCCACGGGTCGCGGGAGATCGGAGGCGACCTTGGGGCCACGGCTCGCGACTCCATCGACGGCGCAGTGGACGGCGCGGCCCAGGTGGGTGGCAATGTGCTGCAGGTCATCGAGGATACCTCCCGCGGCCTGGTCAAGGGCACGGCGGAGGTGGGCGGCGACGCAGCGCTGGTGGCCCGTAACGCGGTGGAGGAATCCATCGAGGCCGCCAAGCGGATCGGCCTCCGGGCCGAGGACGCAGCGTCCGCAGCGGCCAACGGCGCCGTCAGTGCCGCCGGTTCCTTCGGAGAGACCACGAGCGAGGCGGTCACCAAATCCGTTGGCGGAGTGGTCGGCGGAGTGTCCGTTGCCCTGCGGGCTCCCTTCCGGAGGGATGGGAACAATCAGGGCGGGTAGTCCTAAGTCGGCATCGACGAAATTTCCTCCTGCCGAGACTGTAACATTGGGCTTTCAATAAAACTGATCAGAAAAGCCGATTGATACCAATGCGCTCCAAGGGGGACTCCATTTCTGGGTCTCCCTTTTATTCATTATGCTAAGTCTTCGACCTCCGCTAGCACGAATAAGGCAAAGATTCTCTACAGCGGCACATATGCCGCCAAGACGGCGTGTCCGGCAGGGTTGGCGTGGCCTGCGAGTTCGGGGCAGGATGCGATGGATGAGGTCTAAGCTCGCCCCCTGGCCCGGCATGGAACTGGCGCGGCGCACCTGGCGAGAGTTGGGCGACGATCATTCGGTTGACCTCGCGGCGTCAATCGCCTACTACTCCATCCTTTCCATCTTCCCTTTGACCATATGCCTGGTAAGCCTGTTCAGCTTCGTTATGGACTCCCACACGGTAGAAAGGGAGGTCCACCGGTTCTTCCACACCTACCTTCCGGGGGCCGACGGAATTCTGTCCGCCAACATGGAAGCCGTCGGCAACATCCGTGGCATACTGGGAATAGTGAGCATCTTGGGCTTGTTGTGGACCGCCAGTCTGCTCTTTGGCGCCATTTCCCGGGCAGTCAACCGGGCTTGGGACATCGAAAGAGACAGACCGTTCTACATCGACAAGCCGCGCCAGATCTTCATGGCCATGTGCGTGGCCCCGTTCTTCCTGTCGTCCCTCGTGCTGACCTCGGGGCTGCAGTTCATTTCCAGCGAGGAAATCCCCGTTCTTGGCAGGCTAGCATTTCTCGAACACAATGGCATTAACGCTCTGGCCAGGCCGATCCCCTTCCTGTTCACCTTTCTGATATTCATTTTCATCTACAAATTCATCCCCATAACCCGGACCTACTGGCGATACATCTGGCCCGGAGCTCTGGTCGCGGCCCTGCTGTTCGAGGCAAGCAAGAGCATTTTCATCTTCTACCTGGAACACTACGCCGTCTATGAGAGAGTCTACGGCCCACTGGCCTCAGTAATCGCCCTCCTGGCCTGGACCTACGTATCCGGGTACATCGTGATCATCGGCGCGGAAATATCCTCTGAATACTACCGGCTGCGTATCGGCGCCCCCAGGGGGACTCCTGTTTATTTCCCCAACCGCCGCAGGAACGGCCGACGCCGCAGGTCCGGTTAGCAGGCAGTCGAATGTCTCTGTTCGTTGCGGTTGTGGCCCGCCGCTCGATATACTCACCGCATCCTGGGCCATTCCCCAGCCTGGTCCTAGGCGGCCAAGTTCCCCCGAACAAGGCTCACAGCGCCATCATCTGTGCAGACCCAACTCGCCGCGATGGAGTACGTCGTGACCTCTCAATCCCCGACCCAATCGTATATTGGCGCTCCCATTCGCCGCCGGGAGGATGTCCGTTTCGTCACTGGCACGGGGCAGTACCTGGACGACATCCGCCTACCGGGAATGCTGCACGCCGCCATACTGCGCAGCCCGCACTCCCACGCGCGTGTGCGCGGCATCGACACGGCTGCGGCGCTGGCTCTGGATGGAGTGGTGGCCGTGTACACTCACGCCGACATGGAGGACCTGCTTAAGCCCATCCCCATGCGCGTGTTTCCCCTGCCGGGGCTGGACGACTACCTGCAGAAGCCGCTCTCCGGCGACACCGTCCGGCACGCGGGTGAGGCAGTGGCAGTGGTGGTGGCCGAGAGCCGGTACATAGCCGAGGACGTCCTGGACCTGATCGAGGTTGACTACGAGCCACTGCCCGCCGTCACCACCATTGATGAAGCGCTGAAAGATTCGGTGCTGGTGCACCCGGCCAACGGCAGCAACCTGGCGGGGTCAGCTGAAATCAGCGTGGGAGACTTTGAGGCCGCTTTCCGAGAGGCGGAATACGTCCGCCGGGAGCAGTTCAGCACCAACCGCCACACCGCCAATCCCATGGAGACGCGGGGCCTGGTGGCGAACTACGAGACCTCGGATGGACACCTGAGGGTCTGGGGGCCGACCAAGGTGTCCCACACCAATCGCGCCATCCTGGCCCGGCACCTCGAGATCGACGAGGAACGCATCCATTTCATCGAGCCAGACGTCGGTGGTGGGTTCGGGGTGCGCGGCGAGTTCTACGCTGAGGATTTCCTCATACCATTCGCCTCGTTCAGACTGGGGCGGCCGGTCAAATGGGTGGAGGACCGAGTTGAGCACCTGTCATCGGCCAACCATTCCCGGGAGGTACAGTGCGAGGTGGAGATAGCCGCCAAGAGCGACGGCACGCTGTTGGGCCTGCGCACCACGGTCTACGGGGACATGGGCGCCTACGTTCGCACACACGGCAGCGTGGTGCCGGCCCTGACCGCTGTGATGATGACCGGCCCCTACCGCATCCCCAATTTTCAGGCCTCGGTCAACTGCGTGATGACCAACAAGATGGGCGCAGGCACCTACCGTGCGCCAGGGTTCTTCGAGGGAACGTTCATTCGGGAGCGGCTGCTGGACATGGTGGCCGATGACCTGGGCCTGGACCCGGCGGAACTGCGCCGCCGCAACCTGATCACCGCCAGCGAAATGCCCTACGACGCCGGGCCCACGCGCCTTGATGGGCGCAACACGGTATTCGACAGCGGCGACTACGCCAGCGCCTTCGACCGGGCCCTGGATCAGATTGGCTATGACGAACTGGCCCAAAGGGAGGGGCCCGACGAGCAGGGTCGGTACCATGGCGTCGGCATAGCCTCGTATGTGGAGCCCACCGGATTTGGCCCATTCGAGGGCGCCCGGGTGCTGGTCACGCCGGAGGGCCAGGTGGAGGTCTACCTCGGCATCACCACCATGGGGCAGGGTCACGAGACGGTGATGGCGCAGGTATGTGCCGACTCTCTGAGCGTGCCCATGGAGGACGTTCGCATATTCCACGGCAGTACCGACTACATCCCGGCCAGCATCGGCACCTTCGGAAGCCGGGCGTCTGTAATGGCGGGGAGCGCCATTCACATGTCGTGCCAGACACTGAGGGCGCGAATCTTGTCACTTGCGGCCAGCTACATGGACACCCAGCCCGAGGTTCTCGACCTCAGGCACGGAGTGGTGGCGGCGAGGGACGGCGGCGAGGATGGACGGACACTGACCCTGCAGCAGGTGGCAGCGCTGGCCGAGTCGCAGCAACGGTTTGACGACCCCGACACAGCCCTGGATGCCACCGAGTACTTCCGCATCGAGGAGTGGACCTACTCCTACGGCAGCCACGCCGCCCACGTTGCCGTGGACCCGGAAACAGGCAAGCTCGAGGTCCTGCAGTACGTGGTGGTTGAGGATGTGGGCCGATGCATCAATCCTCTCACCATGCACGGCCAGTCTGTCGGCGGGGCAGCCCAGGGAATCGGAGGCGCCCTTCTGGAGGAACTGGTCTACGACGAAAGCGGGCAGCTGCTCTCGGGAACGCTTATGGACTACCTGCTGCCCACCAGCACCGACATTCCCAACATCGACACCGTGATCACCGAGGAGGCCCCCTCGCCCCTGAACCCACTGGGGGTCAAGGGCGCAGGAGAAGGGGCGATCCTGGCCACCGGCGCAGCCCTGGGCAACGCCGTCGCCCACGCCCTGTCGCCCTTCGGCGTGCACATCACCACCCTGCCCCTGAGCCCCGGCAACATACGCCGCTGGATCCGTGAGGGTCAGGAGCAGAGCGAGTAACCGTGCCGCCTCCCCGGTCGCAGGCGATGGCTGCCGTTTGTGGGGCCCCGGTGAGAGCCGGGCATTGCCCTGCACTCTTCAGCCAATGACGGCGATCGCCTCAATCTCGACATCCAGGCCCGGCTCGGCCAGGGCGGTGATCTCGATCAGGGAGTTGGCCGGGTACTTGCCCTCAAGATACTTGGCGAAAATTGCTCCCTGCTCCTCGGGGTTGCTGGTCCAGTCGGCAATACTGGTGACAAAGCAGGTGATCTTGGCGATGTCAGCCGGGCTGCCCCCCTCGGCCCTCACTACGCCCACCACTCGCTTGAGGGTTTCATCCAGCTGTTCCATCAGCGGCTTGCCCTGGGCGTCGGAACCTCGCGCCGTGCATCCGGATACGAACAGGAGGTTGCCGGCTCTTGTACCGCGGCTGTAGGTGGGTCCGGCGGGGGCGATATCCGGGTAGTCTCTATGTTCAACGGCCATTTCTTCTCTCCCAATGTGCAGATATTGACCACCAACGTGGGGGTCTTGCTATTTTGCGGCCCCGCTTAGTTCGGGGAATCCATAGCGATGGCGGGCCGCAAGGGTATGAGTCCGGCTAGGCCAGATTGCTGCCTATTGGCGCACACCTTGCCATCAAACCTATAATAACGGCAATTTCATCTCTGCGGACAATGGTCCGCTGGCGGCGAACCGAAAACACGATGGGCGAATCACACTTCGAAAGTCACCTCTTTGTTGACCTGGTCACCGTGGTGGTCGCAGCCTTTTTGGGTGGTGTGGCAGCCCGGGTTCTGCGGGCACCCCCTGTGCTGGGCTACTTGGCTATGGGTATGATCATCGGTCCGTACGTGGCTGGACGGACCGGAGACGAATGGCTCCACTTCGCCACCGTGGCTGACGTGGACACGGTTCACAAGCTCGCCGAAATCGGTGTAGTGCTGCTGGTCTTCGCCATCGGCATCGAAATTTCTTTCCGTGAGCTGATCAGCCTGGGGAAAGTCATCGTCATCGGGGGCATACTGCAGATACTGGTCACCGCTGCGTTGTTGACCCCCATCGGCCTGGCACTCGGCCTGGATACGAACACCGCCATCATCCTGGGAATGGTCGGAGCGCTGAGCAGCACCATGGTGGTGCTGAAAACACTGACCGACAGGGGCGAAATCCACAGCCTGCACGGCCGGCTGCTCACCGGGTTCCTTCTCATGCAGGACCTGGTATTCATCCTGATGATAGCTATGTTGCCCGCCATGGACGGCAGCGGCGGCGCACTGAACGTCCTCCAGGAGGCTGGCTGGGGCGTCCTGAAGACCGTGGTGGTAATCGGCGGCGTGGCCCTGCTGGGCATAAAAGTGATGCCACTGGTGATGAGCCGCATTACCCTGCTGGGGTCCCGTGAGGTGTTCGTCCTCATGGTGGTGGCCCTGGTGTTCGCCATCTCGGGGCTGACCAATTTCGTAGGACTCTCGGCAGCGCTGGGCGCGTTTGTCGCGGGCCTGCTGCTGAGCGAGTCCGACATAGGCCACTGGGCGCTGGCCGAGGTGGCGCCGCTGCGGGATGTGTTCGCCGCCCTCTTCTTTGCCTCCCTGGGAATGCTTACCGACCCGGTGTTCATAGTCGACAACTATGCCAGCGTGCTGGCGGTCATCGGGGCCGCGGTGGTCATCAAATTCGTTGTCACAGCCCTGATCGTTCGCATATCCGGATACCTGCCAAGCACGTCACTGTTGACCGGCGTGGGTCTGGGCCAAATCGGCGAGTTCAGCTTCATCCTGGTTGCCGGGGCACTTGCCCTGGGCGTTGTGGACCAGTCGTTCCACTCGCTGATCGTGGTTTCGGCAGTGCTGACCATGGCTGCCGGGCCCCCGGTCATTGCCGGCGGGACGCAGCTGATCAACCTCCTGAGCCGCCGATTCAGAGTACTCAGTCCCTATCGCATCGGCGATCCGCATTCGGAAGAGCGCCCCCGCCAGACCTTCGGGCACGTGGTCATCTGCGGCCTGGGACGGGTCGGCTCCCTGGTGGCCCAGGAACTGCGCCAGCACGACGTGCCTTTCACCGTGGTAGACCTTGACCCCCGCACCCTGGACGAGTGGCGGAGCAACGGGTACCACACGGTGCTCGGCTCGTCAGACCGCGAGGAAGTTCTGCGGGCGGCACGGGTACCCCAGGCTGGGATGCTTGTAATTTCCACCGGCGACCCGGTATCGGTGGAGATGACCGCTTACCGGGCCCTTCAGCTGCAACCCGATTTGGACATTGTGGCTCGGGTAAGGGCGCGCTCCGAGGGAGAGGACTTGCACAGGATGGGGGTGCAGGAGGTGGTGTGGCCCGAGATGGAGGCAGGACTGGAGATAGTGCGCCACTCCCTGGTTCGCTACCGCACTCCGGACTACGAGGTGGACCGGGTCATCTACCAGTTGCGGGAACGTCTCAGCTTCGTGGTTCCGGACGAGACTCCGGTGGAAGCTCGACCGGGAACGGATGGGAAGGGGCCGGCTGCGGACGGAAGTGAAAACGGCAGCAACGCAGGGTCCACCAACGGCGCGGAATCCGGCTCGACGGGAACCACAGCCAGGAGCACGCGGCCGGGGGCTCGCCGACTGCGGGACTGACCCGGACCTCGGGATATGGCACCTCGGCCTATGTGGGGATATAATTGTAAGAGGCTCAATTGACATTTCGTCATTTGCCGCGCGGGTGTAGCTCAGTGGTAGAGCTCTAGCCTTCCAAGCTAGCTATGTGGGTTCGATTCCCATCACCCGCTCCATCCACCACATATAGCCGGTCTCCGAAAACAGCCAAGAGAAATGCCCCTGCACGTCTGTGCGGGGGCATTTTCATACCAGCCGAGTCAGGACAGTTCGCTAACCCGCGGCCAGCAACTCCCGCGCCGCCTGCCTTACCGCCGGAGCATCCAGCACTGCCTCGAGGAGCCCCTCGTCATTGGGCTGGAACGCCTCGGGCTGGTGGAAAGTCTGCACCAGTTGAGCGAGCGTTTCCTCGCGCTGACCGTCCGGTATTGCCACCGGGTCTCCCTCGTCATCCAGAACAAACCCGATCTCGGCGGTGATGATCTCCCGTTCAACGTGATTGCGCTGAATCTCCGATATCTTGCCCAGATGCCTCCCCAGGTAGCATCCACCGAACTGCATGACTTCGCTGTTGCTGCCCTCGAAATCGCCGGTGTACTGGTACTTGGGCTCCAGCTCCCACTCGGTCATGTAGTCGCGGACATCCTGGTCCTCCGAGTTAACGTTCTCCAGGTCGAAAACGAGGATGACGCGGTACATGAAAAATTCGGCGGGCTCCACCTTGATGAACATGAGCGTCCTCTCTTGGAAGTGGGTCAGGTCAGTGGGATCTAATGAAGCCGGTGCCTTCACCGACCAACGGCGCTGAGCACCCGGTCGACGTGGTCGGGGCCCTGCGGCAAGGCGCCGGAGTCCACGTCCCGCATGGCCTCTATGACGGCGTCATTGAACGGCGTGGGTATGCCCACCTCGCGGCCCTTCTCTGCCACCAGGCCGTTCATGAAATCTATCTCGGACCGGCGCCCTTTGTGCACATCCTGGGCCATGGATGCCAGCCAGTTCACGCGCCCGCCCCGGGCCGCTAGGAACCCGTCCAGTTCCTCGAATACGTCGCCCTTGTCCGCGTCGGCCCACGTCTGGGCTGGCAGTCCGTTGATGTCCACCACGTCCAGACCCATGGCCAAGCCCACCTGCGCGCCCTCCTTGCACAGCTGAATGCGGATCAAGCGGCAGCGTGGGTCCTCGGCCATCTCCTGGGAACCCAGCCCCGAGGAGGCCGAGATGCCGTTCCCCATGGAGTTCTGGCAGAGCTTGGCCCATCGTTCGCCAAAGAGATTGGTCGAGGAGTAGGCGCCGTCGATGTTGTCCAGCAGGCCTGCCACCATCTCCGAGCGTCGGGACGGCACTCCGGTGATCTCCGCCACCCGGAAAACGTGATGACCGTGATCGCGGCCCACGGCGCCGCCGCGCGTTACATGGCCCGGCTCCCAGAGAGCGACCTCGATGTGGGACGCGATGCACCCCACGGTACGCTCTTCACCTACGATTCCCGCGATAATCACGTCGTTCCAACAGTTCTGCAGGGACACGAAAAATCCGTCGTCCTTGACGTACCGCTTGATGAAGTGGGTGGCCCACTCGGTGTCGTAGGACTTTACGGAGACGAACACGAAATCAAATGGTTCGACGATCCCCTGGGCCTCGGTCAGGTGCATGGCCTTAACTGGGACCGTGAAGGGTCCCTGGCTCCCGGTCACATGCAGTCCGTCAGCCCGCATCTTTTCCACGTGATCCGGCCACATGTCGACGAACGTGACGTCCTCGCCCTCGCGGGACAGGAAAGCACCGACGTAGCTGCCAAGCGCTCCGGCGCCCATGATTCCGATCTTGTCGCCCATATCGCTCCTCCTCAACAAAGGCTACCACGAGGGTTGCCCCTGCGTTTTGGTTCCACATGCGCTGGGATAATTTCCGTCGTTAGGCACCCTGGAGGGGCGCCCATTGTGGGCGCCCGGAACAACTGCACGTTCTGTAGGCCATTTTCGGGAGTGCCGTTCACCCCGCCAGCGTCGCCAGCCTGGCGCTGCTGATGTGCGAAAGGGCCCTGATCTCATCCATCACGTGCGACGGTACCGGGTCATCCAGTCCGATGACCATCATGGCCTGCCCGCGCAGTTGGATGCGGCCAACGCCCATGAAGCTGATGTTGATGTTGTGGCGTCCGGCGATGGTGCCCACGGCTCCGATGGATCCCGGTTGGTCTCGGTTGTCCACGAACAGCAGGTACGGGGTGTTGGGAACGATGTCCATCCAGTAATCGTTGAACTTGACGATGTGGGTCTCGTTGCGCATGGAGGTGGCCGCAATGGTCAGGCTGCCGTTGGCAGTCTGCAGTGTAGCCGAGATCAGGCTGGCGTACTCCCGCGACGTGCGGTTGCTCTGCTCGGTAACGTTCCAGCCGCGCTCCCGCGCCAGCACCGGAGCGTTGATAAGGTTGACGTTTACGGTGCTGACGGGCGCCAGCAACCCGGCCAGGACTGCGGCCTGCAGCATCCGGCAGTCGTGGTGCGCTATCTCGCCCTCGTAACTGACGGTGATGCCAGTGATCTGTCCCTCTGACAGCACGCCCAGCAGCTTGCCCACGGTCGAGGCCGCCGGGACAAAGGGCGCAAGGACCTCGTGCACCTCGGGAGCGACGAAAGGAGCGTTGACGGTGTTGCGGGCCGGCTCGCCCTTCAGCACCGCCAGCACCTGCTCGGCCGCCTCGATAGCCACCTCGCGCTGCGCCTCACGCGTGGACGCGCCCAAGTGCGGCGTAAGGGTAACCTTGGGGTGTTCCAGCAGCGGGCTCGGCTCCGGCGGCTCCTTGGCAAACACGTCTAGGGCCACACCACTCAATTGCCCTGACTCCAAGCCCGCCAGCAGCGCATCGTCGTCGACCAGCTCGCCGCGAGCAACGTTGATGATGCGGGCGCCGGGCTTGATGTTCTCGATCTGCCGGGTGCCCAGCATGCCGCGGGTGCCCTCGGTCAGCGGAGTGTGGAGGGTGACGAAGTCCGACTCAGCCAGCAGGTCATCCAGCGACAGCAACTCGACTCCTATGCGGCGGGCGTAATCGGGGGCGACGAACGGGTCGTAGCCCACCAGCCGCATGCCGAAGGCCTGCGCGCGGCGCGCGACCTCGGTGCCGACGCGGCCCAGGCCACAGATGCCCAAGGTCTTCTCACGAACTTCAACGCCCATGAACGCGCTGCGGCGCCACTCGCCGGATTTCAGCGATGCGTGCGCCCCGGGAACGTTCCGGGCCATGGCCAGCATCAGCGCCAGCGTGTGCTCGGCGGCGGCCACGGTGTTGCCCGTGGGGGCGTTAACCACGGCGATGCCGGCGCCGGTCGCGGCGTCAAGGTCGATGTTGTCAACACCGATGCCAGCGCGCGCAATGACCTGCAGTTCCTTGCCGGCCTCGATCACGTCCTTGTTGACCTTGGTCTCGCTGCGGACCACCAGGGCCTGATAGCCTCCGACGGTCTCAAGCAGCTCGGCGGGCTTCATGCCGGTCTTGACGTCTACGTCGGCCCCCGTCTCCAGGAGGGAGACACCCTCGGGGCCAATTGGATCAGATACCAGAACTTTGGGCATAAACGGGAACCTCACTCCCTTCTCGCTCAGGAAAAGGGCTTTCAGGGATGTAGTCGGAGAGTCGAAAAAGACCAGTCAATCGGCCCGGCCCTCCGCTGAGTATAGGTGGCTTCAATATAGCACACGAGCCATCGCGGACGTGGCCGCGACGCTCCTGGCGGCTCGCGTTCCTTGACCCTCCTTGGGCGCGCGGGTAGGATAGGTTGCGGCGGCCTGAATGCGATTCAGCCTGCTTTGGAGCAGCTATGAGCAGCGGGAAAAAGAGCATCAGCATTGACCTGGATGCAGAAACGGAACAGTTATTGAGAGTTGCCGTTGCGTTAAGTGGTGTGAGCCTCAAGACATTTTGCGTCGCCGCTGTAGAAGAGAAGGTTGAAAAAACGGTTTTCCCCAGCGGGCCAATCCCCACCTTTACGGAAGAGTCTGTCCAAAAGTTGATCGCTTTGCGAGATGAAATTTCCCAAGGTAGCGTCAGTTCCACTGACTCGGTTGATTTAATCCGGGAGGCTAGAAAACGACGGAGTAAGAGGCAGGAAGAGCTTGGTTGTAGTTGATGCCAGTCTAGTGGTGAAGTGGCTGGTTTCTGAAATTGACAGCGACCGGGCTACCCAGTTACTCCTGGACTGGGCTCGAAACGGAATTTTGATCGTTGCCCCGATTATGATTTTGACCGAAGTATCCAACGTGCTGCACAAAAAAGCGCAAAATCAGACAGTCAATATCCGCGATACCAGGAGATTACTTGACCAACTTTCAAACCTCCTTCTGTTGGACTATATCGCGATGCATGAAAGGGCGATAGAGATGGCCTCATTCCTCGGCGAGCAAGACGCTTACGATTGTCATTACCTGGCCCTCGCTGAGCATTTGGATTGCGACTTTTGGACGGCTGACCGTGCTTTCCACAACGCAGCACAAGAGAGATTTCCACGCGTACGCTACATAAGACACACCCCCATCACATAGGAGACGAATGCAATGTTCCTGATGCGGTTTACCGAGCGCGCCTATACCAACTACACAGAGGCGGATGTCCGCAGCAGCCCCAACGAGGCGGTGCGGCTCACCTTCTCCAACAGCAATTTCGACCCCGTCGTCGGCGCCCGGCAGTACAACGAGTACCTCGACGAGTACGAGTATTGCGAGGAGGTCGGGTTCGACGGGCTGATGCTCAACGAGCACCACAACACGCCCACCTGCCTCGGCGCTACCATGAACCTCGAGGCCGCCATCCTGGCCCGCAACACCAAGACTCCCAAGATCGTGCTGCTGGGCAACCCTCTGCCCGTGTTCGATAACCCGCTGCGCCTGGCTGAGGAGCTGGCCGAGATCGACATGATTTCCGGCGGACGCCTGGTCTCCGGTTTCGTGCGCGGCACCGGCGTGGAGAGCCTGGCCGCCAATGTCAACCCGCTGTTCAACCGGGAGCGGTTCGAGGAGGCTCACGACCTGCTCATCAAGACATGGACCACCCCCGGCCCCTTCCGCTGGGAGGGAAAGCACTACCACTTCCGGGTGGTCAACCCCTTCGAGCGGCCCCTGCAGCAGCCGCATCCTCCGGTCTGGATTCCGGGCCTGGGCAGCCCCGAGACTCTGGTCTGGGCCGCCGAGCGCCGCTATCCCTACATCTACCTGGAAACCGATCCGCAGGGTACCCAGGATATGATGGACATCTACACCGAGACGGCCCGGGACAACGGCTACGAGCCAGGCCCTGAGAACTTCGGCTACCTGTGCCGCATCCACGTTCAGGACACCGACGAAAAGGCCTACGAATCGGCCAAGGGGTTCCTGACCGGCAATGTGGGTGTGGGTCGCGTTCCCATGCCCCGCGACTACATGATGCCCATCGGCTACAGCGGCAGCATGAAGGACCCCCGCATCGCCCGCTACCAGGGCCGCGTCCGCAAGGACCCATTCCTTGGCCTTGGCCTGGAGACGGCCAGCTACGACGAGATCCTGGCCTCCAACCGCTGGGTTGTCGGCAGCCCGGAGACCGTTGTCAGCAAGCTGCGCGACGTGCTGGGCCAGCTGCGCCCCGGAATTCTGGGCGTCTGGACCAACGACGGCGATACCACCCACGCCGACACAATGAATTGCCTGAAGTTGATGGGCGAGGAAGTACTGCCCGCTCTCCGGGAGATTGGCGAGGAACTGGAGCTGACCGGCCCCTTCGATAAGGCCGAGTCGGGTCTGCTGAACTAACCAAGCGTACAGCACAGGCAGAGGAAGCACGGAAAGTTCGTAATTGAACCACAGCATCCTCTGCGCCGAAAACAAAATTCAGGAGATTAGAAATGCCCGCGTTTACGGAAGAAATCGTTGATGTCGGCGGAGTCGGCGTCCACACCCTTAAGGGCGGCAGCGGCGAGCCCCTGCTGCTGCTGCACGGCGCCGGTGGCAACAGCGGCTGGCTCAGGTTTGCCGACGCGCTGGCCGAACACTACACCGTCTATTACCCGTCTCATCCGGGCTACGGCAAATCGCCCCGTCCCGACTGGCTGGAGAGCATCCCGGACATGGCCGCCTTCTACACCTGGTACCTGGAGACCCTGGGCCTGGAGCGGGTCCGCGCCATTGGCTTTTCCATGGGAGGCTGGATCGCCGCCGAGCTGGTCGCCACATGCAACAACGCCGTGGGCAAGCTCATGCTGGTGGGCGCTGCCGGCGTGAAGCCCCAGGAGAGTGAGATCACCGACATTTTCATCATCAGCCCGGCCCAGGTCACAGAGCTGATGTTCCACGACCCCAGCCAGGCCCCCGAGTACCAGCAGATCTACGCCCGCGAGCTCACTACCGAGGAGCAACTGACCGCGGACCTGAACCGCGAGATGGCCGTGCGTCTGACCTGGAAACCCTACATGCACGACCCCCGTCTGGCCGGAGGCCTCCTCAAGCGCGTCAAGGTGCCAACCCGCATGGTCTGGGGACGGCAGGACGGCATCGTCCCGGTGGAATGCGGCAGCATCTACCAGGAGGCCATCCCCGGCTCGGAGCTGGTGGTCATCGAGAACTGCGGCCACTCCCCGCAGGTGGAGAAGCCCGACGAGTTCGTGAAAACCGCGCTGGAGTTCCTCGCTTAGTCGATGGCCAGCGTAAGTCCCTCCAGAGTGTTTCGGGATCCCTGCATCGTAGCGGCCTGCGTCCTGCTGGCCGCTTTCCTTTTGGCCTGCGGCGGGGACAACGCCCGCTCATCCATCGACGAGAGGCTGCTGCTCCTGGAGGCCGAGGCTCACGCCCTTGAGGAATCGCTGGAGGCGTTGCACGAGGAAAACGAGACGGTGCTGCGCGAGGTCGAGGCCCTGAGAGACGAAAATGCTGCACTGCTGGGCGAACTGGCGGCGCTGCGGCAATCTCAGGCAGAGTTCATCCAGCAGCAGGAGGCGGCAGAGGCCGCCAGGGAACACGAGGAGGAGGTCGCAGACTTCGAGGAGGGTCAGGAAGAACAACTGACTGTGCTGGAGGAAGGGCAGACCCGCACCGAACAGCGGCTGGACGATCAGGACTCGCGGGTGCAGGACATTGAAGTCGTCGCCTCTCAGATAGAGTTGGTACTGCCCGCCCTGGAGAAGTGGTTCACTGGAATGGACAAACGCCTCGCCCTGCTTGAAGGCGACAGCATCAATAGCACGCTGAGGCTGGCGACAGGGGGTGGCGGTCAGGCGCAAGTCATCAACTACGGGGCAGCATACGGCGAAGAAAGATCCGCAGTGCTGGTGTTGCCCGACCCGCTGCCGAAGGGGAACCCTCCTCTCATAGTTTCTCTCCACGGGTTCGGCAGCGATTCATTCTTCCACAGCCAGTATGTGCCCTTTCACCAGCGGGTGAACCGCGACGGGTTCGCGCTCCTGTTGCCCAACGGCATAGAGAACTCCGAGGGCCAACGTTTCTGGAATCCTACTGACGGGTCCGGAAAGGCCTACCAGGACGACATTGCCGCCTTGGCCGCACTGGTTCAGGAAGCCAGTGGAGAGTTCGACGTGGGGCCGGTTTACATCTTCGGTTACTCCAACGGCGGGTTCATGGCCTACCACATGGCTTGCAAGGGCCTGCCCGATCTCCGCGCCGTGGCCAGCCTCGCCGGCACCAGCTATATCGACGATGCCACTTGCGATGGCGCTCCACCCGTTTCCGTGCTGCACGTCCACGGCACCCACGACGAGGTGGTCCTGTTCGACGGAGAGATCACTGAGCCGGGCGTTGGGACCGATGGCGGACCGGCCTTCTACGCCGGTGCGGAGGAAATGGTGTTGCGCTGGGGTCGGCGGGCCGGTTGCGACTGGCCCGAGAACCTCCAACCCCATGCCAGGCTGGACCTTGACGAAGTCGTGCCCGACGCAGAGACCCAAGCCTTCGTGATGGAGTCCGGCTGCGCCGACGGTGTTGATATTCAGCTCTGGGTCGGCGAGGGGAGCGGGCACGCCCCCGCCTACCGCGACGCCTTTCTGGATGCTCTGTTAGACTGGCTACTGTCGCAGAATTAACTGCCATTTGTCCCTTACCGCAACCACACCATAGACTGAGAAACCCAACCTGAACAACGGAGTCCCTGCAATGTCCTTTGAAGTTTTTTACTTTACCGAGTTTCCCTACCCCGCATTTCCCGAGTCGGTGGTGGAGGACTATCCCTCCATGCGGCTGACTTTCCCAAACACCTACTTCGACCCGTCCACGGCCCACGATCTTTTCAAACGCTATCTGGATGAGTACCAGTATGCCGAGGAAGTTGGCTTCGACGGCCTGATGATCAACGAGCACCACAACACGCCCTCGTGCATGGACGTGGAGGTCAACATCACCGGCGGCATACTGGCCCGCGTCACCAACCGCGCCAAGATCCTGATGCTGGGCAACATGCTCCCCACATCCGACAACCCTGTGCGCCTGGCCGAAGAGATCGCCATGCTGGATGTCATCTCCGGCGGGCGCATCATCTCCGGCTTCGTGCGTGGCATCGGCATCGAGAGCTGGGCCAACAACACCAACCCGGTCTACAACCGCGAGCGGTTCGAGGAGTGCCACGACCTGATCAAGAAGACCTGGACTACGCCCGGTCCCTTCCGCTGGGAGGGCAAACACTACCACTACCGCGCCGTGAACCCGTGGATGCTGCCCATCCAACAGCCGCACCCGCCCTGTTGGGTGCCCGGCACCGGGAGCCCTGAGACGGTCAAGTGGGCCGCCGATAACCACTACACCTACGCCGCGTTCCTCACCCGGATGGACCAGGCCCGCAACCTGTTCGCCAACTACCGCAAGCACGCCAACGAGGCCGGCTGGGAGCCCGAACCGGATAAGTTCGCGTTTATGATCTGCGCCCACGTCAACGACACCGATGAAAAGGCGCAAGAGTCCGGCAAGGCTTTCCTGTGGCGCATGGGGCACCCGCTGAAGGGCCCACGCGAGTACTGGTCTCCCCCTGGATATTTTTCGGCAGCCGGCGCCGCCGCCAACACCCTCCGCCGCAACAGGCCGCTCAACGAGATGTCCTACCAGGAACTGCAGGACGAGTATCACCTGGTCGTAGGTAGCCCCGACACCGTGATCAAGAAGCTGCGGTACATCAAGGAGGAGCTCGGAATCGGATCCCTGTTGCTGGAAGCCCAGGGTGGCCCGCTGTCCCACCAGGACACCATGCGCTCCCTGGAGCTGTTCGGCAAAGAGGTGATCCCGGCCCTGAAGGATGACTAGGACTTGCACCCTCACCCTCTCCCTCTCCCTTGAGGGAGAGGGAGAGGGTGAGGGTGAGGGCCTCCAACTGCGTTACTCCTGTATGGAGATATCGACAATGCAGAAGACGTTGCACATACGGACCAAGGTTCTACCCGGAGGCAGGGTGGAGTTTGCCAGCCCGGAGCTGGAGGCCGGGCAGATGGTAGAAGTGGTGGTGCATCAAGATTCCACTGTCAGGGGACGCTCCATCATGGAAATCCTCACCAGCGGCCCAGAGGAACGACTGTTTCGCACGGCTGAGGAGGTGAGGGAGTACTTGGCAGAAGAAAAGGCATCGTGGGACCGCTAGTCCTTCCCTCTGCCGGGGTGGTCTACATCGACGCTAACGTTCTCATCTACAGCGTGGAACGTATAGAGCCGTACCGCACGCTTCTTGAGCCAATGTGGCAGCAAGGCCAGGATGGAGCCCTATCCATAGTGAGTAGCCCGCTCCTCGTTACAGAGGTTCTTGTGAAGCCGCTTCAAGTTGGAAATACGGAGATCGAGATGCAGTATCGCGAGGTATTCGCATCAAATGCCATGAAGCTACTTGAGGCCTCCTATGCTGTGTTCGACGATGCGGCCCGCCTGCGCGCTGAAAGCGGCCTGAAACTTCCTGACGCCCTGCACGCCGCAACGGCTCTTCGGGCCGGCTGTGCGCTCTTCATCACCAACGACACCGACTTCCGGCGCATTCAGGACCTGCCTGCAATAATCCTGGATGATCTACTCGCAGGCGGGGAAAATGGATGCACTTGAGAATCCAAGGGTAGTTCAATAGGCAGTAAAGGCCAGTGATGGTCCGTTAGAATCGGCCGACCTGCCTGAACAGTTGCCACAGGAGCGGAAGATGGACAAGCATGACATCCCTTTCCTGACCACGGCGGAACTCGGCGAACGCATACGGACTCGCGAGGTCTCGCCGGTGGAGGCGACCTCCGCCTACCTGGACCGTATCGACGCCCTGAATTTCAAGTTCAATTCATACCTGACCGTCTCTCGCAGGGAGGCAATGGCCGCCGCCGAGGAGGCGGAGCGGGCCATCGCTGGGGGCAACTACCTCGGCCCCATGCACGGCATCCCGGTGGCGGTCAAGGACCAGATCTGGACCCAGGGCATCAGGACCACCGTCGGTTCGCGGTTAATGGCAGACTTTGTCCCCGACCAGGACGCCACCGTCATTGCCATGCTGAAGGAGGCCGGGGCCGTTATTCTGGGCAAGACCAACCTGAACGAGTTTGCTCTCGGCGGCTCCCAGCGCTACGGACTGAACCGTAACCCATGGGATCTGGATCGTTTCGCCGGCGGCTCCAGCGGAGGGTCCGGGTCGGCAACGTCCGCTTTCCTGTGCGCCACGTCGCTGGGCGAGGACACGGGCGGTTCCATCCGGCGTCCGGCTGCGTGGTGCGGCATCGTAGGACTGCGCCCCAGTTGGGGACGGGTCAGCCGGCACGGGGTGCAGCCGGGGTCATGGTCCATGGACCAGGTCGGTCCCATTTCCCGCTCCGTGGAAGACGCCGCCATCACACTCCGCGCCATCGCCGGCCACGACCCCAGGGACCCGTACACCTGGAATGTGCCGGTGCCCGACTATCGCGCCGCCCTCAGCGGCGACCTGGCAGGCGTCAGAGTCGGCGCAATCACGGATCTGATTGAAAGCGAAATCACGGATCCAGAGGTCAGGGCTGGAGTCAGGGCCGCCGGCGCGGTTCTGGGCGAATTGGGCGCCACCGTAGAGGATGTGTCTCTCCCGCTCACCATCCACGGTGGGACGCTGGCGGCGGCGTTGATCAACACCGAGGCCTCGTTCACCTACCGAGATTGGATTCGGGAGAGGCTGCACGAGTTCGGCCACGCCAACCAGATCGGACTGCTCACCGCCAGCATCCTGCCGGCACAGGCGTACCAGAAGGCCCAGAAGCTGCGGGAGATGACTCGACGTGAGGTACTCGGCGCCCTGGCCGATTACGACGTCCTGATACTGCCCACCTCCAAGAGTTGCGCGCCGCTCGTGGGTCAGGACACGGTGTTAGGGTCCAAGGAGGACGCTCGCAACCAGCCGCCGGTAATGACCCGTCCCTTCAACTTGACCGGATCGCCGGCAATTTCCGTCAACTGCGGCTTCAACTCGCAGGGCTTGCCCATCGGCCTGCAGATAGGCGGCCGCCCCTTTGATGAGGCAACGATCCTCAAGGTGGCCCACGCCTACGAGCAGGCCACCCCCTGGCACATCACGCGCCCGCCGAACGCGTGAGTGTGGGGGCAGCCCCCTAGAACCCGCAGGGCACTCCCAGCTCGGCGCAGATGTCGCGGATGGACTGGGACACCTCGGGGTGGAGTGGGATGCCCTCGTCGCGGCGGATGGCCTCCATATCGGCCTCCGGCTGTCCGGCCACGATCACCTTGTCGTGCCCCGGCGCGGGTTTGGTGGCATTCATCATGCGCACCCACTCGTCCATTTCCTGCTTGAAGTGGGCCACTTCGGTGAACGCGTCAACGCTGTAGGCGGCCACGTAATGCCCGAAGTTGGGGCGACCCGGCACCGCGCCGTACCCGAAGCCCGTCAGCACTCCGGCCAGGATGTCCACCACGCACGACAGCCCGTAGCCCTTGTGGGAACCACCCTCGCGGCTGCCTCCCACCGGCAGCAGCCAGTAGTCGTCCGGGGCGGGCTTGTCCTCCATGATCGGCGTGCCGTCCCTCTCGGCCAGCCAGCCTGCCGGGATGTCGGCGCCCAGCCTCTGCGCGATGCGTATCTTGTTGACCGCAACGGAACTGGTCGCGGCATCGAACACGAACGGTGCCTCGTCACCCGTCGGCACTGCGATTGCGATGGGGTTGGTGCCCAGGCGCGGCTCGGCCCCGAAGGTTGGCAGCACCTGCGGCGGACAGCTGGTCATGCAGACGCCGATCATGTCGTGCTCCAAGGCCAGCATGGAGTGGTACGACGCCATTCCCAGGTGCCGCGCGTTGCCGATGGCCACCATGCCGACGCCGACGTTCCGGGCCTTTTCGATGGCAATGTCCATGGCCTTGGGGGTGATGATGGTCCCCAGACCCCGGTCGGAATCAACAGTTGCGGTTGACGGCGTCTCGCGGATCACCCGCCAGTCGGGGCGCGGGTTGATTGAGCCGTCCTGGTAGCCGGTGACGTAGCTGCGCAGCATGTTTGACACTCCGTGGGAGTCCACTCCCCGCAGGTCGGCCAGCACCAGAACGTCGGCCCCAAGCTCGGCGTCTCCATCGGGGACCCCAAGGTGCCGGAATATGCCCGCCACGGTGGATTTCAGGTCATCTCCCTGAACGAATTCCGCCTCGTCGTGTCCTACCTTGAACTGCTCCAGCACGATCAATCCCCCATTGCTTTATTGTTGTTCGAGTATACAGGATTGCGGACATCGTTTTGCTGCAGGACACCTCAAGAGGTTGCCCTTGACCCGTGAGCGACAGTTATTGACCGGGGGTGGTAAATTGCTGCTACGGAGGAATGCTTATGAACGACCCTATGAGCGACAGAGAAGAGGCGCTGGACTTCCTGGCACGGCTGGGGGCCCAGCCTGCGGTGGCCTACCACGAGTCAGGTGTCGCCTCGGTGGTCCGCGAGATACTTGACGAGGCCGGGGTGGAATACAGCATAGACGCGCCCGGCAACATTCTCGCTTGCCTGCCGGGAACCAACCCCGACGTGCCGCCCCTGGCCATTGTGGCTCACATGGACCACCCCGGCTTCGAACTGGCGGAACGGCACGGGGACCAGGGCGAGTTCGTTGCCGATGCCCTGGGCGGCATACCCGCATCCAGTTTTGCCGCCGGGGTACCGCTGCAGGTCATGCTGCCCAGCGGTGTGCGGGTGGCTGCCGAGACGGCGGGGCCGCACGGCGAGGAATCAGAGCGTCGGGCCCTGGTACGCCTCGCCGATGCTGACCTCGCCGCCGAACTGCCGTTGCCTGCCGCCGCGGTCTTCGACCTCGTCGACTTTGACCTGGACGGTGACTACATCCGCATGCGGGCCGTGGACGACCTGGCCGGCTGCGCCTCCGCCCTGTCCGCGATGGCGCGGCTGGTCCGTGGAGGCCAGCCGACCGAGGGCGACGTTTACGCTCTTTTCACCCGCGCCGAGGAGATCGGGCTGGTCGGGGCCAGGCTTGCGGCGGAAAACGGACTCCTGCCCGCAACCACGCTCATCATCTCCGCCGAGTCCAGCCGCACCCTGCCCGGCGCCGAGCAGGGACGAGGTCCAGTGATCCGGGTCGGCGACGCAGGCTCCACATTCGATGCCGAGGCAGAGTCTGTGCTGGTGCGGGCCCGCGAGGCACTGAACGAGCGCGAGGGCGGATTCGCGGCGCAGCGCCAGCTCATGAGCGGCGGCGTCTGTGAGGCTAGCGCGTTTTCGGCCTACGGGTACCGCACCACCGGCATCGCCTTCCCCCTGGGCAACTACCACAACGGGGCTCCGGAAGGACGCATCGAGGCGGAGTACATCCACGTCGATGACTACCTGGGTGGCGTGGCCCTGATGGAAGAGGCGGCTCGCCGCGTTTCCGACCGCGCCAACACCGCGTTCCGCCGAAGACTGCAGTCCGTTCCCGAGGATATGCGGCGCAGGCTGCTGGACAGCGGCGCGTGAGGCAAGGGGACCCCAAGTCGACAATGGATGAGAGCCAAAGGGCCCAGCATTCATGGGATGGCCAGTTGGTCCAGGGCGGAAACCTTGGTCGTGGGAAGATAGGTCAAGCGAATTCAGTTGGGAGCGTAGAAAAATGCGGTTGGAAGGAAAGGTTGTCCTGATCAGCGGCGGCGCAAGGGGCATGGGCGCGGTCGAGGCTCACATGTTCACCCGCGAGGGCGCCAAAGTGGTCATCGGCGATATCCTGGAGGACGAGGGCCGCCAGACCGAGGCGGCGGTGAACGAGGCCGGAGGCGAATGCGTGTTCGTGCGCCTGGACGTGACCAGCGAGGACGATTGGGCGGCGGCTGTCGCCACGGCGGTGTCCCGGTTCGGCAAGCTGGACGTGCTGGTGAACAACGCCGGCATCTCGATCACCGGCGGCATCGAGGAATTCACCGTCGAAGACTGGGACCGCACCTTCGACATCAACGCCAAGGGGGTGTTCCTGGGTGCGAAGGCCGCCATACCGGAGATGCGCAATGCGGGAGGCGGCAGCATCGTAAACATCTCTTCGGGCGCCGGAATCGCGCCCGCGCCCGGGACCTCCGGAGCCTACGCAGCCAGCAAGGGAGCGGTGCGGATTTTCACCAAGTCGACGGCGGTCCAGTACGCCAGCGAAAACATACGCTGCAACTCGGTACACCCCGGCCCCATTGAAACGCCCATGCTGCGCTCTGCCCGAGGCGGCGGGTCGCAACTCGATACCACCATCGAGCGGGTGCCATTGGGGCGCATCGGTACGCCGGAGGAAATCGCCTAGGGCGTCCTCTACCTGGCGTCAGACGAATCGTCCTTCGTGACCGGCTCGGAGGTGGTGATCGACGGCGGCCGCACGGCCCAATAGTACCGGCGTGCTGACTGGGCTTGGGAACCGTCCTATTTTTCCCGGAATGCCGAGAACCAAAAAGACGTTATTGAGGGAGATTAGCCAAGTAAAGCGATCGTCCGCTACGCGATGCCCAAGCCGGAAGACAGTGCAAAAGGAAGGGGAATCGCAGAGGCGTCTGCTTCAGTGGAGAGCGGTGGCTGGGGATGGAGGATTCGAACCTCCGCTACCTGATCCAGAGTCAGGCGTCCTACCGCTAGACTAATCCCCATAAAAACATCTCCGTCAAACAACGGAGAAAAGCTCGTTTCATGGTATGGCTGGCCGGGATACGTGTCAAGCCTGATTCAGCTTGACAAGGCCCGCTGAATGTACCAGAATCGGGTTGATTTTGAGCTTCATCGGCGGGGCTCACAAGGGTTGACGATCCTCTCTGCCCCTTCCGCGGGCAAGACGCGCCAATTACCGAAAGCGAGGTTTATTGCATGACGCTGGCAGCAGTGGGCAACAAGCTAACAGTCCAGGTATCCGGCACGCCGGTGGAGGTGTTTTCCGGCGGCTCCGGGCCTCCCCTTCTCTTCCTGCACGGTGGCGGTGGCTTCGGAACTTTTGACCCCACCAGCGGCCCCATCGCGGCGAGGCGCACCGTGTACGCGCCATCCCTCCCCGGGTTCTTCGGCACCCCGCGGCCGGGCTGGATTTATTCCATCACCGATGTCGCTCACTTCGTCCTTGAACTCGCCAACGAGCTGGGGCTGGATGACTATGTCCTCGCCGGACATTCCATTGGTGGCTGGACCGCCGCGGAAATGGCGGCCATGGGCGGCGGCGACATCGAAGGGCTGATACTGATCGACCCAGCCGGAATCCGCCCGGTGAACTCGGAAATCGCCGAGGTCTTCATGGTCGGTGGCGACGTCCGCCGGCAACTGGCCTTCCACAACCCGGAGCAGGTGCCCAACTACGAGTACTTCACCCGGGAATTGACTCCCCAGGAAGCAACAGTAGACCACTCCAACCGCGAGATGCTGTCGCGGCTCGGCTGGAAGCCCTACCTGCACAATCCCAGCCTGCCCTACTACCTGTCAAAGGTACAGGCCCGCACACTGATCGTCTGGGGCGCCAACGATGCCATCCTTCCGCTGGAGTGCGGCGAGATATATCGTGGCTCGATCCCCGGCTCTCAGCTGGCCATCATTGACAACTGTGGCCACAGCCCGCAGATGGAAAAGCCCGACGAGTTCAACTCCATCGTCACCTCCTTCCTCGATCGGCTGTAGGCCTTCCGGCTTCTGGTAACCAACCCTGTAGGGGCGCACGACTGTGCGCCCCTATACTTTTCGTCCTTTGCGGTTTAGTGTGTGCCGCTATAATGGCCGCATCTTGAGACCGCCAACAGAAGCCTACGGAGGACCGGAATGCCGGACACTACGCTGAAAATCGAGGGCGCCCGCTACGTCATCACCATGGACGGGGAACGGCGCATTATCCGCGATGCGGCAGTGCTGATTGAGGGCAGTCGCATAGTCCGGGTGGGCAAATCCTCAGACCTGGCTGACGCCGACGCCGAGCGGGTCATCAACGCTGAGGGCATGGTGGTGGCGCCGGGCCTGGTCAACGGACACATGCACATCAGCTATGCCCACGCCACCCGGGGCATTTTCCCCGACAGCCTGGGCTCCAACTACCTGCCCAACGTGTTTCTCCTGCAGGGTGCAATGACCGCCGAGGAGGAATACCTGACCTCCCTGCTGGGCATAACGGAGTTGCTCAAGTATGGGACGACCACGTTCATCGATCCGGGCAGCACCAAGTTCCTGGACGCCGGACTGCGGGCCTACGAGCAGTCCGGATGCCGGATCATCGTCGGCGCCCACGTCACTGACATGCCCAACCCCACCAACCTGCCGGTGTACGAGACCGACGAGGCCATAGACATCGTGGGCCGGACCATCCGTGACTACGACGGCGCCCTGAACGGTCGCGTCCGGGCTTGGGCCATGCCCTTCGGCCCCAATTTCAACTCGGCACGGTTGCTGCAGGAGTCCAAGCGGCTGGCCGACGAGAACGGCGTCTCGCTAACCCTGCACTTCAACAACAGCGCCTCCTACGTGGAGTCCTGCCTGCGGGATACGGGGATGCGCCCCACCCAGTACCTGGAGAGCCTCGGCGTGCTTGGTGAAAACGTCGTCCTGTCCCATACCCTGGGCCTGGACCAGTCGGAGGTGGAAACGCTGGCCCGAACCGGCACGAAGGTAGTGGCCGTGCCCACGGCGGCCGTCAAGTCCGGCTACGGCATGACGTCAGAGGGGCTCCTGCCTGAGATGCTGGAGGTCGGCGTCACCGTCGGCATCGGCACAGACGCGGGCAACAACTCCAACTTGATCGAGACCAACCGGGCAATGTACCTCATCGCCGTTCTGTACAAGGACGCACGACGCAGCACCACCGCCATCACCGCCGAGACCGCACTGGAGCTGGCCACAATCAGCGGCGCCCACGCTCTGGGCCTGGGCGACGACATCGGCTCAATCGAGCCGGGCAAGAAAGCAGACCTTGCCCTCTACGACACAAGGCGGGCCGAATGGGCCACGCTCTTCAACCCGGTCAATAGCCTGGTCTACAATGCCGACGGTCGCAGCGTGCACACGGTGATCGTCGACGGCCGTGTGGTGGTTGAAGACCACAAACCCCTGTTCGTGGACGAGCAGGCGCTCATCGAGGAGGTGCAGGCCGTGGGCGAGAGCATGCTGGCCCGCACCGGCCTGTCCTATCCTTCAACGTGGCCAATAGTCTGAATGAGGAATTGGGAATGATGAATGGTGGCGCGGATTATCGGGTTCCAGTGCTTTCCAGATAAGAAAAACTAGACGGCGCAATTCCACATTCCGCATTTCTAATTCCAAATTCCCACAGGAGGCAAACCATGTCGCAGCTGGTACTGATCCATGGCCCCGGCGCGGGGGGATGCGCGGCATCCTACCGCTACCAGTTGGAGCGGTTCCCTGATGCGTTGGCCCCGGACCTGCCCGGGCACCTGGAGGGCGAGTCTTTCGGCGATGTGTCCGGGTACACGCACTGGCTCAGGGAATGGCTGCACGAACGGGGGCACTCGGAGGGACTGGTGCTGGCAGGGTTCACCCTCGGCGCCTGTGTCGCACTGGACTACGCGCTGACCTGGCCGGACGAAGTGGATGGCCTGCTGCTCATGACCGTGGCCATGCGGCCCAAGGAGCGGGCGCCGGGCAGCCTGGAGTTCCGCCTCAACGCTGCCAAGGGCGGGGAGCCCATGCAGAAATGGCTGGACGCCATGGCACACATGCTCCTGTTCGTCGATGACCCGGACTTGAAAACCGAGCTGATGGAGTGCCACAAGCAGGTGGGACCGATCTCGCAGCACAACGACCTGTTGACCATCGACCGCTTCGACGCCCGCGATCGCATAGGCAGTCTGAAAGCGCCCCTCACCCTGGTCCGCGGAGTCGACGACCCGATGCAGCCCGACGAGTACGAGCTTGAGATCCACGAGGCCGTACCGGGCTCACGCTACATCAAGCTGGAGCGCGCCGGCCATTTCCCGCACTGCGAACGGCCCGACGACGTAAACGCGGCCCTGGCGGCGCTGCTGGGGGAGGACTAGCGTTGGAGAGTTGGCCTGACCTCAATTGGGCAGATGGTAGTATTGCCATTCCAGCGTCCAGCCAACTAAAACCCTGATTTCCTGCAAGGTGAAGCGGCCAATGAATTTATAAATAAAATTCAACTTGGCAATTACTCTAAAGGAGAACGCATAAATTCCCCGATATCTCCGAATGAATATGTCATCTATTGGCGTCTCGAAGTATTTCCTGAGGACGTACTTGATCAGGTTGACAAAGGAACAAGTTCTGCCCACGGATTCATTGCTATTCACAAACGCACGAAAAGAGGAATATCTGCGGCAATAGATTTGGGTGCTCAGATTGAGATCGCTCATTTGATTAAGGGCAAATACGTGATTGATCATGGGTTAATTGCCTCTAAAATAACCTGCGCGGCAGTAATTTTACACCATCATTCGAATTAAGGGGTAGAGAAATATGCCCGGTCCGCTGGAAGGCGTCAGGGTGGCAGACTTTACGCAGATCATCGCCGGACCGCTGTCGGGGCGGATTCTGGCCGAGATGGGTGCAGACGTCATCAAGATCGAGCCTCTCGGTGGAGAACCGTGGCGGCTGACGCAGCGGTTCACGCCGCCCGATAGCCCAAGGCCCGAGAGCCGCACGTTCATGGTCTATAACCGGGGCAAGCGCAGCCTGCCCCTGAATCTGACGATGCCCGAGGCCCAGGACATCCTCTCCCGCCTGGTCAAGCACATCGATGTGGTGCTGGTTAACTTCCGTCCTGACGTGGCGCAGAAGCTGGGCGTGGACTACGAGAGGCTGTCGGAGATCAACCCCCGGCTAGTGTACTGCGAGCTCACCGCCTATGGCCGGCAGGGCCCCGATGCGCACCGTCCAGGCTATGACATGATTATCCAGGCAATGACCGGCATGATCGCCTCCGAGACCAAGACTGTCGACGATGTGCCGTCCTGGGTGTGGTCCAGCCCCCTGATCGATACAGCGTCGGGTATTGCCATGGCCGGATCGGTCAGCGCCGCCCTGTACGCCCGGGAGCGCACCGGCGTCGGCCAGAAGATCGAGACCACGCTGTTGGGCCAGGCCCTGAACCTCATGGGCGCCCGCTTCCTGCACGTGGAGAAGCTGGATGGCGAGATGCGGGAGAGGACGCTCAGGGAAATCCACGATCAACGCGAGGCGGGTGCGCCCTATGATGACCTCGTGGCCCTCTCGCCCGGCAGCCGACGCCGCGAGCACCACGGGAACATCTACTACCGAGTGTACATGACCGCCGACGCGCCCATAGCCGTCGGATGTCTCAGCCAGCCGCTGCGTCTGCGCCTGCTGGAGACGCTGGGGATGACGGACAAGGGCCTGTCGCCCGACTGGGACCCGACCAGGCCGGAGTCCCGGGAATACAGCCAGAACCTGGAGCGGCAGGCCGAGGAACTGTTCCGCAGCAAGCCCAGCGCCGAATGGCTGGAAATCCTCGAGGAGCGCAACATTCCCGCAGGGCCCATCCGCTTCATCGAGGAGATGTACGACGACCCGCAGGTGGTGGCCAACGGGCTGTCAGACGAATACGAGCACTCACAGGAAGGCAAGGTCCGGATGGTCGGGCCCTACGCCAGGTTCAGCGGCACGCAGCTGGGCCATACTCCTCCCTCTCCGTCGCTGGGCGAGCACACCAGCGAAATCCTTGAGTGGCTCGGGTACGCGGCTGCGGAGGTCGAGGGCATGCGTGACGGCGGGGTTGTAGGGTAAACCGGGTCCATTGGCTCGGGACAATTGCCAGGGTCCGGTGAGTGTGGGCTCAGAAGCAAGGTTGACCGCTCACTGGGCCAACCCTATCATTCCGGCAATCAATCCGGGAGTTGAGCAAATGCAGCGCAACGAGATCCCCTATCTGACCGTAGCAGAGTTGGGCGAGCACATCCGCAATCGGGACGTCTCGCCGGTGGAAGTCACCGAGGCCTACCTCGATCGTATCGAGTCGCTGAACGGCGAGATCAGGGCCTACCTCACCGTTACCGCCGACATCGCACGGCAGGCGGCACAGGACTGCGAGGCCGAAATCGCGACGGGGAACTACCGCGGCCCGCTGCACGGTATCCCGGTGGCGGTCAAGGACCAGATGTACACCGAGGGTATCCGTACCACCATCGGAACGCCGGTCTTCGATGACTTCGTGCCCGAGTACGATGCGACGGTGGTCGCCCGTCTGAAACAGGCGGGCGCGGTCCTCCTCGGCAAGCTGAACATGACCGAGTTCGCCACCACGGCCCTGTCGCACCAGTTCGACCCGCCGCGCAATCCCTGGGACCGCGAGCGCTCCTGCGGCGGCTCCAGCAGCGGCAGCGGCGGTGCCACGGCGGCGTTCATGGCAGCCGCCACCCTGGGTGAGGACACAGGAGGCTCAATACGGTGCCCTGCCGCGTGGTGCGGACTGGCGGGATTGCGCCCCACCTGGAGCCTGGTCAGCCGCTACGGAGTTGCCCCGGGCGTGCGCGCCATGGACACCGTCGGGCCCATCGCGAGGACGGTGGAGGACTGCGCCATCGTGCTGCAGGCCATCGCGGGGCATGACCCCAATGACCGCCTGACCAGCCAACAGCAACCACCCGACTACCGGTCAGCCCTAACGGGGGACGTCGAGGGCCTCCGCATCGGCATCCTGCGGGAGGTGCTCTACGCCGACGCGGTGGAACCGGACGTGGGCAAGGCCGTCATCGACGCCGGTGACGAGCTGCGGAAAATGGGCGCAAACGTTGATGAGGTCTCGATACCCATTGCCGCCCATACCGGCCCGATCAACAGCGGCATCCGGGTGGAAGCGCCCACGACATACGGCAACCTCCTGCGGGAGCGCCCCCGCGACATCGGCCACGACAACCGCATCGGCTACCTGGTCAACGCCATAATGCCGGCCACCCACTACTACAAGGCAGTCCGGTTGCGAACGCTGTTGCGGTCCGAAGTCCTGAAGACTCTTGAGGAATACGACCTTCTGCTCTCGCCCACCATTGGCGTCCCTGCACAGGTGCTGGAGCCAGATCCGACGATCACCGGCAAGGACAACGTGGGCCGCACACCCTGGCTGTTTACCAATGTGGCCAGCCTGGCCAACCTGCCCGCCCTTTCGGTGCCCTGCGGCTTCAGTGAGGACGGCTTGCCTCTGAGCCTGCAAATCGCAGGGCGGCCCTTCGAGGAAACCACGGTCCTACGGGCGGGCCACGCCTACGAGCAAGCCACCGACTGGCACACCAGGCGTCCAGAGCTGTAGACACTGTTGGCAGGTGCACCCACCAGGGGGGGTTGGCCATTCGATTATTCCCTCCCCCTGAGGGGGAGGGTTAGGGTAGGGGTGAAATTCTTGCTTAAGCAACGCTTTCGTGTGCGGAGGAAACTCCCACTCGGCTGACCGAGGCAATCCCTCCCTGATAATCCAAAGGTGCCGCTCCGGGCAGCCCGTTCGGTTTGACGCCCGTTGCCGTGCGCGAATACACTCGCTTTTGTGACACACCGCTAACCACTCACTTCACCACCGGAGATTACCGATGAATTTCGGAATGTTCACTGACTTCCACGTACGCAGGGGAGCCTCGCAGGCTGAGGCTTTCGACGAATCCTTCACCCAGATCACCGAGGCCGAGCAGATGGGCTTCGACACCGTCTGGCTGGCCGAGCACCATTTCAGCCCGGAGCGTGCCGTACTGGCATCGCCCATGGTCATCGCCAGCGCCATTGCCGCCCGCACCGAGCGCATCCGCACCGGCCTGGCCGTGCAGGTGCTGCCGCTGACCAACCCGCTGCGAGTCGCCGAGGAGGCGGCCACGGTGGACCACATCAGCAAGGGGCGCTTCGACTTCGGCATCGGGCGCAGTGGGCTGACCAAGTATTACCAGGGCTACAACGTGCCCTACACCGAGAGCCGCCAGCGGTTCCTTGAGGCCCTGGAAATCATCATGAAGGCGTGGAACGAAGACAGCCTGAGCCACGAGGGCGAGTATCACACCTTCCACGACGTTACGGTGACGCCCAAGCCGTACCAGCAGCCGTATCCTCCCGTGCGCGTTGCCGTGGCTGGCGAGGACACATTCCCGCTGGTGGGGTCCATGGGCCATCCCATTTTCATCAGCGCCAACACCGGCCGCGAGGCGCTCAAGGAACGGCTGGCGTCCTACCGGGAGAAGCTAAAGGAGTCGGGCCACGCCGGAACTCCGGACATCGCCATCCGCGTCCCAGTCTACTGCGCCGAGACCACGGAGAAGGCCCACGAGGAACCGCGAGTGAGTGCGCTGGGAGCCATTCAGTACGCGGTGACCGAGCTGATCCAGACCGCCGCCAACCCGGAGACTGCCGAGCGCATGCGTCGCATCGCCGCCGCTCCCTACGAGCAGGTGCTGGAGGAGCGGGTGGTCTTTGGCACGCCGGCCGAGATCGTGGATACGTTCAAGGGCTACCAGGAGGACCTGGGCGTGACCGGTGTGGTCATGGAGGTCAACTACGGCGGCCAGATCCCCGCCGACCGCGTAGTCAACTCCCTCCGCCTGATGAGCAACGAGGTGATGCCGCACTTCAAGGGGTAGGAAGGCGGAGGGAGAAGAGCAGAGAGGGCAAAATTACCTTTTTCCACCCTACCTTACCCAGTCGCGCTTGAGTCGTGTAGTGGTTCCTGACTCATGAATGTATTCCGCACTCTTGCCCAATCGTTGAATGGGAAACTGCAGAGCGATGACTTTAGCAGCCTTCGATGGTTGAGTTCGGAATAGCTGTTTGCCGAATCAAAGGCGGACACCGGGGTCGCTAGAGAGTCCTTCCAATACTGATGATTTTCAAAATCAGACCCAAAGGGCTCCTCGAAATAATCGGCTGTTGTTATACTCATAGAGAGACCTGTATTTCATCACATACAGGCTAGGACACATAACTATGAACAAAAGAGAGCTTGCTCAAAAAACAAGATCGGCAGCCCACAAGGAAATATTCACCGCTTACCCAACAAAGCGTCTGTCCATCTACACCGAGTATCCAAGGGATAGATCCATAGAAGGAGATCAAGGGACCAGTGACGACAGCCGTACCGAAGAAGCGACGGTCGCGAAGCAGAAAACCAATGACATCTGACACTAAGTCTGCTGCAGAAGCAATCAAAGAAATCGAAGGTATTACAGATTCTCGAGTGATTGCATATGTTTCTCGAAGGAGCTTGGGACCGTGGGACATTTTGCCCTTTCATAGGCTTCTCGCAAAGATCGGCCATCAAGATGAACTTTCTGTGATTGTCGAGAGCCGAGGAGGTTTTCCTGACGATGCCTTCAAGCTCGCAAACTTGATTCACGAATTTGGAAACCGTGTTACGTTCATAGTCCCTTCGTTCGCCAATAGCGCCGCAACGCTGCTGTGCCTTTCTGGAAACAGAATCCTCATGGGACCCATCACTGAACTTGGCCCTACTAATCCGATGATGAACGTTGACGAACGTCTGATTACCCCCACTCTTCTGGAGCCGGGTGGTGCCCCACTTGATCGCAGAGAGTGGGACGAGCCGCCAAAGCGACAGATGGCTGCCCATGCGTTGCGTGACTTTCTGACAGCTGCGGGTGTGCTAACCTCTGAGGGGGCCTATGATCCTGAGAGACTCTCCGTCTATATGACGAAGGGCATCTTGAACCCGTTCCTTCTTGGCGATTTTGAGCGGTCGGGTAAGATTGCACTGCAATATGCTGAGAATCTGCTGCGAGCCTACATGTTTCAAGGGGAGGCTGAAGCAAACGAACGCGCGTCGAAAACAGCAAGAATTCTGTGTGAAGGCTACTACGACCACGCATATCCGATAGGACGCAAAGAGGCACGAGAGCAAGTGGGGCTGAAGGTAGAGGACATGCCAGACGAACTTTGGGAGGTAGCCTCTGCACTAGTTTCGGCCTACGACCGTATGATGGTAAACCAACGTATTGCAAGGGTCATCGAGACCTCTGATGGCTTTGAAATAGATCACTGGAGTCAGTCCAATGACGATGAGGATGACTAAAATTCGGTCCTCATAAACTGCCAGTGTTGCCGATGTGGGTTCGTGAACTCTCGTAATTGCGGTGCCACGTCAGCAGCACTCATAGGCTCTTTAGCAACTAGAATTTCTAGTCCAATCTTGCATGTGCTCCCTCTCCGAATCGGAAGATGTACGGTCATTCTTGTTACTCGGCCCCCCCTCAGCTCACAGGCCCGCCCAGCGGGGTCGTTGGGCCGTCGCACTCCATGAACTGGCCGTAGCCGGGTTGCTGCTCCAGTTTGCCGTCGTTGAGCAGGACCTGGCCGCGCAGCAGGGTCATCCAGGGGCGGCCGGTGATCTCCCAGCCCTCGAACAGGCTGTAGCCGGCGTTGCTCATGTGGTCGGCGGCAGTGATGACCCGGTCGACGCCCGGGTCCAGGATGAGCAGGTCGGCGTCGGCGCCGGGCTGGATCACTCCCTTGCGGGGGTAGAGGCCGAAGATGCGCGCCGGGTTCTCGCCCATCACGCGGGCCAGCCAGGTGATGGGCATGCCTCGCTTGACCACGCCCTCGCTGTACATCAGCGGCGCCAGGGTCTCAATGCCGGGGGAGCCGAAGGGCACTGACGCGCCGTCCGGCGTGACGAATATGTTGTCCCAGCCAGGCTTCTTGAGCTCCTCCGGGTGGGGCGAGTGGTCGCTGGCCACGATGGAAATATGGCCCCGTTGCAGGCCGGCCCACAGAGCGTCGCGGTCGGGGCCGTCGTCGGCGCGCAGCGGCGGGCCGATCTTGGCCAGTGGGCCAACCTTGGCCATCTCGGCGTCGGAGAGCAGCAGGTACTGGGGACAGGTCTCGGTGTAGATAGGCTGGCCCATGGCCTGCGCCTGCTTGATGCGCTCCAGGCCCAGCTGGGTGCTGAGGTGCACGACGTAGGTGGGGCAGCGAGTGGCGGCGGCCATGGCGATGGCCCGATTGATGGCTTCCTCCTCAGCCCAGTCGGGGCACGCGACGGGGAAGAACTCGGGGTGGGTGTGGCCGTCGGCGATGAGCTTGTTCTCCAGGTACTCGATGATGTTGCCGCTCTCGCAGTGGAGCTGCAGCACGCCGCCGGCCCTGGCAACCATCTCCATGGCCTCGCAGATGTAGTCGTCGTCGCACATCCGGCCAGGCCGCTTCTTGTAGGTCATGAACATCTTGAACGACTTGAACCCCATCTCCATGGCCTCGGGCAGAGAGCGCAGGATGGACGGGCGGTTCTGCAGGATGAAGTGGAAGCCGAAGTCCACCACCGCCGAGGCGTTGATCTCCTCGCGGATGCGGTTGCCGGCCTGGGGCAGCGTCTCGTCGCCCTCCAGCGTGTAATTGCCGAAAGGTATGAGGGTGGTCATTCCCGCGTGGGCCGCCGCGCGTGCGCCCAGGGCGTAGTCGTCGTGGCCGTCGAGGTGAACGTGGGCGTCGATGAGGCCGGGCAACACGAACTTGCCCTCGACGTCGATGACCCGGTCGGCGGGCGGCAGCAGGTGCTCGGGTGCCACGGCGACGATCTTCTCGCCCTGGATGGCCACGGCGGCGTCAAGGACCTGCGACGACGTAACGACCTGCCCGCCGCGCACGATGGTGTCTACTCTCGCCTCGGTTGCCATGGTGCACCTCCGTTCTGCCCTCTCTAGTTGCGGCGAGTGTAGCGGCAGGGTAGGTGTTTTTCAACAATATTCAGCTCGAACGGTGCTTTGGGACGGGATTGAATGCCTGGGCTTGGGCCTGTAACCTATCCGGCAAATGGCACCATCTATCAACCTCACTGGTATAGTTGGCTTTCAGTGGGATGAAGGAAACGCTAGAAAAAGCGAGGACCGCCACGGGGTCAGCCAACCTGAGGCAGAGCAGGTATTTGCCAACGAGCCTCTGTTGATTGTTCCTGACCCGCAGCACAGTCAGTCCGAGCAACGGTATAATGCTCTTGGACGTTCTCGGTAAGGGCGCCTGCTGCACGTAACTTTTACCCTGCGCCAAAAAGACACTGCTATCCGTGTTATATCAGCCCGCGACATGAGCCGCAGGGAGCGTGATCAATATGCCCAAGAAACTTAAGCCGATTCCGGCATTAGCCTCCGAGGAAGAGGAGCGTCTCTTTTGGGAAACCCACGATTCCGCCGACTTCGTGGATTGGGACAATGCCGTCCACGTTCGGTTACCCAATCTGAAACTCTCGTCCGAAGCAGAGCCGTCTGCAACTGCCAGCAATCAAGCAGCGGACTGACCTAATTTGCATTTGTACACTCGCCATTGATTTGAACCGGGAGGTCCCTCTCCATGGAGCTACAGGACAAGATCGCGGTGGTCACAGGCGCCGGGCGCGGCATGGGCCGGGCCATCTCGCTGCAGTTGGCGGACGCCGGGGCCAACGTGGCCGTGGCAGACATCAACGCCGAGAACGTTGAGGAGACCAGCATTGCGGTTAAGGAGCTAGGACGCGAGAGCCTGGCTATACACGCCGATATGGGCAACGTCGCCGACATCGACCGGATGATCGGGCAGGCCAAGGACGCCTTCGGCCGCATCGACATCATCGTAAACAACGCCGGCATCACGCGCTACTTGTACATCATGGACGTTGAGGAGCAGGACTGGGACCGCATCCACCGGGTGAACGCCAAGGGTGTGTTCTTCGGCATGCAGCGGGCGGCGCGGGAGATGATCGCCCAGGGCGACGGCGGGCGCATCGTAAACATCGCCTCCATCGCCGGCAAGGGTTACTCGGGCACCTCCAACGCCGCCTACGCGGCCAGCAAGGGCGCGGTGATTTCGATGACCATGATAGCTGCGCACCAGTTGGGGCAGCACGACATCAACGTCAATGCCATCTGCCCCGGTTCCACGCTGACCGAGATGGCCGCCGAGACCATGCAGGGGCGGGCCGAGATTTCGGGCATGAGCATCGCCGAGATGGAGCAGGCTCGAGACGCCCGCATCCCCATCGGGCGTGCCAATACACCGGACGACATCGCGGCCATGGCCCGATTCCTGTCCGGCCCGGGCGCCCGCAACATCACCGGCCAGTCCTTCAACGTCGACGGCGGCCTGGTGATGCACTAACAGGCCGCCGATACGTGCCTCGTGCCCCTGTAGGCCAATTTCGCGGACCGGAATGATCCGTGCGAATTAGGGCCAACCGCAAAATTTGCATTTCGGACAAATCAGGACATTTCCGGACAGGTCCGTGGTTTCCAGCCCATTGGCGGGCACCCGAGAGTCGCCGCGGACTCCTGAGCCAGTGCTATAGCCGGTATCCGGCACCGAACTCCGCCTCCAGTGCCGCGTTGATCTGGGTTTCCAGGGGTCCGTACTTTTCCTCGACCTCGGCCTCCACTTCGACCCTCCAGCGGGCCTCCTGCTCCCGCCGTCGACGTTCGCGCTCTTCCCGAGCCTTTCTCTCCCGGGCCCGGCGCAGGGCGTCCACAACTGCCCGCTGGCGGCGGGCCAGGATCTGAAGCTCGATCTCCCGCTTGTCCATTCCCGGCCAGGCAGCGTGTCGAACGTCGAGGGCTGGCGGGTCCTCAACGGTTCTGCCGGCTTCGATAGCGCTGAGGATGTCCGGGATCATTACACGGTGGTAGGTTTCCGCGTCCCCGCGATAGTATTCGAAAAACCCAAAACCGTTTATGGCGTTGGCAGGCAGGGTCCAGTCCCCGGTGATTCCCGTGGCTCCGTAGCCGTTGTCCCGGTCGTCGATGAACAGGCCTCGGGTCTGTTCATGTGCAGGATGGGAACGGGTGCAGAGCAGGCTGCCGTTGTCGGCCAAGGAGAACTTATAGGTTTCTGGCATGCGTGTCGCAACTCCGGTCAGTCCTGTAATGTAGGCCACTTAGCGCCGTGCGGCGCCGGGATTTGTGGGGTAATTAGTATATTTGTTCCAATTCCCACTTCTACGTTACGCCAACCCAAGACGACCCTCAATCACAAAGTGTCACTGCTGCGTTGGATGAACGCGGCCCGCTCTTACTCCCACCAGACCAGCATTGCGTCTCTCCGATCGCCTGCGCCGGTGGCGGCCCTGCCCTGGCATCAACTATCAGGCAACTGTTTCCGGAGCATTTCCTCCTGGTCCGCTAGCTCGGGGGTCATTGCGTCGCCGAAATCCTCCATCTCATAGAGCGGTCGAATTTCGATTTCG
Source organism: Dehalococcoidia bacterium (assembly GCA_963664175.2). Taxonomy (GTDB): domain Bacteria; phylum Chloroflexota; class Dehalococcoidia; order Lucifugimonadales; family UBA3495; genus VXOI01. Next base: position 97,063 of record CAXXOI010000029.1, read on the forward strand.
CTGGGGCCTGGCATGGGGTTGGGGCAACGTCTGACCCACTCCACCGCCTCGTCCACGTCCTGGACCTCCCAGAGCCAGAACCCGGCGACCAGCTCGTTGGTGGCGTCGAATGGCCCGTCAGCCACCGTGCGCCCCGAGCCGCTGAACGCCACCCGCTTCCCCTGCGAAGACGGCTTCAGCCCCTCGCCGGCGAGCATTATTCCGGCCTCCACCAGCTCCTGGTTGAATGCCCCCATCGCCTCCATAAGTTCAACGGAGGGCATGGCGCCCGCCTCACTGTCGGTGGTTGCCTTTACCAGTACCATTACTCGCATAGCTCACATCCTTTGGATATCAACGCCTTTCGTGGCGTGCAGCGACGCCGTCGAGCCAGGCCACCGCTTGGTAGCATCAACTCATGAAAGAGGCGACATCCATTTGGCCAGATTCGCGCCAAGACAGCAACCGCTGATGCAGGTTTGTACGTTGCGACTTTGCGCATTACAATCAGGGCATGGAACTAACTGTAAGGCTTTATGCCCTGTACCGGGAGCGGGCCGGCACCCGTGAGTTTGCCATCGATTTGCCCGATGGCGCTACTGTGTCCGACCTGACCGACGCGGTGCGCGTCCTGTATCCGCGGCTGGCCCCTCCGGACGTGAAGATCGTTGTTGCGGTCAATGCAGACTATGCCGAACCTGAAGACGTCCTGAAGCCCGGTGATGACGTCTGTCTCATCCCGCCCGTGAGTGGCGGATGAAGCCGATTCTCAGCGAGGAAATCATGATCGAGCTGACCTCCCAGACTCTCGACCCGGAAAAGTTCACCACCGCCGTCCGTAGCAGCACCAACGGGGCGGTGGTCACATTCCTCGGGACCACCCGCGACAACTTCGAGGGCAAGGGGGTGCTGACCCTGGAGTATGAGTCCTTCGACGAGATGGCGGTCAAGAAACTGGAGGAGGTGCGGCAGGAGTTGATGGCCGAGTTCGGATTGGACGCCGTGGCCATCGGGCACCGCACCGGCACAGTGGCCATCGGCGAGATCAGCCTGGTGGTCGCCGTTGGTTCTCCCCACCGAAAGGAGGGATTCTACGCCTGCCACAAGGCGGTCGACCGCATCAAGGAAGTCGTGCCGATCTGGAAGAAAGAGGTGTACGCGGACGGCTCGCGCTGGGTGGCCTGCGAGGACCACGAGTTCACCCACGAGCACGAGGCGGCGCTGGAGAGGAGGTGATGGGCGCCAGAACGTCCCCTCCCAAGAAAGACCGGAATGTCGATGTCGGAATCGAAAAAGGCCTACAGACAGATCAGTCGGATCAAAGAGTACTCAAAGCAAGGGAATACTACGACGAGAAGCATCCGTGGTTTGGAAGCCAAATTCACTATACTATCGATGTATTCCGGCAACTGATCAGAGACTCAAGGACAAAGAGTCACAATTCGTCAAAACATGGTAGCTAACAGGGATGACAATTACGCAGCCGTCAGACTCGTGGTGCGTATATTCATCAGTCTCGTCATGTTGGTGTTCGGTATCTACGTTCTGGTCACCACCGATTGAAAGGACAACCCCGAGTTCGCGGCAGCGGCCACCGGATGGATTGGGTTAGTTATCGGTTACTGGTTGCGATGAACGCCAAGGACCAGCCACTTCTACAACAACTAGTCCAGGTCCTCACCAGGTAGTGCGGGGTCTCCCTCGTCCCTCCCGTCGGCGAAGGCGGCGCGGACTGCCTGCGCGACGTTGTCGGCTCCGATCAGCCGCATCCCCGGCGGCGCGTCGACCTCGGCAGCGTTTGCGGCAGGCAGGATGCAGCGGTCAAGGCCCAGGCGGGCGGCCTCGTTAACTCTGCGCTGCCCTTGGGGCACTCCGCGCAACTCGGCGCTCAGACCAACCTCTCCGAAAGCGGCAGCAGGAGGCAAGGGCGAATTGCGGTAGCAGGAGGCGATGGCCAGCAGTATGGCCAGATCCGCTGAAGGCTCGGTGGCGCGGAATCCGCCGGCAACGCTGACGATAACGTCCTGGCCTCCCAGTTCGAGACCGGTGCGCCGGGACGCCACTGCCGTTAGCATCAGGAGCCTGTTGTAGTCCACTCCGTTGGCAACGCGGCGAGGGGTTTGAAGCTGCGAGAAATTGGTCAGGGCCTGCACCTCCAGCAACAGAGCCCTTGTGCCTTCCAGGACCGGAGTGGTTATCGCACCCAGCTGTGGCCCGTCCCGGCTGGACAGCACGGACCGCGATGGATCAGGAACGTCGTCCAGGCCTCGTTCACCCATCAGGAACACGCCTACTTCGTCGGTGGACCCGAAACGGTTCTTGGCGGCCCTCAGCACGCGAAACGCCCCGGACTCCTGCGTCTCAAGGTGCAACACCACGTCCACCATGTGCTCCAGGACACGGGGGCCAGCCAGCGTTCCGTCCTTGGTCATGTGGCCCGACACAATCACCGGTCTGGAATGGGTCTTGGCCCATCGAGTCAGCCGCAGTCCCGCTTCTCTGACCTGCCCGACACTGCCCGGACCGGACGATTCGCTGTCGGTGTGCAGCGTCTGGATGGAGTCCACTATTACCAGAGCTGGCTGGAGTTCGTCCAGTTTTTCCAGGATTGCGTCGACGTCGGTTTCGGCCAGCAGCAGGATGCCTTGGCCATCGATCCCCATCCGTTCCGCGCGCAGTTTGACCTGCACCGGAGATTCCTCACCTGATATGTAGAGCACAGACCCGGCAGCCGGCGGATTCTCGACAACGGAGGAGCACACCAGGGAATGCGCCAGTTGCAGCATCAGCGTGGACTTGCCGACGCCAGGTTCGCCGGTAAGCAATGAGATGGAGCCCGGAACGATGCCACCGCCGAGGACCCTGTTCAGTTCGGAAGAAGAGAATGGGATTCGCGGCTGAGAGCTGGCTGAGACTTCGGCCAGTTCCTGGGCCTGCCCGGTGGCAAGACCGGTCCAGCCATTGCGTTGCTGCTTCGCCGAGGATTGTGCGGCCAGCGCCCTTCGTTCCAGCAGCGGCCTCGACGACTCGCAGTGCGGACTGGGACAAAAACCCATCCACCTGGCGCTTTCGTGCCCGCAATCCCCGCAGTAGTACACCGCCCGCCTTCGCTCTGCCACCTTGGCCATATCCGCCTCCTGCAGCCACTCGTCTCTTGCCGGAATTATATGGCTACTGGTGTCCACCTGTCGGCAGGCAACTGTCATCAAAATCCCGGAGCAAGGACAAAGATTCAGGGCTGGTTACAGATAGTCCGCAAGCCAATGAGGACGGCGAGAAGCGAACAATCAACCTATTGCCGGTCTTCGCTGTCTTATCGAACAACTGAGGGGACGGCCTCAACGTAATCGTCTTCCGAGGTGAGAGGAAACTTGTGAGACGACATTCGGGAAACAATAAGAGAGGGCCTCCGAATTCGGAGGCCCTCTTCCTTGGTCTTGGGAATGAAGGAAGCTAGTCGGCGGGGGCCGGTTCTTCCTCCAGCACGAGATCAGCGGAGGAGGTGGCGGTAATCTTGATCTCGCCCTCCTCAAGGTCGACGAAAGCCACGTCTCCAGCACCCAGGCGCCCGGCCAGCAACTCCTCGGAGAGCTGGTCTTCCACCTCGTTCTGGATCAAGCGGCGCAGCGGTCGGGCCCCCAGCACTGGGTCGAACCCCTTCTCGCCCAGGTACTGCTTGGCAGCGTCGGAAAGTTCCAGCCCGATCTGCTTGTCGTCTAGCTCGTGCCTGACCTGGTTCATCATCAGGTCGACGATGGACAGGATCTCGGACTCGGCGAGCTGGTGGAACACCACGGTGGAGTCAATACGGTTGAGGAACTCCGGCTTGAAGAACCGGCGCACCTCCTCCATCACCTTGTCCTTCATACGCTCGTATGCGCTCTGGTCGGTGCGGGCGTTCTCGGACTTGACTGCAAAGCCGACCGAGGTCTCCCGTTTGATCAGATCGGAGCCGAGGTTGCTGGTCATCACCAGGATCGAGTTGCGGAAGTCCACCTTGCGGCCCCGCGCGTCGGTCAGCTGACCAGCGTCGAATATCTGCAACAGGATGTTGAAAACCTCGGGGTGGGCCTTCTCGATCTCGTCCAGCAGAACGGCGCAGTAATTCTTGCGGCGAACGCCCTCGGTAAGCTGTCCGCCCTCGTCGTAGCCCACGTATCCTGGAGGGGCGCCGATGAGGCGGGCCACCGTGTGGCGCTCCTGGAACTCGGACATATCCAAGCGAAGCATGTTGTCTTCGTGGCCGAACATGAACTCGGCCAGTGCCCGCACCAGTTCGGTCTTGCCGACGCCGGTTGGGCCGAGGAACATGAACACGCCGATGGGGCGTCGCGGGTCCTTGAGCCCAGCTCGGGCGCGACGGACGGACTTGGCAATGTTTACGATTGCCTCATCCTGGCCGATGATACGCTTGTGCAGCTCGTTCTCCATCTGGAGGAGCCGCTCGGTCTCTTCCTTGGCCAAGCGGGCGACGGGCACACCGGTCCACATGCTGACCACTTCGGCGATGTCGTCCTCAGTGACCCACGTACGTTCCCGGCCGCGTCCCTCCTGCCACTCGCTGCGCAGTTCGTCGACGGTCTGCCGTTCCTGGAGCTCGCGGTCCCGGAGTTCTGCCGCCGCCTCGTATCGCTGGTCGGCGATGGCTTCGTCCTTCTCGCGACTGACGGCTTCCAGCACCTGCATTGCGTCGGTGACCGAGGAAGGGGTCACGCTGCCACGCAGTCGGACGCGAGAGCCAGCCTCGTCGATGAGATCGATGGCCTTGTCGGGCAGGAAGCGGTCGGAGATGAAACGGGCTGCCAGATTGGCGGCACCGCGTATGGCGTCGTCGGTGTAGTTGACGTTATGGTGATCCTCGTAGCGGTCCTTGACCCCCATTAGGATGTCGATGGTCTCCTCTGGGGAGGGTTCTTCCACCCGCACCGGCTGGAGGCGACGCTCCAGTGCCGGGTCACGCTCGACGTACTTGCGGTAGTCGTCCAGGGTCGTGGCGCCAATACACTGCAGTTCGCCACGGGCCAGGGATGGCTTCAGGATGTTGGAGGCATCCACGGCGCCCTCGGCGGCGCCGGCCCCGACAAGGGTGTGAATTTCGTCGATGAAAAGCACACAGTTGCCAGAACTCTTGATTTCTTCGATGACCTTCTTGAGGCGTTCCTCAAATTCGCCGCGGTACTTTGTACCGGCGACCAGGGAACCCATGTCCAGGGTGACCAGGCGCTTGTTCTGCAGGGTGTCGGGCACATCTCCCCGGGCAATCATCTGGGCCATGGCCTCGACGATGGCAGTCTTGCCGACACCGGGCTCGCCCACCAGCACCGGGTTGTTCTTGGTGCGTCGGCTGAGGATCTGGATAACCCGCTGCAGTTCCTGGTCGCGGCCCACCACCGGATCCAGCTTCTCGGACCTAGCGGCGTTGGTCAAATCAACACCCAGGTTGTCGAGGGTTGGGGTCTTGGTGTTGGTGCGGCCGGACTGCTGCCCCTGGCCGGAGGTGTGGCTCAGGATGCGGTGGGTCTCGGTGCGCACCTTGTCGAGGGTGACACCCAGACTTTCCAGCACACCGGCGGCCACGCCCTCGCCCTCGCGGAGGAGGCCGATAAGCAGGTGTTCGGTGCCGATATAGGTGTGGTTCATCCGGCGGGCTTCGTCGACCGCCAACTCCACCACCTTCTTGGCGCGGGGAGTCAGGCCGATCTCGCCCTGGGCGGGCTTTTCGCCACGGCCGATGATGAACTCGACGGCTGATCGTACCTTGGAAAGGTCGACGGAGAGGCTGGACAGTACTCGGGCCGCCACACCTTCCGTCTCGCGGACAAGACCAAGGAGTATGTGCTCAGTCCCGATATAGTTGTGGTTGAAGCGCTGGGCCTCTTCCTGGGCCAGCGACAACACCCGCCGCGCTCGCTCCGAAAACTTTTCGAATCTGCTGCCCATAATACCGCTCCTGGCCTGTTGGGGAGGCTGATAGGTGGTTCTCCCTCGAGAGACGAAACGCCGCAAGGTGCGTGCGACGACACCGATCGTCAAAGGCGATTATATTGGGCGCCCTCGCGGGGTGTAAAGGCACGCGGACGGCGGGAATCTGCCAGTCCTATACCGGGGAATGGGGGGCGGGGGACTTATCCGGTCTATCCGGGTCACGGGATTCCCCGCGCCGAGCTCGCACCGGTTTCGGATTTCTAAGGGAGGGATTTCTGCGAATAGCCTCCCGGCGGTGACCTATTTTCCCACCCAGTCGCCCAAGCAGTATCGTCGGCGCTGAGGCGTTTCACTACCGTGTTCGGAATGGGAACGGGTGGGGCCGCCTCGCTCAAACCACCAGGAAGCTTTCGAGGCGTAAGTATGCACTATTTTTCACAATCGCGCAAGGGGTTGCACAGGGAACTTTGAGACTGGCAGCCCGACCTTTGTGTCCTATGCGTCCTCCCCGCATATGTTTCCCAGGCGTCCTCTCCGTATAATGTATGGCGGGATGGCGCTGACCTGCCCACTTGGTTGCTGCGAGGTTTTTGCTGTTGTGAAACTGCACATTGATGGAGAAAACCTGAGGATCGAACTGGGCTGGTGGCGGAAACTGCTTGCCTTTCACTTCCAGGCCCTGGAAATACCCCTTGCCCACATCGAGAGTGTTGAAACGGACCGGCCCCGTACCCACTGGATGGAGGTCCGCCTTCCCGGCAGCTTCGTCCCCTGGCTGGTGAAGGCCGGCACCTACCGACGGGCGGGGCGCAGGGACTTCTGGTGCGCCACTCTCGGTCAACCGGTGCTGCGGCTCGCGCTCAGGAATGAGTATTTCGATTCGCTGACCTTCGGCACGGAGGACAATGAGCGCTGGGCGCGGGCCATCAAGGGGTTGCTGGACTCCGACATTGAGCCGGAACCCGATGGCCCCGGGGAAACTCCTATACAGGGAGAGAGTATTCGACTTTCTCCGTTGACACCAGCGTAACACCCCAGCCGGCCATCCAGCAGGAGTGCCGCCCGTCGCCGCCGGCCACCAGCACCACCACATCGCTGGCGGAGCGCACTATGGGGACCAGTACGTCGTCGCGGGACTCGTCGATCCAGTTGGGCCAGGTTCGGTTGCCGTAGTGGGCGATGCCCCTGAGCTGACCGACTGGCAACCGGGCGTTGTGGAAGACGTAGTCTTTCACGTCGGCCTTGCTGAGCCCCGAGGCGGCCACCTCGGCGGCGTGCTCGGGGCAGAGAACCAGGATGACCTGGCCGCCGGTGGCCTGCTGGTAGTAGTTGGCGATGCCCACCGTCTTCATGTTGCCGACGATGGTGCCGAGGACGCCGAACCCGGTGCCGGAAGTGCTCTCCATGATCCGGTACACGCTTAGGATGCCAGCAAGGGTCACCGTGCTGCTTTCGGCAGAGTAGCCTCGCTCCACGTGCAGGGGCTCCCAGGGGCTGCGCGCCTCGTTCTCGGCGAAGCAGAAGCTGTAGCGGCCGGGGGAGCTGAGGGTGGCCTTGTCCATGTCTCCCGGCGTCAGGCCCGCCACGTTGCGCACGATGAGTCGCAGGGCACGTCCAATGGCGGCGTTGGCGCGGAATCCGGGGCCGAAGGCACCGGCGTCGGCCTGGATGCCCACCTGCCGGGCTACGGGGCCATTCACGATCATGACCTGCATTGCGCCGCCGGTGGTTGCGGCGGTGCCCGCCAGGTTGAATCCCTCACGCATGGCGGCGCGCACTCCCGCCACCACCACGGGAAAGTGCTCGGGCTTGCATCCGGCCATAACAGCGTTGATGGCCAGTTTTTCCAAAGTGGCCCGCGAGTTGCGGGGCTGCATCACGCCCAGCGAGTGCTGGGGGTCGGCGTCCAAGGACGACAGCATGTCGCGGACGGCGTCCTCGGTGGGCGGGACGACGGGCAGCCCATCGGTCCAGCCCTGCTCCCAGAAATAGTCCTGCATTTCGGGAAAGGGCTCGGGTACCCGGACGCGGCTGGACTGGAGTTGCTCGGTGGTCATGTCTGGCTCCTGTGGTCGGTGTGGGGATAGGGTAGCAGTTCCGGGGGGTGGGGTCAGTGGGAACCGGTGGCGCTAATGGTGCGCCGCCATCAACTTTGTCTGAATCAAGATTATCAGGATTCAAGGATGTGCAGGATTGGGTAACATCCTGAAAATACCGGAATCCTGATAACGCCAATTCAGATAAAGGTTTGCTATTTTCCGGCATCGCGGAGGGCGCCATGCCCTCCGCGATGCCGACGTTCTACTCGAACAGGAAGCCCCGGACCACCCGGCTGTAACGCTGGTAGAGTAGCCCGCCGGCGATCAGGAGCAGGCCCAGCGCAATGAACGCGATCACCCTGTATTCCTGCTCCAGCGTCCGGGAATCGTAGGCGAACAGCTTGATTACCGGTATCGCCAGCAGGGCCAGTCCGGCCAGCCTGACCCACTTGAGCCGCCGGATAACGCCCAAGACAATCAGGGCGGCGGCGTATACAGCCCACAGCAGGCTCAGTCCCAGGCTGGCCACGTTCTCGCTGGCATCGGTGGACAGGCCTAGCCAGGAACTGTGGGCGGTAGCGATGATTTCCGCCGAGAGCAGCCACAGGGTGGCCAGGTTCGCTAGGGTCACCAGAACTGGCAGGGCGGCCCGTCCCTCGAGATCGGAGGCCATGGACTCCAGTGCCCCCGTGCGGCGGAATTCAAGAACTGCCGCCGAATACAGCGCAGCGATGCCGGTGGCGAATGCGAGGAACCGCCAGTTGAGCACGGGCCGGAATGTCTGTGAGTCCGTGTCGAAGGTATCCCAGCCCAGCAGGCGCACCAGCATGGCCGCCAGCAAACCGAACCCGAACCAGCGAATTTCCCGCATGCCCAGTCGCTGCGAGAGCACCAGTAGGAGCAGCGATTCGGCAGCCCACCCGACGGTGATCCACACGCCGCTGACTTGCACGGGAATCACTATGGCAGCGGATGCAGCGGCCACCACGGCGTATACCGGGTAGGCGGCCTGCTCGTATCCCTCCAGCTCCTCGCGCATGTACCAGAGCAGCCAGGATGAGAATACGGCGGACAGAATTACCGCTCCGTAGGCCAGCGTGTACAGGTTCAGGAAGGGTGTCAGGTCCTCGGAGAAAGCGTCGGGAGTGTCCGCTGCCAGCAGCCAGAGAGAAAGCACCACGAACAACCCGTATCCAGACCAGCGAATCTGGCGCATTCGCAGAGGGAAGGACAGCCACAGCAGGAGACCGGCCTCCAGGGCCCACGCCACCGTCACCCAAATCCCATCCAGCTGTACCGGCACGGCTATAGCGGCAAAGGTCACCGACAGCAGTGCGAGGCCCGGAATGGCAGCCTCCTCCCTGTGCTCCAGCGCGGCGCGCCGCAGGTGTAGCAGCCAGCCGGCCAGCGCGGGCAGAATGACCGCCGCGGCGTAGCTGATCATGTACTCGTTGAGGAAGGGTGTGAAATCCTCACTGAATGCAGCGGCTTCCACCGCCACCAGCCAGACCGCTGACACCTGGAACATCGCGTATCCGGCCCAGCGGAGCTCCCGCATCCTTAGAGGGAAGGACATCCAGACCAGCACCAACGCCTCCAGTCCCCAGGCAACGCTGATCCACGGCCCGCCCAGCTGTATCGGCACGGCCAGAACGGCGAACACGACGGCCAGTCCCGCCGAAAACAGCATCAGGTTTTTCTGCGCCTCCCCGCGCTTCCGGAAAGAGGCGGCGGCTAAGACGTAGAACGCAGCCAGCGCGGCGGTGAAGCCTCCCATCCAGGGGCGGTATTCGTCGTTCATGAGGGTGTAGCTGATGCCGTAGTAGGCCGCCGCATTCAGGGTGATCAGCAACAGGTCGCCGACGTTGGCCGCCTGTTGGCGCAGGAGGTGAAAGACTACCGTGGCGGCGGCGAACACCAGGAATATGGCGGTGATGCCGATCTGCGCCAGCCCCACGGTCGGCTCCAGTTCCTGGTACCAGAATGCGAACAGGACAAGCGAGCCAACCAAGGCCAGGAGCGTGAACCAGCGCCAGTTGCGGAAACTGGCCAGGGCCAGCACCCCCACGTCCAGCACCAGCACGTAGGCCAGCAGCAACCTCTGGTCGGGCAGTCTCTCCTGGAGCAACAGGGGCGTGGCGAAGCCGCCGAATATGGAAAACACCGCGACGGCCATCGCCTCGTGGCGCAGCGACAGCAGTGCGCCCGCCAGCGTGATCACGGAGAAACCGGCGAATGCCGTCAGGGGAGATATCAGCTCGTAGAGGGCAAAGGCGCCGTACACCGACAGGTACAGTATGGCTAAACCGCCGCCTGTTACGGTCTGCGCCCATACGCCGTAGCGGCGACGCCAGAATTCCCCGGCGCCAAGTAGGACCAAGCCTCCGGCGAGGCCCAGGACCACCCGCTCGACCTCCCCCAGCCAGCCCCGATCGATGGCGAGGCTGATGAAAAAGGCCACCCCGAATATAAGGGCCACCACGCCAATTCGAGCCAGCCAGTTGCCACCCACCAGCCACTCCCAGTTCCAGCTCGGCAGGTTCACGTCAGGAAGTCGAGAGACGTTGATTCCGCCGCCGGCGGACTCGGCCGACTGCCTCGCCGTGCTCCTCAAGACCGGCTCTCGCCGCTCACGTCCCCGTTCCACATCAAGGTGTCCGGCCGGAACGGGGGCGACGGGAGTCGCCGCCTCGGGTCGGGCGGCTGGCGGCCCCGCCGGACGAGCAGTTGGGGATTCGACCGTGGGCGGCCCGCGCCGCAGCGGCTCCGGCGGGGGCTGCGCGGGGGTTCGCGCGGCCCCGGGCGCTCCGAACCGCCGTTCCAGGTCAACGAGCCTGAGAGACAAGCGGCTTACCTCGGAGACCACGGAATCCAGGTCGGTCCGGAACGCTCGCAGTTCTCGGTCACTGGCTATCGGTTCGGATGCAGTGGCTCCCGGGGCATCGTCGCCAACGCCCTGGGAATCCGCTTCAGCAGGTAATGCCACTGGCTCCCCGCACCAGGGGCAATAACGGTCGCCCTCGCCGATTTGTCGATTGCATCTCGAGCAGTTCACTTGATTCATCTCCGTGAGACTTGAACCCTGTCCCACTTTTTGTTTCCGGGGCTACCTGTTCTATCTTGGGTTACCCGGGACCAGGACGGCCCCCGTATGCCTCGCCAGGATATGACGCGGCCCTACTGGCATTGGAGGGCATCGCTTTCCTCAATGTCCGTCATTTCTGAATTCGATGACAGCGACGAAAACGCCCAGGTGAGCCACGCAAAGCCGGCTGACACAACGAACGGGCCAGCGAGGAAAACACCCAGAAGGGTGGAATCACCCAGGCTAGAGTCAAACGCCATCCCCAGCGTGACCAGCCCCCAACAGGCGACTGCGACCGCTCCCAGCAGCCCGATTCCCGCTCCAACGAGTATCGAATTGAGAGACGAATCGCCTGGTTTCATCCCAGCAGAAATGGAGCCAGCGAGCACCGAGATGACCACGGGGGAGCCGGAGTAAGCTGCAGCAGCCAGGGTGACACCGGTCCAATTGATATCAATCTCAAACATTTGATGCCTCCTATGCCGCTTTCTGCTAATGCACATTCTATGGACCGACGTCTGACAGAGACATGACAGTCGGCCCGTTGTTCATAACAATACTGTGACAGTTTTGTCACATGCGGGTATAATCGCTGCGGCCCGGCAAGGAGAACTTCGATGCAGCCAGGCGAACAGCTGGAACAGGATTTCAAATCACTGCAGGACCGGCTGACCCGGCTCAGCCAGGCCAGCCTACGCGTCAACGAGAGTCTGGACCTGGACATCGTCCTGCAGCACGTGGTGGACAGCGCGCGCGATCTCTCGGACGCGCGGTACGGGGGCATAACGGTGCTCAGCCCGGATGGCCAGTTCGAGGAGTTTGTGGCCTCGGGCCTGACACCGGACGAGCGTCGAATGCTGGTGGAGCTCCCGGAGAGTGTGCAGCTCTTCCGGCACCTTAATGACATCGCCGAACCACTTCGGGTCGACGATCTCTACGGCTACATGCGGACATTCGGGATGGAGGAACTGCGTCCTCCCGTCGCAGTGACCTCGCTGCTGATGGCGCCCATCCGCAACGCAGGCAGTAGGGTCGGCTCCATCTACCTGACCAAGGGAGAGGACGATCGGGGTTTCAGCCGCGAGGACGAGGAGACTCTGGTGATGTTTGCCTCGCAGGCGGCACTGGTCATCGCCAATGCCCGCAGGTACCGCGACGAGCAGCGGGCCAGGGCCGACCTCGAGGCACTGGTCAACACATCGCCGGTGGGTGTGGTGGTCTTTGATGCGAAATCGGGCGACCCGGTGTCCTACAACCGCGAGACCCTTCGGATCATCGAGGGCCTGCGGGACCCGGATAGCCCACCCGAGCAGATCATGGAGATTCTCAGCCTTCGCCGGATGGACGGCAGGGAAATCTCCCTGGAGGAGTCTCCGCTGGCTCACCGGCTCAGCACAGGGAGGACCATTCGCGCCGAGGAAATCGTCCTGCAGGTGCCCGACGGCAGGTCCATAACCGTGCTGGTGAACGCCACGCCGCTGTACTCGCAGGACGGGAGCGAAATGGAATCGGTGGTCGTGACTCTCCAGGACATGACCCCGCTGGAGGAACTGGAACGGCTGAGGGCCGAGTTTCTGGCAATGGTGAGCCACGAGCTGCGCGCTCCCCTGACATCGATCAAGGGCTCGGCCTCGACCCTGCTTGACGACACCGCGCATCTCAATCCGGCCGAGATTCGGCAGTTCCATCGCTTGATCGACGGCCAGGCCGACCGGATGCGCCGGATGATCGCCGATCTCCTGGACGTGGCCCACATCGAGACCGGCTCACTGTCGGTCAGCCCGGAACCCAGCGATGTTTCCACGCTGGTAGAGCAGGCTCGCATCGCCTTTGGCGGCGTGGGGAGCGGCAACCAGCTGCACATCGATATCCCGTCCGACCTGCCGAATGTCATGGCCGACAGGCATCGCGTGGTGCAGGTACTTGGCAATCTGCTGTCCAACGCCTCCCGTTATTCCCAGGAGTTCTCCGCGATCCGGGTGACAGCGGCGCGGCATGATTGGCATGTGGCTGTGTCGGTGGCGGACGAAGGCCGCGGCGTCTCCCCGGAGCAGCTCCAGTACCTCTTCCGGAAGTACGTCAGAATCGAGGGAGATAATGGAGACCGGGAAAGCACTGGCTCGGGCCTGGGGCTGGCAATCTGCAGGGGCATCATCGAGGCCCACGGCGGCAGGATCTGGGCTGAGAGCGAAGGGCCCGGCCTCGGTACCCGCTTCACGTTAACCCTGCCGGTGGCTGACCAGGCCGATGTCGGCCATGCTCCAAGGAACGGGAACCAGTCGACCCGGACCCACAGCGAGCCAAACGAACGTGTCCGCATACTGGCCGTGGATGACGATCCACAGACTCTCCGGCTGGCGCGTGACGTCCTTTCAAGGGCGGGCTATGCACCGGTGCTTACGGCCGACCCCAAAGAGGCCCTGCGGCTGGTGGAATCGGAGCAGCCGCAACTGGTGCTCCTCGACCTGGTGTTTCCGGACGCTGACGGCATTGAACTAATGCAGGACATCCTCAGTGTCGCCGACGTTCCAGTGATTTTCCTGACGGCCTATGGCAGGGACCAGAACATTGAGCGTGCATTCGACACCGGGGCGGCCGACTACATGGTCAAGCCGTTCTCGCCTACCGAGCTCACGGCGCGGATCCGTGCGGCACTGCGCCGCCATGCGGGGTGGGACCACGATGAGCCGGCGGAACCGTTCACCCTGGGCGAATTGAGCATCGACTACGTCCACCGCCAGGTGACCGTCGCCGGAGAGCCCGTGCACCTGACGCCCATCGAATACGATCTGCTGAGAGCCCTGTCGACCAACGGCGGCCGTGTCGTTACCCACGACCAGTTGCTGCGACGAGTGTGGCACGTAACAGCGGCCGGCGACCCCCAGGTTGTCCGGACTCACCTGCGCCGGCTGCGGCGAAAGCTGGGCGACGACGCCAACGATCCGGCTTACATCTATACCGAGCAGGGCATAGGCTACCGCCTGGGCAACCATAGCGAGTCGCCGTTGGCCTGATTGCGTTCGGGGCGCGGTTGAGGCCAGAGGCCTTTAATAGTTCCCTCTCCCAGAGGGAGAGGGTGAGGGGGTTCTCTTATCGATTGCAGAGTCGCTGATGCGCAAAATATCACCCCTACTCTGACCCTCCCCTGAGAGGGAGGGAGGATTAAATGACTCTGCGGTTTGGACCTCCGCCGATTGACGTTGGCGTGTCGCGCAACTATTCTCAAGCCCACCTGAGTGACCCTCGCTAACAATGTCGCACAGGCTTTGCGAGCCCCAGATCACACATGATCCAGAAAGGAATCAAGGCATGAAAGTTCAGATAATGTCTCCCGCCGCCGAGCGGGTGGATTTCAAGATCACTCCCGCTCCAAGGCTCACATCCTTTGAGGGCAAGACCATCGGTTTGTACAACAACATGACCGGCGGGGCCGACGTGGCCGTCGACCGTTTCGCCGAGCAGCTGCAGCGCCGGTATCCCAGCGTCAGGTTCCAGCGTTACGGCGGAGACCTGCGCGAGGGCCGTCCCGCGCTCAGCCGGGGCGTCCACATCGACGACGAGGAGGCCGCTCGCATCGCCACCGAGGTGGATGCCATGGTGGGCGCGACGGCGCATTGAGGGGGCTGCACGTCGTGGCTTAGCCATGACATGGTGGCCATGGAAAAGGCCGGCATTCCTGCCGTGGGCATTGCCGCCCAGAGCTTTGCCCGGTCGTGGCAAGCGTGCGTGGACGGGTGGGGACAGCCCACCACCGCTTACGTCACCATTCCCCACGCCACCTCCGGGCAGCATCCCGAATTCATCTGCAACATGCTTGACGAGCAGGTCGACTCCATAATCCAGGGCCTGACCACTTTCCCGGTGTCGCGCGGCCCGGTCACCGCCCAGAAGACCGGGGGCGCCACCGAGGTCTTTACGGTGGATATGGACACATCCCCCGATGGCCTGGACGCGGTCAACCGGTTCCTGGGGGAAAGGGACTGGAGCGACGGCCTCCCGGTCATTCCGCCGACACCCGAGCTGGTGGAAAGGATGCTGGCCGGCACCGGCAAGGCCCCTCAGGACGTTCTGATGGTGATGGAGCCGGGCTTCGGAGTCGCCACGGTGGAGAAGATAGCCATCAACGCCGTGATGGCAGGATGCCGTCCCGAGCAGTTCCCTGTGCTGCTGGCCGCCATCGACTGCCTGGCCCAGCCGGAGCTCAACCACCGCGACATGCAGGTGTCGGGGCATACCGAGGCCCCGCTGATCCTGGTCAACGGCCCCATCGCCCAACGGGCCGGCATCAACTGCGGCACGTCGGCCATGGGCCCCGGCGTGGCCAACAGCGCCAACACCGCCATCGGGCGGGCACTGCGGCTGTGCCTCATCAACATCGGGTACTGCAAGGCCGGGGGCGCCGATCCCAACTTCATCGGCCTGCCCACCAAGTTCGGCATGTGCATCGCCGAGAACGAGGAACTCAGCCCATGGCAGCCCTATCACGTGGACCTGGGTTTCCAGCCCCACGAGAGCGCCGTCACGCTGGTGACCGTCACTGGCCCGGGCGACATACTGGACTCGGGGTCGAGGAATCACAAGGACACGCTGAACAACATAGCCTCCATGATGTCCTACCCGGGCGCCGGCAGCGGCGGGTGGCTGCGAGGCTGGGATTCAGCGCAGGTGGGGCACACCAGCCAGCGGGTGTCCTACCCCGGGCCGTACCATCCCGTCGTGCTCAGTCCATCGCGCGCGGTCATTCTCGCCGAGGCCGGGTACAACAAGCGCGACGCCCAGGAATGGCTGCACCAGCATTGCCGGATGCCGTTACAGCAGGCCATCGGCAGCCGCGGCGTCCCCATGGACGAGAAGGGCAAGTGGCTGCATCACCCGGAACTGCAGGCATTGGAGAGCGACCCCGACGCCACCATTCCAAGACTGGAAAGCCCGGAGCAATACCTGCTGTTCGTGACCGGCGGTACCACGCACTACGCCCACTTCTTCTACGGCACCTACGGCATCTCCACCCGACCGGTGGAGGAGTTTTAGCCCGCTGGTCTCTAATTTGCGTTAGAATTCTGCCCCGGAGGGGTTGGAACAAATCCCCTCTCCCTCCGGGAGAGGGTTAGGGTGAGGGTGTCCCCCATTCTTGTATGAGAATGGCCATCGGGAGCCCAAGACGGACTTTAGTGGGCTTTTCCGATATGTTACAGACCCTTTCCGGCAAAAGACGGTCAGGAGGATTCATGGCATCGATAAGGTTGTATTCAGGCGACGACGGGGAATCACACATCGAGGTGATCGACCCGTCCTCCCATCCGGCATGGAACGAGTTGCACAACGCCAAGGGGATCGTTTTCCGGGCCCTGCCGCCGGGGTTCTTCAGCGATTGGCACGTGGCGCCTCGCAGGCAATACCTGATTACCCTGTCCGGAGAGGCGGAGATCGGACTGGGCGACGGCACCGTCCACAGGCTTGGCCCCGGAGATGTCAACCTCGCCGAGGACCTGACCGGTCGCGGCCACACCACACGCGTTGTGGGTGACGTGCCCAGGGTCGTCGCCACCATCCACCTGGACAACTAGCGCGGACGCTCAGTGGGGCGCCGGGTGGGGCCGCGCGGCAGCTTGCGCAGTGCATTGCGCTTGATGAAGGGTGCTTGATCCGGCACCCTTTGCATTTTTCGTGGTGGACTTGCCCTCGGGATTCGCTAACCCTCATTGCAGGGTAGTTGGTTGTAGGGGGCTAGATGATCACGAGGTTGTGTTCAGTGGCAGCGCGAACAGCGGCCAGGGGAATACGCCGATCCAGAGTCACCAACCGGGCGTCGTGCGCCACTGCCAAAGCGAGCAGATAGGCGTCCGTTAGTTGCCTGTAACCTGAAAGCAGCGAGGCAATGACCAGGGATTCATTGAGGATGCTGATGTCGTCGCTGATGAATTGATGGTATGGAGTGGACGTTGCTGCCAGTAACTGCTCATGAGCCTCGACGAGGCTCGTTGAGTGAGGGTAAGTCCGCTGCGAGCGGATACGCAAGTAACCATTCTGAGTAAGTGGGCAGGAGGACCAGCCTCCCTCTGTGTTATCGATAAACCAACTGGACACTTGATGGTGTTTCTCATGCTCTTCATCCAATAGAGCAAGTAGAGCGCTTATATCATACAAGGCCACCAAGACTCAGATACCCAATTCATCGCGTATTTTGTTCACCATCTCGTTGGTTACGACATAGCCTCTGGACGGGGTGGGTCTGATTCCATACTTTGCCAGCAGTTCCCTCCTGGCAACTCGTGCCCTATCCTCAGCTCCGTTGGGAAAACCAGCGGCCTCTCCTTCGGTTGGAGTTATCTCCGCTTCCACAATCTGACCCTCTGGCAAACCCAGCGGCTCATCAAATATCAAGGTATGCCCTTTGATGACTCCCCGTACTTTCATTACGCATCCTCACGAATATAGAATCCGCGGCTATGTCTGGCGCTCTTCCCGATTAGCGGGGCAAACGTTCTTCCAGCCACTCCGCGAATTGTCTTACCAGCGTATCAGCCTATAGCTGCACCGGCAATCGCTAGAACGTGATCACGCTACGGGCAACGCTGCCTTCCTTCATGTATCCGAAGGCGTCGTTGATGTCCTCGAGATTCATGCGGCGGGAGACCAGCTCGTCGAGCTTGAGGCGACCCTGCAGGTAGAACTCCACGTACTGGGGCATGTGGGTGCGGAAGTGGTTGGAGCCCATGCTGCTGCCCTGGATGCGCTTCTCCCTCAGGAACGACGGGCCGTCCAGCTCGATCTTCGTGCCCTGGGGGATCATGCCAATAACGGTGGCGGTGCCGCCCGGACGCAACATGTGGAACGACTGCTCGGCCGTTTCCTTCTTGCCGATGGCCTCGAATGAGTAGTCAACGCCGCCGTTGGTCAGGTCCCGAATTTTCTCCACCACGTCGCCGCCGGAGGCATCGACAACGTCTGTGGCACCGAACTCCTGGGCCAGGGTCAGCTTGGTCTCCACGGCGTCGATGGCGATGATGCGTAGCGCGCCGGCAAGAGCGGCGCCCTGGATGGCGTTGAGGCCCACGCCGCCGCAGCCGATGACCGCCACGGTGCTGCCGGGTCGGACGGCGGCAGTGTTCAGCGCCGCGCCCAAGCCGGTGGTGGCGCCGCAGCCGATGAGCGCCAGCTGCTCGAAAGGAATGTCGCGTTCAATCTTGACCACCGCATTCTCGTGGACCAGCATCTGCTCGGCGTATGACGACAGGTTGGCGAACTGCATCACCTCATCGCCGTTCTGGCTGAGACGAGGCGTCTCGTTCCGCCCACGGGTCAGGCCGGTGCGGGAGCACAGGACGGTCCGTCCCTCGGTGCAACGCTCGCAGGTCCCGCAGAAGACGGACAGGCAGGTGATCACTCGGTCGCCGGGCTTGACGTAGTCGACCAGATCGCCCACGGCCTCGATGGTGCCCGCGGCCTCGTGGCCCAGGATGATCGGGGTGGGCGTGGAGTACAGCCCTTCGATAAAGTGCAGATCGCTGTGGCAGACGCCGCTGGCTCCGGTGCGGACCAGCACCTCGCGCGGTCCGGGAGATGCGACGTCAATCTCCTCGATTTCCAGGGGCTGGTTGACCTCTCGCATTACTGCTGCTTTCATAGCTCACCTGTCTCAATTAAACGTTGTAGTGGGTGTGAATTTAACCAGCCGCGCCACCAAGTGTCAAAGTGGCGATTTCACGATGAAATCGCCACTCGGTAGTTTCGGGTATTTGCCAGTGGGCGTTAAAGGCCGTAGTAGCTACTGGCGCGAAGCCCGGAGCACCTTGATGACGCCCTATGTCGCGGGCTTGAAGTAGGGGACGCTGATCTGGTCGGTGGCGCGCTCGAAGGTCACCTCGACCGGCATGCCGATGGTGACCTCGCCGGGATCGCAGCCCACGATGTTGGTGAACATGCGCACGCCCTCCTCCAGCTCCACGAGAGCAAGCACGTAGGGTCCCTGGTCGAAGCCGGTGGTGCGGTTCTGGTAGGTGACCGTGTAGGTCCAGACGGTGCCTTTGCCGCTGGATTGGTACCAAGACGGGCTTTCCGACCAGCAATGGGAACAGATTCCCCTGGGATAGAACTGGTACTCGTCGCACTTGTCGCAGTGCTGGATCAGCAGTTGGCCGCGTCGGCAGGCGTCCCAGTAGGCGCGGGTCTCCCCGACCACGGTGGGCAGCGGCTTGTTCCATTCAGGCATTACTAGTCCCTCCCCAGTATCACGGTGCCGCCGCTGTGGCGGGAGCCGAGAGCGCCACCGGTGCCGTGGCACAGGGCGATCTTGCAGTCGGGCACCTGGCGCGGAGAACCCTCGAACTGGTGGCGCAACTGACGGGTGGCCTCCATCAGCAGGAAGATGCCGCGCATCCCCGGATGGTTGGAAGACAGACCGCCACCATCGGTGTTGATGGGCAGCTTGCCGCCGATTTTGAGGGCGCCGTTGCTGACGAACTGGCCGCCCTCTCCCTTCTCGCAGAATCCCAAGTCTTCCAGCGTCTCCAGCACGGTGATGGTGAAGGAGTCGTAGATCATAGCCATGTCGATGTCGTCGTGGGTGACGCCGGACCCGGCGAAGGCGGGCTCATGGCTCTGCTTGGCGGCGATGTAGATCAGGTCGCGCTTGCCAGCACCCTGATGGGCCACGGCCTCGCCGGTGCCCAGCACCCACACGGGCGTGTGGCGGCAGCTGCGGGCGACCTCGGGCGACGCCACAACCACCGCGCCACCGCCGTCGGTGATAACGCAGCAGTCGTTGATGTGCAACGGCGACGAGATGACCCGGGAGCGCATAACGTCCTCGACGGTTATCTCGTCTCGGAACAGGGCCCCGGGGTTCATTGATGCGTGGTGCCGCACGGCCACCGCGATCTCTGCCAGCTGCTCCGGGGTGGTGCCAAACTGGTGCATGTGCCGGTTGGCGATCATCGCGTACAGGCCCACGGTGGTCAGGCCGTACAGTTCCTCGAAGCTGTCGGGCGACGGGTCGAGGCGGGGGTGTCCGAACCGCCCAACGCCTCCGGTGCCGACGGACACGCCGCCGGAGCGGGCGAGGGTGGCGTAGGTGATCACCGCGACGTTGATGCGCCCGGCGTGGATGGCGTTGAGGGCGTGGGCGAGGTGGAACTCGAACGACCCGCCGCCCACGGTGGTGTTGTCGACGTGCCTGGGGTACATATTCAGGTAGTCGGCGAGGTTCAGGCCGCTATTGCGCACCGACATCGACGCGGTGAACAGGCCGTCCACATCGTTCTTGGACAGTCCGGCATCGTCCAGCGCCTTGATGATACTCTCGCCCTGAATCTGGAGCTCGCTCTTGTCGGGAGCGTAGCGGGTAACGTGCTCGTGGACGCCGACAATGGCGGCCGCCCGTCTGAGGTCAACCATGGGCAGGGTACCTCCGGGTTTTTCAGTTCCGGGGTTGGTTGGAATGAGACCGTCAGTCTCAGTAAAGCGGAACTATTATCACCGAGGAGGTACGGCAACACAAGGCGGGCTTACGCGTAGGTTTCTACTCCCTTTCGAGTGCCCAAAAGCGGATAGCTTTATTCAGTTACAGTTTCGTCGATAAACGGATTGATGACACGCAGTCCGTCGTAGTCCTGGGAGTGGCTCATATCTTCCGAATACACCGCATCGCAACCCAGCATTTTCGCCGCCGCCAATGTCGCGGCGTCCCAATAGGAGACTCCGTAACGGTTTGCGATCCCTGCGGCCGTTGTGAACAATGACTGGGTTATTGGCTGGATTGGGAGAAGCATCAGTGGCGCCAGGAATGCCAAGGCCCGCTCGTGTGAAAACGCGAGTCTGCCTCTGGCTCTGGTAGCCTGGTAATAAAACTCCTGCAGGACCTGGGCTGAAAGACCCAAATCAGGCTCCTTAAGAACCTCTGCCGCCCTGATCCTTTTCACAGTCTCCTCTGGCGACGTGTCCGCAGCGTAAATCAGGATGTTTGTGTCAGCGAGGCGCACGTGTGTTGTACATCTCCTCCCTGCTCAGCCTCTCGCTGGCTTTCAATCCTACACCTTCCCTCTCGAATCTCGACATTACCTCATCAAGCATACGAACACGCCTTTGATGCTCAGTCTCGAACTGAACATCGTCAAGCAGACTCTGTAGCAGGGAAGTCAACATGTTTCGCATCATCGCCGAAACTGTGGTCCCCGTCTCGGCAGCCCTTATCCTTGCCAGCCTGTGGGTCTCGTCGTCGACAGAGACGCTAATGGTCTTCATGGATTCATCTCAATAATATAGTGTCCTGTGTTCTTGTGGTATTCCAATTTATCCTCACTATGGCTATCTTTCAAGGGTGATGTAAGTTTTCCCCAGCGCGACAGTCTGTGGCACCTCGAGTCTGATGACAGTTGGCCGTTGCCGACCGGTGCAGGGCGTGTTGTATAGTAGGGCCGTCAGTTTACCGATAGAAACAAAGGAGGGGCGATGCTTGCAATCCTGGGTGGAACCGGGCCTGAAGGAAAAGGATTGGCCCTGCGGCTGGCAATGGCCGGAGAGGCAGTGACCATTGGCTCTCGCAGCACGGAGCGAGGCGCGTCCGCCGCCGCTGAACTGGCCGAGGGAGCACCCGGCGCCAGCATTGCGGGCACCGACAACGCCGGAGCCGCCGCCGCGGGCGATGTGGTATTCCTGGCCTTTCCCTACGAGGGTCAGCGTCCCGTGCTGGAGGACTTGGCCGCGTCCCTGGACGGCAAGATAGTGGTCAGCGTTATAGCTCCCATGGTCTTCGAGCGCGGCAAGGGTGCGAGCGCCGTCGAGGTGGAGGCCGGTTCGGCTGCCCAGGAAGCGCAAGAGATTCTGCCCGGCGCCCAGATCGTCGCCGCGTTTCAGAACGTCAGCGCCGAGGAACTCCAGGACCCTCAGGTGGACATGGAGGGCGACGTGGTGGTGTGTTCCGACCACGCCGACGCCAAGAAGCTGGTAATGGGCCTGGCCGACAAGATCAAGAGCCTGAGGGGCGTCGACGGAGGCGCTTTGGCCAACGCCAAGTACGTGGAGCAGATCACGCCGTTGCTGGTCAACATCAATCGCATCTACCGGACGCATTCGGGCATCAAGATCACCGGGGTTTAGGCCGAGCCGGGATTTCTGTCATTCTCCGATTGACAGGACTCTACTGCCGCTAACATCTTTCAAACCAGATAGAGGATACGCGGTAGGCTACAAAATCCCCTCCCCCTCAGGGGGAGGGTGAAGTCACCAACTTAGTAAGTGCTATCCTATTTTGGCCGCATACATAACGGAATCGAATCACACTAGAACCAAGGAGTGAACCATGCCACGATTCCCGATAGACATTAACAGCACCGAGGGACAGGCCGCAGTCAAAGGGCAGTGGAAGTATGCCGAGGGGTACATCCCCGGCGCCGACAACTATGGGCTGGATGAACGTGCAGTAGGCAGCCCGGCTCGTCTGCCAGACTATGACGACTCCGGCTGGGCAGTCTGCTCAGATACCAGCGCCTGGGCCAGGTTCGGCGGGGACTATGTCACCGGGTTCTCCTTCGTCTGGTACCGCATCAACATCACCGTACCCGACACAGTCGCAGGGCGAGACCCCAGGCGTACCCGTCTGCTGTTCGAGACGTGCGTCGACGACTACGGCGAGGTCTGGATCAACGGCGAGTGCAACCGTGAGCGTGGCACCGTCGAGGGATTCAACCGTCCGCAGCGGGTGGAGCTGGCCAACAACCCAAACCCGGGAGACCAGTTCACCATTGCAGTGCTGGCTGCCAACGGCCCCCTGGGCGCGCCCGGCGGCGGTGTCTTTGTCCGTTACACCAACCTCAGCTTCGAGTGGCGCGACGACGACCCGTAGCCCCAGAGAGAATTTATCTGTCCGGGAGAATCGTCCGAATCAGGATTCCCGGGTTCAAATGATTCACAGGATGGGAAATCGTGAAACGCCCATCCTGAAGGTCCTTAATTCCGGATCGTCCTGATTCAGACAGAGAGTTGAAAGAACCCGGGGCCCGCATGACTCGCCTGAAATTTGTTCACGCTGCCGATCTGCATCTGGACAGCCCCTTCGGCGGCATCCGCTCCGAGGCGCCACAGCATGTCGCGGATAGCCTGTACCGAGCGACATTCGACGCCTACGAAAATATAATTTCTCTTTGTCTAAGGGAGCGGGTGGACGCCCTGCTGGTGGCCGGCGACATATACGATGGCGCGGACCGCAGCCTGCGGGCGCAACTCCGGTTCATCGACGGGTTGAGCCGACTGGATGCAGCAGGCATCCGCACCTTCGTGTGCCACGGCAACCACGACCCCCTGGACGGCTGGGAGGCCCGGCTGGATCTACCTCCGGGATGCGTCCGGTTCAGTCCGGAGGTGTCGGCCGCTCCGGTCTTCGTCGACGACCCCGAGCGGGCCGCAGTGTTTGGTGTCAGCTACCCAACACGGGAGGTACGGGAGAACCTGGTGCCGATGTTCAACGCGGCCATGCCTCAGCTGCGTGCGGGTTTCAACGTCGGTCTGCTCCACGCGAACGTCGGGGGGCACCCGGACCACGACTCATACGCCCCCTGTTCCGTGGCTGATCTGGTTGCAACCGGACTGGACTACTGGGCGCTGGGACACGTTCACACCCGCAATGTACTCAGGCAGGAAATGCCAGCAATAGTGTATCCCGGCAATTCCCAGGGAAGAAGTCCGCGGGAAACCGGTGAACGCGGCGTCTACCTTGTGGAGGTCAACCATTTCGGTGGTGTCAGGCTGGACTTCTGCCCGGTGGATGTTGTGCGCTGGGAATTGCTGGAAATCAACGTAACCGGGCTGACGTCCGAACAGGAACTGCTCAACGCCGTTGACGAAGCCATCGTTTCCTGTTCGGATGCCAGCGGTGGGCGTCCCGTTGTCTTCCGACTCACGCTGACTGGCCGGGGGACGCTGAATCGATGGATTCGCAGTGCCGGGACCCTCGAACACCTGCGTGAACGAATCAACGACGAACACGACCATGCGTCGCGTTGGCTGTGGTGTGAACGGATCCAGGTTGATACGGGACCGCCCGTTGACCGGAAGAGGGCGGCATTGCGGGAGGATTTCGCCGGCGACCTGGCACGGCTGAGCGCTGAACTGCGGGAAGACCCGGAGGCTATGGAGGGACTCCGGAGGTCACTGCAGGTCCTGTACAACAGCACCAACGCCCGGCCCTACCTGGGCAACGGATTCCTGCCGTCCGGCGATGATCTTCTGGCCTTGCTGGCGGAGGCAGAGGACGAGTGCCTCTGTGCGCTGGTGGATGACGAGGACGAGGCATGAGGCTTGAATCCCTTTATTTGGACGGGTTTGGCCACTTTCACCAGTGCGAAATCGGTCCTGTCTCGGGGCCTGTCACGGTCTTCTATGGGCCCAATGAGGCAGGCAAGAGTACCCTGCTCGCCTTTATCCGGACCATCCTGTTCGGATTTCCGGCTCGGAATCGGGACTCGCACTATCCGCCCCTCTCGGGAGGTAGGCACGGTGGGCGCATTCGATTGGCGGACGATACCGGGGCTGTATATGTACTCGAAAGGTACGCCGGGGCCCACGGAGGCCCGCTGAGGGTGCAGGATGCAGGGGGAGAAACCATCAACCCGGCGGTAATCCTGCCCAGCCTCACCGGGAATGCCACCCCCGATCTCTTCAGGAACGTGTTCGCCTTCAGCCTGGACGAGCTTCAAGTCGCCACATCCCTCAACGACTCCAGTGGAGCCATTTATAGCGCAGGACAGGGCGCACCCGAATTGCCCAAACTCGAACAGGCAATCAAAGACGACAAGCGTGCAATCTTCCTGCCCAGCGGCAAAGTCCAGAGAGTCCCCAACCTCTTGAATTCATTGAGGAACCTGGACGCGCAGCTGCGTGTTATCGAGGGCAACGCTGGCAGGTATGGCACGCTCACTGCCCGCAAGTCGGAGATCGACCGGGAATTGGAGGAAGCCGAAGCCGAACTCTCCCGGCTGAACATCCGACGAGGGGAGATCGAGCGGCTGATCGGCGGCTGGCAGGACTGGATGGCCCTGTCGGACTGCGATGCGAATCTACGGGATATGCCCAAATACGCGGACTTTCCCGAAAACCCCATTGTGCGGCTCGACGCCTTCGAGGCCCAGACTAGACAATTGCGCGAGGACCGGGACGAAGCAGCGCGCCAATTGCGTCGGACAGAGGAGGCGGCCTCCGGCGATGTAACTGGCGAAGACCTGCTCTACGATCGGGAACGCATCGAGGCCATACGTCGCGACCGCAACAGGTTCGATGCCGCCGTTCGCGACCTCCCCGAACGCCAGAGTGAGCTTAGGGAAATGGAGGACGATTTCTCCAAGGCTGTGGCGGATCTGGGACACGATTGGGAAGAGACAGAACTTCAGGCATTCGATACATCGCTGGTGGTCAGGACCCAGGTTGAAACGTGGAAAGACCGGCTAGCTGAGGCCGGCGACAACGCCCTGAAGGCGGAATTTCAACTGAACCAGGAACGCCGGGCGCTCCAGGACGAAAAGGCGGCGACTCAAGAGGCGCGGGAAAAGCTGCCTCCACCGCCGCAAATGTCTCCCGGCGAATTGTCGGAGCGCCAGGATCTTGTCCGTATCGCCCGCAGCCGGCTGGGCGAGTTCGAGCGGCAGCGACAGAATCTCGAAACACTTCGCGCCCAGGTCAACACACTCGCCGCCAGCATGGAATCCCAGGCAGGGGATTCGAAACGCACCAGCCCGCTGCCAATGATCGCACTGGTCTTGGCCGGTGCCGTTCTGGCTGTGGCGGGCATCCTGATCGGTGGGGGTGCCCTGATTCTGGGTGCCCTCTGTGGAGTGGTCCTGTTTCTCGCCGCTGCAACGCTTTGGCTTATGGGAAAGCCCACGTCGCCTGCCACAACCTCGTTTCCGGTTGCGTCCGCCTTGGCGCGACAGGCCGCTGACGCCGAGGGAGCCGCGGAAGAGGCCCGCCGTTTGCTGCTGGACTCCGCCGCCGCCCTTGGGCTCCGTGACCAACCCGACGCCGTCGCACTGGACACGGCGGAGGGGCAACTGAACCTCGTCCGCAACGCCCTGGACGCCTGGATTTCCGCCAATACACGGATTGAAGACGCTGCCCGGCGAGAGATGTTGCAGGAACATCGACTCGAGGGAGCAGTCACTGGGCAAGAGGCAGCCGTGGCGTCCGTTCAACAGGCGCAGCAGGAATGGCGGCGATGGCTCTGCGATCGTCAGCTAAATCAAACGCTGACCCCGGACGCGATGACCTCTTTTCTTGCCCGCGTCGAAACTGCGAGGGGCACTCTGGCGGAAACTCACCGGATGCGCGACCGCGTTGCAGCCATTGAGTTCGACATTCAGGAATTTCGCCAGTCGGTGGAGCCGCTGGCACAGCGTCACGGTCTGACACTCGATCCCGACGACCGCAGGCAACTGTCGATTGTGGCCGACGAGCTAATCCGGCGACTGGACGAAGCACAGACTGCTTTCTCGGACCGGTTGCGAGCCAAGGAGCAGGCGGAGGAGGAACGGCAGGCACTGGACGGCCGGGAACGCCGGTTGCAGTCAGCGGAATCGGAACTGGCTGCGCTGTTGACGGCCGGCGGTGCGGACGACGCTGAGGAGTTCCGCCGTCGGTCCCGCCAGCACGAGGAGCAGCTGGAACTGGAGCGGAGGCGGAGGGAGCACCGCCGCAACCTGGAGCACCTCTCCGGTCCTGGAGAGCAATTCGAATCCTTCTGCAAGGCCCTGGCAAGCTCCGACCCCGATGAGCTCGGGGAGGAATCCGCGAAGGTGTCGGAACTTACCGCTGAATTGTCAGGAGGCCGGGACGCCCTGCGGGAGGAACGTGGACGCACAGACTCCGAGCTGGAACATCTCAGCAGCGAAGAGGAGTCGTCGGCCCTCCGCATCCGACGCAGTACACTGGTGGAGCAACTGCGGGAGCAAGCCAGGGAGTGGTCACGGCTCACCATCGCCGAGGCCCTCCTGGAAAAAACACGGAACAAGTTCGAACAGGAGCGTCAGCCCGGCGTCATTCGCCATGCCCAGGAATTCTTTTCCGGCGTCACTGGCCAGCGTTACCAGCGGGTCTACGCCCCCATCGGCGAGCAGACCATAACGGTGACAGACGCCACCGGCGCCAGCAAGCAGCCATCAGAGTTGAGCCGGGGCACACGGGAGCAACTCTACCTAGCCCTGCGATTCGGCCTGATCCGAGAGTTTGGGCAGCACGCCGAGCGGTTGCCTGTCGTTGTGGACGAGGCCCTGGTCAACTTCGACCCAGGGCGTGCCCGTCTGGCAGCGGAAGCGTTCGGTCGCTTGGCGGAAACCAACCAAGTGCTGGTGTTCACTTGCCACCCTGCCGCCGCCGACCTGTTCGCCGACGCCACCGGCGCACAGGTGGTGGATGTCAGCACCTTAACGCGCCAGGTGGCCGCTCCGAACCCTCTCGCTTAGAAAACAGTCCGGCAGGTTGGCTCTTACCCTAGTCTTCTGGCGGCCACTTGGTGCCGCCGACGGCAGGACGCTCGGCGGGTGATGCCTTCAGGCCAGCGTCTACAATCTCGCGGAACTCTTGCAGGATTACCTCGGCCCAGGGCTGGGTGTGCGCCACCCGGTGTGCCATGCGGCGTCCCCGGCGCGCCTGCCGCTGGGCGGCTTCGTCCAGCCCCTCGGTGTCGCGGTTTATCGCCTCGTCCATGGCGTCTATCTGGGGTACCAGACCCCTGGCCGTCTCGATGAACCTGGCTACCTCGTTCATGTCGTCGTCTAGGACCACGAAAATAGGCACGGTTCCGGAGCGATGCTCGGGAAGGAACGTGTCGGCCAACTGCACGTCATCGTCGCGGCTGAACACCTGCAGATTGAACTTTTCGCTGCTGTCGGCCAGCCGCAGTATTACCGGCGTGGTGCTGACGGCATCGCCGCACCAGTCGGCGGTGAACACCGCCAGATTGACGGGGTGGTTCAACTCATCGACCCAGCTTGCGGCCTCCGTCGGGATCTCTACTCCGTTGTAAATCTCAACAAAGGGGTCCTTGTTCACTTTTATGTAATCGATGTATTCCTGGGTGGTCATGCCGGACTGGAACCGCTCTCTGCTGATGGGCATGATTTTCCCTCCAACGTCGCTATTATGCGGCGCATTATAATCCAGCGCCGCCGCCTGCGTTACAACCTGAACCCGTGATAGAATCAGGCGTTAAGTATTGGAATTCAGGGGGAACCGGTTGACGACTCCCATAGACGATCCGTACCTGAAGTACGCCCTTTTCTGCCGGAGTACCGATGAGGGAACTGACGGAGACCTGAACCTCAACGGCATAGTAGACCTGGTGGACCTTCCCGAGCCGCCTCCGGAGGGAGAGGCCGGCCAGGTGCTGGCAGAGGTCGACGTGAACCTTGCGTTCTGCATTGGCGGGGCGCTGCCCGGCGATCACCACCTGTTCGTCGCTCTCAAGACTCCCGGAGTGCCGTTGGAGACGCCGCCGGCGCAGCGGGTGCAATGGGAGGATGGTATCCTGTTCCAGCGTTGGATCAAGACGTTCCGCATACCGGTGCAGGCAGCCGGTGAGCACTCCGCAGCTATCCTGTTCGACGGTATTCCGCTGGGAGAGGCCAGTTTCCTTGTCCGGTTTATGCCGAAATAGCGCCCACGCCGGCAAGGTTGAAAGGGGCAACCTATCAGGCTAAAATCCCGTCAATCAAATTGATACTAGGGGAGCGCAAAATTGCCTAACCAGACCGGAAAGCGCTACATTTGCAGTCAGTGCAACGCCGAATTCATAGTGACCAAGGGCGGTAATGGAAATCTCATCTGCTGCGGTCAGCCCATGCAGCTGAAGTAGGGGTGTCAATCATGGCCAATCAGCTGGGGAAGCGATACACCTGCGAAACCTGTGGCAGCAGCGTTCTCTGCACCAAGAGCGGCGACGGCGAGATCGAATGCTGCGAAGCAAAGATGGAGCTCCAGGAGCCACGCAAGCTGCCGTCGTCGGACTAGATTGCGCAGGTTAACCAAGGGCTTCTGAAGAGTGTAGGGGCGCACAGCTGTGCGCCCCTACACTCTTCACCAACGATTTGTCATCCCCGTCCTACTTGAAATACGGGATGACGTGCTTGCCCATGAGCTTGATGGAGTCCATGATGCGGGTGTGCGACAGGTTGCCGGGCTGCACGAAGCACAGCACCTGGTCTACGCCAGCCTCCTGGTACTTCTTCATGACCTCGATGACCTCGTCGGGGGTGCCCATGGCGAAGGCCCCGGAGTCGAGGTGGTCCTGGGCGGTCTTGTCGACCCGCTCGGTCTGCACGGCGTCGACGGCGAACTTGTAGCTGTCCGGCACCTCCCGCCCTGCCCAGGGAGCGTACAGGTTCTCGGCCATCTGGACGAACCAGGCGCCCTCGGGGCCACCCACGCGGCGTGCCTCCTCGCCGTCCTCACCGCAGTGGACGATGCACAGCGCAGCGACCTGGTCGTTAACGAATGAGCCGACGGGATCGGCGTTCTTTATCGCCTCGCGGTAGGCCGCCACACGCTCCTCCATCTGGGAGTAGCCGCCGAGGTTGAAGCACAACACGCCCAGGCCCTGCTCGCCGGCGCGGCGGAAGCTGTCGGGCTGGCTGCAGGCAACCCACATGGGCGGGTGCGGCTGCTGGACGGGCTTGGGGATGACGGAGCGCTCAGGGATGTTGAAGAACTCGCCCTGATGGGAGAACGGGTCCTCGGTCCACATCTTGGGGATCATGCGGATGGCCTCGTTCCACTGGGCCTGGGTCTGCGCCGGGTCGACCTCGAACCCGTCCATCTCGACGAGGGTCGTGGACCGGCCGGTGCCCAGCTCCATCCGCCCGTCGCTGAGGATGTCCAGCACCGCGGCGCGCTCGGCGACGCGGACGGGGTGGTTGTACTGCGACGGCAGCAGGGCAACGGCGTGCCCGATACGGATGCGCTTGGTCCGCTGGGAGATGGCGCCGTAAAGCACCTCGGGAGCGGAGCAGTGGGAGAACTCCTTTAGGAAGTGGTGCTCGACGGTCCAGAAGTACTCAAAGCCGACCTCGTCGGCCAAGTCCACCTGGGCCAGCACCTGCTTGTAGCGTTCCGCCTCAATACCGGGGTGATGGGGTTCGGGAATCTGGATTTCGTACATTAGGCCAAATTTCATTCGTCATTCCTCGCTGTTGGGGCTTTCAGTGGCATTCTAGCATACGGGGAGAGCGGGTCGAGCCTATTGCGGAAGGACTGGACAAGGGCTCAAGAGTCAGGAAGGCCATCTTCCGGCAGGACGGGGAATTTAACGGGCGGTAGCTGCTTCACGTACTTCAATATGTGAGGCCCGGATTTCTTTTCCGCGACTTTCAAGTCGTAAGTGATCTGCAAGTTCATCCAGAAGCGGGCGGCGGCACCAAAGAAGTGCGACAGACGAAGAGCGTAATCGGCGTCAATATCCTTTTGACCCGCCACTACTGCAGCCGTCGTTCCCCGCGGCACTGCCAAATAGTCGTCCATTTCCACCTCGGTGATTTCCAGTTCGCCCAGTTCGTCAGCCAAAGTCTCACCGGGATGAAACGGCGGCATGCCATTCTGAAACGGCCTATCGTCAATCTTCACAATTGGCCTCCCTGTTAGTGGTAATCGACTATCTGAACATCGTAGGGCCCGTTATCGCCCCAACGAAAGCAAAGGCGCCATTGTAGGTTTATCCTGATGCTAAATTCTTCAGCCCGGTCTCCAGAAAGAGACTCAAGCCTGTATCCTCGAATATCCCTTAGAGCTTGCAGGGATACGGCGGCGTCCAAATCGTTGAGTCGCCGCATGGCCTGTCGGGCAAAGGACTGGAACGCAGGCACTCGCTGACCGAGGAACAATCTTTCCGTATCCCTGTCTCTGAAGCTGCGTATCATTTTTCAGGCACTTTAATCTTAGCACGCAAGCGGCCCCGGGAATTGCTCCCGGGGCCATCTGTGCATCCGCGGTGCCTGGCGGCGGTCGTTACGGCACGAGCATCGCGCGGGTGATCTCCGGCTGGCGCTGGTCCCACTCGCACTGGGGGAAGGCCTCGTTGACCTCGGCCAGCGGGAACTTGTGCGACACGATGCGCTCGAAGGGCAGGGTCTCCTTGTTGCGGACAAGGAAGTTGAGGAGCCTGGGCAGCAGGTCTGGCTTGTACATCAGCGAGCCCATGATGTTCTTGCCCTGCAGCAGCTTGGACGGGTCAATTGACACCTCGCGTCCCCGCACGATGTCGCCGATCTCCACGAAGGTGCCTCCGTTGCCGAGCATGTCGATGCCCTCGGCCAGCAGCTCGGCGCGTCCCACCAACTCCATCACGACGTCGGCGCCCCGGCCGTCGGTGAGTTCCTTGACTCGCCGGACGCGGGTCTCGGGGGTGTTGAACTCCTCGATGTTGATGGTGTGGTCGGCGCCGAAGGCCTCGGCCAGCTCCAGCCGGTTCTCGAGGCGGTCGAGGACGATGACCCGGTCGGCGCCCATCTCCTTGGCCATGGCGGTGGCGTGGACGCCCAGGCCGCCCGCGCCCTGGATGACGACGTAGTCGCCCTCGCCGGCGCCGGCACGAATCAGGCCGGTGGTGACGGTGCCCATGGCGCAGTTCACCGGGCCCAGCAGGTCGTCTTCCAGCTCATCGGGGACCCTGAAGAACGGGTGTCGGGGCGGCAGATAGAGGAAGTCGCCGTAGGTGCCGGTGAAGTAGGGCCACACGCCGGCAGCGGGGTAGTTGCGGTTCATGCACCAGTTGGTGTTGCCCTGCAGGCACTGGTGGCAGCTGTAGCAGGGGAACACAGCGGCGTAAACCACGCGGTCGCCCTTCTGGATGGCCGTGCCGGAGGAGTCGGTGGTCACGCCATCGCCGAGGGTCTCGACGACGCCGGTGCCCTCGTGGCCCATGGCCCGGCCCGTGGGTGGCAGCGGCACGTTCACCTGGTCGCCGCGCCAGACGTGCAGGTCGGAGCCGCAGATGCCCGCCTGTGTCATTCGCAGCAGCACCGCGCCGGGGGCGGGTTCAGGGACGTCATATTCCTGTATTTCGAATGGTTTGCCGTATTCCGCGCAGACGATAACTCGGCCTTTCATTGCGTCCTCCTCGTGGTGGGTGAAGGTGGAGGAAATTTAGCACAAGGCCAAGCGTTTTGATACAGGCAGGTCAGTCGCAGGGTCGCGCCCTCTATCACGGTGTCAAGGGCTCATATTTGTACTTTCCGCACAATCCCCGGATTGATGATACGGAACTCATCTGTGTACTGCTACAATCGTTCATCACAAGCAGAGACTCAATAGCGAGGCCAGCCATGCCAGCTAAGAACGGCGCGCAGTACATCGCCAACCTGCGGGAGAACCCCGCCGAGGTCTGGATGCGGGGTGAGCGGATCAAGGACGTAACCACCCATCCTGCTCTCAAGGGCGGGGTGAAGTCGGTGGCGGCCCTGTACGACCTTCAGCACGACCCGGCGACCCGGGACGAGATGGTCTTCCCGTCGCCCACGTCGGGCGACCCGGTGGGACGCTCCTTCCAGATTCCGCGGACGATGGAGGACCTGCTGGAGCGCCGCAAGATGATGACCCACTGGGCCTGGGTGGGCTGCGGCATGATGGCGCGGACGCCCGATTTTATGAACGTGTCCATCGCCGGGTGGGCGGGCGCCTCCGAGTTCTTCGGCCAGAACCAGCCGGAATTCGCAGGCAACGTGCGCAACTACTTCGAATTCGTCAGGGAGAATGACGTAACCCTGACGCACACGCTGGTCAACCTGCAGCCGCGACGCACCAGGGGGACGGTGGATGATCTGGACGACCAGGTGGCGCTGACGGTGGTCAAGGAGACGGACGCTGGCATCAGAGTCCGGGGCAGCCGGGTGCTGGCGACGCTGGGCCCGATCTCGGAGGAGCTGGCCGTGTACCCGACTCGCACGCACATGATCGGCCCGGACGCATGGCGGCAGGCATTTTCCTTCGCCATCCCCAACAACACGCCGGGGCTCAAGTTCATCTGCCGGGAGAGCTTCGACTACGGACGGTCCAACTTCGACCATCCCCTCGGTTCCCGGTTCGAGGAGATGGACTGCATCGTCTTTTTCGACGATGTGCTGGTGCCGTGGGAGCGGGTGTTCCTGCTGGGCGACGTGGACATGTGCAACAGCTATGCCAACGCCACCCAGTCGGTGACCCATTCCGGCTACCAGGTGGTCAACCGCTGTGTGGTCAAGACGGAGTTCATCCTGGGGCTGGCCCAGATGATGGTGGACGCCCTGGGTTCCGGCGGAATGACCCACATCCAGGAGAGGATTGCAGAAATCATCGTCCACCTGGAGACGCTCAAAGCCTGCATGCGGGCCTCCGAGGCCGACGCGTGGTTCAACGACTACGGCGTGATCTGCCCGGCCCAGGGGCCCATCACCGTGGGCCGTGCCCTGTATCCCACCACCATCTACCCGCGCCTGGCAGAGATCGTACAGCTGCTGGGCTCGGGCAACCTGATGGCCCTGCCGTCGGAGGGCGATTTCGACGCTCCCATTGGCCCGGAGGTAGAGCGCTACCTGACCACCGACACCGCCGAGGCCCGCGAGCGGGTGCGGCTGTTCCGCCTCGCGTGGGACGTGGCCTGCAGCGCCTTCGGCGGGCGGCAGGTGCTCTACGAACGGTTCTTCGGGGGCGACCCAAC
This sequence comes from Dehalococcoidia bacterium, assembly GCA_963664175.2. Classification (GTDB taxonomy): domain Bacteria; phylum Chloroflexota; class Dehalococcoidia; order Lucifugimonadales; family UBA3495; genus VXOI01. Next base: position 130,757 of record CAXXOI010000029.1, read on the forward strand.
GCGCAACGCCCTGCTGCTATACGGCACCTACAACCGCGACGGCGCCAAGCAGCGCGTCCGCGAGTTCCTGGACCGGGAGGGGTAGGTAAGCCCATCTTCTTGGCAGTTTTCGGCTTGCTAATTCCGATCCTATTTCCAACCCCTTGAGACTACCTATCCGGTTTCTTCTCTAACTGCGCGACGGGTTCTTGAGGATGCCGCTTAGCACAACGGAGATTCGAGGACATGAAACAGTCAGGAAAGGAAGAGTCGTGGACAGAAGACGAGTGGGTCTGCTTATTGGATGAAGTTATAGCATTGGGACAGGGGTGGTTACAGTCGCTGCCACTTCGTAATGAGACTGAAATCCCCCCAGTCAGTGCCGCCAAACAACTATCGGAAGAAGCCTGTGAATTTGCCACATCTATCAGCAATGCCGTCAAATCCAGCCACATGGTTGCTGCCTTTGGGAACCTACGCCTGCTTTCAGATCGTCTACTTCACGCCACTTGGTTTTTTGAAAACCCCGGGGACGTGACCCTTTGGGAATACTGGTCTTTGGCTGAAATTGACAAACAGATAAGCGACGCCATGAGTCGGGGAGCAGCTGACTCTCCAGAACGTGAAGCATTGCGGGCGATTCGAAAGCACATTCGACACTGGAATCGTTCTGAAGAATATGGTGAGGATCGCCTGATGTCTAAACCCAGCGAGTATGGCTGGGACCAGACACGCAGAGAGCTCACCAAGGGTGCCACTCCTCGAATCAGGTCTAGTTATGCCATTACTTCCACCCACGCTCATCCTACATATCGTGGCCACAACCCGCTTGATCTAAGCCCAAAATACGTCCTCCAACAAACAGTGATCTCCACTTGCTTCACCTTCATCGTGTCTGGAGCGGTACTGATTTCCATTGAGGACGAATTCCCGGATGACATCGACCCACACCTCCTCGACCTGATGAAAGTGCTGGATCTTTTTATAGTGAGCGATAACGACCTATCCGCTTTGGTGAGAAACTCGCCCAGCGGCCTCAGTGAGGCAAAAAAGCTCTACATTTGCGCAGCGATTGTGGTGATGGCCGTATTCGAGAGAAACGTACTAGATGCCCCTGTGCTCCCTAGATGATTCCGCATATGAAAAGTGCGTCGGGCATCTCGCGATCGTCTTGTTGTTCCGGATACACGGTATTGGCAAACGCTAGGCGCTGGCGTTATAGTAGGCACTACTAGAGAAGCGACTCGAGAGGAGCCGCTGCGGAGGGAATTATGGCGAAGCCGAAGAGGATCGGGCATCTGGTAATCAACGTCAAGGACCAGGACGCCTCGACTAGGTTCTACACCGAGGTCTTGGGATTCGAGATCGCCGTGGAGCGGCCGGGCTTCGGCACGTTCCTGACCTGCGGCCGTGTCCACCACGACCTGGCCCTGTTCCAGGCCAAGGAAGGCGCGCAGGAAGTCGTCGACGGCGGGCTGGGCCTGAACCACATGGCCATCCAGGTCGAGGACTACGAGGAGCTGAAGGACTACTACAACAAGCTCCAGGAGTACTACGAGGTCGACAAGCTGCGGACCGTCGACCACAGCATGACCAAGAGCATCTACATCCAGGACCCGGACGGCAACGGCATCGAGCTGTTCTGCAACTCCTTCGACAGCGCTGAGGAGGGCCTCGAAGAGATGCGCCGCCCCGGCCGCCAGAACACCGCGCTGGTTTTCGACTAGGCAACCCTCACCCTCCCCTTGGGGGAGAGGGAACACAGAAAGCCGTAGGGGCGCACATGGGTGCGCCCCTATGTTTGTGTTAGGGAGACGAATGTCAGCTGAGCCAAATTTACGCATCAGGGCTGCGGCCCTGGACCTGGATGGCACGATCATCGGGCCTGACGAGCTGGTCACGTCCGCGGTCAAGGATGCCATCGCCCGCCTGTCCGCGCGCATTCCGGTGTTCATCGCCACGGGTCGGGAGCCCCAGGACGTGTTCGAGTACGCTGGCCAGCTTGGCCTGACCGGGCCGCAGCTTTCTGACGGCGGTGCGGCCATCCTCGACCCGGTTAACCGCACCCACATGTGGAGCACCAACCTGGGCCCGGAGCTGGCCTCGGAGGTGCTGGGGATTATCGGCGAGCTGAACTCCAATTTCGTCGCCACCCACGGACGCGGCACCTTCCGCCGGGTCAGCGACCTCCCCGATCACGAGATCGTGCGAATATCCGCGCTGGACCTCTCCCGCGAGTCAGCGCAGGAACTGACCCGGCGCTACCACGACCACCCGCGGATCAGCGTCATCCTGGCGTCGTTGCCCTACAACGGCCTGTGGGCGGTGGACTTCACCTCAAAGGGAGTCAACAAGGGCACGGGCATCGCCCGCATGGGCGAGATGCTGGGCGTCGAACCGCGGGAGATGGCCTGTGTAGGAGACAGCTACAACGACTTGCCCATGTTCGCAGCTGCCGGGCTGCCCATCGCCATGGGTGGCTCCCCTGAGGACATCAGGAGTGCCGCAGCGCTGACCGCTCCGACGGTGGAAGAGGACGGGCTGGCCCACGCCATTGACAACCACATTCTGCCGAGAGTGGGCATAAAACCGTAGCCCCTGCGATTCACCCCCACCCTAACCCTCCCCCTGAGGGGGAGGGAACGAATCAGCGCAGGGCCGGGGCGACCTCGGTGGCGAAGCGCATTACCGACGCCAGGACCTTCTCCTTGGCGATGCCTCCGCCCACGTTGACCTCGGCCACCACGCCCGACAGCCCCTGCTCCTCGATGATGTCTCGCAGCAGGCGCGATACGGTCTCGGGATTGCCGTAGGCCAGCCGATCTCGCAGCAGGTCCTCGTAGGTGATCGAGGATAGCTGGTGGCCGCGCTGGACGCGCTCCTCGCTGGGAGTGGCGCCGGCGACGGTGGCGCTGTTAAGGAAGTTCTGAGCCAGCCGCCTGTAGGCCCGCATTGTGGACTCCTCGGCGTCGGCGTAGGCCTGTTCGTCCGTCTCGCCCACATACACCGGGAGGCGCAGGAAGACGCTGGTATCCGCCTTGTGACCGGCGTCCTTCCACGCGGCCCGGTACTCGTTCAGGCTGGCGGCGAGAGTCGGCCGGTCCATCCCTCTCAGCCCGACGAATACGGGCAATCCCTGACGCCCCACCTGGGGGAACGTCTCCTTGGTGGTGGCGGCAATGCGCAGGGGAGGATGGGGTTTCTGGTACGGCTTGGGGATCACGCACACGTCGTTGAACTGGTAGTACTTGCCCTCGTAGGAGAACCGCTCGTTGGTCCAGGCAGCCAGGATGATTTCAAGCGACTCCTGGAACCTCTCGCGGCTCTCGGCGTAGGAGATGCCGTAGCCCTCGTAAGCGCGGGCAAAGCCGCTGCGGCCCACGCCGAACTCCACCCGGCCATGACTGATCTGGTCTACGGTGGCGACCTCCTCGGCCAGCCGGACGGGGTGCGCCAGCGGCAGCACGTTCACCGCCACACCCACGCGGAGGCTCTGGTACCGGGCGACGATGGCCGATGAGATGATCAGCGGCGCGGAGACCACCGAGGGTATGCCGGCGCCCATGGTGTCCAGCGGACTGCGAGGGGCGGCGAAGTGCCGTTCCGCCAGCCACACGCCGTCCAGTCCGCCCATCTCGGCGGCCTCGGCCATGGCAAACGCCTCATCGAAGGCGGCCTCCTCGGTTTCGCCGTAGCGGTAGTCGCATTCCATCACCAGTCCGACGTGCATGCACCCTCTCCTGAAATGGCCGCAGTATCAGTCCCGATTCTAGGTTGCCCCCTATGCACTGTCAAACCAACAGGGCGTAGCTTCAGGGCCTTTTAATTGTTCCCTCTCCCTCTGGGAGAGGGTTAGGGTGAGGGCGTTTTCTCACTCGGCGGCAAGCTGGCGAAATACCCGATTTCAACCCTGACCCTCCAAGCCGAGGGAGAATTAAAAGGCCCTGGCCGTAGGTTCACAAGAGAGGCCAAAGAGGCCGCAGAGTCAATATTTGGAGACAACAAAGACCACTGCGCGCTTTGGGTTCTCGGTTGCGAAAACCGCTAGCGCAGGTTGGGGGCCACTTCTGAGGTGAACCGTTTGACCGATGCGAGGACCTTGTCTTTGGAGATGCCGCCGCCGACATTCACCTCGGCGATCACGCCGTCCAGCCCCAACTCCTCGATGATTTCGCGCAGCAGCTTGGTGACCGTGTCCGGATTGCCGTAGGCCAGGCGGTCGCGCAGCAGTTCCCTGTATGTGATGTTGGAAATTTGCTGGGCCCGCCGGACGCCCTCCTCGTCGGGCGCTGCTCCGGCTACGGTGGCGCTGATCAGGAAACTCTGGGCCAGGCGACGGAAGGCCTGCATGGTGGAGTCCTCTGCGTCGGCGAAGGCCTGCTCGTCGGTCTCGCCCACGTATACAGGGATTCGCAGATAGACGCTGTCATCGCCCTTGTGGCCGGCGTCCTTCCTCGCTGCCCGGTACTCGCCCAGGCACTCGGCCAACTCGGGGCGGTCGAGACCGCGGAGGCCTACGAACACCGGCAGTCCGGCGCGTCCCACTTGGGGGAAGGTCGGTTGCGTGGTGGCGGCAACACGCAGCGGCGGATGTGGCTTCTGGAAAGGCTTGGGGACGACGCAGACTTCGTCGAACTTGTAGTACTTGCCCTCGTATGAGAACCGTTCATTGGTCCACGCGGCAAGGATGACGTCGAGACATTCCTGGAACCGCTCACGGCTCTCCGCGTAGGAGATGCCGTAGCAATCATAGGCCCGGTGAAAGCCACTGCGGCCCACGCCGAACTCCACGCGCCCCTGACTGATGTGGTCGATGGTGGCGACCTCCTCGGCCATCCGTATGGGGTGGGCCAGGGGGAGCACGTTCACCGCGACCCCAACGCGCAGGTGCTGGTACCGGGCCACGATGGCAGTGGACATGATCAGCGGCGCAGACACCACCGACGGTATGCCAAATCCTCCGGTGTCCAGCGCGTTGACCGGAGCGGCAAAATGCCGCTCCGAAAGCCAGACGCCGTCCAGCCCGCCCATCTCGGCGGCATCGGCCGTGGCGAAGGCCTCGTCAAAAGCGGCCTGCTCGGTCTCTCCGTAGCGGTAGTCGCATTCCATCACGAGGCCGATGTGCATGAATCCTCCAGCATTTGCGCCTGTCTGATAGTCGATTCTAGGTTGGCGCTGAAAACCGTGTCAAACTTGCCTGGGGTGTGTCGGGGGCCGTGATAGAATCCGGACATGACGGACTTGGCCAGATCCCGGGCCGCACTGATGGATCAGCTGGCCCGCCGCATTCGCTCACCCGAGGTGATGCGCGCCCTGGAGGCGGTGCCTCGGGAACTGTTCGTGCCGACCGAGTTGCGCAGCATGTCCTACCAGGACATTCCGCTGCCCATCGGGGAGGGTCAGACCATCTCGCAGCCGACCATGGTGGCAGAGATGACGGCGGCCCTCCGACTCTCTCCGAGGGAAAAGGTCCTCGAGGTTGGCTGCGGCTCGGGCTACCAGGCGGCGGTGCTGGCGCAACTCGCCTACGACGGCTTGGTTGTGACGGTGGAGCGGCTGCAGGGCCTGGCCACCCGCGCCGAGGCGACGCTACAGGAACTGGACTACCGCAACGTGGTGGTGGAACTGACCGGGCCGGTCCCCGGCTGCCCCGAGCGTGGACCCTACGATGCCATCCTGGTTGCCGCCGCCGCCCCGGCGATTCCGCCGTCGCTGCTGGCGCAGCTGCGCGTTGGAGGCAGGATGGCCCTGCCCGTCGGCACCCGAGGGGAGCAGGAGCTGCTGCTGGTGCTGAAGACCGGCGAGGGAATCTCCGTCAGCACCCTCGGCCGCTGCCGCTTCGTCCCGCTGCTGGGCGCGGAGGGGTTTGGGGAGTAGCGGGGATTTGCCACCGGTAGATGATCCGCCGGTATCAGTCTACGGCTGGTAATTCTTTGAGACCTCGGCGTTGAAGAACATCGGATCGTGCCAGTAACAACCGACGCAGGTGCCGTTGTATCTGCCGTCACCCCGGACCTGCCCCACTGAATACCCGAGTCGCCTGCCGTCGAAACGGTTTCCCGTATCACGGCATTCGAGGCAGTGTTGGCGCTTGGCGTCGTTGGCTCCTCGCGAAAGGGGCTGGAAATCGTCGAATGTCACCAAGCTTGCATCACTGAGACGCGGGTCATCAAGGCGACCGTCCTTGTGGTCACACTGCGGCGCACCCGTGGCGAGGACCACACATCGGCCTGCTGTCACCTCTCTTCGGATGCTCTCCGGGATGGGTTTCTGAATGACGACTTTTCTGAAACCCTGCAACTCGACGTGAGTGATTTTGCCCTTGCCCTCCGGGTGCCGACGGATATTGAATCGCTTGGCAAGGGGGCCGTCCTGCCGTATCCAGTCTCCTCCATTGCCGAACTGCAGCTTGGCGTAGGGACCCGTGAATTCGGCAACCGCGACCCGACGGCTGAAACCCAGATCGTCGGGCCGGGCCAGTTCCAGGAAAAGAGCCGCCTTGCTCCCTGCCCTGAGACCATCGATAACAGAGTTACTGGACAAGGGTCACCCGCTCCCGGGAGATCTCAACGTAGCGCTCATCGATGTCGCAGCCGGCGAAGGCGCGGCCGTTCTTGAGGGCGGCCATGGCGGTGGTCCCAGCGCCCAGGAACGGGTCGACCACGAGGTCGCCTGGGTTACTGTGCTTGATCACGAGATCGGAAAACAACTTTTCAGGTTTCTGCGTGGGGTGTTGTCGATTCCCGTTATGACGCGGGATGGGGAGTTCATATACCCCCGGATCGTATGTGTATATGCCAGAATCGTAAGAGCTGTTGAATGTGGGCTTGCCGACCTTGACACCGGATACTGCCATCTCACGGCAGTTTGAGAGGTAGGTGGCCCGCATGTTCAGGGGGACAGGGTTGGTCTTTTCCCAGATGATCTGCCGGATCATCTTGAACCCTGCCTTTTCCATGGCATCCTTGACCAAACCGACTTTCCAAAGGTCGTACCAGACCATAGCCGTACCACCGCGGCGCAGCGCTCGGTAAAAGACCTCTGCCATCACCTCAAGGTCTATCTGGCAGTGGTCCCACTCGCCGAAATCCATTGACACAGCGAACCGCTGGACGCCATTCACCACGGACTTGAATCCGGTCTCCCTGCTGATGGTGTAGGGAGGGTCTGTCAGTATCAGGTCGACCGATCCTCTCGGAAGCGAGTCCATGAACTCGCTGAAGTCGGCGACCTCTATCTTGGGAGATAGCAAGGCAGCCCCGGGGGGGTTGCCGCCCTGGCCGGCAGCGGCGATCCCTACCTGTTTACGTGGTTGTGCAGGCATTATGTTTTCCAGAATACGTGCCGACTACCTGATGGTCAATCGCGTTATACACGATTGCTCCGTGGCTTTGGTCAGTGTCGAAAAGCAATGAACAGCTGCGAGGCCTCCGGTTCTGTGACGGCACCTTCCTTATCCTCAATACTCTATTTTCCTTTCAATTCCTTGCATTCCCTCTCATATGCGAGTATTCGACGGCACGGGGTGGCTTTTTGAGCGCCGGCCATCGTCGGATTTCCTGCCCTGCCATACAGAGCTTGGATATTGGCCAGATGGTTATCGTACATACGTTCGCTAAGGTTCCCTGTAATGATAGAGGTTGTATTGCGGATTGGCCAATGGGCAATTGTCATCACCTACGCCGTGCTAGAATCGAGCCATGACCAACCTGAGTGACGGAATCCTGAGAGCAGCCTCGCTGGTCCAGCAGGCGACCTACGTGGTTGCGCTGTCGGGCGCCGGGCTGTCGGCGGGCAGCGGCATCCCCACCTACCGCGGCACGGGCGGACTGTGGACGCAGCATGGCACGCCCCCGCTGCTGTCGTACCAGGAGTTCGCCCGCGATCCGGCGGCCTGGTGGGCGAAACGCATGGCCGCGGAGGAAGACCCATCGCATCCCGTCTACCAGATGAAGCAGGCCGTGGACGCAGCGGAACCCAACTCTGGCCACCTCGCGCTCGCGGAACTGGAGCGGCGGGGAATCCTGCGCTGCGTCATCACGCAGAACGTCGACAATCTGCACGCCGAGGCCGGGAGCCAGTCCTTGCTGGAAATCCACGGCAACCGCACCCGCTTGCGGTGCATCGAGTGCGGCTTGCGGTTTCATCGCGACGACTACGATCTCTCCAAGGCGCCGCCCCATTGCCGCGAGTGCGGTGGCGTGGTCAAGCTGGACACCGTGATGTTCGGCGAGCCGATTCCCGCCGATGTGCTCCAGGCCTGCCGGGAGGCCGCGGAGCGCTGCGACTGCATGTTGCTGGTGGGGACGTCGGGTACCGTCAACCCCGCTGCCCGTCTGCCCTTGATGGCCAAGGACAACGGAGCGACACTGATAGAGGTGAACCCGGAGGACACTCCGCTGACCGCATGGTGCGACGTCGCCCTGTCCGGGCCGGCCGATGTTATTCTGCCGGAACTTCTGCGTTCGATATAATCGTTGCCACAGATAATTACCTCCACCTACACCTTTCACTGACTCGGAGCAGCAAATGCCATTCGTGCTGTCCCAGTTCGGGCTTCCCGATGCCCCCTGGGTTGACCCGGTCCTCTCGATCGCCGTGGTGGTCATCTCCATGCTGGTGGCCGCCTTGGTTCATTTCGCCATGTTTCCACTGGTGACCCGGCTGACAAACCACACCCCGACCGAACTCGACGACGTTATCATCCGGGCGGTGAGGCTGCCCATCAATGTGGCCATCGTGGTGCTGGGCATCTATCTGAGCTTGACGCTTACCCTCGACCTGCCCGACGGCGTTCAGCACGCCATTGACCTTGGGGCTCGGGCCCTTGGCGTGCTGCTCTTCGTCGTCCTGGTGGGACGTGTCTTTTCCCGTGTCATGGACTGGGCCATCGCGGAGCAGGACAAGAGGGAGCATCACACCGTGGACACCCGCCTGCTGCTGATGCTGCGGCGGGTGCTGGTGGGCCTGATATACGCCCTGGGACTATTGCTGGTGATCAACACCCTGGGCATACCAATCAGCCCGCTCATCGCCGGACTGGGCCTTGGGGGCGTTGCCGTTGCCTTAGCGATACAGCCGACGCTGTCGAACCTCTTTGCCGGTACGTACGTGATGACCGAGGGGGTCGTATCGCCGGGAGACTACATCGAGATGGAAGGAGGAGTCGCCGGATACGTGCTGGAGGTGGGATGGCGCAGCACCCGACTGCGTACCTGGGGCAACAACCTGGTGGTGGTTCCCAATGCAAGGTTCGCCGAAACCATCATCACCAACTACTACGAGCCCACCCCGCCGGTGAACGTCTACCTGACCTGCGGCGTCAGCTATGACAGCAATTTGGCCCGGGTCGAGGCGGTATCCATGGACGTGATGAACAGCGTCCTGGAAACCAGCCCCCACGGAGTGAGGGAGTACGGGGCCTACTTCGGATTCGAGAATTTCGGAGAGTCCAACGTCGATTTCTGGCTGTTTGTGCAGGCCAGGGACCGGCTGGCCAGTTTTGAGCTGAGGTCTGAACTGATCAACCAGCTGCACCACCGGTTCGACGATGAGGGGATCGTCATCAACTACCCGGTTAGGACGCTCCAGTTTCCCGATGGCGAAGGTCCCGCTGTGGGGGCAGACGGGCATCCGGCCGTTCCGGAGATCATTCGCCGAAGTCCTGCCGCCGATACGCCGAACATCGACACCGCCGGAGGAGACGGCCCTGACGGCCCAGGCTAGGCAGGGCTTTTTGATTGTTCCCTCTCACTCCGGGAGAAGGTGAGGGTGAGGGCGTTCTCTCTTTCAGTTGCATCTTGGCAAAATAGCCGGCCCGGCCTTTGACCCTCTAGGCAGAGAGTTTTCTTGTTGACGCGAATTGCCAAACGTATCAACGAGTTTTCAACCGACTACACCCGCAATAGTTCCTTGTTTACGAAAGACCGCCGGACCTATGCAGTCCGGCGGTCTTTGAATTGCCGTGTACGAGCGCCCTAGCGGGCGACGAAGTCGAACTGCTCGAACTGGCCGTGCACGATGGGGTCAGGGTCGAGGCCAAGCCAGCGGTCGAGAATGGTGGCGTAGGTGCACCGGAAGTCGGTGGTGTAGGCCATGTCGCCCTCGGACAGGTCCGCCTCGCGGAGCGACGGATACTCGCCGTACAGGCCGCCCTGCACCTGTCCTCCAAACACGAACGCCACGCCGCCGGAGCCATGGTCGCAACCGGTGCCGTTGTCCCTAACGCGGCGACCGAACTCGGACCAGACCAGGACCAGCGTGTCGTCCCAGAGCCCCTGCTCCTTGAGATCATCTGTGAAGCAGGCGAACGCTGAGGACGCATCCTGCCACAGCTTGCCGTGGGCCCGCAGCTCGTCGCTGTGGGTGTCAAAGCTGCCGTGCTGGGTGTAGAGGATGCGGGTGCCCAGGCCGGCGCTCATCACCTGCGCCGCATTGCGCAGCCCGTTGGAGATGGGGGTGTCGGCGTACTCGACGCTGGAGGAGTAAAGCTCCGGCGCGGTGCGCAGGATGTCGGCGCCCATCAGTGCTTGGGCCCCGTTATCGCTCAGCGCCTGGGCCACCGTGTCCCTGCCGCCTGAGGGGCCGTACATGCGCCCCAGGGCGTCGAGGGCGTGATGGCGTACGTTCTCGTCGTCGATGTCCGGGAGTAGGCCGTAGGTCTCCAGGTTGCCCACCGAGGCCACCGGCACGCCCTTGCCCACCAGTGCTCGGGGCAGGCCGCGGCCGAAGTTGACCCCTGTCAAAACGTTCTCGCCCTTGGCGTCCAGGTTGCGTATGGCGGCGCCCAGCCAGCCCTCGGTGCCGATGGTCTCCGGTTCGGCGGTGTACCAGATGTCGCGGGATCGGAAGTGCGACCGGTTGGGCTGGGGATAGCCAATGCCGTTGATGATGGCCAGTTGCCCAGCGTCCCAGAGGTCTTTGACCGCTGGCATGTTGGGGTTGAAGCCATATTCGCCGTTGATGGGCACCACGTCCTGTTGGGCGATGCCGATGCCGGGTCGATGGTCATAGTACAGGTTGTTGTTGTAGGGGACGATCGTGTTGAGGGCGTCGTTGCCGCCGTTCAACTCGATGACTACCAGGTTGCGTTCTCTCTTGGTGGAAACCATTGTCCTGCTCCTGCCCGGTTGTGTCTTCTTGACCTTCTTTCCCTTTTTCGCGGGAATGGTGTATGCGGAGGCCTGCTAAACCCTGCTGTAAATCTGAATCCTGTGCCGGTTGGTCTCGGTCACGTAGAGCCGCCCCTGGCTGTCTAGCCTAACCGAGGAAGGGCACCAGAAATATTTCTCGATGTGGGAAGATTCCTCGTGGGGATCGTCTATGAAATAGTCGATTTCCATGTCGAGGTCAGCGGTGGCTCGTGCGGCGGCTTCCTCCTTGTTAATGCTGAGGAAGTTGGCGGCCCACTCGGAGATTGAACCTTCCCCGCGCAGCAACTGCATGAAGTTACCCTGGGCGTCCAGCACCTGCACCCGCTCGTTGCCCCAGTCGGCGACGTAGATGTAGCCGTCGTGAGCGACCGCCACGCCGGCGGGCCGGGTGAACTGTCCCTCGGCCCTGCCCGATGAGCCGAAGGCCACCAGGAACTCGCCGTCGGGTGAATATTTCTTGATGGCGTCGTTGCCGAAATCGGCTACGTAGACGTTGTCCTGGGTATCGCAGGCCAGTCCCCACGGCAGGCTGACGCCGCGCTCGCCCTCACTGCTGATGGACAGCAGGAACCTGCCATCGGTGGTGAATTTCTGTACCCGGTTGTTGTAGGTGTCGGACACATAAATGTTGTCCTGACTGTCGAAGGCCAAGCCCGAGGGGGTATCCAGTTCACCTTCGCCGGACCCGGCTTGCCCCCAATGGAACAGGTAGTATCCATCGGAGTCGTAGGCGGTGATGCGATTCTGCTTCTCGTCGCTGACGAAGTAGCGACCCTGGCTGTCGACCGCGCCACAGGCAGGCCAGACGAACTTGCCGCCCTCCTGGCCGTAGCCGCCGAAGTTGCCGAAGTAGCCGCTCTCGGCATCGCAGAGGGTGACACGGATGCCGCGGGTTGTCTCCTCCTTGCTGCGGCTGATGACATACAGGCGGTCGTTCGCTCCAACGGCGGTATCCACGGGGTAATAGAACCCTTTGCCCTCCATCACCGTCATGCCCATGGTGTGAGAGTATTCCAGGACCCTGGTTTGTTGCACTGTGGTCATAACTGCGCCTCAAGTCAGATGAGTTCCCTCTCCCTCCGGGAGAGGATTAGGGTGAGGGCGTCCGTCGGTTCAGAAACCCGGTTCCCAAATGGGGGCCAGGTCGAGGGTGAACCCCGGCAGTTCCGGGTCGCCCGAGAGTGACCCTGGTGCCTCGAGAACTTCTAACTCCGCGCCCGGGCGGTAGACGTAGATCCTGCGCCGGGAGTCCACCGAATCTATCAGCCAGCCCAAGCGAGCACCGTTTTCGATGTACTCCATCATCTTTCGTTGCAGGCTCCGCAGTCCGTCGGAGCTGGAGCGGATCTCAATCACGAAGTCGGGGCAGAGGGGCAGGAAATCCCGCTTCTGTTCTTCGGTCAACTCCGCCAATCGGCTCTTGAGTACCCACGACAGGTCAGGAGAACGATTGGAACCGTTGGGCAAATCGAAACCCGTGGAGGAATCGAACCCCACTCCTGTCCCGTCTGTTCTGGCCCAGATTCCGAAATCGACATTGATCCCGAAGTTCTTGCTTCCTGTCGTGCCGTGAGTAGGGGGCAAAATCTCCAACTCTCCTCGGGCGTTGCGCTCCAAGCGCAGCGGGTCATTCAGCGAGCTCAGTTCGGCCAGCAGGTTGTCGGTAAGCTCCACGTCGGGAGGCAGCCGGAGCGCGATGGGGCCAAGTGGCTCCGCCAGGGGCATGTCGGAGTCCTCTGAACCCTTCCTCGGTTTTACATCCTGAGTGGTCACCGCTGACGCTCCGTCTTCATTTGCTTGAGAGTACAGCTTGACCCTCTCCCTCCAGGAGAGGGGATCGGTTACGACCTTTGGAACTCCTGCGTGGCGGCCACCATCTGGAGCACGTCAGCGATGTGCTGCCGGTCGGTGTTGGCTCCTGCGCTGCCCTGCGCGGAGAATTCGACCAGGGTCCGGCGTGTGGACTCGTCGACGGCCAGAGATCCGACTTCCTCCAGGCAGGCATCGACCAGGAGCTCGGGTGAGGTCGACTCGGTGAGCTGGCCACTTATGCGATTCACCATGCCGCGTATGCCCGGCTTGTCGGTGTCGCCGACCTGCTGGCTGGCGAAGTTGATTCGCTCCACCAGCGTGCCGCTGTCCAGCCAGTCGGTGCCCTGGTGCCAGCCCTCCACGCTGGGCGGGTTGTTGAGGATCTGGCCCATGTACGACGCCTGGTTGTAGCGGTCCAGGATTTCATAGCGGGGCCGGTCGAACTCCCCGGTCAGCCGGAGCACTCCCGCCACCAGTTCCACCGGACTCTTGACCTTGGTGTAGCGGATGTCCTCCTCCTTGAAGAAGTCGGAGTTGAACAGCACCCGCAGCATCGCGCCAACGTCATAGTCGTTGTCGAAATAGGCCTGCACCAGGGTCTCGATGGCCTCGGGGTCGCGGGGCTCGGTATAGGGCCACTCGGGGACCGGCGGTTCGTCGGCCACGAAGAAACTGTACATGTGCCGGGCAATGAAACGGGCGGTGGCAGGCTGCTTGCAGATGATGTCGACTATGTCCTCGCCGTTGAAGTTGCCCGTCTCGCCAAGGAATGTCTTTTCCCCGTAGTCGTGGTCATCGGGATGGAACTCGAAGTGCCAGGAGATCCGTCCGTAGGGCCAGTCGGAGTCACGCTGTGAGCGCATCTCCATATATTCCCGGTTGGCGATGGTCCAGCCGGTGAAGGCCCTCGCGCACTCCTTGATGTCCTCCTCGGTGTAGTTGCCAACACCCATGGAGAACAGTTCCAGCAACTCACGGCCGAAGTTCTCGTTGATGGCGCCCTTGTGATTGTCCTGGTTATCAAGCCAGATGATCATGGCCGGGTCCTTGGACAGCTCAATCAACAGGTCGCGGAAGCTGCCATAGGCGTAGTGCCGGAACATACGCGTCTGGTCGGACAGCGCCTTGCCGTGAATCACTTTGTTGTAGCCGGTGGCGAATATCCCGTGCCAGAAAAGGGTCATCTTTTCCCGCAGGGGCGCACTGGTGGTCGCCATTCGGTACAGCCAGTTTTCCGCGGGCGCCTGTGGGCCCATCATTCCGGACAATTCCGGGTGGAAGCGGCGCACCAGGTAGTCGCTGATTCGCTGTTCCTCGCCGGGACTGATCAATTCTTCCACCGCTGCTTCATACCCGACTGAGGTGTATTTTTGCAGTTCGTCCCTGGTGGACCCAAAGCCGGCCCGCCGCAAAAGATGCGCAATCAATTCAACTTCGGTCTTCGTCTGTACCATAAGAAAACTCCCGTGGAGGATGAGTCCCACTTCAACAGGGTAATTCTAGGCTTCCGGGAACAGCCGAGTCAAACGAATTGTGGCCGGTTTACCCTGTCGCAAACCGCCTTGCGGCACTGCCTGTGGACAATACGGCCCCCGATATATCGGAAACGCTACCCAGGATTACGAATCACGACGACGTCAGCCGTCGGGTTGACCGACCCGGACGGTGATGATGTCGGTGCCGTGGTATTGCTGGTGGCGCACCGACTGGGCGAAGCTGCGCAGCAGGCGGAGAGATAGTTCCTCCTCCACCGGGTCCTGGGTGTCGTGCTGCTGCAGCTGGCGAATGCGGTCTTCGAGGTTGGCCTCGTTGCCGCCGCCGATGAACTCCAGGTCGGCCACCGCGCCGTCGCTGGCCGCCAGCACGATGAGTGTCCGGCTACTCTCGTCGGCGACGTCCTCCTCGGCGTCCAGGCTCAGGTCCAGTGGGGCCAGGGTGAGCAGGGTCTCCTCGGCCACGGCACTGAGCCGGTCTTTCATGGCGTCGTTCCAACGCCGGTTGGAGGCGAACCTCGCCATAAATTCGTTCAGGTCCGGCAGCGCGTCGATGTGCAGAGGCGCCTGGAATCGCATGCGCCTGGGGCTGGTGAACTCAAGATACAGGACCATGATAATAGCGGCGAGGCCGCCGGTGGTGATGGCGCTCTTGAACAGCCCATCCAGCACCGCGCCGAAGGAGGGAAGGTGGAACAGATTGAAATGGAAGGAGGCCCCTATCCAGAAGCAGATCCCGGCGACCACCACCTTCTGCCGGTTCGGTTCGTTCTGGATCACCGTCCGCGTCCCGTCCACCAGCAGCGTGCCGGTCACCATCATCAGGTATCCGGTCATCACCGGCGCCGGTATGGAGGCGATCAGGCCCGATACCTTGGGGAGAAAGGCGACCACTATGAAGATCGCGGCGACGCAGTACCCGACCCTTCGGGCCGCCACGCCGGTGGTCTGGCTGAACGAAATAATGCCTGAATTGATGATGTTGGGCACTGCGCCGCTGAATCCGGCCAGCAGATTGCTCAGCCCGGAGCCCATCATTCCTCCCTGCACCTGACGGAAGTCAACAGACCTGTCGTCGCGCCACGCAACGCGCTGCTGGGCTATTGTCTCGCCGTTGGAATGAATGGAAAAAATGATTCCCAGGAAAATGAACGACGGAAGCAGGGCCCAGAAGGGAATACCGAACTGGGGAGTGAGGTCCGGCACATCTGTCGGCAGTCCCACCCAGGGGGACTCGACCACCAAGGATGCATCGAATATCCCGAAACCCGCAGCGGCTATGCATCCGGCGATGATGCCGATGACGGGCCCCCAGAGACGCAGTACCGCCGCCCGGCG
The DNA here is from genome assembly GCA_963664175.2 of Dehalococcoidia bacterium. Taxonomy (GTDB): domain Bacteria; phylum Chloroflexota; class Dehalococcoidia; order Lucifugimonadales; family UBA3495; genus VXOI01. Next base: position 146,532 of record CAXXOI010000029.1, read on the forward strand.
AAGGCTGAGGCCAGCCACCACTACCAGGGTAATCAAGGCCGTGAGAGGCCCGGCCACCGGGTCTTCTCGCGATGAGCCATCCAGCAGCGCAAATACCACCGAGGCGAGGGTGACCGACAGGATCATGATCACAATGCCGCTCACCGTTGGGGTGACGAGCCGCCTGAGAATGACGACCCATCTGGATATGATGAGCTGGAGGATCGCCGTAACGATCACGAGGCTGACCAGTGTGCCGGGGCCGCCGTCCACCACCGCTGTAATGCAGAACGGAATGGACACCGCAGCGGTAAACATTGGTAGCAGGGCACCGGCCCCGACAGGTCCAATGCGCCGCGCCTGGATAAGAGTGGAGATGCCGACCACTATCAGGGAGGCGAATACCATCCAGAGCAGGTATGAATCGCCCAGGCCGGACTCCCTGGCTACGATTACCGGGGTGACCAGTAACGTGGCCGAGGCAATCAGGCTGAACTGGGCCCCGTATCCTGCCGACGGCAGAATAGGCGGGCTCTCATCCACCTCGTACCGGGGATTTCTGCTGGCTGTCGTAGTCAGATGCTGCTCCCTGGCCATTGAGAACTAGGAATTATGGCGCAGAGTATCCAGTTCGCTGGGGGTTGGTGAGTCCGATAGTGAGATTGTACCTCAACAGACAGAAAACAAAACAGAAAAAGAAACGCCCGATGCTTGCAGCAATCATCCACCGGGCGTTCTCAGCGGCTCTTGGTTTCACGCGAAAACAGGCGCGAGTATTTTCTGGCCTATTTGAAGTTGGGAATCACCTTCTCGGTGAGGCACTTGATGGTATTCATCACCACGTCTCTGGGGACTGAGGAGGTCCAGTTGACCTCGAACATGATCTCGTCAGTGCTGAAATCGTCCCGCAGCATCTCGATCTTCTCGCAAACCTCCTCGGGAGTACCGAACAGGTTGACCTCCTCGGTGGCCTCGGGGCTGGCCGTGCCGGCGTCGGTGCTGCCAATGGCGATGCGGCCGGAGTAATAGCGTCGGGCCAGGTCCATCAGATTCTCGGTCTGACGGTCTGCCTCATCCTTGGTTTCAGCCACCAGGGTAGGTATGCGCACGACGGTGGTCGGGTCTCCCGGGTGTCCAGCGTCGATCCACGCCTTGCGATATGCCTGCACATCCTCTTTCAGCACAGCGGACCCCCGGGGGTTGTGCGGGGAACTGCCGGCGCCGATGGCTATGCGGTAGCCCTGCTCACCCATGGGCACGAAGCTCTCCTGGCTGTCCACCGGCAGCAACATGGGCGGGTAGGGCTTCTGGTACGGCTTGGGGATGGCCAGATAGGACTCGTAGAAGGCCGGGTAGTTGTAGTATTTGCCCTCGAACCCTGAGAACTGGTCCTCCGTCCAGAGCTGCTTCATGACCTCTAGGTATTCGAAGAACTGATCGCGACGGGAGGCGGAGCCGCGGGTACGGCCTCCCGCGCCGTATATAAATCGGCCTCGGCTGACCTGGTCTACGATGGCCACCTGCTCGGCAGTCTGGATCGGGTCCTCCATCAGCAGGTTGTCAAAACCGTAGCGCTCATGGGGCAGGGCCGCCGGAGAAAGTGTCTCACCCTCCTGCTTCATCACAGGGCGGTGAATGGAGGAGCCAATCCTGATGTGCTCGGTACGTTCGGCGATCACTGCCGCCAGCATGAGGACTTGAGGGTCCATGCTGGCCTGCTTCGAGAAATGCCCGCCGCCCAGCCAGATGTAGTCCCAGCCCATCTCCTCGACGGCGTCGATCTCCTCGTAGTTCTTGAGGTAGGCCTCTTCCTCAAGGAGCGGGCCCCCATTGTAGTCGGGGTGCCAGGGTACCTTGTCTCCTTCATAGAGGGCGTTCCAAGTGTTGAACAGTCCGAAATCCATCGAGATCCTCCTGGACCGTTTGCGGTTCCTGTCGTCTTGTGGCCAATCTAGCACCCGAGTCTGGCAGCGTCAACGGCGCTGCGGGACGCCTGCTTTGCAGGGCCCGCCCGAGGGCTGATCCTCCGTTCTGCATCAACTGGCTCTCATCGAAGTGTCTTCCACGCTTTCGTTTCTCAATGGCAATGGATGGAAACAAATATGTAGATACTATAAGACTACAATTACTGAGAATTAAGACCATTACAAAGAGTGAAATATCCAGCAAATCCAATTCTTTTTGTGAAGCGTAAGTTTAATAGTACTCATTTATTTAGACCACTCTGTTCAATGATTCGGAAAGATATACCAGTGCTCTCGGAGGTGATGTGCCAAATATAGTGTACTTTGTAAACTCAACTGCAAAATATAGAATCGCCAGGGGGTACGAATTTAATCATGCTAAAGACTCCGTTGGTCAGATTGACGAGTCAAATCTTTTGGGCATCGCGTTTAATTTCACCTACGGGTGAACGCCGAGGAGTACTATTCCCGGACCCTGCCAAACACTCGTCCAGGCGCGATTGTCTGGTTCGGGTTAAGCGATTGTTCGGATTTGAGGGCCGGGTAGTTAACGGCGCGGCGACCCGACTTTGGGCGGTGCGTGCGGGATGAACAGGTGCCTTTCAGCCGTGGGTCAAGGCGAGTACCAAAGATAGAGTACCGCTGCTTTGATCGATGGCACCCTGTTTGAATGATCTTCGTCGCTCCTGCCACTTCAAGAGCACAGTATGTCCTCTATCATAAAGCTACATAGAGACTTAATGCACATATATGCAGTTAGCCAATCCGTCAAACTAAACTACCCGAAAATAATGGAATGTTAGAGTACTTCTACACAAGTGTAATATCAAAGCAACTGAGCGGAAAAACAAATTTTACTTGCATATCACCATGGGGACTGCGAGAATAACGCTTTCTGTTCCGGTTGCCAATTCCCATTTGTATAGATATATTCAGACCTGTTCAGGAAAATGAGTATTATGCCCTCTGACCCTGAGTCGCGCCGATCAAGATCAAAGCAGGTAGGCATGTTAATGCAGTCCTACCGGCGTGCCTACGAGGCTGACGGCAAAAAGGGTCGATTGTCTCAAGAAGGGCTGCTGAAACTCATGGGGGAAGTGGACCCCGTTTACCTAGAAAGATACAACCACTCGACGGTCGCCAGGTGGGAATCCGGTGCCACCAAGCCCACTAAGGACAGGCTACAGGCGTTCGGGAGGGCCCTCGATCTCTCTGATGCGGAGGTTCAGGGCATGGTGTGGCTGGCGGGTCTGAACGGGGATGAGGAGAATTCACATTTCCGGGACCCTGCTCTTCAGGCCCCCGATGCTACGCCAGGGCAAGAACCCGAAGCTACTGTTTCCGAAAATGAAACCCGAGAGCTGGTCGGTAGCGGCATTTCCTATGCGGGCCAGGCCTCTCGTTACGTCCTTACGAAGTTTGCCCTTCCCGGGTTGGCCGTGGCGGCGACGGGATACGTCCTGAACCGTTTGGGCTGGAATGCCGGTTGGATAATGTCCCTCTATGTCATTCTGGCCGTCTTCCTGGTGATGTTCCAGGGATTCCTGAGGATGCGGCGCTCCCATGAACTCAGGGAACTATATTTCATTACCGTTTTCTTTCTGCTCAGCGGAAACCTGCTGCAGGCCCCCGCCATACGCATGGATCCATATGGATTTTACGCCCTGGCGGATTTTGCCAATACGCCGATTCCCTATCTGCTGGCGTCTCTTGCAAATATGGTGTTGGCACTCATCGCCGGACTGATGTTTGACGTGCTGTGGCGGTGGCAATATACCAGCGGGCGCGGGTTCGAGAACGTCTGCCATAGAGCCGCATGGACCACATTCCCCCCGCTGATATTCGTTTACATCTGCACTCTCCTGTTCTGTTGCATGGGCACGTGGGTCTTTCTTCTGCTGGTGTTCTCCGTGATGGGCGCCATCTTCATGTCCGTTCTGGTTATGCGAGACGAACGGATGGAGTTCAGCAATTGGGAGAAGAAGCTGCTGCTTCAGGTCGCCTTTGGAGGCTTGCTGGTTCTCACCGCTCTCGGCGGTGCAGCGATTCTGATCCTATACCTCGAACCCAGCCCGCTTGCCATTCCGGACCACAACATTCTCAAGTCCTGGGTGATCGATTTTGAGGCACTGGGATACTCGCCCGACGAACTGTTGGAGAGGTACCGCATTGCCGCGGTGCTTTCCACCATGTCGACCCTTGCCTATATGCTGCTTGTACTGGGAGGGATTCTGCTGGCCACCATCTACCGGCTGAATATACCGGGAGAATCCTCACCGGCAAAGACCGAAACTACGGTCGAAACTGTGCAGCTCGAAAGGAAAGGAATAAAGCCAGGGGCCCCAGCCGCGGATAATGGAGCCCTCGATGCGCGGACATGGCTGGAGGCCGATCCGAATCCGGAGCAGGACGCTGTTCAGAGTCGCCACGACATCGCCTGATCCCGACCCCCAGCCGCCCGGTCGACCACTCACACAGTGGCGATCTGCCAAAGAACCACCCCCCGCCACTGATCAGGGTTCATCCTGACCGGACACCATCCGCCAATACCTGACCGGCAGGGCCCACTTGCACCAGCACTGACGGCGTCGCGTTCAACGGCAAATGCAGCAAGCTGCCGCCATGGCGCCACATTCCCCGTGGGCGAATGTTATGGGTGTAATATAAGATGAGCTGGCAGCGGTCTCCCTGGCCCATATTCCCGGAACCGTGCCCGCAGACCGGATATGTGCTGATCAAGGAGCAACGATGGCACCCTACAAACGAATTATTCTGCCCCTGGATGGGTCCGATGTATCGGAACAGGCAATCCCGCTGGCCACCGGATTGGCCAAGCAACTGTCATTGCCTGTAAGCCTGCTTAATGCAGTCGAGCCTGACAGCCCTGCAATTACCCAGTCTCTCTTTTCGAACCGGCAATGGATGGAGCCAGCCAGTTCGCGTGAGGCTCGTGCGCAAGAATATCTGACAAGAATCTCCGAGTCTCTGGCTGCCGACGGACTCACTGTCGACACCGTGATCCCGCATCTTGAACCGGCATTGGGCATAGTACAGGAGGCCGAAAGGGACCCCAACAACATCATCGTGATTACCAGCCACGGGCGTTCCGGGCTGGCGCGGTGGTGGATGGGAAGTGTGGCCGACAAGGTCATACACATGTCGGATAATCCGGTCCTGATTCTGCGGGCCCGGGAGCAGGCGTTCAGAACGGCGGACGCGGGGCCACAACGGCTGATCGTGCCACTGGACGGCTCGGAACTGGCGGAACTGGTCCTGCCGCATGTCAGCAGTCTGGCCTCCGGCTTGGGCCTGTCGGTCTCCTTGCTCCAGATAACGCCCCCCGAGGAGGAGTACTATCGATTCGCTGCCATGGGTCCCGGTCTCACCCCCGCTGCCGTACCGTCGGCCTTGTCAGTTACTGATCTGGTCCAGGCAGCCGGCCAGGAGGCCTCCTCCTACCTGGAGGATGTGAAGTCCCGGCTGATCGCCCAGGGAGTGCAGACAGTGGACACACACGTGTCCCAGGGGACCCCGGCCGATGTTATCGCCGACAGGGTGGCGCAGTCGGATGGCAGCCTGGTGGCGATGACCACCCACGGGCGCTCCGGCGTGGGCCGCATGATGCTGGGCAGTGTCGCCGAAAGAGTGATTCGCCAGTCGGGGTGCCCGGTGCTGGTCGTGCGTTCCGGACGCGGCGGTGACTGATGGCCCGCGCACTCGGAGGCTCCTGCCGAGATCCGCGATACTGCCGGCTTCAGGTGCAGTTGTACCGGAATGTTCCTGCTGGTTGATTGACCCAGCGAAGAGAGTATGGATTGACCTCCTGATAGCAGTTTCGGCTGTACAGATAGCCCAAACGATGCAGACTGGGGAATCTGCGCCAGATTGGCCGTCACGCCGTGCGAAAAGGCTGTAATTGGAAAGCCTCCCCGGATTAACATTTGACTGTGGATTCTCTTTCCGCAGACGGTTGAGAGAGGTGGTTCCCTGTGGAGTTGGGTGGAATGGGACGCGTTTTGCCGTCCCTGGTGTGGCAGGTGAGGGTGAAGGGCAGGGTCCACGAGATACTGGAGGTTGGCCAGGAGGGAGACTGGGTCAGCAAGGGTGTAGACTGGGCCCTCATGCTGCTTATCGTGGCCAACGTGGCCGCGATCATAGCGGCCACCGAACCCAATGTAGACGCCGTAGCCAGCTCCTATTTCCACTACTTCGAACTGGTCTCCTACTGCATATTCGCAGTCGAGTACATTCTCCGGGTCTGGTCTTGCACTGAAGACCCCAATTTCTCTCACCCGGTAACGGGACGCCTGCGCTACATCTGTCGACCCCTGATGCTGGCCGACGCCACGGCCGTTTTCTCCTTCTTCATAATCCTCTTCCTGCCTACGGGGCCGGACCTGGGCGCCCTGAGGACTCTGCGTCTCCTGAGCCGTCTGGCCAGCCTGGCCAGGTACTCTGCGGGAATGCAGGCCGTCGCGGCCGTCGCCTCAGCCCGCAAGGGTGAACTCCTGGCAGTGGTCTCGGTGGTCGGGGCGCTGTTGGTGCTGGCCTCGACGCTGATGTATTTCGTGGAACATTCATCCCAGCCGGAAAAGTTCCGCAGCATCCCAGCCACGTTCTACTGGAGCGTGGCCACGGTCACAACGCTGGGATATGGGGACGTGGTCCCGGTCACCAACCTGGGACGGCTGTTATCGGGAGTCATTGCGCTGTTGGGCGTGGGGATTTTCGCGCTTCCGGCAGGCATTCTGGGCTCAGGATTCGTCGAACAGATACAGCGACGCCATGAACACGAGGAACACACCTGTCCGCACTGCGGTGGAGACCTTACCGGTAAATCGTCGGTCTGACGGGCGCTTTGGTCAGATCCCCAACCGGTCGTAGACCTCGGGGTTGGCGCAGTGGACCATACGCTGCCCGGCAAGACCGTTCACCAGGTTCTGCGCCGCCATGACGCTCATGGCCCGGCGCGACAGGACCGAGGCGCTGCCGATGTGCGGCGTGATGGTCACGTTGTCCATGAACAGCAGGGGATGATCGTCCGGAATCGGCTCGGGATCAACCACGTCCAGCCCGGCGCCGCCGATCCAACCCTCCCGCAGTGCGGTGCAGAGAGCATCTGTGTCCACCACCGGTCCCCGGGAGATGTTGACCAGGATGGCCGTGGACTTCATCCTCCGCAGCGCCTCCGCATTGATCAGGTGTCGTGTCTCCGGGGTAAGAGGGCAGTGCAGGGACACGAAATCCGATTGGGACAGCAGGTCATCCATCGATGCGTAGGTGATGCCGTATTGCTCCTCGGCCTCCGGGCGGCGGTTGCGGGAGTGATACAGGATGCGCATGTCGAATCCCTGGGCGCGGCGGGCCATCTCCGTTCCGATCTGCCCCAGCCCCACTATGCCCAGGGTGCTGCCCTGCACCTCGCTGCCGAGCCAGTAGGTGGGGTGAAACGCCAGCTCCCAGTTGTTGCCGCGAACCCACTTGTCGCTCTCGACCACGCGGCGGGCGGAGGACAGCAGCAGCGCAAAGGCGTGGTCGGCGACGGCCTTGGAGAGAATGCCCGGCGTGCTGCCCAGCAGGATGCCACGGCGGGTGCACTCGGGTACGTCCACGTTGTCCAGTCCCGCAGCCAGCTGGCTGATCACGCGCAGCTTGGGCGCTGCATCCAGCAGTTCGGCGTTCACACGGTCCATGATGTTGATCAGTGCGCCCTCGGCATCCGCAAGCTTTTCCCTCAACCGCTCCGGCGAGGGTGGAGGGTCGTCAGGCCAGACCTCCATCTCCGTCGCCTCACCGATCAGGGCGATGGCGTCCGGATGCATTATGCGGCTGACAAAGGCCCGTGGCTGGCTCATTGCGAATCTCCTGTGCCCCTGTTGCTGAAGGGCTGCTCATTCAATTGTATCCAAGGCCCGCACGCCTTGCCATAATCGGGTATTCTAGGTGAGCCCTGCCGTATCCACCCTTGGCCGAACGCTAGGAAGGTGCTGGATTTCCGGTGGCGGCGACCCCACATATCTTCGAGGTACAGTATGGCCCTTTTTCTCAACGAGCAGGAGGTGGTGCAGCTCCTGCCAATGGATGAGTGCATTGATGCGCTGGACCGGGCTTTTGCCCACGCCGGCGCAGGACAGGTGGACAACAAGGCCCGCTCCCGCATACGGATGCCCGGCGGGTTCTTTCATTTCATGGCGGCCGCCGATGGCGATCAGGGCGTGTTCGGCTACAAGGCATACCCGTCCTTTGCCGGGCCCGGCGGCTCCAAGATGATGGTGATGCTCTACGATTACCAGACCGGGGAGATGCTCGCCTGCATGGAGGCGGGACGGATGGGACAGATTCGGACCGGCGCGGCCAGCGGACTGGCCACCCGTTACATGGCCAGGGAGGACGCCGCCACGGTGGCCGTCATCGGCTCGGGATTCCAGGCCCGCACGCAGCTGGAGGCAGTCTGCAACGCTCGCACCATCACCGAGGCGAGGGTGTTCAGCCGCCGCCAGGAGCGTCGCGAGGACTTCGCCAGCCGGAGCAGCGAACGGCTGGGAGTGAATGTACGGGCAGTGGAGAGCTCGCAGGAGTGTGTGGAGGGTGCGGACATTGTCATCACCATCACCTCGGCGCGGGAACCGGTGGCGCTGGGCGAGTGGCTTGCTCCAGGCGCCCACGTCAATGCCGCCGGCGGCAATCACTGGTTGCGCCGTGAAATCGACGAGGCGGCGGTGCTGCGGTCCGAGGTGATCGTGGTGGACGACCTGGAGCAGGCAAAGGCAGAGTGTGGCGACCTGCTGTGGCTGGAGGCCCGCGGGTCCTTCCGCTGGAACATGGCCCACGAGTTGCGGAACGTCGTGGCGGGCAGGGTGCAGGGGCGGGTGACGCAGGAGGGTGTCACGCTGTTCGAGTCCATGGGGGTGGCGCTGGAGGACATCGCCGCTGCAGATCTGGTATACCGCAAGGCGCGGGAGCAGGGCATCGGCCAGGAGTTGCCGTTCTAGCGGGAGGGTGCGGGAGGAGAACTCAACCCGTAACGAGAAAAGGGGCGGATTTTCTATCCGCCCCTGCTTTTAGGAGATCGTTCTGCCGGACGCCAAGTTGTGGGATTCCGACAATTTGCGGTTGACTAGAGAACGTTCTGGAAGCCTCGGCGAATATGCTCTGCCTCCTGCAGCCGGTGCTGCGTCCTCTCCAGATCGCTCATGGCCGGGCCGGACACCAACTGGTGGACGGTGGCCAAGCCGGCCTCCATCTTGTGGATGAACCGCGATCCGATGTCCCTGACTTCCTTGACTCCCTGGTTCATGGTTACCATCTTGGTCCGTTCCCTCCATCACTGGAAATGATTGAAAGTTTGATATAAGACCAGTGATTTGATTTGAATTCATGATATATCGGTCTAAGCCATCAGTCAATAGATAATATGTCAACAATAGTATTCGGAATTATGAAGGTTCTGTGAATGGCACGACGTATAGGATGTGCCAGAACCGGACGAGAGCCACGAGCGTGGCGAGGGAGGGGCTAGTCCCGGAAGGCGGGCATTACCTGGGAGGAGAACAGTCGTATGGAGGAAGAGGCCTCCTCCAGCGTAACCTGGTGGAAGTTGACCTGCAGGGAGGCGGTATCAAAGCCACCCACGGCGTCGCGGTAGGAGGCTATCTGTTCCCGGACATCTGCGGGGGTACCCACCCAGATGGTCCCGCCGTCCAGCAACGAGTCAAAGCTGGCTTGGCGCAGTTTCTCGTGATGCGTAGCGTAGTTGGGATAGTCCCGGGATGACGCACCCGCTCCCCAGCCGGCATTCAGCTCGACGGCGGCCGTCAGCGATTTGAAGTAGGCGTTGATATTGGGACGCGCTATGCGGTACGCCTCCTCGCGGTCCTCGTGGCAGAACATGTGGAACCCCAGGGCGATCCGCCCCTCCCCTGAGTGGCCCGCCTCGCGCCACGCCTCGCGGTAAACCCGGATGGCCTCGTTCATCTGCGGACCGGAGAACGGGACCAACATCAGGTGGAACCCCCGCTCGCCGGCGCGCCGCAATGACTCCGGCGTCCCCAGGGCGGCCGTCCAGAATGGCGGACGGGGCTGCTGTGTCGGACGTGGAAGGGATGTCACGTTTCGGAACTTGTAGAACGCGCCGTCAAAGGAGACGTTTTCCCCTTCCAGCAGCAGCCTGACCGCCTCGACTCCCTCCTCGAACCGGGCCCGGGACTCGTCCAGGGAACGCTCGAACCTCTCGAACTCGTGGGGCAGGAAGGCCCGCCCGAACCCGCAGTCCAGCCGTCCGCCGGAGATGGCGTCCAGCATGCCGATCTCGCCCGCCACCCTGAGTGGATGATTGAACACGGGGAGCACCGCGCCGGTCAGGAGCCTCGCATTGCGCGTGCGCTGCGATGCCGCCGTCAGGAAGACGTGGGGCGAGGGGCTGTAGCCGCCGTAGGGCTCGAAGTAGTGCTCCACGGTGCGGACGTGGGTGTAGCCCAGTTCGTCGCACAGGTCGACCAGGGAGAGGCACTCAGACCAGTACTGCTGGCCTGATTTCTCCTCGGGGGAAACGTCGGGGAAGAATTGCAGTCCGAATTGCACGTCACATACCCAGTTTGCCGGGATTCATGATGTTGTTGGGGTCCAGCGTCTGTTTCATCTGCCGGATGACGTCGTGGCCCACTCCCAGCTCCCGGGCCAGCAGGTGGTTGAGCTTGACCCCCACCCCGTGGCAATACTCCATGATGCCGCCCATGTCCTGGCCCAGCTCCAGCACCCGGTCTACGGCGAGGGCCAGCCTCTGGCGCGCCTCGGAGGGATCTCCCGATTCGGGCAGGATCAGCATTGAGAACAGCTCGGGTCGGCTCCAGATGGCGTACTCCGCAACGGCGATGCCCTGGGAGGCCAGGATTTCGCTGGCCTGGGCCTTGTAGTCCAGCACCCTGGAGGCAGGCAGTGCCAGATGCAGGTAATCGAAGCCCCGACGTCGGCGCCAGCGGTTCCAGCGCACCTTGCGCGGCTGGCCCAGGGCGGTCAGCTTGTAGTTCTCGGCGGAATCCCGGCGCACCGCCCAGTAGTGCTCCGTGGGCTCGGTCCCCAGCGAATATCCACCGGCGGCCTCGCAGATGGCCTCGGAACGTTCCGCCTGGGCTGTCACCCCCTCGGCGAATCCTTCGAAGAGGAGATGCAGGGTCACTTCATCGTCCTCCTCGGTCAGGTCCAGGAGAGATGGACGAATGCCAATGGACAGCATTTCGGACGCGGCGCGGAATCCCTCCTCGAAAGTGTCGAATCCCACGCTGGCGAACCGGGCGCTCTCCGGAGTCCGGTAGACGCGGATGGTGGCGCGTGTGATCACGCCAAAAACGCCCTCTGAGCCTATGAACAGGTGGTTCAGATTGGGGCCGGAGGAGTACTTGGGCACATCGCGGGTCTCGATAATCCGTCCGTCGGGCAGTACAACCTCCAGTCCGACCACCTGGTCGCCCATGGGGCCATGAGCGCAGGCCCGGTAGCCCACGCCGTTGGTGGAGATGGTGCCTGCAACGGTCGCTATTGGCACGCTGTACGGGTCGTGGCCGATCATCAGGCCATGTTCCGCCAGGGCGGTTTCCAGGTCCCCCAGCACCACCCCGGCGTCGACGCGGGCCGTCAGGCTGTGGGCGTCAATGTCGTGGACCCGGGCCATCCTCTTGACGTCCAACACCAGTCCGCCCTGCGCGGGAACCACGCTCCCCATGACGCCGGTACCGCCGCCGTAGGGTATGACCGGAACTCGCCGGTCGTTGGCCCACCTTACGATCTCCGAGATTTCTGCGGTGCTGGCCGGGCGGACCACGACGTCCGCCAGCCGCTCGAAGGCATCGGCGGCCCCGAAGGCTCGGCTGGGCGAGAGGGAGTCCCCGGTGTACCGGTCGAGGGAGTCGGGGTCCGCCAGCACGTTCTCCGTCCCAACGATGCGGGCAAGGGAGTCAATGGCAGTAATGTCCAGCGTCGTGGTCATCGGCGCGTCCGAGTAGCCAGATCCGTATGGTGCGGCAGGTTTCCGGCCCTGGACGTCATGACGAAGCCAACCGTTCCACCTGACGGATGTAGTCGGCCGTTCCGTGGATCAGGTCTGGAATATCCTCATTGTTAATGAATCCGTCGAAGTACGCCTCTTGGAACAGAAATTGGGCGCGAGCACTGAACATGAGGGGCAATGCCTCAAACCCCGTACGTAAACGGCTCATCCGCCTGATCCAGCTGGAAATCTGGTTGGTGTTTTGCGGGTACTCCCCGTGCGCCAATGCGGCGGCCCTAGTGGCGGCCCTGGTGGCGTTCCACGCCTTGCCGCAGGCGTCGCGTACATCCCCCGCGCCAAACCGCTCCAGGGCGGAATCGTACTGCTCCCACGCATCGCTAAACGCGGCGGCGGAGGCTGTTTTCAGGTCGCTGGTCATCTTGATCCTACTGCCTGGGTTCTCATCAATCCTGATGGACATTGGTTGATGGATCTATCGGCGGCAATTCCGCTACTTCCTCGGGACTGTATTGCGCCCCGTGGGAATACCGGTTCTTGCGGGTGAGCATACGGAGGCGTCTTGCCTGACCTGCTTGTTCGATAGGCGAAAGGTGAGACTGTTCTCCAGGCAAATCAACAAATGGTAGTGCGGCAAACTGGCTGACGAAATAATCAGCCCGGTTCACTTCAAGCCTGACCTGATCAGCCTCCTTCTGGTGTTCATAGAAATTGGTATGCATGGCCTCCAAGAAGCCAAACGCCTCCATCAGGTCGTCGCGGTTCAGGCCTGAAGCGACATAGTTGGCGGCGGCGCTCAGGTGGTTGTGGGCGTGGTGGTTCCAGCCCATGCGTTGGCAGACGGCCTTGATTGCGTGGGCCGTCGCGCCCCACACTTTGTCGGAGGCCTGCAGTATGTCGCCCTTATCGAGCTCATCCTGGGCCTGCTGCAACAGGTGGCGGCTGATTTCCTCGTACCGCTCGGGCGGCGACGCTTTGAGATGATCGGTCATGCTGCATGCTCACTGGAATTGAGCATAGCACAAGGAGAGGCGATATTCAGCGGATTTCCCGGGCGGTCGATGGTCTCTGCCAGCCGCCCGGTCAGGAACTGCGGAACTGCCACACGGAGCCGCTGGGTGTGTCCTCTACCGATACGCCCAACTGCTCGAGGCCGTCGCGGATGCGGTCCGCCTGCTCGAACTGGCGAGCCTGGCGCATGGCCGTCCTCGTTTCCAGCAGCAGCTCGATGAACGGGGCTGCCCCCGGAGCCGCTCCGTCGCCGGCTTCCGGTTCGGCGAATGTCAGACCCAGGATGCCCCCAAGGTGCCGCAGGCTTTCCTGGGCATCGCCGACCGGGTGGCCAGCGTCGCTGCTCCGGTTGATCTCTCTTGCCAGATCGAAAAGGGCCGCCAGCGCGCGCGGGGTGTTCAGGTCATCATCCATTGCATCAAAGAACTGCCGCCGGAAGGGCTCGGCGTCCATGGGTTCGCCAGCGACTCTGCCGTCGCGCTCCAGGGCATGGCGCAGACGCTCCAGGCTACGTTCCATCGCGCTGCACCCTTCGTCCGAGTACGACAGTGGGCTGCGGTAGTGAGAGCTGAGGAAGTACAAACGAATGGCGTCGGGCGAATACTGCTGGAGCGCCTCCTCCACCGAGACAAGGTTCCCCAGCGACTTGCTCATCTTGTCGCCGCCCAATCGAAGAAGCCCGTTGTGGACCCAGTAGCGTGAAAAGGGCACAACACCCGTGGAGGCCTCGCTCTGGGCTATCTCGTTCTCGTGGTGGGGAAAGACCAGGTCCTGTCCCCCGCCGTGGATGTCCAGCGACTCGCCCAGATAGGTCATGGACATGCTGGTGCACTCGATGTGCCAGCCGGGTCGCCCCGGGCCCCACGGGCTCTCCCACGATGGCTCACCGGGGCGCGCCCCCTTCCAGAGGGCAAAGTCCATCGGGTGTTCCTTGTTTTCGTCGATCTCGATGCGGCTGCCGGCCTGCATGCCCTCCAGGGTGCGGTGGCTCAGCTTTCCGTAGCCGTCGCTCCTCTGAACCCGGAAGAACACATCACCGCCCGCAGCGTATGCATGGCCCGAACCAACCAGTTTGCCGATGGTCTCTATGATTGGACCGATCTCCTCCGTGGCCTTGGGATAGGTGTGGGCCCGGCGGATGTTCAGCGAGTCCATCGTCGCGAAAAAGTCATCAATGTACCGTTCAGCCAGTTCCGTGGGTCCGATCCCCTGCTCCTCGGCCCTTTGAATGATCTTGTCGTCGACGTCAGTGAAGTTCTGCACGTGGCGAACGTCGTAGCCCAAGTACTCCAAATACCGGCGCAGGACGTCGAAAGCGACGTAGCTGAGCGCGTGACCGATGTGGGTGGCCGAATACGGCGTAACGCCGCAGACGTACATCTTGACGGTGTTGCCGTCTGCGGGGACAAATTCGGTGGCTTCGCCGGATAGCGTGTTGTACAGCTTCATGGGCCGGAGCCTGGCGGGCGGCTGCGCACCTTGCCCGCATTTGTGTTATGGGGAATTATGAGCAGGCGATTCCTGGTCTGCTATGGGTGTTCATCGGGTCAGATAGACATTACGCAGGCCACGGCGCAGGCGGCGATTCCCTCGCTCCGGCCCACGAACCCCAAGTGGTCGGTGGTGGTCGCTTTGACACTGACCCGGGCTGTAGGGATATCCAACGAGGCGGCAGTCCTCTCTCGCATTTCCGGTATGTATGGTCCAAGCCGCGGCGATTGCGCCAGCATTGTAGCATCAACGTTTGACACCCGCCAACCGGAGTCGCTGAGAAGAGCCGCCACCCGTTCCAGCAGCAGCAAGCTGAGTATGTTGCGATACTGGGGGTCGGAGGATGGAAATTGCGAGCCCTTGTCTCCCAGGTTAGCGGCGCCCAGCAGCGCGTCCATGATGGCGTGGACCAGCACGTCTCCGTCGCTGTGGCCCTCGAGGCCCTTGTCGTGGGGAACTTCCACACCACCCAGCACCAGCCTGCGATCCGCAACCAGGGGGTGGGAGTCGAACCCGATGCCCACGCGAATGTCGGGGATGTCTGCCAAGGAGAGTTCAGCCCTGTGTCGTCTCGGGTGGGGACTGGAACTGCCGGAGGAACGCCTCAGCAACCACCAGGTCGCCGGCTGTGGTGACCTTGAGGTTCTCGTAGCTGCCCTCGTACATGCGCACGGTGTGGCCCAAGCTTTCCACCATGGCGGCATCGTCGGTGAAATCGCCCTCGCAGATACGGTGGGCCTCCAGGAGCAGGTCGTACCGGAAAACCTGCGGGGTCTGGGCCTGCCAAAGCAGGGAACGGTCCGGGGTATCCTCGATGGCCAGGTCGGGCCCCACCCGCTTGATGGTGTCCTTGACCGGCACTCCGGCCACTGCCGACCCGTGCTCCAGCGCCGCTCGAGCGGCCCGCTCCAACAGGCCTTCGTCGATGACGGGACGCGCGCCGTCGTGGACCATCGCGTAGTCGCATGGCGCCAGCGCCATCAGTCCATTGCGGACTGAGTCCTGGCGCCTCAGGCCGCCGGCGACGACCCCACTCACCTTGAGGTAGCCTGCGTCGGAAACCAATTTTCTGCCACGGTCGACGGATTCTTCGGCGAGGACCAGCACGATTTCGGATACCACGGGAGAGGAGTCAAAGCGGCTGATGGTATGACCCACCATGGCGTTCCCCAGAAGGGAAGCAAAGGTCTTGTCCACGCCGCCCATGCGGGTACTTCTGCCCGCTGCCACGATGATGGCGCCGACGCGAGGACTATTGCTGTTCAGAGCGGAGGACAATGGATGGCCGGCCCCCGATAGGGGATGGGTTAAGCAGCGCGCGGCTGCGCGAAGATTATACGCCCGGCGGCCGTCTGCAGCACGCGGGTGACCTGCACCTCGTGGCTGGAATTAATGAAGCGGCGCCCGTTTTCCACCACCACCATGGTTCCGTCGTCTAGGTAGGCGACTCCCTGTCCTGCTTCTTTGCCCTCCTGCACTATATCCACACGGAGGGACTCGCCGGGCAGCACGATGGATTTCACCGCGTTGGCCAACTCGTTGACGTTCAGCACCTTGACGCCCTGAATTTCGGCCACACGGTTCAGGTTGTAGTCGGTGGTCAGGATCGACGATTTCATGCCCCGGGCCAGTTCCACTAGCCTGGCATCGACCTCCACCCCGTTATCGACGCCCACGTCCAGCACCTGGAGCGGCACGGTCGCGTCCTTGCGCAAACGGCCCAGGACCTCCAGGCCACGGCGACCCCGGTTGCGCCGCAGGGAGTCGCTGGAATCGGCGATGTGGCGGAGTTCGTCCAGCACGAAACGGGGGACTACCAGCGAACCGTTAATGAACCCCGTGACAGTCAGATCAGCAATCCGGCCATCAATGATTGCGGAGGTGTCCACCAATATGGTGTGGGCGCCCTTCGCCTGTTTAACCGGGCCCTGGGGTAAGTCTTCAAGGCCCGGAATTATGTCATCGAGTATGGGCACAGTAGCGACGGAATCACTCTCTATATCCAGTCCGGGCATGATCGCCCTGATATCCCGTTCTCGCTGGATGCCCAGCCACATTCCTCCCCAGCCCAGCGCTACGCTGATGACCACGGGAATTGCGACACCGACGGCTCCACTTATGGAGTAGAAGGGGATGGACACCAAAGAAGCCACTATGAGGCCGACCACCAGGCCCGCGACCGCTGCAACGAGTGTTGCGCCCGGCATTTCGGAAATGTACTTGCCCACCCCACGGCCAGGGCCAGCAACGATAAACGAAATCACTGCGCCGATTCCTACACCGGACGCAGCAAATACCAATCCCCACGGCAGGAAACCACCGCCCGTGGAGGAAAGATCAATTGCGAGGCTCACCCACCAACCCAACGCCCCGAACACCACGGCCGCCATCGCCCTGAGTGTCCAAAGGACCAGCAAACCGGCACCAACCCTTGTGCTTCTTAAAACAGCGTTTTCGCTCTGTGGGAAATGAGATAAAACGTTTCGATGTTCTACGTTCACAAATCAAGGAAATCGAAAGATACTAATACTAGATTACCATAACTGAGACTGCATAACTACGAAAGTTCGACCCAGTTTCACAGGTTTTCGTTATGTATAGCAGTAACTGTCGTCCCGAATGGTGTGTAAATACCTATTTAATTCGATTCAACAAGTTGGTTTTGTCAACACGGAGAACTTTAAAACTCGCCCAATCGGGGAAACCTCAATGCATAAAGGGCGACGGCGGTCGACGTGGCCAGATTCAGGCTGGAAACGCCGGGTGCCATCGGGATTGCCAGGCGCCTCGTGGCCCGGGCCAGTAACGCGCCGCTTATGCCGTGCCGCTCTGTCCCGAATACCAGGATCGGACCGCGAGAGACCGCAGCCCACGGCATCTGCTCGCCCTGTGGATCGACGGCCAGTACCTCACGGGGGCACGGAGGCAGGTAATCGATGCGCGCAACGGGCAGAGCAAATTGCAGGCCCGCTGCAGCCACTATGGCGGCCGGATGCCAGGGGTCCTGCTGGCCGGTCACCAGAACACCCGCCGCCCCGGCTGCTGCGGCAACCCGCACGGTGGCGCCGATGTTGAAAGGATTTCGCGGGTTCTCCAGCAGCACTACGGGCGAGTCCAGGGGCCCTCGGAGGACGTCTTCCGACACCACCACGGGTCGGCGGGCAATGGCGATGACTCCGGTATCGGGAGGGACCGGGGAAAGCTGCCGGAAGTCATCCTCGGTTACCGTCGTCAGCCCTCCCGTCAGACCGTCACAGACATCCGGGGCCACATCCGCCGCCAATCGGCGCACGGCCTCGGTGTCATGCGCGACCGATTCCTCGATTACGGCCCCGAATCGCAGGGCATGCTTGACGGCGTGCAACCCGTCGAGGACCACAAGGGTCTGATCTCTCCGGGCCTGCCTGAACCGGTCAATAAGAGCATGATCAGTCATTTAATATCTTAATCAAAAGGAGAGCCTGGCTACAGGTTTGATGCCTCTCACTGCATCATACTATGCCTCTGCGGGTGTTTGAGAGAAGAGCCGTCATTACCGCTAAAACGAGAATCCAAGACTATCACGGATGATTGCAAGGCTGTTGCCTGAACTATGGCCCGTTTGATTTTGGGATTTCGCTGATGGACCCTGGGTCTCGCCAATCCGTTTATCCAGATTCGGACAAATTGAGAACAAGCCTTCCTTCCATTGTCCCGTCCGGCACGCCTGGACGATTGAAAAGGCAGCGCGGCGGCCTGTTATTCTGAGCGCAGCGAAGAATCTCCCTCTTTGCGGTGAGACCCTTGGCTGCGCTCATTGTGACAAGTATCGATGCTCTGCAAAGGCATTGCCCGGCTCGCGTAGGCAGTCTCGCTCGTTTTCCGCGTTGCCGCTAAAATGCCTCTAACCGACACCAAGGTCCGAAAAGAAGGAGGTAATCTGCCATGGTCGAACAGGCTGAACGAACTCCGCCCGCCTCTCCGGGAGCGCCACAATACCTCGACCAGGCCATGGCCTGGTCCGACCAGGTGCGGGCCACCGCCTGTTGCGAGCTCGATATCCCCTACGGCGAGGATGAGCGCCAGAAGCTGGACGTATACATGCCCGATGATGCGGGCGTTGCCAATGCTCCGGTGCTGATGTTCATGCATGGCGGTTACTGGGTGATAGGCCACAAGGACCTGATGGGTTTCATGGCCCCCGCCATCACACCCGCGCCGGCGGTGTTGGTCTCGGTGGGCTACCGGCTTGCCCCCGGTGCCAAGTATCCGGGGCAGGTGAATGACTGTCGCGCCGCGCTGCGCTGGGTCTACGACCACATCGCCGATTACGGGGGGAGCCCCGACCGCATCCACGTCAGCGGGCATTCCGCCGGCGGGCACCTGGCGGCAATGCTGACGCTGCAGAGGGCGCAGCGGAATGCACTGGGTTTGCCGGAGGACGTGATCAAGGCCTGCTTCCCGGTCAGCGGGGTTTTCGATGTCGCCGATACACTCCAGGATCGCCGGGAGGCGTTTCTGCAGACCCAGGACGATGTCCGGGATGCCAGCCCGCTGCACAACACCGAGGGAAACACGGTCCCGTTCCTGCTGGAGATAGGCACCGACGATTTCGACAACCTGCGCTCTCAGCACCCGCAGATGCTGGCCGCCCTGCGCTCCCAGCCGGGGTACGTGGAGGAGATGGTGCGGGAGGGACACAACCACTTCCGGATCAGTCTGGACCACGCGGATCCCGACAGCCCGTGGGTCAGGAGAGTGATCGAGTGGATGACGGGATGATGGGCCGGTCGGCCTGAGCAATGCATATCGGGCCATTCGAGATCGGAAAGACGCTCATCCGGACATCGCAGGGACCCGGTTAGTCGCCCCGGCCTGCCGGATACCGGGCGTCTGCGTCTCGCAGCAGGTCGCCGATCAGTTCCCTGGGCGTCAAGCGGACTATGACAACGATTGTCAGCAGGGTGAAAGCCAGGTCATCGGCCATGAACCCCGGGATCAGGTCGATGGGACTTATCCAGTAGGCCAGCGCCACCAGGGGCAGGGCACGGATGTACCAGGGCAGCCGCGGGTCGATTGCCAGCAGGCGCAGGAAGGTCAACTTGGCCCGCAGCCGCAGGCGCATGAACGTGGCGTAGGGCTCCCGAGCGCCCAGCCATTTCACAATGCCCACGCACATGAGCGCCGACAGCACCAGCCCGGCGAGGCCCAGCAGTAAGAAAAATTTCCAGTCCAACTGTCCAGTCCTGTGGCTTTCTTATTCCAGCATACAACAGATTCGCGCTCGGGTAGTCCGTCCGGCACATTCCAGTCGGGGCAACCACGAAGTCCGGCGCCATCAATTCTGTGTAAATCAGGATTCGCAGGATTGGAGAAAATCCTGATAGGGCTTACGCACTTGAAAGCTATCCCCTCTCCCTCTGGGAGAGGGTTAGGGTGAGGGCGTCCTCTCCAACTGCTCAACTCCTACCTGATTCAGACAATGGCTTTGCCATCGTCGGGCCCGATCCGGAAATAGCATGCCCTCTGTTAGTGGCGGTGTCCTGTTGAGTGCATTATCAGGTTTCCCTTGGCCACCTCGGTCATCACCTCCACCGCCTCGGCCAGCGTGGCGTCGTCAACTCCCAGATGCTTCACGGCATCCAGATGGAAACGCACTCAAACGCCGCAGTTGTTCATCGCCGACACGATGTAGGCGATGAGCTTTTTTGTTTTCAAGTCCAGTAGGCCCGGCGCCATGGTCTGCCTGTAGTGCTCCCAGTAGGACTCCAGGTGGTCGGGGTTGTGCGCGATCACCTGGAACGTCTGGGGCACGAACTCCCAGCCCATGGTGTCCTTGATTTCCTCGTAGATCTCTTTGACGCGGCCCGTGGCCTGCTGCTCCGTAACCAGCTCCACTCTAGCCAATTTGTGCCTCCCTCGATTTGATGGTCACTGGCAGGCAATCGTCGCGCCGCCTGTCCCTGCTCTCCGCATATAGCATACCCGACTGCCAATGCCCTCCACTGCCGATGATCCCTGCCGGGCTCTGCGACTGCCCCGGTCCTCGCTTGCGGAAAATCAGCCCTGTGTCTCCTTCCTCTCTTGCTCTTGCCTTGAGACCGGAGGGTTCGACCTATTCTTGGGCCGCTACTTGGATCAGGTCGAATAGTATCGCCGCTCTTACGCCAGCATCAGCAATAGAACCAGCCTTCAGCATTCGTCCGTATCTATTATAGTAATACTTTATATCTGAGAAATGGAGGCTAGACATGGTCCTACCGCAAATGTTCCCCCAGACGGACTCTCGCAGTCGGATCAGGCCTCCTCCGCTTTTGTTTGCTGGAATTTTCATTGCGGTCCTGCTTGCCACACTGCCGCTGCTGCTGGCCTGTGGCGGGTCCCGAGAGAAAGTCAACCTGCTGGTGACAGTGGGATCTGAACTAGAGGACTGCGAGGGGCCGCCTTCGATGAAATGCCTGGTGGTGAACGGTGAACTCTTCTACAACACCATCGAAGGTTTCGACTACGAGGAAGGATACTACTACCGTATTACCATCGAGCGCCAGGATCTTTATCCCGGAGGGGAACCGCCGGAAGGTACATCCCGGTACCGTTACCGCCTGGTAGAAATCATGCACAAGGAACGGCCCCCGGAGGCGCAGGGTACCCACTCAAATAGAGCGAAAGCAACTGGTATGGAGAGGCTTTACTGATGAACAACTTCGTCGCGGAATTCTACGGCAACAGGACCGACGCAAAGGCACGGCTCCGGGACATCCACGTGAGCAGTAGAAAAGCAGCTCTCCTGCTGGTCCGTGGCCCTCCCTCAGTAATCGGAGACGTACCCCGCGATCCAACCCAGCTCGACCTGGGTCTCCAGCGGCACCTGGGACGGAGACCGTCCGCCGATGGGCTCGGTACCGATGATCTCCTCCTGGGCCAGGGACTCCAACTGTTCCGGCGTCAACCCCAGGAGGTCGTGCAGTGCATAGCCGTTGGCCTCCCCGAGGATCGGGGCCGGTCCAGCGATTTCAGCGGTGCTCTTGGAGAACTTCCAACCCCTACCGATGTAGTCCCTGCTGCCCAGTCCCGTCTCCTCGGGATGGGTCACCCTTTCGAAAAAGCCACGGTGGCGGAAGTGCAGGTCCTTCAGGGCCTGGGCAGCCGTGAGCACGGGGCCGGCGGGCACGCCGGCGGCCTGGAGCACATCCATCGCCTCGTATGTTGTGCGCTGGCCCGTCCATCCTGCCACGATGTTGTCCAGCTCATCCTGGAGCGCCAGGCGCTGCGGGGCGGTGGCGAACCGGGCAGCGGCGGCGAGATCAGGCTGTTCAATGGAGGCGCAGAACGCTTTCCAATCATCGTCGTCGCGCACGGCGATGGTCACCCACTGGTCCTCACCCAGGCAGGGGTAGCATCCGTGGGGCGCCATGGACGAGTGGCGATTACCGATGCGCCGGGTGCGCTCCCCGTTGAACGAGTGGGCCAGCAGTCCCTCGCCAATGAAAGCAGCACCCGCCTGGTACATGGCCAGGTCAATCCACGTTCCCTGTCCGGTCTTCGCGCGGTGCAGCAGGGCTGCCATGATGGACAGCAGCGCCGTCCACGTGGCGAGAAAGTCAGTGTAGGAGTTGCCCAGCTTGTTGGGCACGCTGCCGGGCCGCAGATGACCCGAGCCGTCGTCGTCCAGGTATCCCATGAACGCGCCGGTACCGTGGGTCGGCTCCAGTGCCGAGGCCATGGCGCCGAAGTTGCTCCACGGCCCGCTGTGCCCGTATCCGGTGTTGGAGACCATGATCAGGTCGGGTTTGACCGCTTTCAGCGAGGCGTAGTCCAGGCCGAAACGGGCCATCACGCGGGGCGTGAAATTCTCCAGCACGATGTCGCTGACTGACACCAACTCCTTGAGGATGCCCTGGGCCTCCTCCGAGCGCAGGTCGAGGGTGAGGCTGCGCTTGCCCCGGTTCAGGGTCTGGAAGGTGCCACCCTGCTCCCACCACAGCTCGCCGGGCTGATTGTCGGGAAACGGGCCGGTGATGGTGCGGGTGGTTTCCATGAACTGGGCCTGACAGGTGTCGATCTTGATCACCTCGGCGCCCAGGTCGGCCAGGTTCGCACCGGCGAACGGCATGGCAAAAACGCGGCTGAGGTCGACGACGCGGATGTTCTCCAGTGGCGGACGGCTCATATCACCCCCGCGTACCGGAGAGCGGCCAGCTCCTCGCCGCCAAGGCCCAGTTCGCCGCCGTAGATCTCGGCGTTGTGCTGCCCCAGCAGCGGCGCCGGAGACGGTGCCCGCTGATGCCGGGGAGCCTGTCCTGAGCCTGTCGAATGGAACAGCGCGGCCGCCATGCCTGGATAGGTCGCCGTTCCCGCTACGGGATGGTCGACCTCGTGGTAGAAATCCCGGGCGTCCAGATGCGGGCAGGCGACCATATCGCCCGCGTCCTGGGCCATTCCAAATACCAGTCGTAGCTCCCCGGAGGCGACGAACAGCGGCAGCCGGTCCCACTGCGCCAGCCCCTCGACGAGCAGCGCCTTCAGTTCCTCGCCGTTGGCGATGCGCCCTGCGCCGGAGGCAAATTTCGGGTCGTGGAGTTCCTCCAGTCCGATGAGGTCGGCCACCGTCTCCCACGGCTGCGAGCCCTGCACCGACGGCACCACATAGCCGTCGCGGGCGGGCATCAACTCCTCGAATCCTGAGCCCCGCACCGGCCTGCGGCCTTTCGTGGCGCCCATGTAGTTGTGATATGGCACGGGCTGCACCAGGTGAGCGGCCAGGCACTCGGCCACGGAAACGTCGACGTGCTGGCCCTCCCCCGAGGTCAGGCGGGCAAACACTGCGACCAGCGCCGCCGCCGCCGCGTTGGCCCCGGCAACGTACAGGGACTGGTCGAGGGCGTTGCGCAGCGGCTCCCGGTCCGAGTCGCCGGAGTGGTACATCAGCCCGCTCATGGCGCAGGTGATGATGTCGGTGGCCTGAAACTCGCTGTATGGCCCGTCCTGACCAAAGGGAGTGACCGACGTTACCACGAGGTGAGGATGGCTACGGGCGAGCTCGGCGTAGGAGATGGAGGAACCGGCTGATTCGGAGGGCGAAAGTCCCTCCACCAGCACATCGGCGTCATCCAGCAGCCTGTGCAGGATGCCGCGCCCGGAATCGGTGGACCAGTCGAGGGTTAATCCACGCTTGCCGGTGTTCACGTAAAGGAAGGGGATGCTCTTTTCCGGGGATGGGTCATCGGCCACGAACGGCCCCATGCGACGGGCCGGATCTCCCTCGCCGGGCGGCTCCACCTTGACCACCTCAGCACCGTAGTCGGCCAGCAGCTTGGCACAGAAGGACGGAGCTATCCCCGGGCCCAGGTCGATGACGCGCAGTCCGTCCAGCAAGCCTAGTCCTCCGGCTGCCAGACCAGCGGCAACTCCTGTCCGCGACGGGGCAGGGCCACCGTGCCGACGCCCGAGGCGGTCTGATGCCCGCGGCTGTTGGTGAGCGCCACGGTGCAGTCGACGTGGCCCACGCCGTCCTCCTCCCGCAGCCCGGTGACGATGCCGTTGGCCGTTAGCACGTCGCCGGGGTAGTCCATGCCACGGTGCTGCACGTAGAACCGGCGCAGCCAGCCACCGGGGCCAGCAAAGTCCACCAGCAGCTGGCCGAGGTACTGGTTCTTCAGGGAGCCATTGACCACCACGTTCTCCAGCCCCTGCTGGGTCTGGGCGAAGGGCAGGTCCCAGTGGATGCGGGCGTAGTTCCCGTTGGCGGCGGCCCAGCGAACCAGGTGGGTGGTGGTCATTGGGCCCTTGACCACCGGCGGGAGTTCCATACCCTCAGTCACGTCCTCAAAGTACAGCTGCGGGCGGCCGGATGGGCTGGGGCGGGGCACCTCTTCGCCGGGACCCGGTGGTGACAGGTTGACGTTCTGCAAGTCGTCGGCCACCGTGGCGCCCTCTCGCGGGGAGGTGGCGTCCTGGTCCAGGGCGCGGTGAATGCTGACGCGGCGGGCCAACAGGAGGACCCGGTCGTGCTGGTCGGTTTGCGTCTCCATCCGCTCGACGAACACCAACGGACCGGAGCGGCCCTGTTTCTGGAATATGTCGAGGATCTTGAACTGCCGGGTGATCCAGCTGCCAGCATAGGCGGGGCGTAGGAACTGCCAGTCGCTGCCGCCGTTCAGGCCGTAGCTGTTGAAAGGCAGCGGCACCTCGAAGTGCGATTCCTGTCCGGCGCCGAAGTACCCGATGGGCGGTGTGATGTCCTTCCACGTGGCCAGCGGAGGGCAGATGATGCCGCCGAACCGGCTGGCCTCCGCAGCCTCGCGGTCGACGTAGAGAGGGTTGGGGTCCTCGGTGGCATCGGCCAGGTCGTAGACCATTTCCTCGCTGATGGCGAAGCGATTCCGCTCCGGCGCGGTCTCCGTTCCGATGAGGCCCCGAACCTCGTCAGTAATCAAGCTGTCGGTCAATCCGGTCCCTCCGATGCTGAGCCTCTACTGCGTCGGCAGTTTACCATGTCCGGTGGTAGTATATCCCTGTGACAGGAAGACACAGGCGCACCTTGGAGCGGATTTTTTCTCATCCTACGCCCGCAAACATTCGTTGGACGGAAGTGGAATCATTGATGAGAGCATTGGGTGTAGATATTACAGAGGGGGCTGGCTCCAGAGTTAAGTTCAGGAGGGACGGGGTTGCGTTTACTTTGCACCGACCGCATCCCGGGTCTGAGGTGAGGAGGACTTCTATAAGGAGCATCGCGGATTTTCTGACAAGTATAGGGGTGAGCCTGTAATGGAATATAAGGGATATGTGGCAGCCATTTCCTATGATGATGACGCCGACATGCTATTCGGACATGTGGTGAACAGCGGCAGCTATTCGATTTGCACGTTCATGGCCCACGATGTCGAGGGACTGAAACGGGAATTCAAGATTTCGGTCGACGATTATCTTGCTTGGTGCGAGGAGGACGGTATAGAACCCGTCAAGCCATATTCGGGTGAAATCAACCTGAACCTTGGACCGAAGCTGCACCACACTGTCACACTCCTGGCTTTGGAAGAGGAAACTACGCCGCATGACTGGATCAAGCGGACCATCAAGGAAAAGGTGTGGAATCTGGCCAACCCCGGTAAACAGGCCAAATGGTGATTAGGCCCTAAAACAGCTCCCGGCTGGCGAGGTCGGCGCCCTCCCGCATGGCGCGCAGCTTGAGCCAGACCACGCCCCGGTCGACACGGTTGGATCCCGCCGACGTGTCGAAGCCGCAGTCCGTGCCCGCCAGCACGCGCGTCGGGTCGCCACCCGTGGCCTCCACCGCCAGACGGAGCCGGTCGGCCACCACCTCGGGGTGCTCCACGTAGTTGGTCTTGGTGTCGATCACACCGGCCACCAGCAGCATGTCGTTAGGCAGCGGCATCTCGCGGTATACCTTGTACTCGTGGGCGTGGCGCGGGTTGGCCATCTCCATCACCAGCGCCCCGACGTTGGCCCGGTAGATGATGGGCAGGATGTCCCGCACCGGCACGTCGTAGTGATGCGGCCCCTCGCTGTTGCCCCAGCAGACGTGCAGCCGCACACGGTCGCGGGGGATGTTCACCAGCGCGCGGTTGATGGCCTCGATGTGCAGCTCCACCACCTCCTGGAACACCTCAACCGGATCGTCCTGGTAGGTGATGTGGCGTTCCATGGCCAGGTCTGGGCAGTCCAGTTGCAAGATGAGCCCGCGCGAGACGATCAGCTCGTATTCCTTGCGCATTTCCTCGGCGGCTGCGAACACATAGTCCTCGTAGGTGGGGTAGTGTTCGTTCTTCATGGTGAGGGTGATGATGCCCGGAGAAGCCGCCGTCATGAACAGCTCCTCATGGGTTACGTCCGGATTGCCCACGGCGCTAAGCAGGTCGTCGCACTCCCGTTCGGCGGCATCCATGCGGTCGTAGGACAGGGGAGCGGTGCAGGTGGGAACGCCCTCCATAAGGTTGACGACACGCTGGCGCAGCACGGAGGGATACTCCATCTGGTCGCGCTGCCCGCGTCGGGTCCAGGAACCGCCGAACCCCGACATCCGCTGCGATACGTAGGTGGAGAAGCTGACGCGCGGCTGCTCCCCGCCGTTGATTACGTCGACCCCCGCCTCGGCCTGCGCCCGTACGAGATCGGCGGTGGACTCCCGCGCGGCGCTGGCCAGGGACGCCTCGTCCACTGCCTCGCCGCGGGATACGGCACCGAGCATCCGGGCCAGCCCCTCGGGCCGTGGCAGGCTGCCGGTGTGGGTGGTCAGGATGCGGGATTCACTGGGTTTCATTTTCGACCTCTCCCGTGTCGCCAAGTCATACATTCAGGGGCGCACACTGGTGCGCCCCTACTGATAGATGATGGGTTACTCGCTGCTACCTGCCTGCCTTGATGAAATCGCAGAGCTTTTCGGCAATCATGATGGTCGTCGCGTTGGTGTTGGCGCGGATGCAGTCCGGCATGACCGAGGCGTCGGCCACGCGCAGGTTCTCCAGTCCCTTGACTCTCAGGTACTGGTCGACCACGGTCAGGGGATCGCTGTCCGGGCCCATCTTGCAGGTGCCGGAAATGTGGTGGGACGTGCCGGAGTTGCGCAGCAGCCACTGGTCCAGCGCCTCGTCCGTGGCCAGGTCTTCATCGGAGGGGGTTACCCGCTCATCGAGGATTTCGCTGTATACGGAATTCTCGGCGACGCGTACGCCCAGGCGGATGCCGTCTCGCATTCGCCGCAGGTCCTCCGGGTCCCGGTAGTAGTTGTAGTGAATGTGCGGCTGAACCTGTGGGTCGGTGGACTGGAGGGTCAACTCGCCCTGTCCCATGGCCAGTTGCAGGCTGGCGTTCATGCCGATGTAGTTGGCGTCGTCGTCGATTTCCACCTGTGCCGGACGGTGCTCGCTGGTCATCAGCATGGGCTGGAGCTGCATATCGTTGCGCAGCGGCGAGTCTGTGGCAGTGTAGCGCATTCCAACCTGGGTCATCGGAGCCTGCACATCTGGTCGTTCGCCCTTCGCCCGGTACAGCACCGCCGCCGAAGGGTGGTCGCGCAGGTTCTTGCCGACGCCCTGTGCGTCGAGCACCAGGTTAATGCCCAAGCTCTGAATGTGCTCGGCTGGCCCGACGCCGGAGAGCATCAGCAACTGCGGCGATGCCACTGCTCCGGCACAGAGGATAATCTGATCGCCCTCGACAGTGAAGGTCTCGCCGCCGCTTTCGGCCTGCACTCCCAAAGCCTTCTTGCCATCGAACAGGACCCTGTGGGTGGTCACGCTGCCACGAATTGTCAGGTTCAGGCGGTGGCGGGCCGGGTCCAGGTAATTGAGGGCATTGCTCATCCGCATGCCCTCAATGGTGTTGCGGGCCCGAGGCGACACACCGGTCGATTCCGGGTCGTTCTGGTCCTCGTGTACCGGGTAGCCTTCGGCGATGCAGGCTTGCTCGAAGGCCGTGGCGTGAGGCATCCATTCGGAGCGGGGATAGCGGCGGACGGGGACCGGGCCGTCGTTGCCGTGAATGTCCCCGCCGCCGAAATCGAGGTCAGTCTCCATCTTGTTGAAGTAGGGCAGGCACTGAGTGAAACTCCACTCGTCGTTGCCCCACTCGGCCCAGCGGTCATAGTCCTCGGGAATGCCGCGCAGCAGCACCTGGCCGTTGATGGCGCTGGAGCCGCCGGTGGCCCGGCCACGGGGTATCTCCAGGTCGGTCATCTCGTCGGTCATGTGGCCCCGGTAGGCCCAGCTGTGGGGCCCATACGCCGACAGGAACACGTTGTTGCCCAGCTTGATATCGTCGGGCAGATGGTCGATTGTAGGATAGTCCGGACCGGCCTCGAGCAGCAGCACCGTTACATCCAGATCCTCTGACAGTCGCGATGCCATTACGCAGCCCGCCGAGCCGCCACCAACCACGATGTAGTTGTATTTCATCTTGTCCCTCCTGGCGCTACAAATTAAAAAGAGCGCAGAGGAGGTCTCGTCCCTTCCCCTGCGCTCCCTTTATTGAGACCGGTATCTAAACCGGTGCTATTGTACGCCTACTTGCCGTCCTTGATGAAGTCGGCGCAGCGCTCGCCGATCATGATGGTGGTGGCGTTGGTATTGGCGCGGATGCAGTCAGGCATGATGGAAGCGTCGGCAACGCGAAGCCCCTCCAGGCCCTTGACGTGCAGGTGCTGGTCGACCACGGCCAGCGAGTCGCTGTCCGGCCCCATCTTGCAGGTGCCGGAGATATGGTGTGAGGTGCCCGAGTTGCGCTTCAGCCACTCGTCCAGGGACGCGTCGTCGGCGAGCTCGTCGTCGGTGGGCATGATCCGCTCGATGATGATGTCCTTGTAGATGTCGTGGTTCTCCGCCATGCGGACGCCCAGGCGGATGGCCTCACGCATGCGGCGCAGGTCCTCCGGCTCCTTGTAGTAGTTGTAGTTGATGAAGGGCTGCTCATGCGGATCGGTGGACTGCAGGGTCAGCTCACCCTGGCCAAGAGCCAACTGAAGGCTGGCGCTCATGCCTATGTAGTTCAGGTCCTCGTCGATGGTGACCTGGGCCGGCCGGTGCTCGCTGGTCATCAGCATCGGCGAAAGCTGCATATCGTTTTCCAGCGGGCTTCCGGGAACCTGGTAGCGCAGACCCACTTGGATCACCGGTGCCTGTACGTCCGGCTTGTCGCCCTGGGCCCGGTAGATTGCGGCTGCGGATGGGTGGTCGCGCAGGTTCTTGCCGACGCCAGGGGAATCATGGACTACGCTAATGCCCAGGCTCTCCAGGTGGTCCTTGGGGCCGACGCCTGAGAGCATAAGGATCTGGGGTGATGCCACGGCGCCGCTGGACAGGATGATCTCGTTGCCCTCGACGGTGAATACTTCCCCGCCGCTCTCGGCCTCGACCCCGACGGCCTTCTTGCCCTCGAACAGGATGCGGCGGCAAGTGACGCTGCCACGGATGGTGAAGTTCAAGCGGTGGCGGGCCATGTCCAAGTAGTTCAGGGCCATGCTCATGCGCACGCCACTGCTGCCCTTGAAGTTGAGAGTGTTGCGGGCGCGGGGAGACACGCCGGTGGACTCGGGGTCGTTCATGTCCTCGGAAATCTCAAAGCCCTCGGCCAAGGCCGCCTTTTCGAAGGCGGTAGCATGGGGCAGCCATTCGGTGCGCGGTGCCCTGCGGACCGGCACGGGGCCGTCGGAGCCATGGAAGTCGCTGCCGCCGTAATCCAGATCGGTCTCCATCTTGTTAAAGTAGGGCAGGCAGTTGGTGAAGCCCCACTCGTCGTTGCCCCACTGGGCCCAGCGGTTGTAGTCGTCAGGGACACCTCGGTACAGCACCTGGCCGTTGATGGCGCTGGAGCCGCCGGTGGCCTTGCCTCGCGGGATTTCCAGGTCGGGCAGCTCGTCGGTCATGTGGCCCCGGTAGGCCCAGCTGTGCTCGCCGTAGGCCGAGAACCAGACGTTGTTGCCCAGCTTGAGATCATCGGGCAGTGTTTCGAAATCAGGATAATCCGGGCCTGCTTCCAGGAGCAATACCGAGATATTGGGGTCTTCCGACAGCCGTGTG
This sequence comes from Dehalococcoidia bacterium, assembly GCA_963664175.2. Classification (GTDB taxonomy): domain Bacteria; phylum Chloroflexota; class Dehalococcoidia; order Lucifugimonadales; family UBA3495; genus VXOI01. The sequence continues at coordinate 176,492 of CAXXOI010000029.1, forward strand.
GCGATAGTGCAACCCGCCGAACCTCCCCCCACAACGATGTAGTCGTACTTCATCCTTGTCCCTCCTTATCATCTTTGGGGTAGTTTCCACCTGTACTTTCCGGGTTAGACTTTAATGGACTCGGCCAAAGCTATCCAGCCGCGCACTTCATCGGTCAGCACGCGAAGTCGGTCGAGTTGTGCGGACGTGAATGCCCTCTCCCTTCCGGCTACCGCATCGACTTGATCGGCAATGGCTTGCAGCAGCTCCTTGTCGGAAAAATCCAACTCGGCCTCACAGAGCAAATCAGAGAGCGCATCATTCTGGCGCAAAAGCTCCTCGCCGATGACCCTGGCTATTTCAACCTTTACATTGAGGCGCGCGGAGCCCAGTTTGATCTTTTGGAGGCGCTCCTCTGGCCAATCCTTTATCAGTTCAGAAAATGGCCTGTGACCGCTCACGGAATCAATCCCTCCTTGCACAACTCATCAAGATACAGGTCTTAAAGCCGGTCAGCGATAGGTACATACCGCCGATAGAAACGATCTTCGTCAGTCTTAAATCCGCCAATCAGCAATATCGATGTACGCCGCGGGTCAAAGGCACAAAAGACGCGAATCGGACTCCGTCCACCGCTCACCCTCAGTTCTCGCATATGGCTGTGCCGTGAAGAGTGAATTGCCGAGGAGTGGGGATAGTCCAAGCTGATTCCATCTTGAATCAGACGGCCAACGGATGTGGAAACAGAATCCTGATCGCTGCCGGTAATTCCATTCCACCACTCAAGGAACTCGTCGGTATACTCTACATCCCAAGCCATTCGCTACGGTATCTGTTCTACACGCGCCTCATTATACATCGCAGACCCTACTCCAACTCAATGAGAGGGTCGTTGGTGCGGACGGAGTCCATGGGCTGGACGCGGATCTCCTTGACCACTCCGTTCTGGGGTGACCGGATGCTCTGCTCCATCTTCATGGCCTCGACCACGCAGACCTCCTGGCCTACGGACACGCTCTCGCCGGGCCGCACCATGATGGAGATCACGCGGCCAGGCATGGGCGACCGTATGACGTTCCCCCCGGTCTCGAAAGGCAGGCTGGTGGGGTTGACCCGGCTGGCCGGCGGCGGCACAACGATGCCCGGTGTCTGGGTGCGTCCCCGCCTGGGGCGTGCGGGGGTCTCGCCGGTGAGGCCCTCCACCTCAACGGAAACTGTCTCACCGTCCACCGTGACCTGGACGGGCGACGTGGTCAGGTCGCCCACCTCGACGGTATACCAGTTGAACCCAACCCTGATTCGGAGTCTGGTTACCGCCAACCCCGGCTCCCCGTGCTGCCCGAATACAACTGGTTACGGCGCCGCTGTACCCGCCACTCGCTGGGCCGGTCGACTGTGGACTGTTCCTGCAACGCCAGAGCCAGGGTCACGCCAATGGCGGCAGCTATCTCCTTGTCCGAGCCGGGAGAGTGGCCGGCACCATCCGCCCTGGCGTTGCCGTGGTGGTGATGCGCAGGAATTCCCACCTGGTGCGCCAGGTTTCTTTGACGCAACTCTTCGACCCAGTGCGGCACCGACCCGGTGTGATGGGTCGCGTTGGCGAATTCCTGGCTTGCCAGCATGCTCCGCAGCAGTTCAACGTTGTTTTTGACGCCCGTCAGTCGCAATTCCAAGAGGGCCCTCTGTAGTGTGCGGATGGCCCGTTCACGATCCTCACCCCAAGCCATCACCTTGGCCATAAGCGGCTCGTAGTCTAACCCAACGGTGTAGCCGTCGCAAAGGGCCGTGTCGATTCGAACGTTGTTCACCGTTGGCAGGTGCAGGTCGGTTATCTCGCCCGCGTCCGGCAGGAACGTTTCCGAGTCTTCCGGATAGACGCGGACCTCAATGGCATGGCCGTTTTGGGCGATATCATCCTGGGTTACGGGCAGCGGTTCCCCGGCGGCGGCGCGCAGCTGCAACTCCACCAGGTCAACACCGGTGATCATCTCGGAAACGCCGTGCTCCACCTGGAGCCGCGTGTTCATCTCGAGGAAATAGACGCTGCCATCCCTGGACACCAAGAACTCGATGGTCCCGGCGTTGTTGTAGCCGATGCGCTGCCCCAGGGTAACCGCCAGGTTTGCCAGCCTTCGTCGCAGATCGGGGGCCAGCTTGCTGGATGCCGGTGTCTCCTCGATGAGTTTCTGGTTGCGGCGCTGCGCCGAGCAGTCCCGCTCGAACAGGTGAATCAGGTTGCCATGATTGTCGCCCATGAGCTGGACCTCGATGTGCGACGCATCCTTGAGGTACCGCTCGAAGTACAGCCGGCCACTGCCAAAGGCCCCCGAGGCCACCTGCTGAGCGCGTTCTATCAGGGGCGCCAGTTCCTCGGGCGTCATCACGACGTGGATCCCCATCCCGCCCCCGCCCTCGGCGGCCTTGACCATCAGCGGGAAACCCAGGTTCCACGCGGCCTGGGCTGCTTCCTCGTTGGGAACAGCGTCTTCGGTTCCCGGCAACAGAGGGAGTCCCGCCTGCCTCGCCAGCCTGCGGGCGAATACCTTGTCCCCCATCTGCTCCATCACCTCGGGCCGTGGCCCGATAAAAGCGATGCCCGCTTCCTCGCACTGCCGGGCGAACCTGGGGTTTTCCGAAAGGAAGCCGTATCCGGGATGGATGGCCTCGGCGCCGGTGCGCCGGGCGGCATCCAGTATTTTCTCGATGTTCAGATAGCTGTCATGTGGCGCGGCCCCACCCAGGAGGACCGCCGAATCGGCCTGTTGCACTGGCAACGAATCGGCGTCGACATCCGAGTAGACCGCCACAGTCTCCACGCCGAGGCGCCGGCAGGTGCGGATCACCCGGCAGGCAATTTCTCCCCGGTTCGCAATCAATATCCTGGAAAACATTGGCACATCCCCCCAGTATTGCCGCCCCGAATTCCGGAATTACTATGATTTCAGCCAGCACCGGTAAAATTGGTGGACATAATATCAGCAATGCAATCTATACGCATTGCTTTGGACCGGCGGATTTAGTTTGATCCCTGAGGCTGCGTGGTCGTATCGGCGTGGAGTCGTTCGAGGAACGCGTTTGACCGGGTTTCCCGGCCAAGCCAGTACCGCACAGCGCCTGACAATATGGACTTCAGTTCTAGGGAGAGGGATGGGTTCAACCCCAGGGCGGCGACCTCGGCGAGGCTGCCCCGGTGGATCAGGCGCAACACCTTCATCGCCGGCAGCGACAGCGGCCTGATTTGCGCCTCCAGGGGCCTGCAGTCAGGGCAGAGCACACCGCCCAGATTGACGCTGAACCGATGGGAGTCGGGCTCCACTTCCCTGCGGCATTCCACGCAGTTGTAGAGCTCGGGCAGCATGCCCGCGAGCCGCAGTAGGTGAAATTCGAAGTATCGCAGGGGCGATTCGGGCTCAGCCGCGGATGGCAGGGCCCGCAGCACGTTGACCGCCAGCCGGAACAGGGGGGGAGACGGGCTGTCTTCCGAGCCGAAGCCGTCCAGCAGCTCGGCCACATACAGGCCCCGGGTCATCACGGCAAGGTCGGCCTTAACGTCGGCGAACCCGTCCAGCACTTCAGCCTGCGAGACAATGTCCAGTTCACGCCCGCGGGCCATGGACAGCCGGGACAGTGTGAGGGGTTCCAGGTGCCCCACCAGCCTGCTGCTGGACCGACGGGCACCCTTTCCCACGGCCCGGACCTTGCCGTGCTCGGCGGTGAACACAGTTACCACCAGGTCCGCCTCGCCAATGGAGGCCTTCCTCAGCGTCAGGCCCTGGCAGCGGTAGGTGCGCCCCCGGTCGGCGGGGCCCGCAAGGGCCATGCCCTACAGCTCCTGTCGCCCCTGGAAGGCTCGGGTCAGGGTGGTCTCATCGGTGTGCTCAAGAGATCCGCCCACTGGGAGACCGCGTGCGAGTCGGGTCAGCTTGAGGTCATCGCGCCCGAGCTGCCGCTGTATGTACATGGCGGTGGCCTCGCCCTCCATGGTGGGGTTGGTGGCCACGACAAGCTCCGTGATCTCAGGGTCGGCCAGGCGGTCCAGCAATTCCCTCAGCTTGAGCTGGTCGGGGCCGATGCCGTTGATGGGGGAGATGACGCCGTGCAGCACGTGGTACAGCCCACGGTAACTGCGGGTGCGTTCAAGGGCCAGGACGTCCAGCGGGTCCTCGACGACGCAGATGATGGACCGCATCCGCCGGTGGTCGCCGCAGATCAGGCAGGTAGTGGATTCGGCCAGGTTCTGGCATTCGTCGCAGTACACCGTGTTCTGCTTGACCGCCGTGACCGCTTCGGCCAGGGCGTAGGCCTCCTCGTCCGGCAGGCGGATGATGTGGTAGGCCAGCCTCTGCGCGCTCTTGGGTCCGATTCCCGGCAGGCGGTTAAGCTCCTGAACCAGCCTGGTCAGGGAGGGAAATGCGGAGGGAAGGTTGTCTGGAGTCATAAGGAGGCCCTCAGCCGGAAGCGAACAGTTCGCCGGATTACGAGGTGAGGGGCCATCTGGAGGGCTGCAGGTGAATCCCCAGGAAATTTACCCATAAGAAGAATGCACCTTGAATCAAGACCGATTGCTGGTGTGATACCTTTTATTCCCACTCCGCGGAAATGACGGTCTTGCGGCCCTGGTCAGTCTTGAGATGGTCCCTCGGACGCCTGTTCCTACGTCAGTCCGGGGATGTTCATCCCACCAGTGATTACGCTCATCTTGCTGGCGGCCATTTCCTGGGCCTTGGTGGCGGCGTCATTGAATGCGCCGACCAGCATGTCCTGCAACAGCTCCAGGTCTTCTGCTGCTTCCGGCTCGATCTCCACGGACTCCACGGCCTGCTTGCCGGTCATCACGATCCGTACAGCACCACCGCCGGCAGTTCCGGTAACGGTGAGCGTTTCCAGTTCCTCCTGGATCTTCTGCAGCTGGGCCAGTTGCCGCTGGGCCTGGCGCATCATGTTGCGGTTCATTCGTCCTCGTCCATAACTTGGATTATCTTGGCGCCCATGCCCTGGGCGGCGCGCACCAGGGAACTCTGCTGGGCCGGATTGGTCGTGCTCCCTCCGGCCTGCTGCCCGTTGGCCAGAGTGAGCTGATATTCGCAGCCCTCGCCAAACGACTGCGTCAGGGCTTCGGTGAGCCGCTTGCGAGAGGCTGGGTCATCCAACTCCTCCTGCATCCGCTCCAGATTGGCCTTGTTGGTAAACGGCAGTACCAGAGTCTTGTCGTTCAGGGATATGCTGTTGACCTTGCAGTCGCGGAGGAGTGCTCCCAGGTTGTATTTTCTGCCCTTGTGCCGCGACAGTGCCTTGACGGTGTTGTTCCATTGTACCCAGAACTCGCTGGAATCGCCTCCGGCTTGGCCAGCGGCAGCGGCAGCGGGCGCAGGATCCGGCGACTGGGTGCGCGCAGCCGCGGGAGCCGGTGCGGGACGTTCCCGGGCCGGTGGCCTGTCGGGTCGCTGCTCCCGGGGTGGAGGCGCCGCCCGGGATGCCTGGGGAGCCGGAGCCCGTTGCGCCGGCACCGGAGGCGGTGATTCCGCGGGTGGAGCGGGTGCCGCCGATTCCTCGCAGATCTCGACCACCGCCAGCTCCAGTGGCAACGTAGACGGCGCGTCGTAACGCATGTTGACGGCGCCCCAGACTTTCAGGGTGTGGACAATCCGCCACGGCGGCTGCTTTCCCACCAACTCCCTGAGTTGCGACTGTACGTGCTCCGGTAGGTCCACCGCGTCCTCGGAGCCCCACTGCAGGTGCATGAAACCGCGCAACAGTTCGGAGGCTTGCCGGTGCAACTGCCTGAGATCGCTGCCTTCCCAGGCCGCCTGGTTCACGGCCGTCAGAGATGCGGTGGTGTTGCCCAGGAGCAGGTACTTGACCAGTTCCAGGGCAGTCTCGTCGCTGCCCATGCCGAGGAGTTTCTCCACCTGCTGGGCGGTTACTCCGTCGGGGCAGGACACGACCAGCTGCTCCAGCAGGTTCTCGGCGTCGCGCAAGCTGCCGCACGCGTAACGAGCCACGATACGCAGGGCCGCCGGTTCCACGGAAACGCCCTCGGCCTCGGCGATCTCCGATAAGCGCCCGTAAACGGTTTCTGACGGGATCCGGCGGAAGTCCAGCCGCTGGCAACGGGAGATGATGGTGGGCAGTATCCGGTGGGCCTCGGTGGTGCACAGCACAAAGATCACGTGCTCCGGCGGCTCCTCCAACGTCTTCAGAAAGGCATTGGAGGCCGCGTCGGTCAGCATGTGAGCTTCGTCGATGATGTATACCTTGCGGCGGCCCTGGACCGGCGCGAAATTCACCTTGTCGCGAATGTCGCGTATTTCGTCGATGCCCCTATTGCTGGCCGCGTCCAGCTCGATGATGTCCATGAACCGGCCGTCGCCAATGGCCCGGCAGACGTCGCAGGTGTTGCAGGGGTCGCCGTCCTGCAGGTCCAGGCAGTTGGCGGCCTTGGCTATTATGCGGGCCGTTGTCGTCTTGCCGCATCCTCTCGGGCCGCAGAAAAGGTAGGAATGGGAAATGCGACCGAGGCGCACCGATTGGCGCAGCGTGGTAGACACGTGCTCCTGGCCCGCAAGCTCGCTGAAGCTGGAGGGACGCCACTTGCGATAGTAGACCTGCGACGTCATGGCGATGGATTACTCCCGATCCTGTCGAAGGACAGCGATTCCAAGGCCTCCCGCTCCAGAGTCTGCATTCGGGCGGTATCCTCCGCCTCCAGGTGGTCGTGGCCGACCAGGTGGAGCGTCCCGTGAACCACCAGGAGCGCCAACTCCCGCTCCGGGCTGACACCGTGCTCGATGGCCTGCCGCTGCGCCTGGGGCCACGAGATGATTATCTCTCCAAGGGGCTGGGGCGCGCCGGGAGGCAGGATAAAATCGGAGTCTTCCGCCTGCTCGGATGGTCCGTCGCCGTCTCCCTCCCAGTGTCCCGGATGTTCGGCGGAAAAGGAGAGCACGTCGGTGGTCTCGTCCAGCCCGCGGTACTCCGCGTTCAATGCCTGAACGGTCTCGTCATTCGTGATAAGTAAACTGACCTCGGCATCTCCTACGATGCCCGCTGCCCTCAACCCCGCCCGCGTAACTCCCTCAAGCCAGTCGGCGTCAATTTCAGCGCCGAAAGGCTCATCAAGGGAAGCAAAAACGTGCAGTCCGGACAAGTCGAGCAAGGAAGGCGTCTCTTGGGTCGGTTGGGGAGAAAGCGTCCCACCATTTAGCAGGACACCTCTATCATAATCCAAAGGCTGGGGTCATTCCAGCGCTGCCTAGCGGTTGCTGTCCCACACATTATAAGGCCACGGTATCGAATTGGCTTTCCGACCCTGACGTGTCCCGGACTGGCAGGCTTTGGTATCATCTGCGGAATCGAAATGAAACAGGAGTGAGTCATGCGTGGAGTCACGTTCAAGGGCAACCGCGAGGCCGAGATACGAGAATTCCCCGACCCTCACGCCGGTCCAGGCGAGGCGGTGTTGCGAATCATGGCCTCCGGGCTCTGCGGCACCGACCTGCACCGTTACCGCGACGGCGAGCCGACGGAGATGATCACCGGCCACGAGCCGTGCGGCATCATCGAAGAACTGGGGCCGGGCGCGCCTCCGGGCCTGAAGTTGGGCGACCGGGTGATGTGCCACCACTATGAGGGCTGCGGAGTCTGCGAGATCTGTTCCATGGGCTACGAGCAGCTTTGCCCCGTGGGGCACGTCACCTTTGGGGGCGGCACGGGCCACGGCGCCAACGCCGACTACATGATCTGCCCTTCCCGCACCCTGGTCCACCTGCCCGACGAACTTTCCTTCGAGGAAGGGGCAGCCATATCCTGCGGCACCGGCACTGCATGGAACGGGCTGAACAAGATGGACGTCAACGGTAAGGACATCGTGGCCGTGTTCGGGCAGGGGCCCGTTGGTCTCAGCGGCACGCTGTCGGCCAAGGCCATGGGCGCAAGGGTCATCGCCATCGACGTGATGGATGAGCGGCTGCGGCTGGCCACGGAACTGGGAGCCGACCACACCATCAACGCCGCCAGCAACGATGCGGCGCAGGCCATCCTCGACCTGACTGGCGGACAGGGCGCCAGCGCATCGCTGGAAACGTCCGGCAACCCTACGGCACGCCAGCAGACTCTGTCATGTCTGAGGCCCTTCAGCCGGGCCTGCTACGTTGGCATCGGTGGCCCTGCGGAGATCGATTTCAACCGCGACGTGATATTCAAGGTGCTGACCGTCTTTGGCTCGTGGACATTCAGCAAAGCCGAGCTGATCGAAATCGCCAGGTTCTTTGTGGACACCAGGGCCCCGTTGGACCGGCTGATCACCCACCGCTACAGCCTGGACCAGGCCATCGAGGCATTCCAGACTTTCGACGGCGCCACGACAGGCAAGTGCGTGTTCGTGTTCGATTAGGGTAGGGGACTCAACCACAGAGAACACGGAGGGCACAGAGATTTTCCTCATTGCCTCTGTGTTCTCTGTGGCCTCTGCAATTAGCTCTTCCAGACCTGCCGTTGGAACTCTTCGCCTTCGAGCCGCGAGAAAACCACGCTCTCTATGGCGATGGCAAAGCAGTGGAACTCGGGCTCTTCGGGACGGAAACCGATAGCCGCGTACACGACGTCGGCGAACAGGCTACGCTCCTTGAGGTCGGTGACGTCCGTGGCCCTGCCGTAGACCTTGAACTCGCCCTCGGTGCCGTGGCGGTCAGATACGGTGCTGTGTACCACGCACCGTGGGTCGCGCAGCAGGTCAAGGGCTTTAACCGACCGCCACATCATGCCCAGGTACAGCTGGCCGTTGGCGATGAATGGCTCAACCGGCGAAATGCGGGGCCATCCGTCCAGCCGCAGCGTCCCGACCAGCGCCAGGCCGGTACGCGCGAACTGCGCCTCCCCAACCGACGCCAAATCGGGCGCGGCTTCTGCGAATTGCTGCCATGTGGCGATCATACTGTCATGACATCGTGGTGGACATTGACCATGCATGTGTCCGAAAAATTCAGCTACAATACAGCTAGGAATAACATCTGGACATTGACTAAGACAATGTCATTCTGAAGGAGTCATTTTGCCTAGCTGGGAAGTGCATTTCGATTTGACGCTCCGGGTCGGAAACCCTCGTATCATACGGGACGTTGCCAGGATTCATGCCCTAGCCAGCGTGATTAGAAGTATTCCTATTCCGCCATCCGTTCAGCAGCGTCTTGACCGGCTCAACATAGTACGCGCAGTTCGCGGCACCACCGGAATCGAAGGAACCGAGCTTTCGGAGGCAGAAGTCAACCTGATTATAGACTCCCCCCCGGATGCCTCGCCATTGGGTTCAGGGCGTGAGCGTGAAGAGCAAGAGGCCAGGAACGCCAACGAACTAATGGAATACGTGGCCGAGTATATTCGACGCAACCCCAACGCCCAAGTGTCAGAGCCGTTGATATTGGAGTTCCACCGGGTTCTGACCCAAAGCATCGGTTATCCTCACAACGAGCCGGGAAGCTATCGCGACCACGCGGTGACCGTTGGCCCCTACCGTCCTCCTGGGACCGGAGAAGAAGTTCGACGGCTGATGACCGAATTTGTCCGTTGGTTCAACATGGGAGCGCCCACGTCATGGGATCCAGTGATCCAGGCTATTGTGGCCCATTTCTACTTGGTAAGTATTCACCCTTTTGGCGACGGCAATGGCCGCACGTCCAGGGCATTGGAAAGCTTCCTGCTCTACAAGGCAGGGGTAAATGTGCGTGGCTATTACTCCCTCGCCAACTATTTTTATCAGAACCGCCCGGAATACATAGGGAGTCTGAATCTGGTCCAATTGCGAGGGGAGACCGACCTGACTCCCTTCGTCGCCTTTGCCATCACTGGCCTGGTAAGCGAGTTGGAGTCGGTACACGCAGAGGTACTGGCCGAGGTCAGGATTCTGGCTTTCCGAGACCACGCCCGCCGGACTCTGGCAGACGCGGGAAGGCTCGGAACGTCGGCGGGTGAACGGCAATTGCAGTTTCTGACCGAATTGCCCGATGGACCTGTCTCCATGCGAGCCTTACGTTCCGGTGGCCATTCTCTGTCGCGTCTCTACCGTAGAGTCACCCCCAGAACTCTATCGCGCGACATTAGCTCCCTCAAGGAGATGGATTTAATCGTAGTGGAGGATGATCAGATTCGGGCTAACCTGGATCTGATGAGCCGTTTCACCGTCTGAATGCGACTGCCTTCCATAACCGCTCGTTACAAAAAACGGCCCCGCGACATTTCCGCCGCGGGGCTGTTTGCGTGTCGGTGATTGGTACCCCGGAGGGGCTTCGATCCCCTGATCTCCACCTTGAAAGGGTGGCATCCTGACCTGGCTAGACGACCGGGGCACGCTTGCTACTCTACGAGTTTAGCATACGTCGTTGCCCGATGCTACGGGTAGACGGCCAGCTCGTCCAGCGACGTGTCCTCGGGGAATCCGGACATCAGGTTCATGTTCTGCACCGCCTGACCGGCCGCTCCCTTGACCAGGTTGTCCAGCACGCTGAACACCATCAGCCGCCCCGTACGCCGGTCGATGACCGGGTGGATCAGGCACATGTTGTTGCCCAGTGTCTGCTTGGTCTGCGGCGGCGCTGAGACCACTCTTACAAAGGGATGGTCCGCGTAGTAGTCGCGGTAAATGTCCACCAGGCGCTGCTTGCCCTCATCGCCCGCCCACTCGCCGGGGTTGGCCAGCGGCGCGTAGCAGGAACTGAAAATGCCCCGCGTCATGGGTATGAGGTGCACCTGGAACGTCACCCTGACCGGCTGGTCTCCCAGCGGGTCCAGCTCCTGGGTGATCTCCGGCAGGTGCCGGTGCCCGTTCACCGCGTAGGCGAAAGCGTTCTCATTCACTTCCGAGAAGTGATTGGTCATCACGAGGCTGCGCCCGCCGCCCGATACGCCGGACAGGCTGCTGACGATGATGTCAGGGCTGATGATGCCCGCCTCCACCGCCGGGGCAAGGCCCAGGATGGCGCTGGTTGGGTAGCATCCGGGGTTGGCCACCAGCCGCGCCTGTCGTATCTCATCGCGGTGCAGCTCGGTGAGACCGTAGACGGCCTCCTCCAGCAGCGACGGCTTCTGGTGCTCCACGCCGTACCATTCCTCGTACTCGTCGGCGTGCTTGAGCCGGAAGTCGGCGCTGATATCCACCACCTTCACACCCTGGTCCAGAACCGGGATGCAGGCCTCCGCGCTGGCCTTGTGGGGCAGCGCGGAGAAAACCAGGTCCAGGCTGCCGCTCAGCTCCGGCTCAATGGTCAGGTCGAGGCTCTCCAGGTGCGGGAACACCTCGCCCAGTTTCTGGCCGGCGGCGCTCCTCCCGGTTACCGACGCAATTTCCACCTCGGGGTGACGACGCAGGATACGGGCCAACTCCGATCCCGAGTATCCTGTGACGTTGATTATTCCTACCTTCACTTTCCTGGCCCTCCTTTGTCGTCGGCCCGTATTCGAATGTACATCAATGTCAACGGGCCGCACGTTCGCACGCGCAACAAGGGTATATGATAAATCACTCCGTACCCATCAAAACAGGGGGTACGTGCGGCAGGGTGTCTGAAGCCGGACCGACTGTTCTGGATGATTTCCCGTTCCTGCTTCCCTTGTCGGACTTGGCCATTTCGGCCATCAGCTTTCCGCGGGACGGGCACATCTCACCTACTACGCATTCGTCGCATAGCGGCCGCTGGGCCCTGCAGACCCGGCGTCCGTGGTTGATGAAGGCGACGTGGAAGTTGAACACTTCCTCAGGTGGTACCTTGGCCTCCATCACATCGTGGGCCTTGTCCGCGTTGGTCTTGGCGTCAATGGCCCGGAGTCGCTGGCACACCCGGTAGATGTGAGTGTCTATGGCCATGGCGGGCATGCCGAGGGAAAAATTGAGCACGATGCCGGCCGACTTTGGTCCGATGCCGGGCAGTTGCCGGAGCCAGGCCTTCGCCTCCGCCAGGGGCATTTCCCGCAGGAATGACAGGTCCAGCGAGCCGCCGCTAAGTTCGAGTACCTTATCCAGCACTTCCTTGATGCGCGGGGCTTTCACCTTGGCCAGACCGCCGGGAGCTATGGCCTTCTCGATGTCAGAGATATCGCCGCGAGCCACCGCCTCCATGGAACCGTACCGTTCCATCAGGCGGGCGAAGGCGCGACCAGAGTTGATATCGGACGTGTGTTGCGAAAGGATGGTAAAAACCATCTCCTCGGTCGGGGGCAAACGCCGCTCCGACGGGAATGGTCCGTACTCCTGCGCCATCAACTCCACTGCCCGGGCGATGCGCGCGGCCGACATTGTGGGACTGCGGCGCTGCTTCTTCGTCTGTGGCTGCGTTGGCATTGCCAAATTCTAGCACCGGCAGTCAGAATTTGAAACGCGGAAATCAAGAATGAGGAACGTGGGCCAACGCTACGTTCCTCATTCCGCATTCCAAATTCTTAATTCCTGGCTTAGAACAGGTGGCAGGCGACGGTGTGGCCCGGGGAGACCTCCTTGACCACCGGGTCCTCCAGGCTGCAACGGTCCATCACGAAGGGACAGCGGGTGTGGAAGTGGCACCCTTCTGGCGGATTCAGAGGCGAGGGCACCTCTCCGCTGAGGATCATTTCGTCCTGCACCGTGTCCGGATGGGAAGGCAGGGCCGCCGACATCAGCGCCTTGGTGTACGGGTGGGACGGGTTCTCGAACAGGTCCCTGACAGGGGACAATTCCACAATGCGGCCCAGGTACATCACCGCCACCCAGGTGCACATGTAGCGCACCGTGGCCAGGTGGTGGGCGATGAGCATGTAGCTGACGTTGTATTCGGCCTGCAGGTCCTTCAACAGGTTCATGATCTGGGCCCGGATCGACACGTCGAGGGCGGAAACCGGCTCGTCCAGCACGATAACTTTCGGGTTGAGGGCCAGGGCTCTGGCAATGGCCAGGCGCTGCCGCTGTCCGCCCGAGAACTCGTGAGGGTAGAGATTGGCATGGTAGGCGCTGAGACCCACATCGGTCAGGAGCTTTAGCACCCGGTCCTGAACCTCGCCTCGGCTCATCTCCAAGTTGATCACCATGGGCTCGGCGATCAGGTCGCGTACCCGCATCCTGGGGTTGAGGGAACTCCACGGGTCCTGGAACACTGCCTGAACCGACCGCCGGTATTCCTGCCGGTCTGTGGCGTCTGCGGCCCGTATATCCTTTCCCTCAAAGAGAATCGAGCCCTCGGTCGGCTCTTCCAGCATGAGCATCATCTTGGCGGTGGTGCTCTTGCCGCACCCCGACTCCCCCACGATGCCCAGGGTTTCCCCCGGCTGAAGCTGGAAGGAAACGCCGTCAACCGCCTTGATGTGCCCAACGGTCTTGCTGATCAGCAGTCCCTTGGTGACTGGGAAGTACTTTTTGAGGTCAACGGCTTCCAGCAGCGAGTTGCCCCGACCGTTCCCCATCTGGGAATTCTCCATAGCAGGTGCATTAGCAGTAGTCATATCAACTCAACCGCCAGCAGGAGGCGTGGTGGCCCTCCCGGATTGTAATTCGGTCCGGGTATTCTTCCAGGCAGTGGTCCATCGCATACTGGCACCTGGGTGCGAACGGGCAGCCGGTGGGCAGGTCGTGAAGCGTTGGCGGCTGGCCCTCGATGGAATACAGGCGGTCCACGTCCTCCTCCATCTTGGGCACGGAAGCCAATAGGGCCTCCGTATATGGATGGGACGGGTTGTTGAATATGTCGCGGACGGTACCCTGCTCCACGATGCGCCCGGCATACATCACTGCCACCCTGTCGCACATTTTGGCTACGATGCCGAAGTCGTGGGTGATGAATATGAGTCCGACGTTGGACTCCCGCTGCAGTTCCTTGAGTAGAGCGAGGTACTGCGCCTGGATGGTAACGTCAAGGGAGGTGGTTGGTTCGTCGGCGATCAACACCTCGGGTTGGCAGGAAATGCCAATGGCCCCCACCACGCGTTGTCGCATGCCGCCGCTCATCTGGTGAGGGTAGTCGCGCATGCGGGTATCGGCCGCAGGAATGTTGACCTTCCGCAGCATCGTCAGGGCCTGCTCCATGACGGAGCGCTTTGGAATATCCTGGTGGATTCTGATGGCCTCTGACACTTGGTTGCCGATGGTGAACACGGGGTTTAGCGATGTCATCGGGTCCTGGATTATCAGGCCGATCTTGCTCCCCCGCACTTTGTTCATCTCGGCTTCAGACAGCTTCAATAGGTCCTCGCCATCTAGCTCAATGCTTCCGGATACGATGCGGCCGGGCGGGATGGGAATCAGGCGCATCAACGACAGCATCGTCACCGATTTTCCTGAACCTGACTCGCCAACAATCCCCAGGGTTTCCCCCCGGCGGAGATCGAAGCTGATGCCATCCACGGCCTTGACTGTGCCCCATCGGGTCTGGAAGTAGGTACGCAGGTCGTTCACCCGCAACACCACATCGCGTTCAGTTGCTACTTCGGTAGTCATGATTGTAGTTGGCTCCCCCTGTGAGCAGGGTAGGTCACTCGATCTGCCTGAGTCGCGGGTCCAGCTTGTCGCGGAGCCAGTCACCGAACAGGTTCAGGGACATCACGGTCAGCATGATTGCCACGCCGGGGAAGGTGGATATCCACCACGATCCGGTCTCGAAACCGCCGGCCAGGTGATTGCGACCATCGGACACCATCCCTCCCCATGTTGCCGTGGGAGGCGGCACACCTGCTCCCAGGAACGAGAGGGTGGCCTCCAGCAGAATCACAATGCCCACCTGCAGGGTTGCCACAACTATCAAGGTGTTGATAGTTCCCGGAAATATGTGAATGAATAAGATCCGCGGAGTTGATGCCCCGGCCACACGGGCCAGCGCCACAAAGTCCATGTTCTTGAGTTGCAACACCTCGCCCCGCAACTGGCGGGCGAAGCGCGGCCAGATGAATATGGTCAGCACCGCCACGATAATGGTCAAAGAGGACCCCAGCGTGGCCACCATTGCCAGTGCGATCAGCACCAGGGGTATGGCTAGGAGAATGTCGACGAAACGCATCACCGCCTCGTCAATCACGCCTCCGTACCAGCCTGCAATCAGCCCCAACAGCACGCCTATGGAGCCGCCGACTCCCAGGGTAACTGCCGCGGCCAGAAGGGAGATGCGGGCCCCGTAGATGATGCGTGAAAGTACGTCCCGCCCAAGGTGGTCTGTGCCAAGCCAGAATCTGCTGCTGCCGGCAGGCCGGATCTCGTCCTCGACCTGGATTGTGTCGCCAATCTGTATGTTTGGATCGATTTCCTGGGCGTCATCCTGCGAAATATGATTCTGCTGCCCCGGAAGCACCAGCAGGACCACTTCCTTTTCCACTGTCTCGATCTTGGCTTCGTACCAAAAAGGCGGAATTGTGCGCTCTGAAAGAGACTGCAGGTTGGGGTCATGCGGTGAAATGAGCGGGGCGGCGATGCCAGCAAACAACACCAGGGCCAAAATCCCGACAGGTATCACCGGCCAACGTCGGAAAATCCGATAGAGTCCGCCAAGGCGAAGAACAATGCCTTTGGAAGGAGCTAAAACTTCGTTCGCTTGGGCTGCCATTTTCAACTCTCTCCGGGGCTTCTATGCGTATCTGATTCGCGGGTCAATATAGGCGTAGAGCACATCCACGCTAAAGGCGACCAGAACGTAGAGCAAAGTGAAGACCACTACCACTCCCTGGAGCAGAGGATAGTCAAAGGCGTACAGCGCGTCGATTGCCAGCTTTCCCAAACCCGGCCACGCGAAAACCGTCTCCACCACCAGCGAGCCGGTCACCAGCGCCCCCAGGGTGACGCCCGCGAAGGTCAGGGGCGGGATAAGCGCGTTCCTGAAGGCGTGCTTCATGACAATGCCCCAGTACGGCACTCCCTTGGCTCGGGCTAACTTGATGTACTCCGAATCCAGGACGTCCAGCATGGCCGAACGGACCAGCCGCAGGTTCGCGGCTGCGTAGTACCAGCCGAGGGTGACCGCTGGAAGGACTATGCTGTGCCAGTCTTCCCGGCCAGAGGTCGGAAACGCCCTTATGGCAACGGCGAAGAAAATTATCAGCATAATGCCTAACCAGAACGGCGGTGCCGCCTGGCCAACCAGCGCGACCACCTTGCCCGCCTGGTCGAGCAGGCTCCCGCGCTTGATTGACGACAGTATGCCTAGAGGTATGCCCACCAGCAATGAAACTATAAAGGCGGTGATCCCCAGGTAAAGTGTCGCAGGGAGGCGGTCCAGGATCACCTCGGTTACGGGACGGCCCTCCTTGATGGACACGCCAAAGTCTCCCCGCAGGGCGTCTCGCAGGAAGAAGAAGTACTGTTGGTAATAGGGTTTGTCTGTGCCCAGCTTCGCCATCATCCGGTCGATGTCTTGCTGTGTGGAGTATTCGTCCAGCATCAGGGAGACCGGATCACCGGCAGAGCGGCTCAGTATGAAAATGACGAGCGAGACGGCCAGAAGAGTTATGAGTGCCAGGAAAAACCGGCGAATCAAGTATTTTTGCATGGCTGTCTAAACAAACTCAATCAGTAGATTAGATATGGGGCCGCTACTTATAAACTCTAAATTGCATTATTAGTCATACGGTCAAGGTACCTGTCCGGATCGAAATTGCCTCTCTGCCAAGGTACCTCAACCAAGGCCGGTCATTCACAGCGTCTGTATTTCAGATGCCATTGGACCGCGCAGAGACCAGCATGGGCGGGGCAATTGAGCCCCGCCCTGCCAGCCATGTCGCCTACTGGCGATGCTTGATGTATTCGAAGGCCTGCGGGGAGGCGAGTTCGCTGAAGTCGATGGGACGCCAGTCCGGATCGAGCCTCTCGCCCACGGGCCAGATGCCGTGGATGGAATAGAGACCGAAGCCCATAACGTTCTTGTAGAACCAGTCGTAGACCTCGCGTTCCTTTGCGTCAACCTGAGTCGGGTTGGTCTCGGCCAACAGATCGGTGATTTTTTCCTCCATCCAGGGATGCTCCGTGCCGTAGCTGAAGGTGGACTTCGCTACGTAGTTGGAAGCCCCGATGGCGGGAGTGAGACGCTGGCCGAGCGCGTGACAGGTCGCTCCCTGGTATGTGCGGGTGATCAGCTCGGGCCTGATCGTGGCGTATGGAATCCGCTGGAAGTTCACATTGATTCCGACGGCTTGCCAGTAACCTCCCACAGCTTCACAGGCTTCCACTTCGGCGGGACGTCCGCGAATGGCAGTGGTGAGGGTGATGGTAAACTCGTTGCCGGGACCGTAGCCAGCCTCCTCCAGGAGTTGCTTGGCCATATCCGGGTCGTACTCATGGGTCCAGCTGGGGTCGGCCTTCTCGTCGAAGCCCATCCAGTCCCTGAGGTAAAGAGGTGCGCCAAATCCAGCCAGCAGTTCGTCCACGATTTCCTGCCGATTGATCGAGACGGCCATGGCCTTCTTCACCTTGACCGCGTTCTGCCACTCCTCGGACTCCGTGTCCTCGTCGCAGGACACCCAGGCGTTGTTGCAGTCCAGGTGCTCGTAGGGATTGCCGTCCTTGTCGACGCCGTAAGTCTGACCGTAGATGTTCAGGCCGGACTGAGTGGCGTTGGGCCAAGCCACTATTTCCGTGCCCTCCACTGCCTGAACGGCGGGCAGTGAGTCAAAGGCCATTTCCATGATATCCAGTTCGCCGGTCTGGAAGGCCGCGACGCGGGTGGCCTCCTCCGGGATGGACCTCATGTTGAATTCCGCGAAATAGGGAGTTTGACGCCAGTGGTCGGTCACCGCCGTGAATCGCCAGACGCTGCTCTCGTTGGTGGGACCAATGATCTCCCACGGTCCGGTGGCGGAGATGTTCTTGCTGGCTTCCTTTGCGGCCTCCTCGTATTCCTCGGTGGCCACGCCGGGTTCGCTGTAGCGGTCGTCCCAGTTGTTCCCGGCTCGCTCAAAGATGTCACGGGTCTGCTGCATACTTACGATGGTGGTGCTGACGCCGCCAAGTGTCCGCATGAACTCGAAGGCGCGCTGCTGCAGCCAAGGTTCACCGGCGTCAAGGTTGACGGTATAGTCGTCGACGATGGTCTGGGAACCGCCGGCGTTTCCGACCCAGAAGTCGCCAATGATGCCGGCGCGGGCATTCAGGGAGCCCTCGTGCCATTCTTTGTAGTTCCAGAGCACATCGTGAATTGTCAGGTTTCCGCAGCTCTCGTTGGCGTCCGGTCCACACTTGTGGTGGAATTCAACGTCATCGCGAACTGTGAATGACCATAACTGGCCGTCGGGTGAAATTTCCCACTCCGATGCCAGCAACGGACCGGGGGACAGGTCGTCCTGGATGGCGACCAGGGATTCGCCGAAAGATACGGCGGAATACTGGACGCGCGGGCTGGACATGAACCGCGGGTGACCCTCGAACACGCCGGTCTCCTTGACCGAATAGTTCAAAACACCCTCAGGCACGTGCGTCTGCACTGCCGTAGTGGGAGCGGGCCGAGGGGTCGACGTTGGCTGTGGAGCCGCCGCCGCTGTAGTTGGGGCCTCTTCCTCTTCCACTTCCTCTTCAGGCGGCTCGGTCGCCTCCGCTTGAGGCACCGGCGTCGCCACAGGAGCAGCCGCGGAGGTGCCACTGTCGGTGTCCGGCTCTTCCGTTGCAGACGAGCCGCATGCCACGATCAGTGCCAACGCCATCAGCAGCAGAATGGGGAACCATAACCTTGAGAATCCAGAGCTTCGGTTAAACACTACCTCTCCTTTAGGGCCTCGGGGATCCTCCCCGGCCTGTGATGGGTTTGTTGGCCGACGAAAATCGCGGGTCGCCGACAATGCAAACTTGTCGAATTATATGGATTGATATTCGTTTGTCAATAAGAGTTATCGGCCCCCTACGTAGTTGCAGGATGCATCAAACCGTGTCCTATGGGATGATTCTGGCTAAAGTCCAAGCCCGACTGTGACCGAATTCGCATAATTAAGACCAGATCCGCAAG
Source organism: Dehalococcoidia bacterium (assembly GCA_963664175.2). Lineage (GTDB taxonomy): Bacteria > Chloroflexota > Dehalococcoidia > Lucifugimonadales > UBA3495 > VXOI01. The sequence goes on from CAXXOI010000029.1 coordinate 195,397, forward strand.
GAAAGGCAATTGCCCTGAATGTGGACCCGATTTGACTCTGGAATCAGGTTTCGTCCAGGGTGGAATGAGACAAAGAGACCAAGACAGAATCGGGCGCGCTGAACCGGAGTGCTGATGGAGGCCTTTGCGGAAATTCCGAAAATCGTTGGAACGCTGAACGAATGCGGCGGGTACTTTACCGTTCGCCCCGCAGGAACCGTTCCACGTCCCGGACCAGATCCTCGGGGTCGAGAATGGCGCTGGTGGCCACGCTCTCGTCGTACTGCCCTTCCAGCTTCGTCACGTAAGACCCGATCTGCTCGTCTGCCTGCACCGCCTTGGCCACCTCTTCGTCGAATTTGGAAGCGGCCCCTCGCAGTTCCTCCAGGTCCAGAGGCATGTGCAGTAGGCGGGTCAGCGTCTGCAACAGGGAGTAGGCAACGCGATAGTTGGGAGCTGCCTGCAGGTAGTGAGGAGTGTGTCCCCAGATGGACGAATAGCCCAGCCCTTGCTTTACGCAGGCGTCCATCACAGAGGAACTGATTCCAGTGGGCCCCTGATAATTTGAGGAGCGAATCTCCCGGCCCTCCAGAAACTCCGAGAGGTCGGGGCGGGTGGCAGTGCCGCTCAGCTTGACCGGCCTGGTGTGAGGCACGGCATCCAGCAGGGCGCCAACGTGCACCACGGTCTCTACGCCGTTTTCCGCCGCCAGCCGCGCCACCCCCTGTGAGTAGGCGCGCCATCGCAGGTTGGGTTCCACTCCAGTAAAGACCATGACACCATCGCCGGTATCGGGGTTATCGAGATGATAGAACTCGTTGGCGGGCCAGTGGATGTGCCGCTTTCCGTCGCGAGTGCGGGTGGTTGTGGGACGAGTCTGGGTGAAGTCGTAAAACTCTTCAGGGTCAAATTCAGCAAACTTCCGAGCTTCCAGCTTTCGCTTCAGAAACTTCATTGCGCTGGTGGCACCCTCGGCGGCATCCGCCCATCCGCTGAAGGCGATGAGCAGAGTACTCAGCTTGCGCTCCGGCTGGTGGTCAACGGAAAGAAAGTCCATCGTACTCCCGCGCTGATTCGGCTGAATTGCCAAAATAGTCTAACACAGGCGATGGTGTGGCGGGATAATCGTTATGCCCTCCCAGGGCCTTTTCAATTGCAGCGGATCCGTCGCCCTGAGCTTGTCGGCGGGGTCAACACGGGCTCGCCGAAGGGCCATTCAGTCATGGTTCGACAAGCCCACCGAGGACGGGTGCTCAGGGACTTTGCATTCGTTTTCAGGTGAGTTTGAGCATCACATATTTTCGAACCGGTCCAGGCGGAACAGTGACAGATCGTGGGTGGTCTCGCCGAACATCGCGAGGTCGGCCATTATCTCCCCCACAACGCTGGCGAATTTGAAGCCGTGCCCCGAGAACCCGGCGGCCAGGGATACCTGCGGGTAATCCGGGTGCAGGTCGATAATGAAGTGTCCGTCGGGAGAATTGGTGAACATGCAGGTTTTCAGCGACAGCGCCGGTCCTGCAGCGGCCGGGAAGTAACGCTCGACGAACTGCCGCAGGACGGTCTCATCCTCGTCATAAATGTCCCGGTCCAGCTGGTCGGGGTCGACGGCCTGACTCCTGTGGTGGGTGCGGCCCACCTTGAAGCCAGGGACGCCAAAAACCGGAAAGCCGTAGAACCGGCCTTCCTCCACGTTGAGTCCGAAAACAGGAAAGGTATCCGTCCTGAACTGCTCCGGCCTTTCGGGCTGAAACCAGCCCAGGACCTGCCGCTCCGCCACGGCGACCTGCGCCAGCCTCGGCGCGATCTTGGACGCCCAGGCTCCCGCTGTGACCACCAGCCGGCCGGCCCTGTAGCTGTCCCGGTTGGTTCTGACGACGACGCCCTCGCCCGATGGCTCCCAGTCCAGCACCCGCTCCCGGCCGTGCACCTCGGCGCCCGCCTCCAGGGCCGCAGTGGCGTGGTTCACGATGCAGCGCTCCGGGAGCAGGAATCCCCCGTCGGCCTGGTAAACGGCAGATATGTCGTGGTCCAGGCGGTAACCGGGGAATCGCCTCCCGGTCTCGGTGCCCGTCAGGACCTCGTAGGGTATGTTGTGCTGTTCGCAGGCGGCCACGGCCCCCTGGAAGAACTCGCTTTCGGCGTGCCCGGCCCGGATGGAACCCGTCGTGACCAGCAAGCGTTCCCTCGCCGCGTTCTCCAGCTGATGCCAGAGTTCGTAAGCCCGGCGCACCAGTGGGACGTATGACGGGTGCTCCTGCAGGGTGTAGCGGATCATGCGGGAATAACCGTGAGACGAGCCCATTTCGTGTGGTACGTCAAACTGTTCCAGGCCCAGGACTCGCCAGCCTCGTCGCGCCAGGTGATAGACGGATGCGCTACCCATGCCACCCACGCCGATTACTATGGCGTCGTATTCATTCATAAACCTGCTCCACGTCTTAACGCAAAGAACGCAGAGGAGCCTGATATCTGGGCAACCCTCTGCGTTCTCTGCGCTGTCTTTGCGCCCTCTGCGTTAAATTCGCTCTCCTTATCCCTGGGGAACGGCCGTGCCGGGGGTGGTCATTCGCAGCGAGTACACAGATGTGCGGGCTGTGAACAGCATTGTGCGGTTGTCGTCGCCTCCCCAGGCGCAGTTGGCGGGGATCTCGGGCAGCCGGATGATGCCAATCAGGTTGCCGCTGGCGTCGAACACCCAGCAGCCGCCCGGGCCTGTGCAATAGACCCGGCCCTCCACGTCCACTTTCATGCCGTCGGGGACCCCGTCCTCGGCGGAGTGCAGGGTGGCGAACAGGCGGTTGTTGCTCAGCGAGCCGTCGTCGGCCACGTCGAAGGCGCGTATGATCTGGTGCGCGCAGACCTCTCCCCGCTCTTTCTGACCGACGCAGTCATCGTTCAACCTCGTGATGGCTACGTACAGCACGCTTTCATCCGGGGAAAAGGCGAGGCCATTGGGATACTCGGTGTCCCGGGTGGCGACGGTATGCTGTCCGGTAAGGGATACCCGGTGCACACCGGCGAAGTCCAGCTCCCGTTCCTCCTGGGTCAGCCTCCCGTTGGGGTCGGTAAAATACAGAGAGCCGTCCGAACGCCCCACCACGTCGTTGGGGCGGTTAATGCGTTTGCCGTCGATATGCGTCGCGATGGCGCTGTAGGTCCCATCGGAGTTGCGCCGGCCCAGCTGCCGGTTGTCCCCCTCGCACAGGATCAGATTGCCAGCCGCGTCGAAAGTCAGGCCGTTGGATCCGCCGCTGTTGTCGCGGAAAACCTCGGTATTTCCATCCGGCGTCATCCTGTGCACAAGGGAGGCACGGATGTCGACGAAAAGCCAGTAGCCGTCGGGATGCCAGAGTGGGCCCTCGGTAAACCCGAAACCGGTGGCCAATTGGTGCGCCTCCGCTCCCGATTCAACGATTCCGGGTAACAGTTCCGCCATGACAGCCTCCGTTCAACATTGCCAACTTGTGAACCGTGCCAAGTCCCGCCAATCGCCGGTTTGAGGAAAGTGATGAGTTCTACAGGTGCGACAGGTACTGTTCCTCGAAGTCCATGCCAGCCAGGTCGGTGAAAGCCTGCATCAGGCGGCGAGTGACCGCTCCGGGAGGGCGTCCGTCGCCAATAGTGGTGCCATTGACCGCCGACACGGGGCAGATGCACAGGCTGGTGGAGGTCAGGAAGGCCTCATCGGCCGTGTAGGCGTCGTAGAGGTCAAGGTCGCACTCGGCAGTCTGCATCCCCAGGCCGTCGGCGAGGTCCAGAACAGTCTGACGAGTGATGCCCTCCAGCACGTACTGGCCCTTGGGAGTGGCTACCATGCCGTCCTTGACCAGGAATATGTTGGAGCCCCGCCCTTCGGTCAGGTTGCCAGCCTCGTCCAGCAGGACGGCCCAGGAACCGGGATCGGTGCCCTGCGCCTCGAGGTCTCCAAGTACGAGGTTGAGGTAGTTGTGAGTCTTTGCCCTGGGGCTCATGAACCTCGGTGGCACCCTCGGGACTGAGGGAGTGGTCACCCGCGCGCCATCACGGTACAGAGGGGCCCGCGAGGCAAAGGGAATGGCGTGGGTCTCGATCAGCACCGTGGGAGCGGACTCGGCGCCCTCGACGCCGCGTGTAATCCGCTGCATGACCCACATGTCCTGCCCCGCAGGCAGCAACGGATGGTTGTGCTCGACAACTCGGCGGGACCACATTTCCATTTCATCCATTTCCATGCCTGGGTCAATGCGCACGTAGCGCAGGGAGTCGTACAGCCGCTTGACGTGCTCGGTCAGCTTGAAGGGCGCACCGCCGAAGGTGCGGGCGGCATCGAATACCGCGTCGCCGTAGATGAATCCGCGATCGCGGATTGGAATGCCTGCCTGTGACTCCGGTATCAACTCTCCGTTGAGAAACACGATGGGTTCATTCTGTGCCATGGGGCCTCCCTGCCAGCGTGGGACCATCCAGGATGATGCTGCCAAATGATACCAGCATGCCCACGGCCCTGCCAGCCGCATTTTTCGCCAGAATAAGTGATGGCCGGAGGCAATGCCCCCGGCCATCTTGTGGTCATTCGCTTTGACCTGAGCTACTTGAGTAAACCCGGGTTAGTTGACCGCGAACCCCAGGGTCTGGGTCTCGGTCTCATCGATGTCCGTCTCCGGGCTCACGTCGCCGCCCAGGGCATCGGTTCCGTATCCGTTGGCGGTAACGTCTATGCCGGTAGCGCCCGATTCGAGCAGTACCACGTCTCCGGCAATACCAACAATGACCACGCGCCACTCCCAGGTCTCACCCGGGTTCAGAATGTCGTCGTCGTTGGCGTCCTCGCCGGTGCTGCCGACAAACTGCGGAGAGTTGCGGTCCAGCCGCATGCTGGTCAGGTCCGGTCCGATACCCGCAGCATCCACATCAACGTAGATGTCGGTCAGGTCAGAGTCGCCGTCGTTGGTCTCGGTAACGACCACGGTCTGGACTACCAGCTGCACTACCGTGGAGCCGCCATCAAGCAGGGAGACTCCGACGTCGGTGCTGGGCGAGAGGATCCTCACGATGGCCGTGGCAACAGCGGAAGGCTCAGTCGTGTTGTCCCGGGCGGTACCTATGGCAACGGCCTCGTACCCGGTTTCCTCAGTGAGAACTGCGGTTGAGCAGACGATGACTATCTGCTCATTGGCAGACAAGTCACCGATTGCACCGAGCGAAATGGAGTCGTCATTGGGACCGGTGGTACAACTGGACAGCTCGAGACCATCGTCGTTGTTTGGATCGGGGTCAATGACCGTGACTCCGGTGAGCTCGGCTGCCCCGTTGGTGACCGTAACGGTGATGCTTGCGATATCACCATTGCGAATCGTCTGGTCCTGAGGCGTCAGTTCGACGGTCAGGCCAGGGCTGATGGCCTCCACCGTGGTGCTGGCGGTGGCAGTCAGTATCGTGGTGGTGCCGGGAATGGTTCCCTCGATGGTGGCCGTGATGGTGTTTACACCCTCGTTCATCTTGGCCGAGCACCCGTAGCCATCGGCACCCAGATCAGCAGGCTTGGACGCCGCGTCGGCGGCCACGCTGTCGTATTCGCGGAGACAATCGTCCGCGGCGGTAGGCACGGCGCCAGCGGCAGAACCGGTGACGGTGACACTTACAGTAACGTCCTCCAAGTCCGAGCCGGTGGGTGTCACGGCAACGATTGTGAAGCTACCTTCTGTTGCATCAGGATCATCGATGAACCTGACAGGATCCTGATGGGCGGTGATGCTTATATCGACTTCCACGGTGCCGAAGAACACGGTGGTGGTGTCGTCGTTGGTGACCTCAAGAGACACGGCATTACCATCGGTATCCACGGCGCTGCCTGAGGCGGTGACCTGCGTCCTGAGGACGAAGGTTTCCTCGGTCGTGGTGCCGCATGTGTAAGCAGTGGTCGAGTCGCCGACTGCCAAAGGTTCAAAGGCTGACGAAGCGCGTTCGCATTCCGCCACCTGCACCTCCGGGACCTCTGCCTCGGCGTCCGCCAGGGAGGCAACGGAGATACTTGAAAGTTCGAACCCGCCGGTATTTTCTATGACCACGTCGAAGGAAGCAGTCTGACCCTGGAGAACGGACTGGGTGTCGTCTCCGTTCGGATCTCCGCTGGGGTAGACCCGGATAGCCACGGAAGGGGGCGTGATGCGAACGATGCTGGTGGCCGTGGCGTCAACTTCGTTGGGAAGCTGGTTGCCCTGGGCGTCCTGAGAGCGGCCACCGGTGTATACGGCGCGGACCGTCAACTCTACGCTGGCGTCGTCGTCCGCGGTCGCCTGGACTCCGTCGTCTTGCTCAACCGTGTACTCGACATCGCCGCTACTGAACGATTGAGAGAGGGTCACAATGACGTCTGACTCATTCCCATCTGCGTCGAGCTCGCTCAAGTCTATAGAGACCGTACCGTCTAGGTAGTCCTCTGTCGCTCCGGGCAGGGTAATGGTCAGGGTACCGCCGCCGAAATCACAGAGATCTGCGTCCTTGAAGAGCCTCACGGAGTAGTTGACGTCGTCCCCGTGATTCACTACTGCGACGGTCTGGCCGTCCGAGTTGGTGGTGGCGATGCTGATGCCGACACCCGGTTCACAGGTCTCGGTTTCCTGACCTGAGGCGAAGGGGGTGGTGACCGTCAGTATGGCCACGCCCGCCCCGATCACGGCAAGCAGGACAAGAATTGGGATAACGTTGCGTTGAATCAAGCTCATCTAATAGGCTCCAAAAGCTTGTTGTCATCACAGAACCGGCTAGCTTGCCACCGGCCAGGACACACAACTCAGAGTCCGCGAATCCAGCCCAAGCGGAGCAGTCGCAGCGCGGCCCCGCGCCACCCCGAAAACTCCGGAACATCATACAGAAGTCGGGTGTTGGAATTCAACCACTTCAGGCGCCGCGAATATTTCCCCTCTCGCGCCTCTAAAATGCCCGTTTCCGGCACTGTCGATCCGATAGGGCACTGTTCCAAGGCTGATGAACCGCAGTAGTCAATCACGCCAGAAGTTCCGCGTCAAACTACTGACTAACCTCAGTCAGTTACAACGGCCGGAGGGGAGGGACCCCCGGCCGTTGTTCGGGTTGTTTCGCGACCAAGACTCAGACCGCCACACTACATCACCCATTTCTGGCCACCCGTTTGTAAGGGAGGCATCCAAGGCCTGTACGGTGTCGTTTCCGCAGATCACTGGTATACGACTTCACCGCTTATGGAACGGAAAGTCCGCTTGGACAATTGATAGCAGGCGACGGATCGAAAGCTCAGGAAAGGACCTTGGCCAGTTCCTCGGCCTCCGCCTTGCTGAGGATGCGGAAGACGGACAGGCTCGGGTCCTCCTTGGCCACTCCCTTGGCGGCGGGGCGGCCGTTCTTCATGGTTACCAGTTCGATCTGGTCCATTTCGACCTTTTTTCGCAGTTTTGTGCAGTAAGCGGTCAGAACGGGCATTTGGGCCTCCTGGTTAGCTTTGCTGGCTCTCGATTTTCGTGGAGGCATTTTCTCACCTCACATTTCCCACAGGAACAGGCTCGGGTCCATAGCTACAGTCAAAATATTGTAGGAACACGATAGCCTTGTGTCAACATAGAGTAGAGCCAAGTTTTAGCTGATAGTGATATTTTGTTTTGATCGGCGCATTATGAAAACTTGGGAGGCTGCGCGGAGGCCGGTAGGGCAAGGGCGAAATCGCTCTGGCCGGTCGAAGAGTCTTCCTCCCGCCTCAGGAAATTCCGCAGTGTCAGCCTGCCCGTTTGCATGTCGTTGCGGGGCGCGATCGACGGGTCCGCCTGTCAGTTCGCATGTTAGAATTAGCGTTGCTTCGTTGCTCAAAAAAGTTGCTTTACGCTGAGGTCTGCGGTCGGTAATGGGTCAACTCTTCATAGTTCGCCATGGTGAAACCGTCTGGAACCGTGAGGGGCGCATCCAGGGACATACCGATGTCGCTCTTTCAGACAAGGGTAAGGATCAGGCGGCCCGGCTGGCCGATCGACTCAGTTCAGTTCCCTTTGACGCCGCCTATGCCAGTGATCTCTGCCGCGCCTCCGCTACGGCATCGCTGATCCTGCAGGGCCGGGATGTTCCGCTCTATCCCACGTCCCGCCTGCGTGAGTATCACAAGGGCGCCTTCGAGGGGATGACGGACGGGGAACTCAGGGCCCAGTTCCCGGACGAATACCCCAGCTACGTTTCCAAAGATCTTGACTATGCCCCGGAAGGTGGAGAGTCAACGCGGGATGTGAGCGACCGCATGTCCTCCGTCATTTGCGAGATCAAGGAACGCCATCTGGATGAGAGAGTCCTGGTGGTGGGCCACGGCGGTTCATTGAGGGCAGCCATGATGGCCCTCCTCGGCATGCCGCTGGATGCCAACTGGCGATTCGTCTTTGGAAACTGCACCCTGACCATTGTGGATACTTATCACGACAACGCGGTCCTCCGGCTGTTCAACGACGGTTCTCATCTATCCTGACTGGCGCCCTGCATGTTTACGGGGCGACAATCAGCACTCGGTTAATCTGGAGAAATAGCACTTGACTAGCGGCGGCGATTCACCTCCCGGGCCATCCGCAACACCTCCCACTGTGAGCACGGCGACAGCCCGTGCCCCAGGAGTTTGCGGAGTGCTGGCTCAGGGTGTCCTGGGCGACATGCCTTTCTCGGTTACGTGTCCGGTCGATTTCTTTTCCCGCGTCAGGGTCCAATTGAGCAGCGACGGACGTGGGGTCGTGGCCACAGAAGGCTGCGACAAGACGGTGGCAGCGGTGCGACGAACGCTGGCACACCTCCGCCAGGCCAAGCTGCGGGCCGAGGTGCAGGTGAGCAGCCCCATCCCCCGGGGAAGGGGTCTCGGCAGCAGCACCGCCGATCTCGCGGCTGCAATCGCCGCAACTGCCACTGCACTGGGCCAGGAACTCAGCCCCTACGACATAGCCCAGATCGCCCTGTCCATCGAGCCTACGGGGGGTGCAATGATGCCGGGGCTGGCCCTTTTCGACCACCGGGCCGGCATGGTGCGAGAGAGCCTTGGCGCACCGCCGCCGATGGAGATAGTCGCTATGGATTTCGGCGGCAGTCCGGGATCCAGCCTGGATGATCGTACCCGTCGCTGGCGATCGGTCAACGAACAAACCGATGAGGCCCTGGGCTTAATACGTCGCGGGATAGCGGACAAGAGCCCGGCCCTGGTCGGCCAGGGAGCATCGCTGGCGGCGGAGGCTGCCAGCCGGATAGAGTCCCGGCCGAGGCTGCAGGAACTGGTCTCATTCGCCAACGAGGTCGGAGCTGTCGGGGTGAACGGCGGGCAGGCGGAAGGCGTGTCAGGAGTGCTGCTTGACGCAACCGAGCGCCGCGGCAAGTCGACTTACATAAAAGCCCGCGAAGCCTTTCCCGACTCCGAGACGGTCTACCATTTCCGGGTGCTCAGCGGTGGCGTGCAGGTGGTGAACTAACCACATAATACGCGGAGAACACAGAGAATTGTTCCTGGACGAAATTGAATCCCAATCTCTGTGACCTGTTAGCTCAATGTGGTGATTTTATAGAGGATGGCGAAACAATGGCGGAGTATAACCTGGCAGTAATCGGCGGCGACGGCGTGGGGCCGGAAGTGATAGCCGAGGGACGCAAGGTGCTGGAGGCGCTCACGTCATCGGGCGGCCCGTCCTTCCGGTTCACCGAATTTCCCTGGGGTAGCGACTATTATCGCGAGACCGGTCGGCTGATGCCGGAGGACGGCCTGGAGTTGCTATCCGGGTTCGACGCCATCCTTTTCGGCGCCGTTGGAGACCCCAACATTCCGGACCACATCACACTCCACGGGCTGCTGCTGCCCATGCGCCGGGGATTTGACCAGGGTATCTGCGTTCGCCCCGCCTACCTGTATCCCGGGGTCGTCTCACCCCTGGCCGGCAAGAATGCCGGCGACATAGACATGGTTATCTTCCGCGAGAACACCGAGGGAGAATATGCGCCGATTGGCGGCCGGCTGAATGCCGGGACTCCCCACGAGACCGTTATCCAGAGCAACGTGTTCACCCGCCGGGGTACCGAGCGAATCATCCGCGCCGCTTTCGAACACTGCGTTCGCCGCAACAGGCGAATGAAAGTGACGTCGGTCACCAAGTCCAACGCCCAGTCATTCGGCATGGTGTTCTGGGACGAGGTGTTCGATCAGGTGGCCGCCGAGTTCCCACAGGTGGAGACCGAGTCGCTGCTGGTCGACCGGGCATGCATGGATTTCGTGCGCTGGCCCGAGGACTTCGACGTCGTGGTGGCCTCCAATCTGTTCGCCGACATCCTGTCGGACATCGCTGCCGTGGTATCGGGCAGCATGGGGCTGGCCCCAAGCGCAAACATCAACCCCGACAGGGTGCATCCGTCGCTGTTCGAGCCGGTGCACGGCGCCGCATTCGACATTATGGGCAAGGGCATCGCCAACCCCATCGCCACCATCTCGGCGGTGGCCATGATGCTGGACCACTTTGGGGAGGCGGCGGCCGCCGGCCGCGTTGACAGCGCCGTGGCCCGCTGCCTGGAGGAACGCCGGGTCGTAACCGCAGACCTAGGCGGCGACGCCAGCACCGCGCAGATGGGCGACGAGGCAGCGCGGCTGGTACGCGAGGGGTAGGGCAGTACAGCGAGGGTGCACGGGTACCCCGTGTAGAAATGGCATAGGGGTGATTCAAAAGGTGCGAGGATTACAGGATTGTGGAGGGAGACTATCGCAACTGCCTCCATTCTCCCTGTTGCCTCCACCAGACCCACATCTGATTGCGCAAGTCCTGCCGCCGAGACACGAAATCGTGAACCAGGCCAGCCCAAAGATCCGTTGAAATCTCACCTACAGGGGCGAGAATTCCTGCGTGACTCTGGCTAAGAATCCCCCACGAGTTCAGAGCAGTCCAGAACTGATACAGAGGTTCAAAATCTCGACGATTGTATGTGACCAATATTCGTTCGGTTTCTGCAGCTGCTAGCCGGTGTTCCGGGTCAGAGATGGATCGATTTCCTAGATCGTAGGAGTGAACCGCGTAGTGGGAAAGCTGGTCGAGAATTTCCCGCAATTCAACGGCGATGTTCTCATCCAAGTAAAAACGCACCATCAATTGGCTATCTCGTACAACTTCCGGTCAATAGCGTCGGGGTAGTCCCTGTAGAAGTCCAAAGCGGCATGTAGTTCCTCGAAAGTAATCCATCCACCATAGGAATCGAGCACTCTGTCCGCGTCACTGTCATACGTGAAATAATTGTTCAGCACGGACCAGACGGGCATCCCCATGCGTCTCATTCTGGCCTGACCAAGCACCATACGGGGATTGTCCCCGACAATGTACTCAATATGCTTATGCCAAGCCGGATACTGGCCCTGTGCCGCTGGCGAGCTGTTGTTCAGCATCCCTTACACCCCCAGCACTATTGATGCCATCCTCCGTTCCAGCGCCTGGCCTATTTGCATGGTCACCTCCGGTCGGCCGTGGTCCCCGATCGTTCCCACGAAGGCCACTCCCAGCAGGCGTCCGAGACGAAAGTCCACCACCGTAGAGGAGATCAGCCCGCCGGGCCCTCCCTGTAGCACCCTGAGTGCCACTGACTCGTCGAAAAACCCGTCGGTCTCCAGTCGGTTAGCCGCCACCAGTTGATGCCCTTGGCCCACGCTGTCGCCAACGTGGTCCTCAAAGTCCTTGAGGAATATTTCGTGCATCCAGCTGGTCACCGATTCGGGGCTGTCGAATAGATGCACGACCGAGGCAGCCATAAAGTCAAAGCCGTCGGCCATATCCATGTTCGTTGTCGGTCCCAGCTCCCGCATGTGGCCGGTGACCCTGCCCGCCTCCAAGAATCTCTGGGCGGTGCTCCCGGCGAAGCCGTTGCGGGCCAGGTGTTCGTTGTCCAGTTCTCCCTCGCGCACCACTTGGTGGCCCTGGAAGTCGCCGGGAAACTCATTCTTGTCCAGTACCATATCCAGCAGGATGTCTTCGGTAACGCGATAAGTGGCTCGTGTCAGTGCAGAGGTCGCCAAACCGCCCCTCCGGGATTGTGAGTTTGTTCCGGGGAATTGTTGCTGGCTGCAGCGCAACGCAAGTGGAACGCCGGCCTGCCAGAAAACCGCAGTTCGATCAAAGGCGCGGAGCCTTGCTGTGTCAGGCCCCGCGCCTTTGACAGGATTGAGCCGGTGCTTAGCCGCAGACCAGGGGATAGATGTGCAGCGAGCGGGTGGATTCCACCGGCAGCATGCTCTTATTCCAGGTCTGCCCGCCGTCGTTGCTGCTGTAGATTTCGCCGGAATAGGCGCCGCAGCTGATGCGCGAGGGGACGGCAGGGTCGATGGCGACCTGCATCATCCGTCCGGGAGGTACGTCGCCCAAATCGAGGCGCTCCCAGGTCTCGCCGATATCGCGGCTGCGGAACAGGGCTCCCTCCGGTACAGTGTCTGGAGGAGCGGCTCCGCCGCCGGCGCCCGAGGCCAGGTAGATGGTCTTCGGGTCGTCCGGGTCCACTGCCAGGTCGCGGCAGTACGATCCACCGACGAACATGTCATCGACCTGAACGTGCTCCCAGCGGGTCGCCTGGTTCTTGCCGCGGAACATGGCTATCTGCGTGGCGATCTGCACCGTCTCGTGGTCAGCGGCGCTCACGACCACTTGGTGCAGGTCCAGCGTGTTGTTCCTGAGGTAGGGGCCGTCCATCATCTGGGCCCAGGTCTCTCCGCCGTCGTGGCTGGCCAGCAGCCCTCCCACCTCAATGGCGGCGTACACGTTCTTGCCGTCCACCGGGTCTACCGATATGCCGATGACCCGCTTGGCCAGCGGCGGCATGTAAGTGGTGATGTGTGGATAGACCACCTTGCTGGTGTTCATGTCCTGCCAGGAGTTCCCGCCGTCCTGCGAGCGGGCGATAGAGCAGGGCTCGTATCCGACGAAAATCGTGTCGGGCTTGGAAGGATCAGCCGTCAGCGACCATACCTCGCGACCGTCGGCAGGATCGGGCAGCCGCTCCCAGCTGTCCCCGCGGTCCTGACTGCGGTAGACGCCGTCCTGCGTACCCGCGTACACCACGGCCGGGTTGTCGGGCTTGAGCAGCAGGGCCCGAACCTGCGGATTGCCGGGCAGGCCCGCCGAGATGTCCTTCCAGTTATCGTCGCCATCGGCTTGACGAAAAATTCCGCCCTCGCCGATGAAATCGCCTTCGCCGCCCATACCCACGTAGGTGTAGGTTAGATGATTGGTTGCAACCATTGTCTTTCAACTCCTGTTCGGGTCGAATGCTCTTAGGATTTTTTGGCCTGAACGCATGGTTGTCAAGTGACGTGGTGCTGGGAACCAGGTCATTTGGAATCCCCAACCCCTGTGATTGGTGATATTCCAGGAGCGGGAGAGATCGAATTCGGACAAATTCGGACGTTCCCGCCAGTCAGGCGTGTCATTCGGAACGGGGAATGAAGTAAGGTTTGATGCGACAAGACATTCAACGATTATGCCAGGTGCCAGGAAGTCCGTATGGGGATTTACGAGAGGGAGATGTCATAGAGGTGTCCAATGCCAGAGCTATGGCCCGAGGATCGACGGAAGCGATTTGCGACCGTATCTGCGTGATAAAATGCGCAGAAGACTAATCTGTGTGCCTTAGCAACAAGAGGGTGCCCCAGTGCCGGAATCCAAACGAGGAAAATATCTCATAGCTGATGCCTGGTCCCTGCACCAAGACGCTCTGGAGATAGTATCGCAAGGGCGGCTGCGAAACGCCGCAGAGAAAGCTTGGGGGGCGACCAAACGGGCCACTGACGCTTTGATATTGGAACGGACCGGAAGAGAGCCCGGAACGTCCGGCATCACCTACAGGGGAATTCGCGGCCTGCGCCACCAGAGCACTGAACTGGAGAGTTTGGCCAACAGGTACAGCCAAAGGATGCAGGACCTGCACGGCTCTTGTTTCTATGACGGTATCCTGGAACCCCAAGAGCCTATCATACAGGACATCCATGCCACCGCCGACTATATCCGGGATGCGGAAAGGCTCGCAGATATCACGGTCTAGCCGGACGATAGACTGTTGCCGCAAGGCTGTGGCATGACATCCCGCTCTGCGCTACTATTTGTCTCACTTACCCTCGGAGGGCTACCAACCAATGAATAACAAGGTGTACGCCACCATGGATGAGGCGGTGGCCGACGTCCCAGACGGTTCCACTGTCATGTGCCCGGGATTCTCGGGCGTTGGGGTTCCCCGCAATCTACTGGCCGCTTTGAACCGGCAGGGAGCAAAGGAACTGACCTGCATCTCCAACAACGCCGGAACTCTCGACGAACTGGTGGATGTCGGGACGCTGGTGGAGGCAGGGCAGGTCAAGAAAATGGTCTGCGCTTTCACTGCGCCAACGCATCCGTCGATGGTCACCCCGTTCGTCCGCATGTACAACGAGGGCCTGGTGGATGCCGAGCTGGTGCCGCAAGGAACGCTTGCGGAGCGCATACGCATCGCCGCCTTCGGCATCGGGGGCTTCTACACGCCCACGTCTGTCGGAACGGAACTTGCCGAGGGCAAGGAACACCGGGAGATGAACGGCAAGACCTACGTGCTGGAGTATCCTCTCCCCGCCGATTACGCCCTGGTGCGGGCCTGGAAGGCCGACAAGTTCGGCAACCTGCAGTTCCGGCTGTCGCAGCGGAATTTCAACCCGATAATGGCCATGGCCGCGACGACCACCATCGTCGAGGTGGAAAACGAGGTCCTGGAGGTCGGTGAGATCGATCCGGACCAGGTTCACGTGTCCGGCATCTATGTCAACCGCATCGTCAAGATACCCGAGGACGGCATCTGGTCCGGAGCCAAGCCGGGACTGTAAGCGCGTAGATGGTCAGTAATGGATTGCTTGGGCTAGAAGCGGCGGCCTGAATTGCTCCGTTCGCTTTTTGAGGAGGAATTCGTTAGGTGCAAAAGCCTTGGACTGAATCCGAAATGGAGGAAGTTTGTCGCCTAATGTTTTTGCTCGGCTTTCACACGCGCTGGTATAAGGAGACAGACAATCACCTCTTTCAACCGTTAGCAGAAAAACTGGGGCGAACTGTTGGGGCTGTAAGAAGCGAAATGGCAAATTACCAGTGGTTTGCTGGACTGAGGAGTGTCCAAATCCGAAAACAGCCTTCTCGATTTGATACTAGGAAAGCTGTTTTTGATCGGGTGATAAGCAATCCTTAAACTCATAAGTCCATGCTCATTTTGGGGGAATCCTGAGCGCCTCGGAGCGACACAGGGCAGGATCGAAAACAGAGCGCCCTCCTTTGGTAATCGCTTTATGAATGGAGCATCAAAATGACCGCCGAGAAGACTAAACTCACCCGCCAGCAGATGTGCGACCGCCTCGCCATGGAGTTCCAGGAGGGATGGATCGTTAACCTGGGAGTGGGCATGCCGACCCTGTGCTCTAACTACGTTGACCACTCCAGGACCATCATCAACCAGTCTGAAAACGGAGTCATCGGCTACGGCCCACTGGCCGGTGAGGGCGAGGAGGACCGGCACCTGGTGAACGCCGGAGGCCAGCACGTAACAGGTCTGGCGGGCATGGGGATCGTGCATCACGCCGATTCTTTCGGCATCATCCGTGGTGGGATGATTGACGTCACGGTGATGGGTGCCTACGAGGTATCGGAGAACGGCGACTTCGCCAACTGGCGCATCCCCACACGCAAGGGCGGCGGTATCGGCGGGGCCATGGACCTGGCGGCTGGCGCCAAGCGCGTCTTCATCGCCCTGGAACACACCACGCGCGAGGGGGAGCCGCGCCTCCTCAAACGCTGCAATCTCCCAATCACCGCTCCCGGTGTCGTCAAGATGGTGGTCACTGACCTGGGCCTCTTTGGCATCACGCCCGAGGGTTTCGAGCTGCTCGAGAACGCCCCTGGCTGGAACCCCGAGGAGATCCAGGAGCTGTCCGAAGCCAAGATCAACATCTCCCCAAACCTCAAGGATTTCCGTTTCAGGGACTAGGCTCGGGCGACCACACCTTATGCGTAAAGTTGGCGCGCCCTCACCTCAATCCTCCCCCGGGAGGAACAGGGAAACCACAAGGGCTCCGTCCGTAACGACGGGGCCCTTTATTTATGCGGTGAGCGGTCGTTCCCTTCAGAAATACGCCGTGCCGCCGTTGACGTGGATGGTCTGGCCGGTGATGAACCCGCAGCCGTCGGTGGCCAGGAACGTGACGGCGGCGGCGATGTCGTCGACGTGCCCCAGGCGGCCCAGCGGTATCTCTGATGTGTCGGCCATGTTCTGGCCGGGGTACCAGGCCAGGTCGCGGCTGGTGTCGATGCGGCCCGGCGAGACCACGTTTACCCGGATGTTACTGAGGGCGAACTCTGATGCCAGCCCCCGGGCCAGCCCCACAACGCCCATCTTGGCCGCCGAAACGTGGGACCGCTCCGCCGAGCCGTTCCATGCGCCGTCGCCTGTGAGGAACACGATGCGGCCGAACCCGTTGTCCTGCATGGCGGGGATGGCGTTGCGGGCGCAGTGAAACGCCCCGTCCAGCACCACGCCGCGCACCCGCTCCCAGTCGTCCAGAGTCAGCTCGGTGAACGGCTTGTGCGGGCGTATGGCGGCATTGCTGACCAGCACGTCGACCTTGCCGAACCGTTCGGCGGCGGCAGCGAACATGGCGTCCACCTGCTCACGGTCGCCGACGTCGGCCAGGACCGGCAGGGCGTCGACGCCAAGCGCCCTCACCTCCTCGGCCACCGACTCGACCTCCTCACGGTTGGAGCGGGAGTTGACCACCACGTTGGCGCCCTCGCCAGCCAGCTTGAGGGCGATGGCCCGCCCGATGTTCCGCCCCGATCCGGTGATCAGGGCGGTCTTTCCTTCCAGTCCAGGCATAAGCATATCTCTCCGTCGGATACTCTCTTCACCACTGTCTGAATCGCGATCCTCAAAATTTCGAGATTTTCAGGAAATCCCCATCATGCTCATCCTTTAGTCCTGAAAATCCTGATTCAGACAACTCGCCGTAGATTATACTTCCCTCCGAGAAAAGGTCCGTCCTGAAAACAGGCCGGAACTGATGGGGAGAAAATTATGCTTGTACGCATCTACACCGGTCACGACGGGCAGTCCCACCTCGAGGAGCTGGGCATGCCCAGCGAGGACGTGCTTCGAGTCGCAACCAAGCCGGGCGAGGACCTGGTTTTCCGGAAGTCTGCCGAAAACAGCTTCAGCGACTGGCACCACCCCACTCGCCGCCAGTACCTGATCGTGCTGGAGGGCCGGATGGAGGTCATCTGCGGCGATGGCTCGACTCGGGAATTCCAGGCCGGCGACGTTCTGCTGGCCGAGGACATGACCGGCCAGGGCCACCAGACCCGCGCCATCGGCGGCAGCTACCGCAGCGTGAGCATGGGCGTCCCGGAATAGCGCGTTGGCCGTTGCTTTGTCACGAATTGCCTCGATAGAGCGGTACCAGCTCTGCAGGAGGGCCTGCCTCTCGGAGAGTCGCCTCCCTTGGTAGCAGAGCAGTCGCCCACCGCTGCCGCTCCCTCACTCTGGGCTCGCGTGAGGGGCCCGTGGCAGGAGCCCTCGTTCCGCTGGTTCTGGGCGGGATCGCTGGCGCAGGCCATGTCCCTCGGAATGCAGTTCCTGGTGCTGGGATGGCTGGTGCTGGAGGTCACGGGCGACCAGACCCAGCTGGGTTTGGCGATTACGCTTTACGGCCTGCCCAATATCGCATTCCTGATGGCGGGCGGCATAATCGCCGACCGGATTGACCGCAAGCGACTGCTGATGGTCACCCAGGCGTTGGTCGGATCTATGATCGCCGGGCTGGCGGTGCTCACCATCACGGACCAAGTGGAGCTGTGGCACATCTACCTGGCGGCAGCGCTCCTGGGAGTTCTGCAGGCCCTGAACATGCCCGCCCGGATAGCAATGATTTCAGACCTGGTTGGCGAGCGCAGGCTTCTGGACGCCGTTGGCCAGTTCAATGCAGGCAACCACGCAGGCCGGATCATCGGGCCTCCCATTGCCGGGGTGCTGATCGACCAGTGGGGCATGGGGGTGGTGCTGGCCCTCAACGCGGCGTGCTATGGGGCCAGTGTCCTCCTCTTGACCATGGTTCGTGGGACGTTCAGCCGTCCGGGGACGAACCGGCAGTCCTTGCTGCGCAACATCGCGGAAGGTGTCTCTGTCATACGCGACACCCCGATGCTCCTGACGGTCCTGGTGGTGACCTGCTTCTTTGGCGGGTTCGGCATGGCCCACCTGCAGGTGCTGCCGGCCTTTGCCAAGGAAATGCTCGACAGCAGCGCGTCCGAGGTGGGGCTCCTGCTCCTGGCTTCGGGCATTGGGGCCCTCACGGGCAGCCTGACCCTGACGTTAATGCACCGCCAATGGCTCTACCGCTGGCTGCTATTCAGCATTTCTACGTTCACCCTGCTGCTGACGATTATGGCCTGGAGCGGTGCGCTGGATGATCTGACGGGCGTGGACTGGTCGGGCTGGTTCTGGGTCACCTGGGTGTTCGTTCTGCTGGTGGGCGTCGTGGCCATCGGGTGGGTATGGCCGCTGACGACCACAATTATCCAGCTGGCTTCACCGGCGGAGTTGCGGGGCCGGGTCCTGGGAGTGTTCCACCTCGTCCCGGGCTTCCACCTTGTTGGGGCCTGGCCCCTGACCCTGGCGGCTGCCAGCATCGGATGGCCGCTGGCCATCACGGGAGCGGCGGCAGTCTGCCTGACGGTTACTCTGTCCTACGGATTGGCCCGCAAGGGTGGCCGCGAACTGGCGGCTCACCCGGCAATGGCGTGACCCACCGGGGGCTATTGCTTTTAGCATCACGGCGCCTTCGTTACCTCTTTCGCAGAGGGGGTGGGCAAATATTATTGTTTTTCCTCTCATTTCCTCTCATTCCCTTGCATTTCGGGCAGCCGGCCGGAATAAGGCAGATGGCCGATACGGGTCGGCGAATCAGTCTCAAGCCAGCGTAGAGATGAGTCATGGGGCTTGGCAAGACGAAGATGTCACTGGGCTTCGCTAATACAATAGCCCTGCGTGACCCACCAGGATCATTCGATTACCGGGGAGCGAATTCCTCCGTCAGCTCCGTGGACGATTCTTTTCACTCGAAAGCGTTACGTCCAGCAAGGATTACACCTCCACCTTTGACCCTCCGCCTCAGGTGGAGGGAATAATCGAATGACCCTGAGTGGCCCACAGGATTCCGCGCATTTGCAGCCCGATGCGGGTACACTGTCAGTGCTATGTGGCTGTCTCGCATTTGTACAGTTGCGCCGGGAACGTTGTCTATTCGCTGCCATTCCGACAGTGCCCCGATGAGAGCGCATCGTTGGTAACCACTGCCGCTTCTTCACCGGCCCAGTCCTATTGGGCCAGGTCCAGGGGGCCGTGGCGATTCGGGGGATTCCGCTGGTACTGGCTCGGATCCTTCTCCCAGGCAGTGGCCCAGGGAATGCAGTTCCTGGTGCTGGGATGGCTGGTCCTGGAGCTGACCGGGTCCTCTATCCAGCAGCTGGGGCTGGTGGTTTTCCTCTACGGCATTCCCAACACCATTCTGTTGCCCGTCGGCGGCGTCATTGCCGACCGTATCGACCGCAGGCTGCTGCTTATCCTCACGCAGGCCGGCGTCGGAGTGCTCATCGGCGCAATGGCGCTGCTGACCTTCTCGGGCGCGGTCACCCTCTGGCACGTATACCTGGCCGTAGCGCTGCTGGGGGTGCTGCAGGCCCTGAATCAGCCAGCGCGCGTGACCCTGCTGGCCGACATCGTGGGACCGTCAGCCCTGCTGGATGCCATAGCCCAGTTCAATGCCGCGGTGCACATCGGGCGAATCATCGGCCCGCCCCTGGCCGGAGTGCTCATCGACGGGCCGCCGTTGATCGCGCAACACTTCAATGTGTGGGGCCTGGGTGCCGGCCTCGCCGCAAACGCGGTCTTTTATTTCCTCAGCGTACTGTGCCTGTTACCCATCAGAGGCTCGTTCAAGGCGGAGTCCGTGTCCCGGGAGCCGCTGGTCCGGAATTTCATCAATGGCTTTTCGGCCATAAAGAACTCCCCGGTCCTGCTGACCGTGATTGTGCTGGCCTGCTCCTTCGGCGGATTCGGGATGTCTCACATGCAGGTGATTCCGGCCTTTGCCAAGGACCAGCTGCTGGCGGACGCCACCCAGGCAGGGCTGATCCTGCAGGCGTCGGGGGTGGGATCCCTGATCGGCAGCATCGCGATCACCTTCATGCACCGGGCATGGCTCTACCGGTGGCTGTTGGTGTGCCTGGTGGTGATGGGTGCATTCCTCATTCTATTCGGCTGGACGACCTCGTTCTGGCTGTCCTGGACGCTGTTTGTGGTGGTGGGGATATTCAGCCTGGGCTCCGTGTGGCCGCTGGCCACCACCATCCTGCAGTTGTCCACGCCCAACGAGCTGCGGGGAAGGGTGATGGGCGTCTTCCATTTCACTCCCGGCTTTCATTACATCGGGGCGCTGCCGCTGTCTTTCGTAGCAGCGGAGGTGGGTTGGCCCCTGGCCATCACCATCGCGGCCGGCCTGATGCTGACGGTGACCGCCTGGTTCGGGCTGGGCCGCCGGGACGGACGAACGCTGGCATCCAGACCCGCGTCGGCGTCAGGGGCGTTGGCCTGATTTGGCCCGTCCTTGACACTGTATCGCCCAGTGGGTAGATTGCGGGCAATCGCAGCGCAATAGCTGCACGCGCCATTTTGCTTCGACACGCAACTTTCCCACTTGACTTTCAAGGAGCCGAATCTTAATGAAAGACACCATCGAGGTTTTCTGGTTCTCCGAGCAGCCCTACGCCCACGTTACCGATGCCGACCTGGAGCAATACGACTCCGGACGCCTGGGCTTTCCCAACACCTTTTTCGATCCCGAAAAAGCCCACGTCCTATACAACGAGTACCACGAGCAGTACGCACTGGCCGATGAGGTCGGGTTTGACGGCATCATGTCCAACGAGCACCACGCCTCATATTGGTGCATGAAACCTGCGGTTAACCTGGACGCGGCGGTGATTTCCAAGATCACGAAGAACACCAAGATCGCCATCCTCGGCAACGTGATTGCGGTCAATGACCCCATCCGCATGGCCGAGGAAATCGCCATGCTGGACTGCTTCTCCAACGGGAGGATCATTTCCGGCTTTGTACGCGGCACCGCCGTCGAGAGCCTGGCCGGGGGCATCATCCCCGCCGAGAACCGGGCGCGGTTCGAAGAGGCCCACGACCTGATCATCAAGTGCTGGACACAGCCCGGCCCGTTCCGCTATGAGGGGCAGTTCTACCATTACCGGGCAGTGAACCCCTGGGTGCTGCCGGTGCAGGATCCTCATCCGCCCATCTGGTTCCCGGGACTTTCCAGCGCCGAGAGCGTGGTCTGGGCGGCCAGCCACCAGCACCCCTACATGAACCTGGGTTCGCTGCTGGACTACACCGAGGGTCTGAAGGGTGTCTACATCGACACCGCCAGGGAGGTCGGTTTCACGCCGGGGCCGGAGCATTTCGGCTACCTGCTGCGGGTGTTCTGCGCCGACACGGACGAGAAGGCCCAGGAAATCGGCCAGACGTTCCTCTGGACCGAGAACCACCGCAACCGCGGCCCGGTCGAGCACAACGACCCGCCCGGCTACCAGTCTCGTGAGGCCGTTCGCATCCAGCGGCAACTGCCCGGCGCCGGCGGGTTCGGTCGCCGCATGACTTACCAGGAGCTCCAGGACGTTGACAACGTAATCGTTGGCAGTCCAGACACTGTTACGCGCAAGCTCTCGAACATCATCGAGCGCCTGAACCCGGGCTACCTGCACATCTACGGAAACGAGGGGAACATGGCGCATCCCGATGTCCTGCGCTCGATAGAGCTGCTGGGGACGGAGGTTATCCCCGCCCTGCACGAAATCCAGCTTCAGCCATACGATTAGTCTGAACTGTGATTTTCGTGATTAAGGGATTACGCTGATCCTGAGACTGCCGTAATCAGCGCAATCATAGAAATCCCACTAATCACAGTTCAGACAAGAAAGGAGAAACAACATGATCACCAAGTTCGACAGCCTGTTCGCTGGCCACGTGGACATGACCGATGTCGGCTACGCAGGGACTTCGGTCAACGACCGCGTATTCGACAACGACCACCTGTCCACCGTTTTCCCGAAGTCCGAGGCCATCGCCAAGACCATGGATGAGAACGGCTACGACACCATGTGGATGGCCGAGCACCATTTCCAGCCCGAGGGCTATGAGTGCATCCCCAACCTGATCATGCTGAACGTCCACCTGGCCCATTTGACCAAGAACCTAAAGTTCGGGTGCGGCTTTAACATCGCGCCCATGTGGAACCCGCTGCGTTTGGCCGAAGACTACGCCACCGCCGATATCCTGACCGGCGGGCGGGTCATCTTCGGCGTGGGCCGGGGCTACCACACCCGCGAGGTCGAGAGCTTCGGTTCGCCCCTGCAGGACCAGAACGCCAACCGAGAGCTGTTCGAGGAGCAGGTCGATATCATATTCAAGGCGTTCAACGAGGAGTCCTTCTCGCACCAGGGCAAGTACTACACCCTGCCGCCCGAGGTGCCTTACCGCGGCTACACCCTCAAGGAACTGACGCTGGTGCCGCGGCCGACCAAGCTGCCCGTGGAGTGCTGGCAGCCGATCCAGGGTGGGACCCCGCGGGCGCTGGACTTCATGGTCAAGCACAATATCAAGGGAATTCTCGGCGGCGGTGTCGCAGAGGGCGGCGCCATGGACAGCGTGATTTACGGTTATCGCGACGCCATGGTCCGCGCCGGCCACGAGGAACCGGCTCCCGGCACCAACCTCAGCGTTGGCTTCCATTTCCACCTTGCCCCCAGCGTGGAGCAGGCCATGGATGAGGCACAGGGGTTTTTCGAGGAGAACCTCAAGATGTTCGGCCCGCTGCGACTGACCCGCCCGCTGTCCGACCAGCAGATCCGGGACATCGGCGACCCTGGCCGCGCTCCCACCGCCGGCCTGCCCACGATCCAGGGCGCGGTCGAGGGAGGAGCGTTCCTGGCGGGACCGCCCGACCGCGTCATCGAGCAGCTGAAGGCCGTCGAGAAAGAATATCCCGGGCTCGAACGTGTGGGGGTCAGCCACCCCGTGGGCACACCGCAGAGCGTTATCACCGAGCAGCTGGAGTGGTTCGCCAAGGAAGTGATGCCCGAGTTCAAGGGGTAGGTCGAGGACGGCAGGTGGGAATCCTGTTGCGCGTCGACCGATTGACGATTGACAGGGTGTTGACTCCCCGATAGCATGTTTTTCATACCCCCCTCTCGCTTTCGGCGATTGGGCGCACGGCCACCTCAATCGAGGTGGCCGATGCATTTTTAGGCATCCATGAAAACCAACGTCTACATAGATGGATTCAACCTATATTTCGGTTCACTCAAGAGAACCCGCTTCAAATGGTTGGATCTCTCAATGATGTGCAGTCACTTATTACCGGATCGAGAAATAAACCGAATTAGATATTTCTCAGCTCGAATCGAGCCTCTACCTCACAACCCAAATGCACCTGACAGACAGGACGCATACTTGAGAGCCCTGGAAACCCTGCCTAGTCTGAGCGTCCACCTCGGTAGATTCACTACGCGGCCCACGTACCTTCCCGTTTATCCACTTACATACCCCAACCAGAACGGTCCGGCCCAGACCGTTCAAGTGCTGAGGACCGAGGAGAAGCGGACTGACGTCAATCTGGCAACCTATTTGATGCTGGACTGCATAGACGATGAATTTGGCGAGGTTGTAGTGATCTCCAATGATTCTGACCTTGTTTTGCCCATTGAACTGGCCGCGAGTCGGTTCGGGAAAATCGCGGGGGTGATAAGCCCGCAACGTCCCAGTCAATTCAGTAGGTCACTACTCGGGGTCGCAAGCTGGTACTTGAGGCAAATCAACCGCAGCGTGCTGGCGGCCAGCCAGTTTCCCGACGTGGTCCAGCATACCCGAGGTCCCGTTACCAAGCCCGCCTCCTGGTAGCCCTCAGCCCTCCTCGTTGACACTCCCACACCCCCGCCGTACACTCGCAGGCGGCGAGCGGAGTCTCGTCAAGATACTGACGCGAGCAATTCCATTGATGCTTTCTACCGAGATTAATGACGCCATCGAGTTGATGTTCGAGACCGGCTGGACCGACGGATTGCCCGTGGTCCCGCCGTCGGAGGAGTTGGTTCGCCGGTTCGTGGCCTACACAGGCCGCAACGGCGACGAGCTGATCGCCGAGCTGCCGCCGCTGGGCGGACGGGCCACCGTGGAGCGCATCGCCGTCAACGCCGTGATGGCCGGGTGCCTGCCGGAGCACATGCCGGTGATCATCACCGCTTTGCAGGCGATGATGGACGATCGATTCAACCTGCGCGGTGTGATGTGCTCCACGGGTATTCACACGCCGCTGCTAATCGTCAACGGGCCCGTGGTGCAGCAGCTGGACATCAATGGTGGGTATAACTGTTTCGGCGCGGGATGGCGTGCCAACGCCACCATCGGCCGGGCCGTCAAGCTGGCCCTGGTCAACCTGGGCGGCGCAATTCCCGGCGAGACCAACAAGGCCACCTTCGGCCATCCCGGGGCTTATACCTACTGTGTCGCCGAGGACGAGCCTGCCAACCCGTGGATGCCGATGCACGTGGAGATGGGCTACGCCGCCACCGACAGCACGGTAACCGTCTTCCCAGCCGAGGCTCCGCACAACATCATGTACCACGCCTCCAATTCACGGGACTTTCTGACGGTGCTGGCGGATACAATGTGCCCCCTGGGCAACGTCCAGATGTACGTAATGGGCGACACCTTTGTCGCCATCGGCCCGGAGCACGCCAAGTTCCTGCACGCCGACGGCTGGAACAAGCGGGACATCCGCCAGTTCCTGTTCGAGCACGCCCGCAAGCCGGTGCGGATGCTCAAGCACGGCGGCCCGCCCCAGGGCGACGCCAGGCGCGGGCACTTCTGGCCCCGGTTCATCGATGCCGAGGACGACGATCAGATGGTGCCCGTGGTCCGAGCCCCCGATCGGATCCACATCTTCGTGGCCGGTGGCGCCGGTGGGCCCCACTCGGTCTACCTGCCCGGCTGGGGATCCCGTGCCGTGACCCGAAAAATCGAACTGTGATTCAGCTGACGCAATGATTGCCTCGATTAGTGGTACTCGAATCAGGGTAATCCGCTAATCTCATAAATCACAGTTCAGACAGAGGTGAGAGAAATATGACCGCAACCAATGTCGAAGAACGCATTCGGCTGATGGGCCTGATGAGTCCCGTCGATCCCGACGCAGCCAACCGCTGGCGTCCGGCCCCGCGCCTGGATACGCTGCACGGCAAGGTTGGCGGGTTCCTCGGGAACCGCAAGGCCAATGCCGCACTGCTGCTGGGCGATGTCCGCGAGCTGCTGGACCGGGACTTGGAGCTCGGCGACTCCCTGGCGGTGGACAAGTACGTG
This sequence comes from Dehalococcoidia bacterium, assembly GCA_963664175.2. GTDB lineage: Bacteria > Chloroflexota > Dehalococcoidia > Lucifugimonadales > UBA3495 > VXOI01. The sequence continues at coordinate 220,840 of CAXXOI010000029.1, forward strand.
TACTCCCGCCCGGCGGCGGACGACATCATTGAGGAGCTGGCGACGGGCTGCGATTTCGTGGTGACCGCCATCGCGGATTGAGGGTCCTGCACCGCGTGCAGTGTGCACGATGCGATGACCCTCGAGAACCGGGGCGTCCCGACGGTGGTGCTGTGCACCGACCCGTTCCTGAACTCGGCATTCCGCCACGCCAACACCTTCGGTCGCCGGGATTTCCGTCCGCTGGGCTTCCCACATCCGCTGGGAGGGCTCAAGCCCGAGCAGGTGGCAGTGCGCGCCAGCGAGCTGGAGCAAGCGGTTATCGACGTCCTGACGAATTATTAAGGTGAGGCAGTTCCCTCTCCTCTTGAGTGAGGGATTCTCCCTCTCTGGTACAGAAACTTAAGGAGGCCCGCCATGGCAACCGTTGGCAGGGGCAAGTACACGTACGAAATCGTACCGAACTGGGAGAAGCTGCCCGAGGGCTGGGTCCTGGGGCAGACGGCCATTGTCACCGACAAGCAGGACCGAGTGTATCTCTTCAACCGCGGCGAGCACCCGCTGATCGTGCTGGACCGCGATGGCAACTTCCTGACGTCGTGGGGCGAGGGACAGCTGCCCGATGCCCACGGGATGTACATCGACGACGACGAGAATCTGTACATGCCGGTCAAGAACAGTCACGTTGTGCTCAAGTACGACCCCAAGGGCAACCTGCTCATGACCATGGGCGAGTGGGACAAGCCCTCCGACACAGGCTGGTCGGGACGCTACAGCGACGTCGTGGAGCGGGCCGCCGGGCCGTTCAACAGTCCCAGTGACATCGCCATCCACCCCAACGGCGACCTGTTCATTTCCGACGGCTACGGCAACGCCCGTGTGCACCGGTTCACCAGCGACGGCAATCTCATCGAGTCCTGGGGCCAGCCCGGCAAGACGGGGCATGGCGAGTTTCACGTGCCCCACGGGGTTTGGGTGCACACTGACGGACGCGTGTTCGTGGCCGACCGCGAGAACAACCGCATCCAGATCTTCGACGATGGCGGGAACTTCCTGGAGCAGTGGCTGGGACTGGCCCGCCCCTGCGACATCTACATAGACGGCGACGAGGTCCTGTACGTTCCGGAGCTGGACGGTTTCATGACCATCCTGGATATGGACGGAGACATCCTCGCTCGCTGGGGCAGTCCCGTCGAGGTGGAGCACGGCCAGGGCGCTCACGCGGTGTGGGTCGATTCCCACGGTGACATCTACGCCAACCAGAACCTCGAGGGACACCGGCTGGTCAAGTACCGGCACGTCGGACAGTAAGAACAGCCCGGCCATCTGTCACTGATGTAGGGGCGCACAGTTGCGCACCCCCCGGCAGACGGGAGAGGACGCAAGTAACGCAAGCACCAGGGGGCGCACGGCTGTGCGCCCCTAAAAGATTGTCAGTAGTGAGAGTACATCATGCGTATCGGCTACCAGGTTGGCCATGTTGTTCACCGGGATTCTATCGACCACCAGGCGCAGTGGCAGAACCACCTGGAGCAGTTCAGGGCGTGCAATGAGGCAGATTTCGACCTGTTCTGCTGGGGCCATCACTACCTTATCGACCCCTTCCAGCATTTCCAACCCTGGCCGGTGCTGGCACGTCTGGCCGCCGAACCCGGAAACATGACGCTGGCCACGTCGATATTGCTGCTACCGCTGTTGAACCCTGTTGATGTGGCGGAACAGGCGGCGACGGTGGACCACATCGCCGAGGGGCGTTTCATCCTGGGCATCGGGCTTGGGTACCGACCGGAGGAGTTCGAGGCCTTTGGCGTCGGCATGTCCGAGCGGGGCGCGCGGTGCACCGAGGCCATGCACCTGATGCGCCGGCTCTGGAGCGAGGATGAGGTCACCCACCACGGACGTTTCTTCAACGTTACCGGCGCTAAACCCACGGCCCGCCCCTATCAGAAGCCGTACCCCAAGGTGTGGCAAGCGGCCATGAGCGACCCTGCCATCCGGCGCGTCGCTCGCGAAGGTGAGATCCTGTACGTGGGACCCGCGCAGTCCAACGAGTCCATCCGCCACCAGATCGACCTGTACCATCGCACACTGGAAGAGCACGGACAGGAAAAACCCGAGGACATGGTCATCGTCCGCGAGTTCTACTGCGCACCCACCCGGGAGGAAGCCCTCACCAAGGCCCAGGCCAACTTTGCCACCAAGTACGAGGTCTACGCCCAGCACGGCCTGCACGGTACCGACGGCGACTTGACCCGCAAGGTCACCGGTGACCTTGAGTCGCTGATGGATGATACATTCCTGGTGGGCAGCCCGGAGGAATGCATCGAGCAGATTGCCGCCTACCACGAGATGGGGTTCACGGACGTTGCCATCCGGCTGTTCTACCCCGAAATGTCGCAGACCGAGGTGCTGGAGCACATCGACCTGGTGGGCAAAGAGGTCATTCCGGCGCTCCACTCTCTCTAGTCGTTACCTGCCCAGGAACGTGGACCTTTTGGTTGCTTCAGGAACTGTCGCGCGGGTGTTCGGCCCGCACGGCAGGGCGCTCGACTGATTAGAGTCTGTCCGTATCCTCTCCGCCCTCTGCGGGATCTCGCACATCCAAGGGGAAATTCCCTGGCCCAAGGACTGTGGAGACAACCCGGTTAATTTTTCGTAATATTCTGTCTATTTTCGTACACATTGTTGGTATTAAGTGATGTAATTCGGGAAAATGAATCATCCACTTCGTACAGTGTAGCCGCGACTGTTAAAATGCCCCTTTCCGTGGCGCCGCAACTCCCTCGCGAGATGGCTTGGCCTTTTCGAGGCGGACCCGGCGACCCAGGCCGCACCAGGCACGAAAGATGCTTGAACTTGCCATCTGGATCGGGATTGCCCTCTGCGGTGTGGCCTTTCTTGGTTTTGTCGAATACCTCAGGGCCAAGGGAATACTCAGGATAAACACGGCTGCTCTAAAGACCGTGCTACCCATCGCCGCGCTCATGTTGCTGATGGGAGTGGCGGGCGCCATGGCGGTCCTGTTCTTTTTCCTCTTCTTCCTTTCGGATTACTGGGAATACGCTCTTGTATTCGGGGGTCTCCTTTTCGCCTTCCTCGTGGTCAGAATAAGGGGGGAGCGCTCGTTTTTCGCGCCTGCCCCAAGGGGTCAAGTGGGAGGAGTCAATCCGGATGAACGGGAGGAGACCGGCACAGGCGATTCTGGCCTGGCCATGCAGGTTGGAGCGGCAGTCGCAATTGTTGTAATGATGGTTCCTGTACTCACAGGAGGATTCCTCATCTACATGGTATTGGAATTTATTGCCGGAAAGATCGGCGGCTGGCCCATCCTCCTGCCCATCCTGGCCGTCATTTCCCTGGTTACCTACGTGGTGATTCGGAGACGCGCTTCGTCGCCGCCATGATTCCGAGGACCGGTGGTTGCCCGCTGTTCGATATATTGCCAGCTAACAGGAGATATATATGACCACCCAGAACCCGCTGCTCACCATCGGAGATTACGAAGCCCGGGCCAGGGAGACCATGCCCAAGGCCCTTTTCGACCGGCTCTTCGGCGACCTGGACGCCCACGACTGGACCACCAACACGGCCAACGTGCGGGCCATGGAGGCCGTCAAGCTGCGTCCCCGCGTGTTGGTCGACGTGAGTGAAATCGACACCTCCACGGAGGTGCTGGGACAACGCATCAGCCTGCCCGTGATGCTGGCCCCCACGGGCACCCACCAGAGGGCTCATCCGGCCGGCGAACTGGCCTCAGCCCGGGCCGCTGCCGGCGCCGACACCATCATGGGCCTCAGCACGGCCTCAAGCTACAGCATTGAGGAGGTGGCCCAGGTCGCGGAGAATCCACTGTGGTTCCAGCTTTATTTCTTCCAGGACCGCGAGCTCACCGAGATCCTGGTGCGCCGCGCCGAAAACGCGGGCTACACGGCGATGATGCTGACGGTGGACAACCTGGGCGCCAACTCGCGTGAGCGCGAATACCGCTACGCGTACGTCCTGGACCAGGAACGAATCCTCAAGAACTTTGACGGCATTGAGTTGCCAAACCTGCCCATTCAGGGCAATTTCGCCGAAAGCTTCGAGCACTCCCTGAACTGGCAGGACCTGGAGTGGCTGCGGTCGATTACGTCCATGCCGCTGGTGATCAAGGGCATTCAGACAGCCGAAGATGCCCGGCTTTGCGCCGAGAACGGCTGCGAGGCCCTGGTGGTCTCCAACCACGGCGGCCATGCCCTGCAGGGCACTGCGGGCGCCATAGACATGCTGCCGTCCATTGCCGATGCGGTGGGAGACAGGCTGGAGGTGTACTTCGATGGCGGAGTGCGCAAGGGGTCCGACGTCCTCAAGGCGCTGGCCCTTGGTGCCCGGGCCACGTTCGTTGGCCGGCCGATTTTCTGGGGGCTGTCGGTTGCTGGCGAGGACGGTGTGAGCCACTGCATTGAGATACTGCGACAGGAACTGAAAGTGGCCATGGGCCTCTGCGGTGTGACCGATGCCCGCAGGGTCGACCGGTCGGTGGCCGAGGACCCCGCAGCCAGTGCTGCCTCCGTGGTCGGCGATCTGGAACGCCTGGCGCGCCTGCTCGAGCAGGGATACCTCACGCGCGAGGAGTTCGAGGCGCAGAAGGCCCGCCTGCTGGGTTAGAATGGAGGTGGGAGGCCAACGATGAACCAGAAAGTACGAGCCTACTACTTGAACGGCGTATTTACGCCATTGGAGCCCTTGGATCTGGCCGAAGGGGAAGTGGTTGACCTGGAAATTTCCGGGGCCTGCAGGAGAGATCTGGATAGCGCAATAAAAGAAACTAAGGGAGTCCTTGAGTTAATTTATCAGCTCTCGGACAGTCACCCCAAGAAATACAAGCTGTTCCTCAATGCAGAGGACGATCTGATCTACCTTGAAGGGGAACGTAAACTGAGAGATCGCTTGGAATGATTGTGCCGGATACCAACCTTTTGGTGTATGTCTACAATGAGGACGCACCACAGCACAGCGCAGCTCGGCGTTGGTGGGAAAGACTATTGGGTGGAACGGAAAGCATCGGAGTGCCCTGGATAGTAGCCACCGGCTTCATTAGAGTGATTTCCAATGGGAGAATAACGGCCTCAGACCTATCTCCGACAGGTGCTGCCGAATTGGTTAACAACTGGTTCAGTCGTCCCCATATCGAGCCGATAGATCCCGGCCCGGCACACATGGACCATTTTCGGCGTTTCCTGAACGTACCGGGTAGCGGACCGAACTTGGTTCCCGATGCCCACATCGCTGCCATCGCCATGGAATACGACGCCGAAGTTCATTCGGCAGACAGGGACTTCGGGCGTTTCATTGGTGTGCGGTGGCGCAACCCCCTCGCCGAGGGGCACACAGCCTGATCGGTACTCATCAGCAGATCTTCTAAACCGGAGCATACATGGAAATCGGAGTAATTT
>CAXXOI010000030.1:0-18186 GCA_963664175.2 Dehalococcoidia bacterium
CCACGTCAGGACCAGGTGTCCCGTGTCAAGCATTCTTGCCGATCCCCGTTGTCTCAACGAGAAGTGGTGCCCAGAAATCAGCTCTTGAGATCGCCCATCTCCAGCTCTAATTCCGGCAAGTCGCAAGTTTTGTTCTGGGCGATGCCTCCAGACCCTGCGTAGACCAGCTTGCCGGCCATGATGCTTCGCCATTTCTGCACCCGCCGCTGTAGCGTCCGCAGATGAACTCGGCTGAAACGCTCAGGCTTAGCATCCTGCAGCCGTTCCGGCGGCGCCACAGCGGTGGCGTCCCGGTCTTCCTCCAGCCGGCCCAACACCTTGCACCACACTCCCTCGAGCGGGCCCTTCCGCGTCCGCCATGTAAGCGGTGGCCTCACTCGCGGTTTTCGTGCGAAGCTCTGTTGCTCCTCCAGCCACTGGCCGGCTGCCGGGCCAGAAAGCGCTCCATGCTCGCGGTGATGGCCGGTGGCAGTGATGAACTCGTCGAGAATCCGGCTCTTATCCCTCTTGGTGGCCCCCGTAACGCTCTCGTATCGCCGCCAGGAACTCCTGTCTTGCCAACCTGCTCATGCCCCCAGCCTGCCACGCCTCTTTCCCATATTAATCGCCCCTAAGGGTCAGTCCACGTTGCGTACCATCTCCCGGCCTACAGTATGGTCCACGGCCCGAAAAGCACTGAAGTGTAAGCGGCGGAGATAAATTTGGTCTGTGCGTGCGGGCAAGGGCTGACAAGCGGCGCTTGTAAATCGGACTGCCCACCGTCATCCATAAGGGCTGTATCCGACCCTCCGGATGGTACAACGGATGTACAAGGTGGACTTATATCTGCGGGTTCGCCGGGCGGCGATGGATGGGGTCGCTGACATAAGGCATCTGTCTCTTGGCGAACTGGAACAAAATGGAATCTCTGTAGCAAGTGTCTAATGGCTTGAGAGTCTCCACCCTTCGCCCGGCAATGACTGCTCGTCCATTTCAGGCCAACAGTCAGAGGGCACACCTGCCCCGCCGACCATTCAACACTTGCGAACCTGATAATCCACAGTCCCAGTCCGAGCACGCATGGATAGAACTCGTAATGAAAAATCAGAGACTACCCACCATTCCGCTAAGCGTAGCTGCCGGGAGCGTCCCCCATAGGCAAAATGACTTGGTCGAAGTCATTCTGGATTAGATGCCCTCCGAGTTTCTCCGAAGAATCAACCGACACCTACCGCCAAACTTTTGCATGTGGGACTGCTCCAGAATTCTCCCGGATGCTTCAGTCGCACATTCCCTCGAACCGCGCCCTTGGACTCTCAATCAGCTTGGTCTCATATATTGCAGTAGCGGGATCTGAAGCTAAGTTCGACGGTCTTCAAGTCCTTCCAATCCCAAAGTCGGTCATCTGCGGATCAAGTACTAAGTAACGATCTCAAAACTGTCATGCCCTTGATCTCAACGGCCAGATACACGGTCTGGATCACTGGATTCCCGCTTTCGCGGGAATGACGGGTCCTTTGCGGGAATGGCGGTTTTGGACTTTGGCGGATTTTGAGATAGGTACTAAGAACATTTTCTCCAAGGGTGATTAACCATCGGCGAGGCGGAGTATGGAAGTCAGAGCGCGGCGGCTCTTGCGGCGGCAGGAGGTATCGGACCTCGTGCAGTTCAGCCTGACGACACTGCACAAACTGATGGCAAACGGAGATTTTCCGAGACATGTCAAGTTGGGCGCACGGGCGGCGGCCTGGTGAGAGGACGGAGTCCTCGTATGGATGGACCAGAGGCCGAGATCAACGGTTATACGAACCGGAACAGGAATGCCTCCCTCCGTTCATAACCGCCCCCGTGGGCGTGGGCAAGACAAAGGACCGTTTGGAATTGGCCACCTGTCGCGGCAAGGTGGAAAGGACGAACATCATCCGGCACCCCGAGGCTTTCTTGCTGCAGCCCCGCCATGACAATACCGCCATTGGAGGTTCAGGCGTTCGTTTATCGGAATGGATTCAGAGTCAAAATGCCCACCTATGTGACAGCCTGCCTCTCGTGGCCACACCCGCTTCAGTCCCCGGAACGGCCCGGCGTGTCGATGGCGTGAACTTTCGCAGCCGAAGGTTGGCCATGTTTTTAACCCTTCCTTTCCCACACTATCGTGGGAAGGCTATGGGAACTCTGGGGCATCGACAAGACAGAGAGAGAGGGCGAATGTAGATACAAAGCGAGGCAACTACGGGGTGTTGAGGGGTCCGGGGAAAGGGAGGAGTGGTGGAGACAGGGGGGATCGAACCCCCAACCTCGGCATTGCGAACGCCGCGCTCTCCCAATTGAGCTATGTCCCCACTGTGAGCCGGACGGAACGAACGGGAAGTTCGGGGCTCACTCCAAATCGTAGGGCTGGGCGCCGCCCGGTGTCAAGCTACTTTGCTGGCGGGCACTCCGGTATCCGCAAGCGGCAGGCAGAAGGGTGGGGGCTCCGGTGCTACAATTGCCCTCCACGGGAAGCGAAAGGGAAGCGAAACAGATGGGGGCGCGATCATGGCTACGCTGGTTACGGGTGGGACCGGATTCGTCGGGGCAAACATCGTCCGCGAGCTTGCGAGGGCAGGACACGAGGTGGTCAGCTTTGACCTTGCTTCCGCCGATGAGTTGATGCGCAACTTCGTCGCCGATTGGGCCGACCGCATCACCTTCGTGCAGGGAGATGCCCGCGACCGGCAGGCCGTGGAGAGCCTTGCCGGGGCGCACAGCATCGACAAGGTCATCCATGCAGTTACCTACACCGTGAATCAGCGCGAGCTGGAAGTGGCCAGAGCCCGGGACGTGGTTGGCATCAACATCGGCGGGCTGGCCAACGTGCTGGAGCTGGCGCGGATCTCGGGCGTGCAGCGCTTTCTTTATGTCAGCTCGGGAGCGGCCTACGGGATGGCTGCAGGAACCGACCAGACCTACAGCGAAGACATGCCCGTCGAGCCGGAGGTCATGTACGCCGTCACCAAGCACGCGGGCGAGCTGATCACCCGCCGGTACGGGCAGCTGTACGGCTTCTCCACGGTCAGCGTTCGGCTGAGCACTCCCTACGGGCCGATGGAGCGGGTCACCGGGCACCGTGCCGTTATGTCCGCTCTGTACCAGTGGACCGGACAGGTGGCGCGGGGCGAGACGCTGGAGGTGCAGGGCGAGTCCTTCGACCCTGAGGACGGACGGGACTACACCTACTCGGTCGACACCGCCCGTGGGCTGCAGGCGATCCTCGATGCGCCAGAGTTGCCCCACGACCTGTACAACCTGACCACGGGCGTCTGGGTAACATACCGGGAGATCCTGGAGGCAATCGCCGAGTTGGCGCTGGGCAGCGTTCCCGCGGCGTCCGGCTCAGCCGAAGACGGAGCAGCACAGGCCCGGGCGTCGGTGCCGTCACGGGGGCCGCTCTCAGGGCACAGGCTGCGCCAGGACCTGGGCTGGCGGCCGGAGTTCGATCTGCGGGCCGGAATCGCGGACTACCTGCAGTGGCGGCGGGAGTCGGGGTTCACGGCGTGAATAAAACACCGGCGCAACGAGGACTCTATATCGCACAGGAAGTCGATTTTTGAGGGATTTTCACCGGCGACTGCACGAGTGACCTCTCCGCAGCACTGGAGAAGACATCGCCCGCCGGTCTGAGGCAGCATGATAAGATCAATGCAGCATTTGAGAGAGAAACCGTGATGACTGCACCGGTCAACTCGTTCCAGGACATTCTGGATGTGCTGGAACAGAATCCTGAGTTGAGGAGCCAGCTCAGGGTACATATTCTGACAGAGGAACTGCTGCAACTCCCAGCCCAGTTCCTCCTGCTCAGGACGGACGTTGATGAACTGAAGAACGGCCAAAGGGAGTTGCAAACGCGGATGAACCGCGTCGAGGGACGGCTGGGCAACATCGAAGGCAATCTTTACGAGCAAAATGCCGTGCGCATTGCCGTCCAGCTTGCCAGCGTGGAGTTGGGGATCGAAGGCCCCAGGGTGGCTTTCTCCAGATTCGACAATGCTCACCCGAACTTCAACCAGGCTCTTCAAGCAGCAGTCCAGTCCGGCCGCATCTCCCGGGAGGAGTTCAGAGACCTCATCCATGCCGACCTCATAGTCTACGGCCAGAACCGCCGCCATGCGGTTGTGGAAATCTCTCTGGGCCCGAATGAACACGACATTTCCCGGGCCATTCGCCGCTCCGAAATCCTCCACACGGCCACCGGCGATGAGGTGATGCCCGTGATAGCCACCCCGGAACCTCACGCGGCGCTAACCGAGGAGGCGGAAGGGAGAAACACGCACGTTCTGGACATTCCCGCCTGACTCGCAGAAGTCGCTCGAAGCGCCTGCGCGGATACACCCACGGCGCAACCGAAATTCGGCCCACTGCTCTAAACTGGAAACTATCTCGATAGAACCATGCTTCGGTGGCATCTAGCGAATTCTCGGTTTGGGCCAGTGGATTTTCGCTTTCGTGGGAATGACGGTTTGGGCCGTCTGTGAGTCTTGAGATAGTTCCTCATTGGGATAAGGCCGAATAGGCCGAGGTTGATCTTCGTGAAAATCGAACCGTTCGTGGTCGACATTCCCCAAGCTGTTCTGGACGACCTGGGGGTGCGTTTGGCGGATACCCGGTGGCCGGATGAGATTCCGGGTGCGGGGTGGGACTACGGCACGGACCCGGTCTACCTGCGGGAGCTGGTCGAGTACTGGCGGACAGGGTACGACTGGCGGGCACAGGAGCGTGCGCTCAACGAGTTCGACCATTTCCGGGCCGCGGTTGACGGGCTGGGTGTGCACTTCATCCACGAGCGCGGGAGGGGTCCGGACTCCTTCCCACTGATCATCTCCCACGGCTGGCCGGGGTCGGTGGTGGAGATGCTGCGGATCATCCCCATGCTGACCGATCCGGCGGCCCACGGCGGGGATGCCGCGGACTCCTTCGATGTGGTGGTGCCGTCGCTGCCGGGGTACGGATTTTCGGACAAGCCGGTCGACCGGGGCATGAGCAACACCTGCATCGCCGCGATGTGGCATACGCTGATGACCGAGGGACTGGGCTACAGGCGGTTTGGAGCGCAGGGCGGAGACTGGGGCGGGATGATCAGCTCCCGGCTGGGCTTCGACTTCCCACAGTCGGTTGCCGGGGTGCACCTGAACCTGATGACCGGCGTGCCGGCCTTCCGGGGCGCGCCCGACCCTCCGCTGACGGAGGCGGAGCAGGAGTTCATCCGGCAAGCCCGCCGCTGGTTCGACGACGAGGGCGGTTACTTCCACATCCAGCGCACCAAGCCTCAGACCCTGGGTTTCGGACTCAACGACTCGCCGGTGGGCTTGGCGGCGTGGATTATCGAGAAGTTCCGCACCTGGTCAGACTGCAGCGGCAATCCGGAGAACAGCTACACCCGCGACGAGCTGCTGACCAACATCATGCTCTACTGGGTTACGCAGAGCGGCCCGTCATCGGTTCGGCACTACTACGAGAACCGGGTGGACAACTGGCGCTTCCAGCCCGGCGAGCGGGTGGAGGTGCCCTGCGCCGTGGCGCTCTTCCCCGTCGAGATCAACCGCCCGCCCCGGGAGTGGGCCGAGCGCACTCACAACATCCAGCGCTGGACCGAGATGCCCCGGGGAGGCCACTTCGCCGCCATGGAGCAGCCGAGGTTGCTCGCGGACGACATCCGGTCGTTCTTCCGCCCTCTGCGCTAGTCCATCTGCCCTCGGGTGGTGAAGGAAACTCCCTCTCCCCTTCGGAGAGGGGCAGGTTGAGGGCGCATCTGCGAGTTTCCTTTATAATGCGATTGCCAACGCATCTAGGAGCATATTGCCCATGGTATCCCCCTACAGGTTTGAGGTTGACCAGCGCGTCCGGATTCGCATTCGAGGGGGCGGAAAGCACCGCCAGCCCTCCGAGAGTTCCCGAGGGGCGCTGGGCGTCATCGCGCCGCAGATGACCGACGACTGGACCGGCACCAAGCTGGAGCTGGAGTCCGGTATCCCCAACGTCTACTATGTGGCCTTGGACAGCGGCACCATCGAGCTGGTAGCAGAGGACTGGCTGGAGGTTGCCCCGGCCGATGCGCCGCCGCCTCCCGCCCCACAATCCAACTTTTCCAACTGAAGAGAGGTGTAGCAATGGACTTTGGACTGATGGACAAGAAAGCATTCGTCGGGGGCGCCAGCCGGGGCATCGGCAAGGCCATCGCCCTGGAGCTGGCGCGGGAGGGCTGCGATGTGGCCATCGCCTCCCGCACGATGACCGACCTGGAGCAGGCGGCCCAGGAGATTGCCGAGGCCACCGGGCGCAACATCATCCCCATAGCCATGGATGCCACCAGCCGCGAGCAGGTCGACGCAGCGGTTACCGAGGCCGCGCAACGGCTGGGCGGTCTGCACATACTGGTCAACAGCGCCTCGCTGCCCGGCGGCTCTGCGGATGCGGTCGGCCCCATAGATACCATCAACGAGGAGTCCCTCCTCGGGGACTTCGATGTGAAGTATGTGGGCGCCCTCCGTTGTGCCCGGGCTGCCATCCCTCACCTGAAGGAGCAGGGCTGGGGCCGGATCATCAACATCAGCGGCGGCAACGGCCGCACCGCGGGCAACCTGAGCGGCGGAGCGCGCAATGTGTCCATGGTGCATTTCACCAAGACGCTGGCAATGCAGCTGGGCCGCTTCGGCATCACGGTCAACTGCATCCATCCCGGCACCACCCGTACCGAGCGCACGCCGGGACTGCTGGAGGCCCGCGCCGCTCAGCTGGGGGTCAGCCCGGAAGAGGCGGAGGCGCACGACTTCTCCCCCGACTCGCCGCGAGGCAACCACATCTGCCGGATGGTGGACGGGTCGGAAATAGGCTACCTGACCTGCTACCTGGCGTCGGACAAGGCCTGGGCGGTGACCGGCGAGGTGATCGCGGCGGGCGGCGGCACAGGCGCCGCGGTGTACTACTAGGGCCGTCCCCGTGAACGCCCCCGACGACAACAGGACTGCAACGCCCTCTCCCCCGGCGGGAGAGGGTGCCAACGAGGCCGTCATGCTCGATACGGTGGAAGGCTTGGGTTCCTGTCTGATTGATCCATCATACGGTATCAAGGATGCGCAGGGTATCACCGGCGTGTCCGCGACGGCTATTCGACGATGGCTGTCCGGCTATCCGACCGGCGTACAGGAGATCAAGGCCAGGTGGATAAGTCGCAATGACAGATGGCCCGACCCTCTTCTGGTGTCCTTCTTGGAATTGATCGAGATTCTGGTGGCTGGCAAATTGAAGGTAGCCACCGGCAAGAGCTTCGCTGCTATCCGTAAGTACAACGACGCCCTGTCTTCCGAGTGGGATATTTCTTTTCCCTTTGCCCACCAGGATATGTTGAAGGGAAGTGACGCCCTGCCCGAACCGGTGGTCAAGACGCTGCATCAGATGGAGTACGACAACGGCTTCGTGTCACGTTGGCATCCTTTTGGGAAGGACGGTTCCTTGGCCTTGGACCCGAGACGCGCCAGCGGGCAGCCAGCAATTAAAGACAGACGGGTGAGGGTTGTGGATGTAAGAGGGCGCTTTAAGGCAGGCGAGTCCATGGAGTTTATAGCTTACGATTTCGACCTTGAGCAGGCCGAAGTTGAAGCTGCTTTGAGGTATGCCTTTCTTGTCCCGCTATGATTCTGCTCTTTGACGAGAATCTGGGAAGGGAAATACCCGAAGAATTGAATTGGCGTGGTTTTGACGCCCGCTCCTCCCGCAGTATGGGATGGTTGGGCAAGTCCGACGTGGATTGGCTGCCGGAGGCCGGGCGAATAGCAAACTCTTTGGTAGTATCGTGCGACAGGACGATGATACGGAAAAGAGACGAACGCCAAGCGATCGTAGACAACAACATAGGAATTGTGTTCCTGACCAGCGGTGAAGAGACGGTCGACAATGTGGTGAAGCTGTTGTCATCAAACTGGAGTCTGCTAGAGCACATACACCTCAACGCGCCGCGTCCCTTTGCCAGGTTCCTAACCCCTGATGGCCAACTATTGGACGAATACGACGGGCGAGGCCTATGAGTCGATACTGCCCGAGATTGAGTGACAGAGAGCACCACATGAACACTGTCCAATTCATTTCCGACTGCCTGGCGCAGACTCACCTCCGGCTGATGGCGACCTGCGACGGGCTGACCGGGGAGCAAATGGCGTGGCGGCCTGCGCCGACATCAAACAACATCGGCTTCATCCTCTGGCACTTGACGCGAAACGAGGACGCCCGCATCAGCCGTACCGCCGGCCGCCAGGGCGACTACGAGCAGGACCTGTGGGTGTCGGGTGGGTGGTTCGAGCGGTTTGGCCAGCCGGAAATGGCGCCCGACCCGGGCGACCGGCTGGGGCTGCGCAGCCTCGCAATTCCCGCCCCCGAAGTGCTGGTTACCTACGCACAGGCCGTGAGCGCGCGCACCATGCGTTTCCTTGAGTCGCTGGAGGACGCCCGGCTTGCCGACTGCATGGGAGGCCCGGAGCGGCAGGAGACCCTGAGCGACTCCCTGCGGCATGTGATCGTGCACAAGAACAACCATCACGGCCAGATCGACTACCTGCGTGGGCTGCAGGAGGAAGACTGGGACCTGACGCCCGGCACCGGGCGGATTTTGCCAGGGCGGTCCGCCTAGCTAGAGACGACGCCTTTTGAGGGAGACATGACTACCACCACGCGCGCCATCGGGCAGTCCGTCGTTCGCGGCGAGGGGCCGGACAAGGTTACCGGCAAGTCGGTCTATGCCGCCGATGTGTACCTGCCTGGGATGCTATGGGGCAAAGTGCTCCGCTCGCCCTTCCCCCATGCACGCATCGTCAGTATCGACACGGAGCAGGCGAAGGCGGTGCCGGGTGTGCATGCGGTCATCACCGCCGACGACCTGCCGGGCTCGCTGGTAGGTCGTCGGCTGCGGGACATGCCGGTGCTGGCCCGCGATGTGGTGCGCTTCGTCGGCGAGAAGGTCGCCGCCGTGGCCGCTGAGACGCAGGAGGCCGCCGAGGAGGCGCTGCTCCTGATTGACCTGGAGTACGAAGAGCTCCCAGCGGTGTTCGACGCCCACGAGGCCATGGACCCTGGCTCTCCGACGCTGCACCCGGAGCTGTCGGGCTACGAGGGCCTGCCGCAGCCGGAGTCGGACATCAACAACGTCTTCGCCCACATCACCTGGGGCCAAGGCAATGTGGACGAGGGATTCGCCGAGGCCGACCTGGTCTTCGAGCACACCTTCAACGCCCAGCTGATGCACCAGGCCTACATCGAGCCCCACGCGTGCGTGGTCAACGCCATCTCCGCTCACCCTGAGCCTGTCGAAGGGGCGCAGGTGCACCTTTGGATCAACAACAAGGACCCGTATGCCCTGCGTGAGCAGCTCGCCGCGGTCTGGGGGATGGACGAAGAGCGCATCGTGATGCATCCGTGCAGCATCGGGGGCGACTTCGGCGGCAAGGGCTCGTTCATGGACGCGCCGCTGTGCTACTACCTGTCGTTGCACTCGGGCCGCCCGGTCAAGATGGTCATGGACTACATCCAGGAACTGATGGCGGCCAACCCGCGCCATCCGGCCACCATGACCGTCCGGAGCGGCGTGAAGCGTGACGGCACGCTTGTTGCCCGGCAGGCGAGGGTGGTGTTCGACAGCGGCGGTTACGGGGCCTTCAAGCCCACGGTCTACCTGCGCGGCGCCGACCACCTTTGCGGCGTTTACCGCATACCCCACGCCCGTATCGACAGCTACATGGTCTACACCAACAATGTGCCCAAGGGCCACATGCGCAGCCCCGCCAAGCCGCAGGTGGTGTTCGCCGTAGAGGCCCACACCGACCTGATTGCCCGTGAGATGGGCATGGACCCACACGAGTTCCGCAGGATGAATTTGCTCCGGGAGGGCGACGCGTCGCCGGTGGGCCACGTCTGGCAGGACATCCGGGCGGAGGAGACGCTGCGAAGGGCCGCTGACGCAGTGGGTTGGGACGCGCCCAAGTCTGCCACCGGCGGAATGCTCACCGGGCGGGGACTGGCGATCACCGACCTGTCGCAGGGCGTGGGACGCTTTGCCGCCAAGATAAGCATGAATTCGTCGGGCAGGCCGACCCTGCACATGGCCTTCTGGGACACAGGCACTGGCTCACACACCGTGTTGCGGCAGATGGTGGCCCAGGAGCTCTCGGTGCCGGTGGACGAGGTGGACATCGACCTCCTTGACACCTCCGAGATGCCATTCAGCTCCGGTTCGGGCGGCACGAGGGTGACCTACACCGCCGGGCAAGCCGTGGTGGGCGCGGCCCGCGAGTTGAAGCGCATGCTCATCCGCGAGGCAGCGCCCCTGCTGGACTCGCCGGAGGAGGATGTCTCCCTCCAGAGCGGCCGGGTGGTGGTCGGGCCGTCGGAGCTCCGGCCCGCGTACTACCGCACGATCAACATCGGCGAGGTGGTGGCCCATGTGGGAGACGGCACCATCATCGCCGAGTACGAGTTCGCCTCGGAGCCGCCGGACATGACATCCTTCTGTGCCCAAGCTGCCGAGGTGGAGGTTGACCCGGAGACCGGTGCCGTAACGGTCAAGCGGCTGGTGAGCGCCCATGATGTGGGGGCCATCCTGAACCCGCTGATGCACCAGGGGCAGGTGGAGGGCGGTGTGATCCAGGGCCTTGGCTACGCACTGATGGAGGAGTTGCAGACCGAGGACGGGCACATCTCAACCGTCAGCTTCGGCGACTACAAGATACCCACCATTGCCGACATCCCCGAGCTGGTCACCGTGCTGGTCGAAGGCAACAACGGCCCTGCCCCCTACCGCAGCAAGGGCATCGGCGAGAGCGCCAACATCCCCGTGGCCGCCGCAGTCGCCAACGCCGTCGCCGACGCCATCGGCGCCCCCGTCCCCAGCCTGCCGCTGACGGCGGAGAAGGTGCTGCGGGCGCTGCGGGGTTGATGCCGATTCGAATGGATATCAGGGGCGACTAATTCGAGGAGTCAGACCATTGAAGTCTACGCTTCAATCCGTTTAGCCGACTTCCCCACGGTACAATACCTTCTCGTTGTAGGCGTCCAACGATAATCCCTGGAGCAACACCTTGTTCTTCGGCAAAATTCTTAATTGCTCCTTCACCCCCCCTAAAGGATTCAGCGAATTCTCTCCAATCGGAAGGCGGAACTAGGAAATTTCGAGCCCAAGCGTCAGCGTCGGACTCGAATTCACTCTCCTCCGCTCCGTTACAGTCTGCCTTACCACGAATCGCATCTAGAAACACTCGTCTTTTGTTGTGTAGCAAGATGTGTGCTGCTTCGTGAAACAAGCTGAACCACACGTGGTCGTCGCTCATATATCGAGCACTAAGCAAAATGACTGGCCTGCGAGGCGACACCCACCAAGCCGCTCCACTCAACCGTACCTTATCCAAGGGCTTAATAAACGATAGATATACCCCTGCCCGTCTGCACAGTTCTTGCGCCTCCGCGAAGATCGGCCCGGTTGCTTTTCTGCTGATTGCTCGGATTGTCTTTAGGGCTCGTCTGAACTCAGATTCGTTGTAGTCAGGTATCTCAGACTGTTCGGCTCTGACCTCTCCCAATCTTAGCCAAGCCGCGAGCCAGTTGGGATTGCTCTGGAAACTTGGAGAGTGCCGATAAGCCACTGAAGTCGCATTGTATTTTAACTGCCAGGCTTCTATCGAGCCGACTCCAAAAAAGGCCAAAAGCGCTGACACAGTTTCAGCTATAGTCGACGGCTTGGAGAATAAACCTCGCCGTACTAATTCTCCCACTGGAAATTCCTTTACCCATTCGCTCAACTCCTTTGATCGCTCGGCCTCAGACTGTCGGGCCAGTAGAAGCCTGTAGTCAGATTCAATGCCAAGCCAAATACTGGCGTGCAACCCGGTCACTCTTTCGAATTGAATCGCCGTTTCGATTTCCACAGGTGCCTTGCCGGCAATTATTTCGCTAATCAACTTGGGTGTGCGGCCACATCGCCTGGCAAATGCGGCTTGCGAGATCCCCATCACTTCAAGGCGTTCTTGTAGGACTTGACCGGGTGAAACGGCATAATCCGGTGCAAAATGATTTGTTGAAGTTACCATTTGCCCACCTCTCCTAGTGATAGTCAATCACTCCAAGGATAGTGATTGCAGTCACTCCGGCAAGATTTATCCCTCCGTCAGCATCCATAGGAGTTAGTTCATGGTTGGGGCGGAGAATCATTCGATATGGATGGCCGACGTCTACGGAAAACTGCCCTTTTCTGTTACCCGACAGCAGGTGCAAACGTTCCGGTCTACTCGTAGGAACCATCGCGAGAGTTTGAGCGTTCTTCAGAACAGCCATTCTGAGCATTATGGTCTCTGCCCGAGCCCCGTAGTCTCTGCGCAACTGGCATATTGAACTGAAAGTTTTCTCAAGTCTCTTTGTTCGAAACGAGATCTCCACCCACTACCCCAAAACCATTACCAAAGTAGTAACATTATATGCACTCAAACAAAGATTGGCAACGGCCACACCGTTGTTGGTCGAGGGGTCTATAATAGTTAGAATTTCTCTGCTTTACCCCACACCTGCGAGGGTCTCATGATTGACCTGCTGATTGCTAACGGGATGGTTATCGACGGGACGGGGAGCCCCGGGTTCTTTGCCGCCGTGGCGGTGCAGGGGGACCGGGTCACCGTCCACCGGGGCGATGTGTCGGGGCTGGAGGCGGCGCGGACCATCGACGCTACGGGGTATGTCGTCTGTCCGGGCTTCGTTGACCTGCACTCCCACGCCGGACTGACCATTCTGGGAGAGCCGCACCATGACCCCAAGGTGCGCCAGGGCGTCACCACTGAGCTTGTGGGCATCGACGGCATCTCGCACGCGCCATTCAAGACCCGCGAGGAGCTGGAGAGGTATATCTGGCTGGACTCGGGGCTGAACGGCTACCCGCCCCTGCCCGCCGACTGGCTGACGGTGGCGCAGCTGCTGGACAAGTACGACAACGCCGTGGCCATCAACATGGCCTACATCCTGGGCAACTCGCCGGTGCGTATCTGGAGCGTGGGCTGGAACGACCGTCCGGCCACTCCTGCCGAACTGGAAGACATGAAGGCCGTAACTCGCGAGGCCATGGAAGAGGGCGCCTGGGGCCTGTCGACCGGCCTGGACTACCCGCCTGGCTCCTACGCCTCCACCGAGGAGCTGGGGGCGCTAGCAGGCGTCGCCGCTCGGATGGGCGGCCACTACCACACCCACACCCGCGCCAGCCTGCGCTCCCAGGGGCTGATGGCTCCGTGGGAGGAGGCGCTTCAGATAGGTCGGCTGGGCGACTGCCCGGTGCATCTGACCCACTACCGGCAGGGCGCGGCCATGGTGGGCAGTCATTTGGATTACCTGGGCCTCGTGGAGCGGGGCCGCGACGAAGGGATGGATGTAACCTTCGATTGCTACACCTACCCCTACTCCGGCACCACGGTCACCATCGGGCTGCCCCACTGGGCCAAGGACGGCGGCCCGGAGCGGCTGATGGACGCCCTGCGCGACCAGGACGACCGCCAGCGCATGAAGCGGGAGCTCTCGCGAGACAGGCTGGAGAACAACTGGCTGACCAACTTCACCCAGCCTCAGAACCAACAGTACGACGGCCGCTTGATCACCGACATTGCAGAGATGCGGGACCAGGACCCTGAGGATGCGCTGTTCGACCTGCTGCTGGAGGAGAACCTGGGCATCTCGACGGTGGGGCTGGGCACCAACGCCCAGACGCTCTACGCCTTCGTGTCGCATCCCGCGGGGATGATCGCCAGCGACGCCATCCTGTTCGGCGAGTACCCTAATCCGCGCAGCTACGGTTGCTTCCCCATCGTGCTGGCCGAGTTCGTGCGGGCGGAGCAGCACCTGAAGCTGCCCGAGGCCATTCGCAAGATGACCTCCTTCCCGGCCCAGCGATTGGGCCTGCCCGATCGAGGCATCCTTAGGGACGGGTTCAGGGCCGACATCGTGGTCTTCGACGCCAACACGGTCAAGGCCCTGGCCACCAAGGAGGACCCCAAGCAGTACCCCGTCGGCATCGACTACGTGATCGTCAACGGGCAGGTGGTCATAGACAAAGGGGAGAACACCGGAGCCCTGCCGGGCCGGTCGCTGCGGCGAGGTCGGGCCAACACCTAGAGGCTCAGGAGACGGTGGAAGCGGGATGATGTTGTGCTATTCGATGAAGGTTCGGGCTGGGCTTCTTGCGGTGGGAGCCTTGGCGATCGTGATGCTGCTGACGGCCTGCGGCGGAGGTGGCGGCGAGGGAGGCGATACCGGCAGTGGCGTCGGATCACAGCAGAGCCGCACCGGGTCGTTCGACGACGGTCAGCGGCTGTTCGGTGAGAACTGCGCTGCCTGCCACGGGGCCGCCGCCGATGGGACCACGGTGGGGCCGCCGCTGGTGCACGCCGTCTACAACCCCAATCACCACCCGGACTTCGCGTTCCACAACGCGGTGAACAACGGAGTGCCGCAGCATCACTGGGCCTTTGGCGACATGGAGCCGCGTCCCGGCCTTTCGGGCAGCGATGTCAACGACATCATCTGCTATGTGCGGCAGTTGCAGGTCGACGAGGGGATCTACGAGGGTGAGGCCTGCTGAGCCCCTCTAGGCGTCGAAGATTTCGCTGAGAGGCAAGGAGAAGCCGGGAAGGATGTCGCCGCCGTCCAGCGCATCGTCGCCGGTGAGGGTCACCGCGGGAACGCCGGGACGGTGGACCATCACAGCCCGGTCCGCCGGGCGCACTTCCAGTGTCATGGACACGCCGAGTTCGAGCCATGTGCTTATCTTTTCCCGGACATCCCGCTCCCTGTCGCTGGGAGAGACGATTTCAACGACCAGTTCCGGGACAACTTCCAGGTAGCCCTGTACCCGCACGTCCAGAGGCAGCCTTTCGGCGGAGACAAAAAATATGTCAGGCTCACGCACGTTGTCCGGGTTCCGTCTTATCAGGACGCCGCCATCGGTCCCTCCAACTCGGCCCAATCTGTGGCGCCGTGCATGACGGTCGAACTCACCTCCCATCCGGATTCCAATAAATGAATGCTCTACACCTGCCGACACCTTCTCTTTCAACACTCCGTCTATGAGTTCTCCTTTCACACCCTTGCTGTGGAGTCGCAGCAGGTCCTCGGCAGTCAGCAGCCTATTCTTTGCTGTGGCCATAGCATCTGTCCGTTCAGGGAATTTGACGTCAAATATCTCGTTCAGCGGCAGGCTGAACCCCGGCAGCACCTCGCCGCCGTCCAGCACGTCGTCGCCGGTCAGCGTCACGAAAGGATTGTCGCGGCGGTGGACCATAACGGCGCTTTCCGCCGGGTAGACCTCCACTACTATCAGCACACCGAGTCTCAACCACATATCCGTCTTGTCAGATACCTTACACTGGTAGTCCTCCGGAGTAACGATCTCGCACACCCACGCCGGGATTGTCTCGATATATTGCTTGTATCCTGCGCCTTCGGTTAAAGCCAATGCCGGAACATAAAGAATATGCGGAGCCCTGATACTGTCCGGATTACGCTGGATCAGCACCCCGGTCCCCATTCCCCTCACCAACCCCAACTGGCGACGCAGTACATATTGTCGAAGGCCACTCTCCAACATTTTCGCCGCGCTTATATGTTTCTCATCCAGCGGGGCGGTGTCAAACAATTCCCCGTCAAGTAACTCCCGTCGAATGCTGTCTTGGCTGATTCGATCAAAGTCCTCCGCGGTCAGGATGCCAGGAAACTCAGTAGATGGATCGTCCCATGGTCTGGGCTTAATGTCGTGCTGGCACAATACGCCCCGGATCAACTCGCCCTTAACCCCTCGACTGTCGAGGCGAAGCAAATCTTCCGCAGTAAGTTGTCCAGTATTCGAAGTTGCCATCTCGTTCACCTGGCCATCAGATGGTTCAAGTCGATTCTACTACATCATCCCTGGGGTCCCAGCTTGGTCAGCAGACCCTCGAGGGCGGCGCAGTCCCGGCAGTTGTTGCGGGGTTCGGGCGGGGTGGGCAGGGAGTGGATGCGTGCGGCTTTGCGAAGGAGCGGCGGGATCAAACGCTCGGGGTCGAGGTCGACATCGACGATGCGGGGTCGGAAGGAGAGAGCGAAGCCGTTATCGTTCAGCACACCCGGTGCGCTGACGGCTTCGTCATCAGTGGCTGGCTCCATGTAGGCGAGGGCAAGGCGGGAGACCGGCGGGAAGTCGAGCCGGGCGGCGATCCAGGCGTAGGCGTTGAGCTGGGCGCGGTAGACGCGGTGCTGGCTGCGGTTGTCCGGGTTGTAGCGGGAGGTCTTGTAGTCGACGATGGCGCAACTGCCGTCGGCGAAGCGGAAGACTGCGTCGGCCTCGCCCCGGAGGATCGCGCCAGTGGCCTCGTCGGAAGCCTGAAACTTCGACCAGTGCGGCGGGTCCAGGTGGCCTACGGCGTTGCCGATGCCTTCCAGCCACGGAGGGAGCCGGCCGTCGCGTTCGAGGTGAGACAGGACCACTCCCTTGGTGTAGCGGTCAATGCTGCTGAAGATACCGGGGAAGCCCTGCCACGGGAGCTGCTTCACGTGCATCCGGATCCAGGCGCAGCGGGCGCAGAATCCGAAGCCGGCGTAGCTGCCGAGCTCGGTGGCGGAGATGGTCAGGGTCGGCATTTGCGCCCTCACCCCAGCCCTCTCCCAGAGGGAGAGGGAACGAAGCATATTGGGACGGGAGCCGTCAGAACAAGGGCCAGTGGCT
This sequence comes from Dehalococcoidia bacterium, assembly GCA_963664175.2. GTDB lineage: Bacteria > Chloroflexota > Dehalococcoidia > Lucifugimonadales > UBA3495 > VXOI01. The sequence goes on from CAXXOI010000030.1 coordinate 16,724, forward strand.
AGTCTCCGTCCCCGTCGCCGTCGCCGCTAGCGGCCGGAGCGGGCTGTCCGGTGGGAGCTACTTCGGGCGTTTCCACTGTGGGTTCTTGGGCCCTGATGACGTTGCCTCGGGCCTCGGGCGGCAGGGCATCCTCCCAGTCGGGCAGCTGGAGCCGCTTGGTGTTGGGCAGGAAGAGAATGGCAACGACCGCGAAGATGCTGAGGCCGAAAGACAGCCAGAGGGAGGAGACATAGGTGCCGGTGATGTCACGCAGGAACCCTGCCGCCACCGGACCCAATGCCATGCCCAAGCCGGCGCCCATCATCTGCCAGCCGTAGGCGGTGGCCGTGGGGGCATCGGCATAGTACTGGCGGTTGATGATGGGGAATGCGGTCATCTCGCCGCCCATGCCGATGCCGAATAGTACGGCAAACAGGAAATAGAGACCCAAGCTGTCGCCGGCCACCAATAGAATCAGGATCGGGAATGTCTGGAGGCCAAAGCAGACCATCATCACCCACTTGCTGCCGATGATGTCTGCGAGGACTGGGGTAGCGAAGCGGGTCGCGGCACTCACCAGGGTGAGGGTCAGGTAGACCGTCGCTGCCAAGGCCGGTTGAATTCCCGAATTCTCGGCGATGGCAACCAGCAGGATCAGGATGACGTTGTGTCCGGCGCAACCCAGGCCATGGATGGCGGCGAGATTCCAGAATGCCGAGGTCTTCTGCACCTGTTTCAGGAAGACGCCGGTGCGCAGCTTGGCAACCGCGTTGTTCTGAAGCCGGCGCACCGGCTCACCCGCGGGGGCTCCCCACTGGGTGATTCCACGATCCGCTGGCTCGTTGTAGAACCAATTGGTGAGGGCCAGCAGGATGATTCCGCCGACTATCCCCGGAATCAAGAAGGTAACCTCCCAGCCGTACCGGTCATAGAGGAGGTATACCATCAGGATGGCCAGTCCCGTTCCCAAGCCCTGAAGGGCCTGCAGGATGCCCATGGCCAGCCCCAGTCTCCTGCGGAACCAGAGGGTGACCCCGGAGACCAAAGTGACCTGGAAGGACGCCGTGCCGACAGCCAACACCAGACCGAAGTAGAGGTAGTATTCCCACAGGCCGTTCATGAATCCGGTCATGATCATGCCGAGCATGAACATCAGACCGCCGCCCCACATTACCCGTCGCACGCCGTAGCGGTCGCTCAGCCAGCCGCATATCGGACTGAGAGTGGCGGACAGTAGCCATTGGATGGTGAATCCCAGAGTAATAGCGCCAATTGACCAGCCGAACTTTTCTTCCATCCGCGGCACCAGAATAGGAACGGCAAAGCGCATGCTGGAGCTGGTCATCCACATGACCGTAGCGACGGCGACGATGACCCAAGCGTAGTGGACCTGGCGTTTGCCAATTACCAGCCCTTCGGGCCGCATGCCGAGACCGAACATCAAAAGCCGCCTAGGGTGCAAGTCTCTGGGGATGGCTAATTCT
>CAXXOI010000031.1:0-29401 GCA_963664175.2 Dehalococcoidia bacterium
CATCGCCCTCAAGTACTTGCAGTACCTGGCCTACGAACCACACAGTCTTCCCTATGTGCTCTTCGTTGTTCCTGAATAGGTCGTCGTATGAAATCGCGTTTGCATTGGCCTTTAGTCGCTCAAAAGTGACAATTTCTGTCGACATTGTCGTTTGGTTAGTCGCAGAAGGGGCGGTTTATGGGCGACTCAGCCTGCTCCACTGCGCAGGCAGCAGAGAGTATGATTGAAATCACGAAGATCGCTAGCAGGACTAGTTTCATATTCCTCTCCCAATTGACTGGGGCAATGTAGCCACAGGCTACGCAGGTGTCAATGATGCAGATGCATTTTGTCCGTGTTGTGGCTGTCGATATCGTCCTCCACAACATATAGTATCCCTGCCACGATTCCGGATATAATAATGGCCATACTTACAGGCTGGTCGGTGCGGTGTAGAATGAATGGCGTGCCTGTGTCCCAAGGCTGAACTCTTCCCGCTCAAGGAGGCCCGCCACGACTACGTCCAAGCTGCCGCTAGGCCGAAGGGTTGCCGCCAGCGATGACCTCGAAGTCTCTGCCTACCTTGAGATCGCCCAGGGCATCGAGGCAGAGCCTCCCGGCTCCAGCCGACAGGTCAACGAGGGCATCGCCGTCATCGACTTCGGCTCCCAGTACAGCCACCTCATCGCCCGCCGCGTGCGGGAGTTGAAGGTTTACTCGGAGATCGCCAACCCCTCCGACCCGTGGGAGAAGGTTGAGCGGATCAACCCCAGGGGAATCATCCTCTCCGGGGGACCGGCCAGCGTCTACGAGGACGGCGCGCCGCTGATTCCCGACTGGGTCTTCGAGCGCAAGCTGCCGGTGCTGGGCATCTGTTACGGCATGCAGGCGCTGGTGCACCAGCTGGGGGGTAAGGTCGCCCGGGGCACGGTGCAGGAGTTCGGCCACGCCACGCTGCACCAGGACAGCCCCTCGGCCGGTTGGGGCCTGCCTGGCGGTCGCCCGCCGCTGTTCCACGACCTGCCGCCGTCGTTCCAGGTATGGATGAGCCACGGCGACCGGGTGGAGGAGTTGCCTCACGGATTCTCCAGCCTCGCCTTCACCGAGAACTCGCCCGTGGCAGCCATCGGCAACGGCGACAACCTGTTCGGGCTGCAGTTCCACCCCGAGGGTGAACCACACACCGCTGGGCCTGGACATTCTCGAGAATTTCCTGTTCCGCATCTGCGAGTGCGAAGGGTCGTGGACTCCCGGCAACGTGGCCTCCGACGCCATCGCCCGCATTCGCGAGCAGGTGGGCGACGGACGGGTCATCTGCGCGCTGTCAGGCGGTGTGGATTCGGCGGTGACGGCGGCCCTGCTGCACGAGGCCATCGGCGAACAGCTCACCTGCATTTTCGTCAACAACGGCCTGTTGCGGCTGGAAGAGGCGGAGCGGGTGCAGGCCACCTTCAAGCGCGGGATGGGGCTCAACCTGGAGTACGTCGACGCATCGGAGCGCTTCGTCAGTCGGCTGGCGGGCGTTACCGACCCCGAGGTGAAGCGCAAGGCCATCGGCGAGGAGTTCATCCGCGTGTTCGAGGAGGCCGCGTCGGGTCTCGGCGAGGTGGATTTCCTGGCCCAGGGTACGCTCTATCCGGATGTCATCGAGAGCGAGGCGCCCGCGAACTCCCCTTCCGGCGCTCCCCTGTCTGCCCGCATCAAGACACACCACAACGTTGGCGGCCTGCCCGAGAACATGAGACTGGAGTTGGTGGAGCCGCTGCGCTACCTGTTCAAGGACGAAGTGCGCGACGTTGGCCTGGAGCTGGGTCTGCCTCCTGACATGGTCTATCGCCAGCCCTTCCCGGGGCCGGGCCTGGCCATCAGGATCATTGGCGAGGTGACGCAGGAGAAGCTGGACATGCTTCGCGCCTGCGACTGGGTAGTCATCGACGAGATCAAGGACGCCGATCTTTACCACCGGGTCTGGCAGAGCTTCGCCGTGCTCAGCGACAGCCGCACCGTAGGCGTGCAGGGCGACTTCCGTACCTACGGCTACGTCTGCGCCATCCGCTGCGTTACCAGCGAGGACGCGATGACCGCCGACTGGGTGCGCCTGCCCTACGAGGTCCTGGCCCGTATCTCCAACCGCATCGTGAACGAGGTGCCCGGAGTCAACCGGGTGGTCTACGACATCACAAGCAAGCCGCCGGGGACCATCGAGTGGGAGTAGCGGTGATCGCAGGGGAGGTTTCCCTCTCCCTCAGGGAGAGGGTTAGGGTGGGGGCGTCCCTTTGAACGTTCTGATTGTCGGCAGCGGGGGCAGGGAGCACGCCCTGGCATGGCGTATCGCCCGCAGCCCTTCGTTGAGCCGGCTGTGGGTGGCTCCGGGCAACTACGGGACTGCACGCATCGCCACCAATCTCGATGCTGGGTACGGCGTCGAGGCATTGGCGGGTGCGGCGAAAGAAGTTGCTGCTGACTTGGTCGTCGTGGGCCCCGAGGCGCCGTTGGCCGACGGACTCGTCGACGCCCTCGCCGCCGTCGGCATCCCTGCCTTCGGCCCGACGGCCGCCGCATCCCGTCTCGAATCCAGCAAGAGCTTCGCCCGCGAGGTCATCCGGGAGGCCAAAGCGCCCGGCCCCGAGTTCGCAGTGTTCACCGAAGAGCCAGAGGCCCTGGACTACCTGCGCCGCAATCCCGGCCCCCGCGTGGTGAAGGCCGACGGCCTGGCTGCCGGCAAGGGCGTGGTGGTATGCGACGATGAGGCGCAGGCGGCGGAAGCGGTGCGCGCCTGCATGTCCTCGCGCGCTTTCGGCGACGCCGGGGCCACCGTGCTGCTGGAGGAAAGGCTGGAGGGCCGCGAGGTCAGCGTCTTCGCCCTCACCGACGGCGAGCGCATCTCTCCCCTTGTTGCAGCCTGCGACTACAAGCGGCTGGAGGACCACGACCGCGGCCCCAACACCGGCGGCATGGGCAGCTATTCCCCACCGGAGTTCTGGACGCCAAAACTCAGCGAACAAGTTGCGAGCACAATAATCCGCCCCGTCATCGCTCAGATGGCCGCTCGGGGCACGCCATACCGCGGCGTGCTGTACGCGGGGCTGATGCTCACAGCCGACGGGCCGAAGGTCCTGGAGTTCAACTGCCGTTTCGGCGACCCGGAAACGCAGGTCCTGATGCCACGCCTGGCCTCCGATCCGCTGCCGGCCATGCTGGGCTGTGCTGAGGGCCGTCTCGACCCAGCGGCCGTAGCATGGGACGAACGGCACTACGTGGGCGTGGTGATGGCCTCAGGCGGGTACCCGGACCAATACGCCACTGGCAAGACCATTTCCGGCTTGGATGACGGAGACGCCGAGGGTGCAATGGTCATTACCGCCGGCGTCGCTGAGGGTCCTGATGGCCGCCCGGTTACCTCCGGCGGTCGAGTGCTGACCGTTGTGGGCCGCGGCAAGGACCTGAACGAGGCGAGATTGCGTGCTTATGATCGCTTGGACGGCATCTCATTCGATGGTGCGGTGTGGCGCACCGATATCGCCGCTGTCGGCGCCAGGGTGAGCGCGTGACCTCTCGATCGCAAGCGGCCCGGCTGACGCCCGCTGATCTCCGCAGCCTGTATGACGAATCGCTCGAGTCCGGCGCCGACGCCGCCTTCCGCAAGCGCCGTTGGGGCCGGGCTTCGGAGTTCTCCTCATGGCTGGAACAGGATGCTCTGACGTCGTTGGAGCCATCGCAGGCCCTGCAGCTTTACCGGGCCTCGGGAGGACGGCAGGCGGAGGCCTTTGGCAGCACCCCCGTGGATGAGTTGAGGGACAGCCTCGATTTCCTCCTGTATGATACTATCAAGCTTGAGGGCCGCTTCGACGAATGTGCGTCGGACCACGGAGCATACTGGCTACCCGGCACAAGCCGCGAGTTCGCATCCTGGCTGCTATGCCTCCGGAATCCGGTTCTTCTGGGAGTCTGGAACGGGAACGCCGAGCGAATGCTGAAGCGCATGGGCGCCTACCCGGAGTCAATGAAGCGCGGTCCTGAAGGAATCCGTTACCTTGATCTTATGGAAGCTCTGGCCATGATTCGTGGCCGTCTGGGGCTGCGCGATTTCATAGAGGTGGACATCCTCGCCTACCTCTCCACCAGACCACGAAACCGGCAGAGGAAATTGGCGAAAATAGAGTGTTCGGAGTTGGATAATGCCCTGGCGTGAATCATTGCAACAAGTGAAGGAAGAACTGACGTCGTCTCGCGCCTCCCGCCTTGAGCGCATCGAGGCACTTGACCGCCAGGTCGCCGCCGAGAGAGAGGAGTTGCTGGCTCGCCAGGAGTCCCTGCAGATCACCGCCCTGGTCACCGAAATGAACGAAGTGCTGCTTGACGGACAGGGCCAGGTAGAGAACACCGTTGAGTGGGAGGCGGAGGACGAGGACCGGTTCGAGGGCGAGGATGACATGGCCGACGTCATCACCACCGCCCTCACATGGGACGAAGGGGAGGAGCTGGAAGTGCTGGTGGAACTGGTGATGCTCGACGATGGGCTGTCCCTGATGGTAAACGGCGTGCAGATCAGACAGGACCAGGAAGCTCTGCAGAAAGCACTCATTGATGCTTTCCGGGAGCAGTTGGAGATTTAACGTCGGACTGGCCATTTCCCGTTGCAGGTATCCCCGTATCGGTTTTCAGGTGTTATCATGTCGGGCGGTGTTTCGTCGCTCCGAGCTTGTGCGATTTCTAGCTTGCGGCGGCAGGAAATAAAGAAGTCTGTTGAGGGAAGTTCAGCGATGACCAAGGGTTTGTGCGGGAGGCAGGCATGCCACTCGTAGGTGTAGTAATGGGTAGTTCGTCTGACGAGGCCGTTGTAAACGAGGCCGTCAAGACGCTGGAACAGCTGGGAATTGATTACGAAGTCCGTGTTATGTCCGCTCATCGGACTCCTGAACGGGTTGCGGAATACGCCCAGGAAGCAAGGGATCGTGGCATCCAGGTGCTCATCGCAGCGGCCGGCGGGTCAGCGGCCCTCGGCGGGGCACTGGCGGCATGGTCCACTCTGCCGGTGATCGGCATTCCGCTGGCGTCCAGCGAACTGAAGGGCATAGATGCACTCCTGTCCACGGCCCAGATGCCTCCGGGCATACCTGTTGCGGCCATGGCCGTGGGTGCCTGGGGGGCACGGAACGCGGCTTTCTTCGCCGCTCAGATACTTGGTCTACAGCATCCGGAAATCAGGCAAGCGTATGACGATTACCGGCGCTCACTCCGCGAGCGGTAAAGTGCGCCCGGCAATCCTGACGGATTTCGACGACACGGCCGCCGTGCAGAACGTGGCTGAGCTGTTACTCCAACGCTTCGGAGACCCCACCTGGACTGACGTGCGCCAGCAGTTCCGCGACGGCCAGATGGATCTCAAGGAATACCAGGAGATAACGTTCAGGAACATGCGCGCCGACCGCTCGGCAATGCAGCACTTCGTGCGGGAGAGGGCGAACCTGCGGCCGTTCTTCGGGGACCTGTACCAGTACTGCCGCGGACACGACATCCCTCTCGCTGTGGTTAGTCAGGGTCTGGACTTCTACATTTCGGCCCTGCTTGACCGCGACGGGTTCGGAGACGTGCCGATCTATGCGGTGGACACGAGCTTCGACCGTGGCCAGATCTTCTATCACTATAACCACGTCTATCCGGGCGCGGAAGCCAAGGGGAATTCCAAGGCATTCATAGTTGAGCAGTTCCAGCAGCAGGGCCACTTCGTCATCTTTGCCGGCGATGGTGCCTCAGATCAGGAAGCGTCAGAAAGGGCCGACATGGTATTCGCCCACCGAACACTCGCCAGTTTCTGCGACCGGCAGGGCATCGAGTATCAGCCGTTCCAGGACTTCAAGGCCGTGCTGCTGGCCCTCAGGGAACTGCACCTGAACGGGTCGGCTACCCTCTGACTACACAACATCACCTCACGGGGCCAAGGCTGTGATTGACAGATACTCCCGTCCCGCAATGAAGCGGGTGTGGTCCGACGACAACAAGTACGAAAAGTGGCTGGCCGTCGAGCTGGCTGTTTGCGAGGCATGGTGCGAGGAGGGTGTAATCCCGCCCGAAGACATGGAACGCCTCCGCTCCGCCAAGTACGATCCCCAGCGAATGGACGAGATCTTCCAGACCACCCGCCATGACGTTACGGCGTTTATTTCGTCCATCACCGGCACGATGGGACCGGAGGGACGCTGGCTGCACCTGGGACTGACCTCCAGCGACATGCTGGATACTGGCCTTGATCTGCAGATGGTTGAAGCGGGCGGGCTCCTGATGGAGGAGGTCGACAAGGCCATCGATGCCCTTGCTGCGCAGGCCCTGGAGCACAAGGACACCCTCATGATGGGGCGCACCCACGGTGTCCACGCCGAGCCCATGACCATGGGGCTGAAGCTGGCCCTCTGGTGGGACGAGATGAGGAGGCAGCGGGAACGGCTGGAAGCCGCCCTTGAAACGATCCGCGTTGGCAAGATTTCGGGCGCGGTCGGCACGCATGCCACCGTCCCGCCTTCCGTTGAAGAGCGGGTCTGTGACCGGCTGGGACTGAAAGTCGCGGGGATTTCCAACCAGGTGATCCAGCGCGACCGATACGCTCACTTTATGACCACCCTGGCCCTCATCGCGGCATCCCTGGAGAAATTCGCCACCGAGATCCGTTCCCTGCAGCGCACCGAGATTCATGAGCTGGAGGAACCCTTCGGCCACGGGCAGACCGGCTCGTCGTCCATGCCTCACAAGCGGAACCCTGAGCTGGCCGAGCGCATCTGCGGCCTGGCCAGGCTGATCCGGGGCAACTCGATGACGGCGCTGGAGAACGTGGCCCTCTGGGGGGAGCGAGACATCAGCCATTCGTCCGCCGAGAGAATCATCCTGCCGGACTCGTGCCTTGCTCTGGACTACATCCTCAGCATTTTCACCCGGATCATTGAGGGTCTGCGGGTGTTCCCGGACAGGATGTTTGCCAACATCGAGAGCAGTTTCGGTCTCATCTTCAGCCAGAGAACGCTGTTGGAGCTGGTCGAAAAGGGGCTGCCCCGCGAGGAGGCCTACAAAATAGTCCAGACCAACGCGGCCCGCAGCTGGGACGAAGGCCGCGACTTCCGGGACTTGCTCAGGTCCGATTCGACGGTTGCTACGTATCTGACACCGCAGGAGCTTGAGGAGCTGTTCGATTACGGCTACTACACGCGGTACGTGGACGACACCTTCCGGCGCCTGGGGCTGCTGCAAGCAGCTGCCGCTGAAGACAAGGTGCCGGAGCCGGCGACCGCTGACTGAGAGCGTCCCGCTCCTTCCAGACGGCAATGGCTAATACAGCGACTAAGAACGAGGGATTGGAATGATCATAGAGACTCCGCTGCCCGGCCGCACGCACCGGGGTAAAGTTCGCGACACATACGACCTCGGCGGCGGACGCCTGCTTATGGTGGCCACCGACCGTATTTCGGCCTTCGATGTCGTGCTGCCTACCGGGATCCCGGACAAGGGCCTGGTCCTGAACAGGATCTCCGCCTTCTGGTTCGCCCGGACAGGACACATAGTTCCGAACCACCTGATCTGCCTGGCGGATGCACCCGAGGCAGCCACATATCTCGCGGGCGGCAACGGCTCGGGCCTGTCCGACCCTGTTCCGGCCGAGGTGGCGCAGCAAGCCATGGTGGTGAAGCGGGCCGAGCGCATCGACATCGAGTGCATCGTGCGGGGTTACATCACGGGCTCTGCGTGGTCGGAGTACCGGCGGCAGGGTACCGTGCAGGGCATGGAAATGCCCTCGGGTATGGTGGAGGGCCAGCCCTTTCCGGAGCCTCTTTTCACCCCCACCACCAAGGCCGAGGAAGGCCACGACGAGAACATGTCGCGCCAGGAAGTCATCGACATGGTCGGTGCCGAGATGGCCGCAAAGCTGGACGAGACCAGCAAGGCCGTTTACGCCTTCGCCGAGGAGTACGCTCGCGGGAGAGGCATCATCCTGGCGGACACCAAGATGGAGTTCGGTACCCTGGACGGCCAGTTGATATTGATCGACGAGCTGCTGACCCCCGACTCCAGTCGGTTCTGGGACGCGGAAGGCTACGGCCCGGGTCGCTCGCAGCCCAACTTCGACAAGCAGTTGGTGCGCGACTGGCTCGATGAGCAGGGCTGGGACCACGAGCCGCCGGCCCCAGAACTGCCCGGCGACGTAACTGCCAGGACCACCGAACGCTACCGGGAAGCCTACGAGAGGCTCACCGGACAGAGTCTGTAGCCTACACCATCCTGACACCGTCGCATTCATACGGAGAGATCATTGCCCGAGTCGAGACACCGCCGGAACCGCCGCCCCCGCAACCTAGAGATTCCACGCACCTCCCAGCGCGGCGGAAGCAACAAGTTCATCTTGGTTGTTTCCATCGTCATCGCCGTGCTGGTCATTGGCAGTTTCGCAGCTGTCCCGATTTTCCAGAGCATCGGGGGACCCGGTGAGATCGGCCTGGGCAACGCTGAGGCCTACGTCGATGGAGTGGGCGAAAAGCAAGAGATAATGCGGACCAAGAACCACGTCGATCTGAACAGCGATCAGGCCGATGACGACGTGGCCTACAACTCATTCCCGCCCACTTCAGGGGACCACTGGAGCGCGGCGCAGAGTTGCGGGTTCTACGAGGGCGCGATTCCGGACGAACGAGTTGTTCACAACCTGGAGCACTCCAACATCGTCATCAGCTACAACCTGCCCAACCAGGCGGATGTCGACGCGCTGAAGGGCGTGTATGACAACCTTGAGGACGGCTGGCGCAACCACTTCACCGTCGCCCGTGAATACGACGGCATTGGGGAAGGCCAGGTCGGGCTGGCAGCATGGGGTGTGCTGGATGTGATGGACGGCGTTGACGAGGAGCGCATTCTTCGATTCTACGAGCACTATGTCGGCAGGTTGGGTCCGGAAGGAGCAGTGTCCTGCCTCGGCTCCCAGTCCAGCATGCCCGGTAGCTAGGGCCCTCGTTACCGTCAGTGCTTCCGCAGCTTGACAGGATGTCACGAACCGGCTCAGGTTGGCTCATCGTCGGCCTGTTGGCGGTGACCGTTATACTGCTCGTCGCCGGCCTGGGCTGCGGCTCAGAGGAGATGGGGGAAGCCGAACCTCCTGGCACTCCGGCGCCTCCTACACCGTTGGAAAGTGCGAGTCGTTCGGAAACGCCAGAACCATCTCAGCAAATCGCTATTGCCGAGGTAACGACAGTACCGGAAGGGTCGCCTCAGAACCTCGAAGGCTCGGGAGAGTCCGTTACCCCATCATCTCCTGCCGTAGAAAGTGACCCGACCTGCTGTTTGCTGTCCACACCACCATCGCCGACAGCTACAAGAACTGTTACAGGGGGACCGGTGCTGGGCAGCGCCGACGCCTACGTCGAGGGCGTTGGCGAGAAGCAGGAGGTTACGGACTCCATCGATCACGTTGATCTCAATGCAGATCCCTCAGATGACATCGTCCCCTACACCTCGTTCCCGCCGACCTCGGGAGACCACTGGAGCACTCCGGTGCGTTGCGGCTTCTACATCCAGGCGGTGCCCGACGAGATGGTCGTGCATAACATGGAGCACTCCAACATCATCGTGAGTTACAATCTGACAACCAGGGATGCTTTGGAGACCCTGAAAGACGTGTACGACGATTTGCCGGAGATCTGGCGGGACCATTTTACAGTGGTCCGGCCCTACGGCAGAATTGGCGAAGGTAAAGTGGCCCTCACGGCTTGGGGCGTGCTGGACGAAATGGAGGGAGTGGACAGGGAGCGGATTCTGCGGTTCTTTGAGCACTATGTCGGCACGCTGGGCCCTGAGGGCCCGATCTCCTGCCGGGGAACGCAGGACAGCATGCCCCGCGGGTGAAAGATGACATATTTGGCGAAAATATACGTTACGCTTAAACCTGCCGTCAGTGACCCGGCAGGGCAGACCGTGCTGGCAGCCCTCAGGCGGATGGGACACAGTGAAGCGGAGGACGCCCGCATCGGCAAGTACCTGGAGCTTCGAGTGAATGGCGAGGAAAAGCAGGCGGTGGAGAAATCGGTGGACCACATGTGCCGGGAACTGCTTTCAAATCCTGTGATTGAAGACTACCGTTTTGAGCTGGTAAAAATACCGGGCTGAATCGTACAAAGTAGCCGCTTAGTCGCATCGCGTTGGAGGAGTTATGACCCACATATATGCCGGAGCCGAGACCAGTGGACTGTACAGGCTTTCGCCCGGATCTGATCAGTGGGAAGAGTTGACCGCCGGCTTGCCTGAGGCACCGTCGGTGTGTGGCGTCGCCATTCACCCGCAGAATCCGGAGGTCGTGTTCGCAGGGACCCAGGACGGACCCTATCGCAGCCTGAACCGAGGTGGCACCTGGGAGCGGATGGACTATCCGAGGGTGGCGCCGCCGGTGTGGAGCTTCATGTTCCGTCCCGGAGACCCCACGGTTATGTACCTCGGCACCGCACCGGGCGAGATTTTTCGCAGCATCGACAGCGGCGAGTCCTGGAAACGGCTCGACGCGGCCTCTATGGGATCCAACGAGGTATCGATGTCTTTCCCCACGCGGGTTGTCGCGCTGACTGCCGACCCGAACTTCCCCGACGAAATGTACGCCGCGCTGGAGGTTGCCGGGGTGATCCGCAGTTCTGACGGCGGAGACACCTGGGAGGAGATCACAGGCAGCCTGGCTCCCAGCGAGGACACTCTGGACCTGCACGGCATCCAGTGTGCAGCTGCCCTGCCTCACGTCGTGTTCATCACCACCCGGCAGGGACCGTTCATTGGACCTGACCGAGGGTCGGAGTGGGTTCCCGTGGACTTCGGGCAGTTCTCCGAGGTCACCTACACTCGCGACCTGAAGGCCGCGCCCCACGATCCCAACATGCTCTACGTGTCCATCGGTGCGGCGGCCCGCAGCAACACGGGCGCGCTGTATCGCAGCCGTGACCTGTTCAAGACCTTCGAGCGGGTGGACCGTGGTATCACTGCAAATTCCACCATGATGTCAGTTTCGGTGGACCCCAAAACTCCATCCAACATAGCCTGCGCCGCCCGGGACGGGCAGGTCTTCCGCACCACCGACGATGGAGCGACGTGGAGCAGCCATCCGCTGCCTGACCGGGCCCTCGAAGTGCGGGCAATTGCGGCAGGTTAGCGGCGAGGCCGTTCTTCGGAATACATCAATAACAGATTGAACAGGGGCGCACAGTTGTGCGCCCCTACATGTATCACAGCCAAACTGATCAGGGAATTAACAACTGTCCGTGGATGCTACCTTAGGAACTGAAATCGAACCCGAAACGCAGTACATCCCACTGTTGGAGCTGCGAGGGATCACGAAGTCGTTTCCCGGAGTGGTGGCAAACGACGGTATTGACCTGAGCGTCGACAGGGGTGAGATACACGCCGTTCTGGGCGAGAACGGCTCGGGAAAAAGCACCCTGATGAAAGTCATCTACGGATTTCACGCCCCGGACTCCGGCACGACCGCCGTCGATGGACGCCCTGTCAAATTGGGTTCGCCGGCAGATGGACGCCGGTTGGGCATCGGCATGGTTTTCCAGGATTTCTCGCTGATACCAGCATTGTCGGTCGTTGAGAACGTTGCCCTATTTCTGCCAAGGCAGGGGCGATTGATTCGCCGCAAGCCCCTCGTCCGGGAGATCGAGCAGTTTGCCGATTCCTACGGGCTGGAGATCGATCCCAATCGCCGGGTGGATGAGCTATCCCTCGGCGAGCGGCAGCGTGTTGAGCTCGTCAAGCTGCTGCTGGCCGAGGCGCGGCTGCTGATTTTTGACGAACCCACCAGCGTGCTCGCACCCCACGAAGTCGATGGGCTATTTCGCGTGTTTGACGCCCTCAAGCAGGACGGTTACTCGATCCTGTTCATAACCCACAAGGTAAGGGAAGCCTTGGCCGTTGCCGACAACGTTACCGTTCTGCGGCGGGGCAGAGTTGAGGCCAGTGCCCCTCGTTCCGGGTTTGATGCGGAGAGCCTGGTTGCAACCATGGTTGGGGATGGAAATGCGGCGCAGGCCGGTTCTTGCCCCAGCGTCCGAGAGGCTGGTGAGGCAGTTCTGGAGTTCCGAGGCGTCAGCACGACCGCTGAGACGGGCGACAGAAAACTTGACCACGTCAGTTTCCACGTCCGCCAGGGAGAGATTCTCGGGGTCGCCGGGGTGGCGGGGAATGGCCAGCGGCTGCTGGGTGATGTCCTTCTGGGCCTACAGCCAATCAGTGCGGGCGAGATTTTGCTTCGTGGTGAGCAACTTAACGGCCATCAACCCTCCAATGCCCTGGCCAGGGGCGTGTCGGTTATCTGCGAGGACCCCCTAGCTGACGCAATGGTTGCCGGGATGAGGGTGGACGAGAACCTGCTGCTCTCGGGACTGGCACGGGGCCAAGGCAATGGGATCTGGCTCAATCGCCGAAGCATCGCTGATGAGGCAGCGGAGGTTCGGGCCGATTTCCCTCTGCAGATGGCGGATTCAACGTCACAGGTCCGGAACCTCTCAGGCGGCAACATACAGCGGGTGATGCTGGCAGGTGAGCTGTGCCGGGGGGCCAGCGTGTTCCTGGCCTACTACCCGACCAGGGGACTGGACGTGCTGAGCGCCCAGTCCACCCGCAGGTTGCTGCTCGCCCAGCGCGACAGGGGCGCCGCCACCGTCCTGGTGTCGGAAGACCTCGACGAACTCCTGGCCCTGAGCGACCAGCTTATTGTGATGTTCCGCGGCAGTGTTGTGGGTGAGTTCACCCCGTCCGATGCCTCTCTTCAGGAGATCGGCCTGTTGATGACCGGACACTCCGTTGCCCCGCTCTCCACATGAACCGCGCGACCGACCTCGCAGAAGGGTTCCTCGGCGGCATTCCCGAACTCTGGCGCCATGGGCCGCTGGCAGGCGGTGAACCAACTGTCCGGGCTGCATTGGGGATTCTCCTTGCTCTCGCGATGTTCGCGGCCTTTCTCGCGGCTTCAGGACGCGATCCGCTGGAAGCGTTCTCCAGGGGCCTGGACGGAGTTTTAGGCAGCTCCCTTGGCCTGAGCGAAGTCGGGTTAACCATGATCCCCCTGCTGCTCACGGCCCTGGCCACTGCCATACCAACCCGCGTTGGTTTGGTCAACGTCGGAGGGGAGGGACAACTCTACATCGGCGCCCTGACTGCAACCGGGGTTGCGCTCTTCTTTCCGGTAGGGCAGATATGGCTGATGCTTCCGGTCATGGCCCTTGCCGGTTGTGCAGGGGGCGGAATATGGGCTGCAATTTCAGCTCTGCTCAGGCGGTGGAGGGGGGTGAACGAGGTAATCTCCACCCTCCTCGCTAACTACATCGCCATTTTGCTGGTCAACGTGTTCGTGTTCGGCCCATGGAAAAACCCGGAGGGGCTGGGATACCCGTACACGGTCCCTTTTGACGTTGCGGCAATTTTTCCCGCCATCGCGGGATACAGGTTCCACTGGGGATTCCTGGTTCCTGTAGTCGCGTTGATCGTCACTTATGTCATCCTGAACCGCACTATCTGGGGGTTCAAGATGCGCGCCGTCGGAGGCAACCCCGAGGCCGCTCGTCGCCGGGGAATTGCCGTCGACAGGTACATGGTCGTTGCCATGCTTGCCGGTGGAGCCATGGCGGGGCTGGCCGGTATGGTGGAGGTGTCCGGCATTCACCACGATCTGCGGCCGGGCATATCCAACAACCTCGGCTACCTGGGACTGCTGGCCAGCTGGCTCGCCGGTCATAACCCGGTGGCCATCGTCTTCGCTTGTTTCCTCATTGCAGTATTCCTCGTGGCGGGAGATGTGCTGCAACTCACTGTGGGTCTCCCTTCGGCAGCCGGGTTCGTCCTCATCGGCCTCGTGCTGTTCTGCGTCCTAGGCCTGCGAAGGGTGGAGAGGCGCACGCTGTGAGCACCTTCTGGCTTGTGATCAGCGGCACCCTGACTGGAGCGGTGGGTCCCGGCATTTCAGTGCTGTATGCGGTCTACGGGGAGCTCATCACGGAGCGGGCCGGCCGCATCAACCTGGGCATGGAAGGCTGCATGCTGATGGGGGCCTGCTTCGGGTTCCTGGTTACAGCAGAAACGGGTTCCGCCATCATCGGCATACTGGCGGGAATGGCCGCGGGGGCGCTGGCATCAGCAATCCATGCGGGCCTCGTCATCTATCGCGACACCAATCAGTTGGCCACCGGGCTGGCGCTCACCCTGTTCGCCAGTGGTGTAACCGCCTACGTGGGTCGCGACTACGTGGACGACATCATTCACGGCCTGAACCCCATCGCCATTCCCGGGCTTGCCGACATTCCGATGCTGGGGGAGGCCCTGTTCCGGCAGGACATCCTGGCGTATGCCGCCTACTTGATCGGCCCATTGCTCTGGTTCGTTCTGCAATACACCCGCTGGGGACTCAGCCTTCGTGCGGTGGGCGAAAGCACTGCGGTGGCCTTCGCTGCGGGTCGCAACCCGGCGATGCTGCAGATGGTCGCCATCGTCCTGGGCGGAGCGCTGGCCGGCCTCGGCGGGGCCCAGCTCTCCGTGGGACTGACGCATACATGGTCCGAGGGGATGACCGCCGGGAGAGGATTCATAGCCGTTGCCCTGGTCATCTTCGGCCTGTGGTCGCCTCTCAGGGGGATGGTGGGGGCCCTGCTTTTCGGAGGCGCCGTGGGCCTGCAGCTACAGCTGCAGGCCTTGGGAGCGCCGGTCTCTCCCTTCCTGCTGGACATGCTCCCCTACGTGCTCACGCTGGGGGTGCTGGCCATTTGGACAGGAGCGGCAGACCGGGCCATGCCCGAGGGACTGAAAGGCATTCTGCGGACTTGAAGGATGCAACTGTTCCTGGCACACAACGAATTTGAAGTGATGTTCTGAACTGGGATTCCCTTGATTTGCGGGATTTCACAAATGTGACCTCAATTCTGGTCATCCTTTAATCCTGTGAATCCTGATTCAGACAAAACAGGTGGCGCAGACCCTGCAATCGTCCCGCCCGTTCTCGCGGCACGTTGCAATCGCTGGTGGCGTGCGGTATTTTATGTTTCGATAACTCCTTGCGAGGGGGAGACTTTGATCATCTACAACTGCACCATCCAGGAAGGCGTGATTTCCGATGAGATGCGCCGCATTCTCGACGAACGGCTGGTCCAGATAGCCTCGCAGGTGCTTGGAGAGGCCCCGGACGACATTTCAGTGGACTACGAGGTCATTCCTCACGGATTTGGTTTTCGGGGCGGGGAACTCTCGACCTCTTCATCGGTCCGCAGCCGCATACCCGATGGCTTCTCTCAGGAGAAACGCGTCGAGTTCATGCAGGCTGTCCAGGACATGTGGATGGAGGTTACCGGACAGACCACAGCCGAACTGGTTGTGGCCGCTGCCGACGCCAGCTACAACAACTACCCGGACTGACTCTCGCAGCTAGCAAAAAGGAGAGAAACCATGCCTATCTATCGCTTCAAGGTACCCACTGATTCCGTCACCCTCGAACAGCGCGAAAAGGTTGCAATGGACGTTACCGACGTTCACTGCGGATCCACCCTCGCACCTCGCCACTTCGTGCATGTTTATTTCGACGAGCAGCCCGAAGGGGCTTCAGACTACCCGACCACCTACTATCTGGACGCCATAAACCGCGCTGGACGGCCCAAAGAAATCAAGGAAAAGCTGCTTGACGACCTGCTCAACGCATTCGTCCGGCACACGGGCGTTCCACGCGACCAGATAAGCGGCCGTATCGGAGAGACGCCTGCTTCCTGGGCAATGGAAGGCGGTCAAGTGCTTCCCGAGCCCGGGCTGGAATCCGCCGAATGGTACGCCGAAGTTACCGCTGACTAGACTGGAAGAGGAATGATTGTCTTGCTGTCAGGACTGTTTCCCAAGTTCCGCCACCAGTATCCAGCAGTCTTGACGGCAGCAATTGTCGTCCTGGCCCTGACACTGCTGGCCTGTGGCGAGACCGACACGCCCACCCCGGCCGCCGAAACGGCGACCGAGGCCCCCGCAACCGTTGCCTCTCTGCCGCTACCCTCAGTGGAGCAGCTTGGCGGAGGTTCCCCCGACCTCTTCATCCAGGTCTTCGACGAAGGTCGCGGGGGGAGCGATTTCCGTACCACTAGTGATTTCGCCGCCGCTGCGCAGCCCCTGCCCGAGGGAGAGAAGCTGAAGGTCGGCATCATTTTCGTTGGCTCCCAGCAGGACTTGGGCTGGAACCAGGCCGCAGCCTCTGGGGCCGACTACCTGGAGCAGGTCTTCGACGACGTTGAGGTGCTGCGCGCCGAGAACATCCCGGAGACCGTGGAAGTCCAAGCGGTTGCGGAGCAGATGATCGAGCAGGGCGCGACCATCGTGATCCCCACCAGCTTCGGGTACTCCGACCCCATCAAGGCCATCATCGACAAGCACCCCGAGACGATGTTCCTTCACCTTGGGGACCTGGAGATTTTCGAAAACTACGGCTCATTCTTCGCCAACATCTGGCAGCTGGAGTACGCTGCCGGGCGTGCCGCCGGGTCGAAGACCACCAGCAACAAGCTGGGGTTCATAGCCGCCTTCCCGATTCCGTCCAGCATGCTGAACATCAACGCCTTCCACCTGGGGGCGCAGTCGGTCAATCCCGATGTGGAGACCACGGTTGTTTTCACCAGCGACTGGTGCGATCCGGCCAAACAGGTGACCGCCGTCAATACCATGACCGACGCCGGCGTGGACGTTCTTTCGCTGCAGCAAGACTGCACCAAGACCGTGGTTGAAGCAGCCGAGCGCGAGGGGGTATGGGTGACCGGCTTCCACTACGATGCCAGCGCCGCCGCGCCCAACTACTGGATTACCGGCGCCACCTGGAACTGGGGCCCCATAATGGCCCAGATCGTCCACGAAATCAGGACCGGCGTCTACCAGAGCTCGGTCAAGCTGGCCGGAATTGATGCCGGCTGGGCCAAGCTGGCTGCCTTCGGTGGCGGTGTGGACGACGAGACACAGCAACTGGTGCTGGATACGGTCGAGGGCCTGCGGGATGGCAGCATCCAGCCGTTCACGGGCCCCATCCATGACCAGGATGGGGAGGTCCGCATCGCGGAGGGCGAAACTGCCACCGACGAGTACCTCCAGGGTGTAGACTGGCTGGCACAGGGCATCGTGGGCCGCACCAGCTGAGGGTTGACTAAACGCCGAGTTCGCCAAGAGCGCAGAGATTTTTGAAACACACTGGAGCCTACTCTGCGCTCTGGGCGTTTGATCCGTAACCTATGCGGTCTCGATCCGGCTGGCAGCCTGCAGGCCCAACTCCTCCACGGCCATCTCCCGCATGCGAAACTTCTGAATCTTGCCGGTAACCGTCATGGGGAACTCCTCTGTCACCCTGACGTAGCGCGGCACCTTGAAGTGCGCGATCCTGCCGCGGCAGAACTCCCGGATTTCCTCAGCGTCCGCTGATTCGCCGGGTTTCAGCATCACCCACGCCATGACTTCCTCGCCGAACCGCTCGTCCGGCACGCCGATGACCTGTACGTCGGAGACCTTGGGATGGGTGTACAGGAATTCCTCGACTTCCCGCGGGTACACGTTCTCGCCGCCGCGGATGATCATGTCCTTGAGGCGCCCGGTGATCCTGTAATAGCCGTCCTCGTCCACCTCGGCCAGGTCGCCGGTGTGGAGCCATCCCTCCTCGTCGATGGCCGATTCGGTTGCCTCGGGCATGTTGTAGTAGCCCTGCATCACCATGGAACTGCGCGCCTGCAGCTCGCCCTGGATCCCCGGCTCAACCTCTCGCCCGGTCTCCGGGTCCACCACCCGCGCTTCCACGCCCGGCAGCACCTTGCCGACGGTGGAGACCCGGCGCTCGATGGAGTCCGAGGTCAGCGTCTGCGTGATCACCGGCGAGTGCTCCGTCTGGCCGTAGGCGATGGTCATCTGGTGCGCGCCCATCCGGTCAATGACCTGTCGCATCACCTCGATGGGGCATGGTGAGCCGGCCATGATCCCGGTGCGCAGCGAGGAGACGTCGATTTCATCGAACTGCGGGTGGTCCAGCTGTGCGATGAACATCGTGGGGACGCCGTACAGCGCGGTGCAGCGCTCCTTCTCAAGAGACTGCAGCGTCTTCAGAGGATCAAAGTGCTCAGCGGGAATGATTATCGCCGAGCCATGGGTGATGCAGCCCAGGTTGCCCATCACGCAGCCGAAGCAGTGATAGAAGGGCACGGGGATGCACAGTCGGTCGTTTTCGGTCAGCTCGATGCAATCGCCCACGTAGACGCCGTTGGCCACCAGGTTGTGATGGGTAAGCATGGCCCCCTTGGGGTTGCCGGTGGTCCCAGAGGTGTACTGGATGTTCACCGGGTCGTCGGGATGGCACTCCGCCTGCCGGGCTGCGAGTTGCTCCTGGGACACCTCGGTGTGTCGCCCCACCATCTCCTCCCACGAGAGCATGCCCGGAGGGGTCTCGCCGTTGCCGTCGCTGTGGGGCGGTATGTAGACCACGTTGCGCAGGTAGGGAAACTGTGCGCTGCTCAGCTCACCGGGATGGGAGTCCTTGAGCTCGGGAACCACCTCGTTGACCATGGCCGAGTAGTCCGAGTTGCGGAACTTGCCGATGAGTATGAGAGCGTTGGCCTCGGACTGTTCCAGCACGTAGGCCAGCTCGTGCGTGCGGTAGGCCGGGTTCACGTTGACCATTACTGCGCCGATCTTGGCGGTGGCGAATTGGGTCAGCACCCATTCCGTGTAGTTGGTTGACCAGATGCCGACGTGCTGTCCCTTCCGGATTCCCAGAGCCATCAGTCCCCGTGAAACCCGCTCCACCTCATCGCGAAACTCAGTATAGGTGAATCTTTCGCCGGTCTCGAAATTCACCACGGCATCGTGGCTGGCGAAACGCTCGGCCTGCCGGTCGAGCATGTCGCCGATGGTGCTGTTGGGGTCCACTCCGCTTGCGGAGTCGATTACGTTAGCGTTATCAGCCATGATTCGCCTCTTGATTTGCGTTATGCGTTCAACGATGAATTGGCAGGGCACCGTTACGCCTCAATGTATTTCACGTGATTATACTTTAGCGGCGCGGCAGGAAGAACCGCCACGACCATCGCTCTCAGCGGTGTAGAATGGGGTCGCATTCCGGCGTAAGAAACTTCTGGCCACTATATCAACCAGACGAGATGAAAATGAGACTCACAACTGATGACCTATGGTTCGGGAATACAACTGGGGCGGGCCGATACGAACTAGTTAATCCAAGGCCTAACAATTTTCAAGCCCTTTCCGCCGCTGTCTGTCTGAAGGTGGGACAGAGTTTCCGTACTGGTAAGTCGACGCTCCCTCTTAAGGACGACAGCATAAATGAAGGCGCTGCATACTTTATTCAGCACGAATTTATACGCCAGTTGCAGCCTGCCGAGGCCGTCTCGGGCCACAAGGTGGCGCTGACGACCAAGGCGTCACGCGATCACTTGGGCGTGCACGAGCCCTGCTACGGCCACATCCTCAGCACCTGTGTTTACGAGAACAACGCCGATGTCCCCATCGGCAACCTGACCTCGCCGCACATCGAGGCGGAGGTGGCCTTCGTGCTGGGGGAGGACCTGCGCGGCCCCGGTATAACGCCCGTGGACGTAATCAGGGCGACGGCGGGCGTCATGCCATCGCTGGAACTGGTCGACCTGAAGGTGCACGGAGATGGCGTGAGCGCCACCGACGTAATCGTTCACAATGCCCTGCATGGCGGCCTGGTGGTGGGGTCCCGTCTCACATCGCTGGAAGACCTGGACCTGCAGTACGAGGGAGTAACCGTGGAGCTCAATGGCCAGCTGCACGGTTCCGGCACCGGGTTCGAGGTCATGGGCAATCCAATCAATCCGGTAGTCTGGCTGGCCAACAAGCTGGCCGAGTTCGGCGATTACCTGAGGGCCGGAGAGACCATCATCTCGGGTTCAATGGTCACTCCTGCGGAGTTGAATCCCGGGGATTCGGTGACTGCTACCTACAGCCGTATGGGCCGCGTTGGGGCCCGGTTCGTCGCCTAGCCGGATCATTCCCTTTCCGAGGGGGTAGGGAATTAATCGTGGAGCCCATGCTCCACCGCGGGCCAATTAGGAAACGGACGAAGGGAGGAGAATATGAGCTGGGACTTTGATCTGGTGGCGGGACCCTACGGCGGCACGACCGAGGGGCCGGTGTGGGACGGCCAGGCGCTGCTGTTCACTGACATCCCCAACAGCCGGGTCATTCGGTACGACCACCACACCGGCGAATGTACGGAGTGGGCCACCGGCACTGAGAATACCAACGGCCTGAACTTCGACGCCCAGGGCAATCTTTACGGCTGTTCCGGCGGCGGCAGGTGCATCAGGCGTTTCAACTCCGACGGCACGAGCGTCCGATTGCCTCACCTGTTGGACGGGAAGCGCCATAATCGCCCCAACGATCTCGCCATTGATCGCAAGGGGCGCATCTGGTTCACGGACCCTGCGGGTCAGATACCGCAGGAGGAGCGGGAGCTGGATCATGCCTCAGTCCTTCGCCTCGATCCCGATTCAGACGCCGTTGACGGCTGGACGCTGCACCGCATGACCTTCGACACCTGGGCTCCCAACGGCATACTGTTCTCGCAGGACGAACGCACGCTGTACGTGATTCAAAGCGACTATGAGGGCACCCGTGACCTCCGGGCATACCCGTTACAGTCGAACGACAGCCTCGGACAGCCGTTGGTGCTGCACGAATTCGGCAGGGACTTCCGCGGCGTCCACCGGGGTCTGGACGGCATGTGCCTTGACGTCGAGGGCAACATCATCGCCGCGGGAGGATGGCGGCAGGCGGGCCCGGGCCCGTTGATCCACGTCTTCGCCCCGTCGGGCCGGATCATTGAGACTCATCCGGTCCCCGCCGACTGGCCGACGAACTGCGCCTTCGGCGGCCCAGCCCTGGACACCCTCTACGTGACCACCCGGGGAGGGCACCTGTTCCGAGTCAACAACACCGGAAAACGGGGCTATATCCTCTACCCGCTGTAAATGACCAGGAAGCACGCTGGGAATGCGACGCAGGACACTGTAGCCAATGGCTGATTTAGAGATTATGTAAACATCACAAATAAAGCCCAGGAGTGATTATGACAACTGAACAGGCTGCTCCAGCACCGGTTGATGAGACGTTTGATGTCATCGGCACGAGGCCCATCCGACACGACGGGCCAGACAAGGTCACCGGCCGGGCCAGGTACGCCGCTGACATACATCCCCCCGGCTGGCTGGTCGGAAAGGTGCTGCGCAGTCCGCACGCCCACGCTGTAATCCGAGGGATCGACGCAACCCGCGCCCTGGCCATCCCGGGGGTCAAGGCCGTTGTGACCTCCGCGGACCTGCCCGAGGTCTCCGCCGAGATCTCGGACCAAGAGGAAGGGTCAACGGTCAACTACGGATTCTACAGCCGCAACGTGATGGCCCGCGAGAAGGCCCTCTACGTCGGCCACGCGGTCGCTGCAGTGGCTGCAACCTCCGCCGGGGCTGCTGAAGAGGCGCTGGCGGCTTTGGACGTGGACTACGAGGTGCTGCCGCCGGTGCTGAACGCCGACGACGCAATGCGAGAGGACGCCCCGATACTGCACGAGAGGCTGGTTACGCTGGCCAACCCTGGCATGCGACAGGGAGGCTGGGGCGACGCCAATGCGAAACCCAGCAACGTTTCCAACAGGTTCGAGTTCCGGCTGGGAGACCCGGATGCCGGATTCGCCGAAGCTGACGTCGTCGTTGAGCGTGAGTTCCACACAAAGCCGGTGCACCAGGGCTACATCGAACCCCACTCCGCAACGGCCCAGTGGAGCACCGACGGCAGCGTGACCATCTGGGCCAGCAGCCAAGGCCACTTCGCCCTGCGGGACCACACGGCGGCCATTCTGGGCGTCCCTGTCTCACGCCTCAAGGTCATTCCAATGGAGATTGGTGGCGGCTTCGGAGGCAAGGGACAGGGAGGTTGCTACCTGGAGCCCGTTGTAGCTGCGCTCTCCCGAAAGTGTGGACAGCCGGTCAAGGTCGCCATGACCCGCGCCGAAGTCTTCGAGGGCACCGGCCCCACGTCGGCCAGCCACATCCGCGTCAAGCTGGGCGCCACCCGAGAGGGCAAGCTGACCGCTGCCGACTGCACCCTGGTATACGAGGCGGGCGCCTTTCCCGGCTCGCCCGTGCCGTCCGGCTGTCGCACCATGCTGGCTCCCTACGAGATTGCCAACAGCTTCATCGAGGGCCTGGACGTGGTGGTGAACACCCAGAAGGCGGCAGCCTACCGAGCGCCGGGCTCCCCGGTGTCCGCCTTCGCCGCCGAGTCGGTGATCGACGAGATATGCGAGCGGATCGGGATGGACCCGGTGGAGTTCAGGATGCGAAACGCGGCCAAGGAGGGCAGCCGACAACCCACTGGCCCCGTGTTCCGCAAAATCGGGTTCGTGGAGACGCTCCAGGCCGCCCTGGAGCACCCGCACCTGTCCGAGCCGCTGACCGGTCCGAACCGGGGACGCGGCATCGCTGCGGGGGCATGGTTCAACAGCTCCGGCCCGGCCAGCGCCGTCGCCAGCGTAAACCCCGACGGCACCGTCAGCCTGGTGGAGGGGTCACCGGACATCGGTGGCTCCCGCGCCGCAATGGCCATGCAGGTGGCCGAGGTACTGGGCATCCCCGTGGAAACGGTCAAGCCCTCCATCGTCGACACGGACTCCATTGGCTACAGCTCCGGGGCCGGTGGCAGCGGTGTGACATTCAAGATGGGCACGGCCTGTCACGACGCCGCCCAGGACATCAAGCGGCAGGCGATCGAGAGGGCGGCGCGCATCTGGGATGTGTCCCCCGATGACGTCCAGTACGACAAGGGCGTGCTTTCGCACAGGCAGGACCCCGAGCTGAGCATCACCCTTCAGGCGCTGGCGCCCCGGCTCAACGGCACCGGAGGACCCATCGTGGGCCGCGCCACCGTCAATCCCGGCGGCGTCGGCAACGCCTTCGGCCTGCACATTGTCGACGTCGAGGTTGATCCTGACACCGGGAAGGTGGAAATCCTGCGCTACACCGCCCTCCAGGACGCCGGAAGGGCGATTCATCCCAGCTATGTGGAAGGGCAAGTCCAGGGAGGTGTGGTGCAGGGCATAGGCTGGGCATTGAACGAGGAGTACTTCCTGAATGACCAGGGGCGGATGCTCAATTCGAGTTTCCTCGATTACCGTATGCCCACCAGCCTCGATCTGCCCATGATTGACACGGTGATCGTCGAGGTGCCCAACCCCGGACACCCATACGGCGTACGGGGCACCGGGGAAGTGCCGCTGGTGCCCCCGCTGGCTGCCGTCGCGAACGCCGTCAGCCGCGCCACCGGCAAGCGCCTTACCGATCTGCCCATGACCCCGGGTCGAATCCTGGACGCCATCGGATACTGAGGCAATTGGCTCCCGGGGCTGATAACAAGGGCCGGAACTCGGTTCCGGCCCTTAAGCGTCCACCCTGCGACGGGGTTCCTCGGCTTGATTGGTTGTGTTTATGTCGAGTTAAGAAACCCTAATTATGTTTACTAGGGTGTCCGCTGAAAGGGGTCGGTGAGCTCCAGTTCCTCGCCGATTTCGCGGAGGGCGGGCAGCACCTCCTGACCCATCAGCTCCAGGCAGCGCATGGTGTCCTCGTGGCTGATGGTGCCGTCGTTGGTCCAGATTGACAGGATGCCCGGACGCATCACCGAAAGCACCTCGCGCAACTGCTTGATCACAGTTTCCGGACTGCCGATGATCCAGCGGTGGGAATCGAGAATGGAGTCGTAGGCTGCGGTGTCCAGGCCGCCGACTCGGAAAGGATCGGAGCGGATCTGCTCCCGGATGCGCAGGTAGCGGGGGTCCTGGCTGGCGCTGGCGTAGCCCACGGGCGACTGGTAGTCGCGTGGCAGGGGTATGCGCCCTTGGCCGATGTTTCCGGTCATGTAACCCTTGCCAACCTCGCGGGCCTTCTCGTCGGTGTCCTGCACGTGGATGCGGACCAGGTAGCCGAGATGCTCCGGCCCCGGTTCGTAGCCGACCTGGCGTGCGTTCTCGGCATAGATTTCCTTCATGTCCTGGGTGGACTGAACGTCGGTTTCCAGGAAGATGTATGGATAGCGGTGCTCGGCGCACCAGACCAGCGTTTCCGGGCTGCCAGTGCCGGGAATCCATATCGGCGGGTGCGGCTTCTGCATCGGGACCTGGAAGGGGTTGACCACGCGGAAGTGGTAGTGCTTGCCCTCCCAGCGCCAAGGGCCGGGCTCGGTCCAGGTCTTCATCACCAGGTCGTGGGCTTCCTCGAACCGTTCACGGTTGAACAGCGGATTGGTGTTGGTCGCGAGGCTCTCCACTCCAGTGCCACGCACGAAACCGGAGACCAGACGCCCGCCGGAGATCATATCGATCTCGGCCAGCTCCTCGGCCAAGCGAATGGGATTGTCGAAGATGGGCAGCGGGTTCCCCAGCAGAACAATCTTGGGCTTTTTGGTAACCCGGGCCAGGATGGCAGCCTCGAGATTCATGGTCGCCCCGAGGCAAGTGGGCGTGTTGTGATGCTCGTTCAGCATCAGTCCATCGAAGCCTACCTCCTCGGAGTACTCATACTCGTCGAGATACATGTTGTAAAGCTGTGAGCCGCGCTGCGGGTCGAAGTTGCTGTTGGAGAAGGTGAGACGCACGGCGCTGTTGGGGCTGTTGCGCACGTCCTCCTCCGTGTAGTCCATATAGGCCCGCTCGGTAAACCGCATCAGGAACATCGGGTGTCCTCCCACATTGGTGATTGAGGTTGCGCCCTCACCCTTGCCCTCTCCCTGAGCGAGAGGGAATCGCTTGTTAGAACGCTCTGGGCGGGAACACACGGCGGTATACGCCGGGCGAGCCGGGTGCATGGCCGTAGGTGCCGCCGATGTACTGGTTCATCGTGTCCTGGCCGCGCTGTTTCTCCCACGCCAGGGTCTCCGGCACCTTTTCGTGCTCGAACTCGTACATGGTCAGATACTTGGGGCCGCCCTCAACGGCGTGGTATCTTCGCACGAACGTGCAACCCGGAATCTGGAGGTTGCCGGGCGTCCGGACGTTGTCATAGTAGTCGTTGTACTTGGCCTCCAGTTCGGCAGAAACGTCCATCCGCCCGATCTGGAGCGCCGGGGCCATGCCTCGACCGAGAGTATCCGGGTCGTCGCCGCCTTCGGGGTAGATCTGGGTGTAAACATTTCGAACATAGCCGCGTCCAATGGTGCCGGGCCCCATGCGCTGGGTCCAGGGAGTTGGGTTGTTGCTCATCCGCAGGTACTCGTCAGAGTGCATCGCCTCCACTGATTCCAGCTCGTAGACGGCCAGGTATCGCGGACCGCCCTTGAGCGCCTCGTAGCGTGCGCCGTCGAGGAATCCGGGCGCGCTCAGCCGCTCCGGAATGTGCTCCTCGTTGTACCAGCGGTTGAATTCCGCGTCGTTCTCGATGTCCACGTCGACGTAGACCATCAGCAGGGCAGTGCCTTTCCTTTTCACCATGAAACCTCCTGAATCCCCTCTCCATCTGGGAGAGGGTTGGGGTGAGGGCGGATCCTAATTGTCGGTTACTTCAAGTGACAGGTAGGCGTAGCGGAGGAAGATGCCGCCTCGCGGTTCGGCGAGAGGTCCATTGCCCGCCAGCACGGCAATGACGTAGGTCGAACCTGGCTCGGCGGTGGTCGCCAGCTCCACCCTGTGCGGAGCGTTCAGGCCGGGGATGGTTCCGGTGTTGCGGTCGATTTCGCCGTTGACCCAGACCTCTCCGTAGTTGTCGACGTTGGTCTCGAACCACAGGCGAGAGCCGGCCACAGTCATGCCATTCACCGTTTCCGGCAACTGCACCATTATTCGGTACCAGGCGAAGGTGAATCCGACGGACAGGCTCTGGCGAATGTTGTCGCACACGTCCCAGCCAGAGTCGTCGTAGTCAGCGAGGCGAGCGGGCGTGGCCAGAATCCGGGCCGTCAGTCCCTCATTCGGCTCTCCGGGGACCAGTCCGGGCGCAACCCGCCACTGCCCCTTCACCTGCGCCCGGTCCTCTGACGCGTTCAAGTCCAGGGCCACTCTTGGCATGATTATTTTCTCCTGAGTCGATTAGGCGGGATTATAGCCCCATGTTCGGCGACGTGGGCAGCCCGACCCGGTGTGGGCTCAGAAAATGCGTCCTTGGGATACCGCGGACGGCCCGGTAAGCAAGACGATTGCATAGTCATTGTCTGAATCAGGATTTACAGAATTGAAGGATGAGCAGGATTGGGGAACATCCTGAAAATCGCTGAATCCTGTAAATCCTGATTCAGACGATATTGATGGCGCCGGGACCTGCCGCCAACCAAAGGTACGGGTTCCTTGCCGACAAGCGCTTGCCTGTGCCTATAATCTCCTCAACGAGTTAACGTGGGAGAGGAGGAACCTGGATGGATGTCTACGAGTGTATCAGGTCGAGGCTGACAGTACGCAGCTTCAAGCCCGACCCTGTGCCTGCCGGGGTGATTCGGCGGATGCTGCAAGCGTCCCGGTGGTCTCCCAGCGCCCGCAATCGGCAGCCCTGGAATTTCATTGTCATACAAAACCGGGACACCCTGGCCGAGATAGGCAGCATCGCCTCGTCAGGGGGCTTCATTGGCGGAGCGCCCCTAGCTGTCGCAGTGGTGATGGACCGGGGAGGACGTCCCGAGTTCGACGCCGGACGGTCGCTGCAGCAAATGGAGCTGGCCGCGTGGTCGCGGGGTGTGGGTGGATGCGTAGCGGGTGTTCGCGGAGAGGAAAACGACAAGGTCAAGGAACTTCTGGGCATCCCTGAGGACAAGGAACTGGTTACGGTGGTGGCCTTCGGCTATCCGACGGATGAGGCCGCGTCGGGAACCAAGGTGCGCAAGCCGATTCCCGAATTCGCCCACAGCGAGCGATTCGGACAGAGCTACGGGTCCTGATTTTTTGAACGCAAAAGGAGTCGATCTATGCGATTGGAAAACAAGGTAGCCATCATCACCGGAGCGGCGGCGGGAGTCGAGGGCCAGCTCATGGGCTTTGGCGGATCAGCAGCCCGGATGTTTGCCAACGAGGGCGCCAAGGTTGTCTTAACCGACATCAAGGTCGATATGGGGGAGGCCACCGCCGCCCAGATCAGGGAGAACGGCGGCGATGTCTTCTTCATGCACCAGGACGTCACAGACGAGCAGCGCTGGCAGGAGGTCGTCACCGAGACGGTGGCCCGCTATGGCAAGCTCGACGTGCTGGTGAACAATGCGGGTACGGGCGCTCGTCTGACCGTCGAGGAAACCGGGGTAGCCGACTGGGACAGCCAGATGGACGTCCATGCCAAGGGTGTCTTTCTGGGCACCAAGCTGGCCATCCCCGAGATGCGCAAAGCCGGGGGAGGCTCCATCATCAACGTCTCATCCATATACGGGCTTGTCGGAAGTCCCACATCCACGGCCTACCACGCGGCAAAAGGAGCCAGCCGCCTGTTCACTAAGTCGGCTGCCATCCAGTACGCCTCCGAAAACATTCGCGTGAACTCCGTGCACCCGGGCTACTGCTGGACGCCCCTCACCGATCCCGGGTATTCGGGCGAGGAGGGACGCCGGGAATGGTCCCTGGACCGCATTCCCATCGGACGGTTGGGCAACGCTGACGACATAGCCTACGGCATCGTCTACCTGGCTTCCGACGAGTCGTCATTCGTCACCGGCGCGGAGCTTGTGATCGACGGCGGCACCACCGCACAATAGAGGACTCGCTCCCTTCTGACGACCCGCAGGCGTAAACCTCGATGGAGGATACCTATGGCATCCAGCAGCGACTCGCGCCCTCAGCAGCCTTGGCCAAATTTGCGCGCCCGGCCAAGGTCGTTCTTCAATGCACCGCTCTGCGAGGACCTGGAACGGCTGGAGGCCGATATAGCCTTCATCGGGATACCATTCGACCAGGGAACGCTGGGACGGCCGGGAGCTCGGTTCGGACCGGACGCCCTGCGGGACGCGCCTCGGGCCTATTCATACTCCGACCCATACGGCGTGCAGGGGGAGGCCGACGGCTATTTCAACATCGACGCCGGGGACGAGCTGCTGAGAGGCGTGACCATGGCCGACTGCGGCAACGTCCCCATCGTTCCCTCCGAGGTAACCGGGAATTTCGACAGGATCACCCGAGCGGTCGAGCAGGTGGCCGCCCGGGGCGCCCTGCCGGTGGCCGTGGGAGGCGACCACGCCATAACTTTCCCAGTGGTGCGTGGGTTGTCGAAATTCGCTCCGCTGAACATTGTGCATTTCGACGCCCACCTCGATTACACACATGACGTCCAGGACGCGCTGTACACTCACGCCAGCCCGATACGCCGCTGCCGAGAGCTGAATTTCGTTGGCCACATCACATCCGTGGGGATACGTTCCGCCAGGCGCATTCCCTACGAGGAGGCGGTCCGCGACGGCAGCCTGATCATCAGCGGGACCCAGTTTCGCGCAATGGGCCCAAAAGCGGTGGCCGAAGCCATTCCAGCGGCGGAGAACCTGTACATCACTTTTGATGTGGACGTTCTGGACCCCGTCCAGGCGCCGGGGACTGGTACACCGGAGACTGGTGGCCTGTTTTACGGAGAGGCCCGGGAGTGTCTGCTGGCCCTGATTGAAAGGTCCAATCTCGTGGCCTTCGACGTAGTCGAGGTTGCACCGCCCTACGACAACTCCGAGTTGACGGTGCAGGTGGCGGCTCAGTTGATACAGGACATCCTGGCCGCCCGATTTCCTTCTCGATAACGCTTCACGACGAATTTTGGAACTTTCCGAGCAATCCGCTCTGACCTGACGAAACTGACGAACTGCAATGTGTTCGCTACCCCGACTTCCCCAGCTCAGGGAGAGTCACCAGAAACTCCTGGTTGCAAGCTCCCGGTCTCCCCAGATCGTCAAGAACGTTGCCTGGATTGACGATGCATTTTCGACAACGATGGGAATTGGATCTGTGTGCCCTAATTTGGATGTCCTGCACTCGTAGGGTTATTTTGAAGCTTGAGCCTCAAAACAGCAGTCGACTGGGAGTAATTTGCGACGAGTATGACTTTCGCCAGCTTATAGTTTAGAAGCTCTCTACACTTGGGGAATAATTATTGGTGCAATGACCGAACATCAATCAATTGTTGTGAAACGAACTTTATCGCAAGGTACATTTGCCCTCAGTTCCATTGGCTAGTGAATTTGATCAACCCTGTGCAAACCTGATTGCTGCATTAATATAAACCCGTTTTGACAAAGGGATTTTCTAATAAATGCTGTCTTGCCTAGGGCAAAAAGTGGCCCTCTCGTCTGCTAGTGGAGTCTGATTTGATGTATTTCTCAATAGGTTCGAGTTTTTGGTTAGACTAACTGGCTCAATTGAGGATACACACGATGAATAAACTACCTC
>CAXXOI010000032.1:0-20782 GCA_963664175.2 Dehalococcoidia bacterium
TCCCAGGACTCCGCGTACACTCCGGCGAGGGACGGAGAGGAACTGAACGTAATCCTCGCCACCACCGTCCTGGAGACCGGACCGCAGCGGGTGGCATTCCTGCTCACCACCCAGACCGGACTGGTCAAGGACTCCAGCGTGGAATTCACGCCAGTGTTTGTGCCGGATAATGATGCGGGAGAGACCGTCGCGACCCGGTTCAACGAATGGCCTTATGGCACCCGCGGCACTTTTGTTACCGAGGTTGAATTCGACCGCCCTGGGACCTGGCGCCTGGACATAATGGCGGAGGGCCCCGACGCAACCGGCTGGGCGGCGCAGGAGTTCGAAGTCCTGGAGCAGTCCCCGGTACCCGCCATCGGAGCAGCGGCTCCACT
This sequence comes from Dehalococcoidia bacterium, assembly GCA_963664175.2. Lineage (GTDB taxonomy): Bacteria > Chloroflexota > Dehalococcoidia > Lucifugimonadales > UBA3495 > VXOI01. Next base: position 378 of record CAXXOI010000032.1, read on the forward strand.
GAGCGACAACAAGACGCTATCGGCGTTCGGAGACCTGGCGCTGATTACCACCGACTACAGCCCCGACGAGTCGCTTTACCAGGTGACCGTCCGGGAGGCCATCGAAGGACCTCTCCCGACAGTGGTGGTCTTCGCGTCGCCGGCCTTCTGCACCACCGCCACCTGCGGCCCGCAGGTAGACACGGTTTCGGAGCTCGGGGCCAAGTACGATAGACAGGCCAATTTCATCCACGTGGAAATCTACGATAACCCCGACGAGATTCAGGGGGACCTGACCCGGGCGCGCATAGCCGCAACGGTGGACGAGTGGGGGTTGACCATGCTGCCCCACTGGTTCAACGAGTCATGGACTTTCGTCCTGGATACCGACGGCTTGGTACAGGACCGTTTTGAGGGGTTCGCCACACTCGTGGAACTTGAGGAGTCGCTCCAGGCAACTCTGAACTAGCCATCAGTGGGCTAAGCTCCGGTCAGAACAGGCGCGGGCCCCGCACAAAGCCAACAAGCTTTGTGGCACCCGCGCCTTTTGTGGTTAAATTGGCTCCATGACTGATTCCGATATTAACCTGAATGTGAACGGCCAGGAGCATGCCCTGGCGGTTCCGAGTCACAGGACGTTGCTGGACGTCCTGCGCGACGAACTCGACCTCACCGGTGCCAAGCGCGGGTGCGACCGGGGCGAGTGTGGCGCCTGCACCGTTCTGCTGGACGGCAAGCCGGTCTACGCCTGCATCACGCTGGTGGGCCGGGTCGGAGGCCGCAGCGTCCTTACCGTGGAGGGGCTGGCAGCCGACGATCGGCTCGACCCGATCCAGCAGGCCTTCCTCGACGAGGACGGCGCCCAGTGCGGCTATTGCACACCGGGTTTCCTGATGTCGACCCACGCCCTGCTTGCCGGCAACCCCACCCCCACCGACAACGACATTCGCGAGGCCCTCTCCGGAAACCTGTGCCGCTGCAACGCCTATGGCCGCATCCTCCAATCCGTTCGCACGGCCGCAGAACGCGGCTGAGCAGGCTTCGGAGGATACCTCAGGCGCGGCTCCGCTCCGGGTTATAATGTCCATATCCATCCCACGGCCTGCGAGGCCCGCCATGACCACCAAGCCCGTCACCCCGCAACCTGGAGCCGGGAAATTGCTTCGCTTTCCCGATGCACCGCCGGAAGAGATGACTGCCTATTACAACGTCAATCTGCCGGGATATCCCGGTTCGCTCACCGCCCACTTCGGTAACCAGGAAACGACCGTGATCCTCAGTGAAATAGCGGCAGGACTGTTCGTGCGAGAGGACCGGGAGGGTATCAGGTACCCCGACCTGCTCATCTCTTTCAACGCCCGGCCCGAGCTGATCATACCCCGCAATGGCTACCTCATACCGGAACAGGGCAAGCCGCCTGACTTTGTGCTGGAGGTCGGTTCCGAAAGCACGGGTCGCATCGACGAGGGACGCAAACGCCAGGTCTATGCCGGTTTTCGCGTCCCGGAATACTGGCGATTTGATCCATCGGGCGGGGATTATCACAGCACGCATCTTGCTGGAGACCGCTTGGTGGGAGAGGAGTACGAACCCATCGCCATTCAGCGGACTGTCGAGGGCCACTTCCGGGGACACAGCGACGTGCTGAATCTCGACCTGTGCTGGGAAGAAGGCCAGCTGCGCTTCTGGGACTCGGTCATCCGCCTTTACCTGAACACATACCTGGAGGAGCGCGACGCCCGCATTGCCGAACGCGATGCCCGCATTGCTGCTGAGGCCCGCGCCGAGGTAGAGGCTGCCCGGGTCCGGGCCCTTGAGGAAGAGCTAAGCCGCCTCAGGGGCGAATAGCCCCGCAGGGTCAACTCGGTTGACTCTACTCTAGCCCGCTCATAAACTCGCAGAAATACCGGAATCGCACCCGCCCAGGAGGTCCCTCAAATGACTACGGTCCAGAATCAGAGCAGCGGAGCGCCAGTACAACCCGGGCTGCAGGCTGCCGCACAGATGGCCGCCGCCGCCCGACGCTTTCTCGACAGTCTCACATCTGAGCAAAAGAACATGGCCACCTTCGAGTACATGGACGGCGAGCGGATGTACTGGTACTACCCGCCCATCAACCGACACGGCCTGTCCCTACGCGATATGAACGCCAACCAGCGCGAACTGGCCTTTTCCCTGCTGGAATCCGGGCTGACGCCGCGCTCCTACGAGCAGGCCCGCCAGATTATCGAGCACGAAGATGTTCTGGGCCCGCTGGAAAAAGAGATGGGCCTGATCACTTTTGTGCGAGATGTTGAGCTGTACTATTTCACCATATTCGGCGAGCCGGGGACCGGGGAACCATGGGGCTGGCGCTGCGAGGGGCATCACGTCTCGCTGCACTTCAGCGTCTGGGGAGACAACGTGATTTCCGTGACGCCGTTCTTTTTCGGGGCCAACCCGGCCGAGGTCCGCAAGGGCCCCAAGCAGGGCCTTCGAATCCTGGGAGATCGCGAAGACCTGGCCTTCAATCTGATGGAGAGCCTGAACCCCGACCAGCAAGCGACCGCCACCATCTACGATGAGGCCCCGCTGGACATCCTGACCTACAACAGCACCAAGGTCTCGTTCCCATTCCGGCCCCAGGGACTGGCCGCTGCCGATATGACCGGCGCCCAGAAGGAGACCCTGCTGAACCTGGTCGCCCTGTACGTGGGACAGGTGCGCACTGACCTGGCCGAGCAGAAGCTGGCCGCCATACGCGAGGAGGGACTTGACCATTTTCACCTAGGATGGGCCGGCCCGGTGTCGAAAAACGATCCCCACTACTACCGCATCCACGGCGGCAATTTCGTGGTGGAGTTCGACAATCGCCAGGATGGCGCAAACCACATCCACTCGGTCTGGCGCGATATCGAGAACGATTTTGCCGCCGATGTCCTGCGCGAACACCTGCGCCTGTTCCACATCCTGTAGATCCCAACCAAAATGACTAACCACAGGGATCACAGGGGACACAGAGATTTTTCTGGACTCGTTGGAATTTTCCGCAGTCTCCGTGTGCTCTGTGATTAATCTGGATGGATAGATGACGCTCAACGTCGCCGGCACCAGCGTGGCACGCCGCGACCTCGACGCCAAGCTGACTGGCGAGGCCAAGTACACGGCGGACCTGAAATTGCCGGGCATGCTCCACGGCGCCATCCTGCGCAGTCCGCACCCCCACGCCGAAATCGTGGGCGTGGACGCCAGCGAGGCGTTGCGCCTGCCCGGCGTGCGTGCCGTGGTCACTCCATTTGACGTCCCCGGTGGCCGGCTGGCTCCGGATCTGGCTTTACTCGACACCCGCGTCCGGTTCGTGGGCGACGAGGTGGCAGCCGTGGCCGCCGACGACCCGGATACGGCCCGGGCGGCCCTGGGATTGATTCGGGTCGAATATTCCCCTCTGCCCCATTACACAACGCCCGAGTCTGCCCTCGCGCCCGACGCCGTGCCCATCCATCCCGACGGCAACCTGGCCCTGGGGGAGGTGCTGTCCCTCGAACGAGGCAGAGTCTCAAAAGGATTCGCCTCTGCAGACGTGGTGCTGGAGGACGAATTCGAAATCCCAACCCACTCGGCAGCGCCGCTGGAGCCCAGGGCTGCGCTGGCGTCCTGGGGAGAGGACACAGACGTTGACCTGACGGTGTGGAAGACCACCCGGGGCGTGCATGTCGACCGCGACGCCCTTGCCGCCGCGCTGGGACTGCCGTCCTCTCGCATCAGGGTGGTTGGGCCCCACCTGGGGGCTGGCTATGGCAATAAGGACGAAACGCGCCTTGCAGCCTTGGCCGCCGTTCTTTCCCAGAGAGCCGGACGTCCGGTTCTCGTGGAATTCTCACGGGAGGATGAATTCGTTGCCGGTCGAGTCCGCCACGCAGCAAGGATCCACATCCGCGCCGGGTTCACGTCCAGTGGCAGCATTACCGCCATTGAGGCATCCGCAGTGTTGGATACTGGAGCGTACCTGGCGTCGGGTGCCGGGGTGGCGCGTCGCGCGGGACAGGGCATCCTGTATCTCTACCACTGCGCCAACGTCAAGTACGAGGCCCACCTGGCCTACACCAACCGCCCCACCGCCGGTTCCTATCGCGCCCTTGGCGCTCCCCAAGGGCACTTTGCCCTGGAAAGCCTGATGGACCGGGCTGCCGAGCACTTTGGAATGGACCCCCTGGATTTCCGGCTGATGAACCGCGTCCGCCCGGAGGGGCAACCCGGACAGCGCGTTACGCCGGCTGACAGGGTTGTGGACAGTCAGCCTCTGGAGGGCGGCATCCCCTTTTCCAGCAACGGCCTTGAGCAATGCCTGGAACTGGGAGCCGAGGCCTTCGGCTGGCGAGACAATCGTCCTGAGCCGACGACCGACCCCGTCGTCAAGCGGGGACGGGGGATGTCCATCATGATCTACCGTGGCGGCCCCGGCTCGCCCTCGGCTGCGGAGGTGCGGATCGAAAAGTCCGGGTCCATCAGGCTGGTCACCGGCCTGATGGACGTGGGGGAAGGCGCCAGTACTGTCCTGCCGCAGATTGCCGCAGAGATCCTCGGCGCTGAGTACGAGCAGGTCGAGGCGGTCTTCGCCGACTCGCGCGGCACGCCTGGCGCCCCCATAACGGCCGGCTCGACGGCCACTTTTTCCACCGGCACCGCCGTGGTGCAGGCCGCCACCGAGGTACGGGCGTCGCTGCTGGAGCTGGCATCCGCAGGGCTCGAGGTGCCGGTACACGCCCTGGATTCCGCCCAAGGCTGGGTGTTCGTCAAGTCCGACCCATCCCGACGGATGGCGCTGACAGAGGTCGCGGGACGGATGGATGGCGACGCACTGTCCGCCACCGCCTCGGTGATTCCGGGCAGCACCGACCACATCGTCAACTCATTCGGGGCCCACTTCGTCGAGGTGGAGGTGGACACCGCGACGGGTCGTGTCAAGGTGCTGCGGTACGTGGCCGCCCATGACTCGGGCCGCATCATAAATCCTCGTACTGCCCTGAACCAGGCGGAGGGCGCCATCAGCCAGATGCTCGGTTTCGCCCTGTCGGAGGAACTGTTCACAGACCCGGCCACCGGCGTCACTCTGAATGCCGGATACCTGGAGCACAAATCGCCGACGATCCTTGATTACCCTGACATCCGGGTCGTGTTCGCCGACGTCGTAGACCCCGTGGGTCCCCTGGGTGCCAAGGGCCTTGGGGAAGTGCCAACGGTCGGCGTGGCCCCGGCCATCGCCAACGCCATCTATAACGCCACCGGCGTTCGCCTGCGCCGCACTCCGTTCACCCCCGACCGGGTACTGGCCGCGTTGCGACAGGATTATGGCGGCTGATGCCCCCGTTCGATTACATCGAGGCACAGTCAATCGACGAGGCGGTGGCCCTGCTCTCGCAACCCGGCGCGGTGGCCATGGGCGGGGGCACTGACCTGCTGACGCAGGTACGGGACGGCGTGGTGGCGGCGGACCGGCTTGTGGGGCTGGCCGACATTCCGGATCTGGACGATATCTCGGAAACCGCTGGCGGCGGATTGGCAATCGGCGCAGCGGCGACTATCGCTGACGTTGCGGAACATACGCTGGTACGCAGCCGCTATACCGCGCTGGTCGAGGCAGCTGAAGGGCTTGCCACCCCGCAGATCCGCAACGAGGCCACCATCGGCGGCAACCTGGCCCAGCGACCCCGCTGCTGGTACTACCGCAGCCCGCTCATACCGTGCCTGAAGAAAGGCGGCGATCGCTGCTACGCTCTTGCCGGCAACACCAGGCTGCTGTGTGTCACCGGCGGCGACCGTTGCTTCATCGTGCATCCCTCCGACACGGCAGTGGCGCTGACCGCCCTGGAGGCACGGGTGGAAATCATGGGCCCCAATGGCGGAAGAGACCTGGCGATGGGGGAGTTTTTTGCAGGCCCAGTCCGAGACCTCGAGCGCGAGAATGTACTGGAGCCCGGCGAACTGCTGACCCGCGTCATCCTGACTCCCGAGGCACCGGACCGCAGCATTCACATCAAAGTACGAGAACGCGAGTCCGGCGATTTCGCCCTGGTCAGCGTCGCCGCCGCATTGTATCTGAAGGACGACGGCGCCATCGCCAAGGCCCGGATTGCCCTGGGTGGCGTGGCTCCGGTTCCCTATCGTGCACTCGAAGTGGAAAATGTCCTGAGCGGCCATCCCGTCGCTGACGTAGATATCACGGCGGTTGCCGCCAGGGCTTTGCCCAACGCAACGCCGCTGTCCCAAAACGGGTATAAAATCCCCATGGCCCGCAATATTATCAGTCGCGCCCTTACCCTGATGTTGGGACGCGAAAGCTAACTCCGCGTAGAGGAACCCGCATTGAACGACTACATTCTCCTCGACCGCCAGCCGCCGCTGGCCACGGTCACCCTCAACCGCCCGGCACAGCGTAACGCCATCAGCTTTGATATGTGGCATGAGCTGGCCGCCCTGATGCGACAGCTGGACGCCGACATCGATGTGCGTTGCGTGGTGATCACCGGCGCCGGCGGCGAGGCGTTCTCGGCGGGCGCTGACATCGCAGACTTTCACAAGCACCGTTCCGATTCGATCAAGGGGCAGGGCTACAACGATGCCGTCAACGGCCTGTTGGAAGCCCTGGCCGAGATGGGGACGCCCACAATCTCGATGATCCAGGGCTTCGCCGCTGGCGGGGGATGCGAGATGGCCGTCGCCACGGACCTGCGCATCGCCGCCGATGGTAGCCGCCTGGGCATTCCCGTTGCGCGCCTCGGCATCACCATCGGCCACCGCGAGATGCGCGGGCTGGTGGACCTGGTGGGCAAGGGCAACGCGCTGTACATCCTGCTCTCCGGCCGCCTGCTGGATGCCCAGGAGGCCCTGCGCATCGGGCTGGTCAACCAGGTGGTGCCCGCGGAGGACCTGCACGAGGCGACCTACAAGCTGGCCAACGAGATCGCCGCACTGGCTCCCCTTTCCCACGCCGTAAACAAGCTTACTTTGCGGCAGGTGCAGGCCAAGCCCGTCCTCGCCGACCTGACCGACGAGGAGAACGCGCTGCCGCTGACGCAGTTCGATACCGAGGACTACCAGGAGGGATACCGCTCCTTCCTGGAAAAGCGACGCCCCAACTTCGTCGGGAGATAACCAAAGTCGGAAACACTGTCCCCTCCCCCTGAGGGGGAGGGTTAGGGTGGGGGTGAAAGCCACGGCAAATTCAACCGCAAAAACCCGAGCCGATGTCCTGCTAGTTGAGCGCGGGCTGGCCGAGTCCCGGGAACGGGCCCAGGCGCTGATCATGGCGGGCGTCGTCTTTACTCCCTCCGGACGTGTCGCCAAGGCGGGATCCCTGTTGGCCAGCGACGTCGAGGTCGAGGTGCAGGGCCGGTTGCCCTACGTCAGCAGGGGCGGGTACAAGCTGGCCCATGCCCTGGACGAGTTCGGCATAGACCCATCCGGGCTCGTGGCGCTGGATGTGGGGGCGTCCACCGGCGGATTCACCGACTGTCTGCTGCAGAGAGGAGCAGAACGGGTATACGCCGTCGACGTGGGCCACGGGCAACTGGCCTACACCCTGCGAAAGGACCCTCGCGTCGTCAGCTCAGAGAAGCTCAACGCCCGCTTGCCCTTCGTTCTGCCAGAGCCGGTGGACCTGCTGGTTATCGACGTCTCGTTTATCTCGCTGACGATGGCACTGCCGCAGCCGCTCTCCCACCTGCGTTCCGCCAATGGACAAGACGGCAGTGGCCCGGGAGCCGGCCACGCCGTCGCGCTCATCAAGCCGCAGTTCGAGGCTCGCCGTGGGGAGGTTGGTCGGGGCGGTGTCATCCGCAGCGACGCGCTGCGCGAGGACATCCTGATGCGCGTGGAGCAGTGGCTGCATGAACGCGAGGACGTGGAGCTGGTGGGCACCATCGATTCGCCCATAACAGGCGACGCCGGCAACCGGGAATACCTCGCCCTTCTGAGAAAGCTGTAGACCTTGCAGGTCTACAATCCAACCCATCTAAAATCAGGTATGATGACTGCCGTCGGCGAACTGTCGGCGGTAATTTCATTGAGAGGAAGTGCTATGTACCTTCTGCGTCGCATATTCAATTGCAAACCCGGCGAGGCCCGCAGGGTGGCCAGCCTCGTGCAGAAACAGGCGGAGGCGTTCCAGGAGGCAGGACAGCGCGGCGAGTGCAGGATCTATTTCAACGGCGCCACCACGCCTTCCAATCCTGACACCGTTGTGCTCGAGTGGACCGACGATACGCTCAGGTCGACCATGCGCGCGGGCCACCAGCTGCCCGCGGCAGTGAGGCAGTTCGGTGGCCAGGTCGCTGAGCTCACCGAGGGCAACCGCTTCGAGATCATGGAGCTCATGACCCCTGACAAGATGCTGGATGTGTAGCATCCACGGATAACGGGGCTGCTTCAAATAAGGCAGCCGGGCGGACTTACCGCCACAATTTTGGGATTGGAGAGGAGCAAATGTACCTGCTCAGGCGAATTTATCAATGCAAGCCCGGTGAGGCCCGGCGCGTGGCCAGCCTTGTGCAAAAGCAGGCTACGATCTACCGAGAGGCGGGACAACGCAGCGAGTTCAGGGTGTATTTCAACGGCGCCACCACTCCCTCCAATCCTGACACCGTGGTGCTGGAGTGGACCGACGAGGCGCTGATGTCAACCATGCGCGCCGGCCACGAACTGCCCCAGGCAGCCCCGCAGGTCGGTGGCCAGGTCCGTGAGCTTACGGACGGCAACCGCCTCGAAATCATGGAGCTTATGACTTCCGACAAAATGCTGGACGTGTAGCCAGCACCAAATTTCCAAGTTAGAGCCGAAACGGCAAAGCAGGTCGGCCACCGTTACACTCTGTCCCGCCGCACCGAAAAAGGAGTTGGTTTCAGTGGTGGAAGCAGATTCAAGCGGCGGCTTTCGCTGAATTTCGGCCGAGAGAGAATCGGATGTACCTCCTGAGGCGTATCTGGAAATGCAAACCGGGGGAGGCCCGCCGGGTGGCAAGCCTGGTTCAGAGACAGGCACAGCTTTATCACGATACGGGCCACCGTGGCGAGTTCAGGGTTTATTTCAACGGCTACACCACTCCCTCCGAGCCGGACTCAGTGGTGCTGGAGTGGACCGACGATGCCCTGATGTCGCCGTATCGAAACGGCATGCGTCGCCCCTCAGAGGCCGACCCGATAAGGGAGCAGGTCAGCCGGTTAACCCAGGGCAATCGCATCGAGATCATGGAACTAATGATCCCCGACAAGATGCTGGACGTGTAGAATCCAGGAGGGCAACATGCGGAGGGTTGCGATGCGTCATACCCCATCCGGCACCCAACTCCCAGAGTGAGGCACACGAGATGACCTCAAGACCAGCGGACCCCATCGGAATGCCAGTGTGCGCGTCGCTGGACGACGCATGGGAGCAGTACCGCTCAGCCATTGAACGACTTGAGGCAGGAGACGTACGGGACGCTTGCGGCAAGGCTTGGAACGCCACAAGGGCAGCATCCGAGGCCGCCGTACTGGCCCACAGTGGCAGCACGGCTACCACGATCAACATTTCCAACGGCCTTCGGCGGCTCGCTAGGCAATATGACCTGCCAAACCTGTCTGCGCAATATGCCCAGCGAGCCCAGTATCTGCATATCGACGCCTGCTACTATGGGGCCTGCGACAACGATGACATACCCGATTTGATCCACGGCACTTCAGATTACATCAGGGCCGCTGAAGAGTTGGCCCAGCTTCTAGAGGAATAAACTATGCAAGTTGAAGAAATCGCAGCCAAGCTTACCGAGGCTGGCAAGACCGTATCCGTGGCCGAGGCCTGCACCTGCGGTCTCGTGGGGTACATGCTGGGTACCGTTCCGGGGAGCTCGCGTTACTTTCCGGGCGGCGTGATCGCCTACACCGGCGGCCTCAAGGAGTCGGTGCTGAGCGTCCCAGACGAGGTGGCGCCCAACCACGGCACCGTCAGCAGGGAGATGGCCGTTGGCATGGCTCGCGGGGTGAGGGAGCTTACCGGCACCGACTATGCCATCTCCACCACCGGCGTGACCGGCCCAGCGGCCGGGCGATCCGGGCTGCCCATCGGCACGTTCTGGGTCGGGCTCTCGGTCAAGGACGGCGAGGATACTGCCGTTGAGGTGCTTATCGACGGCGACCGCGATGCCACCAAGCACGGCGCCGCCCAAGCCGCCCTGGACCTGCTGGGCACCGTCCTCTAGCCAACCATCGTCTGAATCAGGATTTTCATAATTAAAGGACGCACAGGATTGATGAACTGGCCTTCCTAAGAATCCTAAAATCCTGATTCAGAAATCCCCCCGTTTAGCTGAGGATCTGGCTGAGGAAGGTCTGGGTCCTTTCGTGCGCGGGGTTGTTGAAGAAGACCGAGGGTGGAGCGTCCTCGATGATCACTCCCTCGTCGAACATGAGGATGCGGTCGGCAACCTCGGTGGCGAATCCGATCTCGTGGGTAACGATGATCATGGTCATGCCGGACTCCGCCAGTTCCCGCATCACGTCCAGTACCTCGCGGATCATCTCCGGGTCCAGAGCGGATGTCGGCTCGTCGAAGAGCATGATCTTGGGCTGCATGGCCAGGGCGCGGGCAATGGCGACGCGCTGCTGCTGACCGCCAGACAATTCCCCGGGGAACTTGTCGGCCTGTTCCGGGATTCCCACACGTTCCAGCAGCTCCATCGCCACTTCATCGGCATCGCTTCGCTTCCACTTGCGCACCTTCATGGGGGCGAGGGTGACGTTATCCAACACCGACAGGTGCGGGAACAGGTTGAACTGCTGAAACACCATGCCCACCTCCCGCCGGATGGCGTCGATGTTGCGCACATCCTGGGTCATCGGCATGCCGTCCACCACGATGTCGCCGCGCTGATGCTCCTCCAGACGGTTGATGGTGCGTATGAAGGTGGACTTGCCAGAGCCAGAAGGTCCTACCACCACCACCTTTTCGCTGCGGTCCACCGTCGTGGTCACTCCCCGCAGCACGTGGAAGTTCCCGAACCACTTATGCACATCACGGGCAATAATTATCGGCCCATCGTTGGCTGAACCGTTGGGCTGTTCCTCAACCATTTTGGCCTCCATTCGTCACTCCCGCGAGTGCGGGGGACCTCTCTTGCAGTGCAGAGACAACCCTGTTCATCGCCGGCCATCCGGATTGCTGAATCTGCGGGAACCTCTGGGAGCGGGACCCTGGTGCAGGTCGACCTATCGCTGGCCCACACCCATGTGGTCCTCCACCTTCTGGCTGACGTATGACATGGTGTAGGTGAATACCCAGAAAACCAGCGCCAGGAATATGAACACCTCCTTGGCGTTGGACAGGTACTGGGTATTGCCCTGGATGAATGCGCGGCTTATTTCCACGACATCCAGCATCCCGATAATGTAGACGAGGCTGGTGTCTTTGAACAGCGCTATGAATTGTCCCACGATGGCGGGGATCACGTTCCTGATGGCCTGAGGCAGGGAAATCAGCATGGTAGCCTGCCAGCCTGCCAGACCCAGCGCACGCGCGGCCTCGGCCTGGCCTGGGTGCAGGGCCTGCAATCCACCCCTGATGTTCTCTGCCATGTATGCCGAACTGAACAGGGTGATGATGATTCCGGCCCTCAAAAGGGAACTCGTCTGGAAGTCCTCCGGGAAGGCTAACGGAACCAACACCTGCGACATGAATAGCAGCGTAATCAGCGGCACGCCGCGGAACACTTCGATGAACACCACGCAAAACAACTTGACGAGGTTCAAGTTGAATATCAGGCGTATGATCCACTCCGCTGAGGCGACTAAACGGTTGCCAGTGGTACCCGAGAAGAATGCCAAACCTGCAATTGGGGAAAGCACCGGAGATCGGAACACTCTTTGGAACAGGTAGATTAGTGCATCACCGAGAGGAATGTTCAGGTTGCTCCGTCTTCCCAGCGCGAGGGCGATTCCGATTGGCAGGCTCAGGCCAATCCCGACCACCGCCAGCAGGATGTTCAGGCTGATGCCGCCCCAATGGATTACCAGCACGGGTTGCAGCCCCGGCACTCCGGACATTCCGCGCATCAGAATCAGGGAGACCAGGAAAGCGACCACGACGTAGATTACTATGCCCCGTACAGACATGCGGGTGTAGCGGGCGATGGCCCATCCCGCCAGCATTGCGGGGATGTTGGCCACCAGCAGTAGCCGCACGTCCATTCCCATGCGTTCGAAGCTGTAAGGAAGCAGCGCAAAGAGCGCGATGAATATCACTATGCCGATGGCAAGGCGTTTGGCGACGCCGCCTCCGGCCAAAGCCCAGGCCATACCGAACATTGCCGACACCAGCAGCAGGGATACCTGTGGCCTCCAGAAACAGTTCTGACCGGGGCAGGAGGACTCGGTGTTGTATTGCCCGATGGCAATCTGCCCGCCCAGCACGCCAATGACCTTCCATTCTGCCCCCGCGATAACCCACCTTAGGCCGTAGAAAAGGACGAGAACAATCACCGCTGATGCGATCAACGTCAGGGCAGTGTTGAACCATGAGCTGAACAGGTTCTGCATCATCCAGCCGATGATTCCCACCTCGGTGCGGGGAGGTGGCAAGCGTTCGCCGGGTGTCGACTGCTGCTGGACTGCTGCCACCGTCAGCCCCCCGTAAACTTGATATGGCGGTTGTATAGGTTGCCGATGAGTGAGTAGGTCAGGCTCATGGCAAGATACGCCGCCATAATCAGCAGGAATATGGACACCGCCGGCGCCGTCTGGGTCATGGTCTTGGCCACGTTGGTCAGATCGGCGTACCCGATGGCGCCAGCGAGGCTGCTGTTCTTCGTCAGGTTCAGGAACTGGCTGATCAGCGGGGGAATGATGACCCTGAGGGCCTGAGGGAACGTCACGTACCGCAGCGTCTCCATGGGTGTGAGCCCCAGAGCGCGCGAGGCCTCGGTCTGGCCGCGCCGCACCGACTGGATGCCGGCGCGCACGATTTCCGCAATAAACGATGCGGTGTAAGTCACCAGCCCGACCAGCAGCACTACCATTCCGGCCGGTGCGGTGATGCCGTCGCTTATGCGGCCAAATCTACCCTCGGGATGAGGTGATGAGATTACGTAGGGGGAGTCGCCTGCAGCGAGACTGATGATGATCCAGCTGAGGGCGCCGATGATTACGACCGCGGCCAGGCCACCCGTGATTGGATATGAACGCTGACCGGTGTTGATTTCGCGCGCGAGCAGGAACTGGTATACAACGCGACCAATCGCCAGGCCCGCCAGTGCCAGCAACAGCCAGAGTACTGCCACGCCGGTGCCCGTGGCCGACGGGAAGGGCATGGATAATCCGCCGTTGTTGATGTACAGGCCGCCGCCAATTACGTAGCCCTCCCTGACCGGCGGTAGGGCCAGGATGATGTAGAACCAGAAAAATAGCTGGACCAAAAGTGGAACGTTGCGGAAGAACTCGATGTATACCGTTGCCAGCTTGGAAACCAGCCAGTTGCTGGAGAGCCGGGCGACACCAATGAAGATGCCCAGCATCGTCGCCAGGGTCACACCCACCACGGATATGACCATGGTGTTGACCATCGCGACCCACAGGGCATAACCAAACGAATCAGAAGATTCGTAGGGAATTATGTGCTGGCCAATCGGCGTCTGATAGGCGCGGTCCAGGAAATTGAATCCATGCGGGATCTCCCTGTCCTGGACGGCGGTAGCAATGTTGGTGAAAAACCAGGCCACCAGCACAACGACGACGATGCCGGAGACGATCTGCAAGGCCCATTGGAGGACCTTGGTGTGCCGCCAGACCTCGACGCCCTGATAGGTAAGGAGACCTCTTAGCTGAGCCATACGACTCCCGCAAAGATGGAGCGAAACTTCGGTGTCAAATCTAACACACGTGGGTACCCATGTTAAACGGCTGTGAACTCAGGGTGGTACTTGTTCAAAGCCATGGTGAATCCGGCGAGTGCGAGCCTTTCGAATCCTTCACGCTTTGTGGTCCCTTTTCCCCGGAAGAATCTACACCAGCAGTCTTGACCGCCAGAAGATTTGGAACAGACCTACGCCGAGCAGGAGCGACCTCGGAATGCCACACGACAGTACGCCCGCAAGCCCCTCCGGTTGGCCGGCAGGGAAGACTGTGACTCCCCAGGCCGGCCCCGTTCCGGCTACCGCTGGGGCGAGGGTACAAGGGCTCCGCCTACCGCAGTGGCGCCGCGTAGATCTGGCCGCCCTTGGGGCAGTCCTGGCAGGGGGCGTCGGCCCATAGAGCGTTGCGCCCTCCCTCTCGAGGCAACTGGATGCCGTCTTTGCCCAGGTTTCGGTCGTAAATCTCTCCATAGTTACCTACACTGCGGATTACGTCCTGGGCCACCGTCTGCTCGAGTCCCAGAGTCTCCTGGGAGTAGGAACCCTCCAGGCCGAACAGCCGGTCAACCTTGGCATCGCCGGTGACCGCCGTGGGCACGTTGTCCATTCCTATGCCGAAGGCCTCGGCATAGATCAGTATAGCCATAACCACCTTGGTGATGTCGTACCACTGTTCGTCGCCGTGAGGTACCACGGGACCGAGGGGTTCCTCGGAGATGGTGTCCGGCAGAATGACGTGCTCTCCGGGGTCGGAGAAGGTGTCCAGCAGCGATGACAGCGCCGAGCGGTCGGTGGTGAAAGCGTCGCACTGGCCCTCGCGGTATGCTTCCAGGGCCGCCTCGGAGTCCTCGAAAGTCACGGCCGATGCGTTCAGATCGGCCTCCCGTGAAAAGTCCTCAAGGTTCAGCTCGGTGGTGGTGCCCTGTGTAACGCAGACACGGGCATCCTGCAGTTCCAGCGCACTGGCCACTCCCAGGCTGCGAGGTACCATGAAACCCTGTCCGTCGTAGAACATGGTCTGCGTGAAGTTGCCCCACTGGGAGTCACGGGTCGATGTCCAGGTGGTGACGGTGGAGAGCATGTCTATCTCCCCAGCCTGCAGGATTGGCCCCCGTTCGGCGGGGTCGACGACGCGGAACTCGACGGCAGACGCATCGCCCAGCACGGCTGCGGCCACGGCACGACACAGGTCCAGGTCGAACCCCACGTTGTTTCCTCCCTCGTCAACGTAGCCGAATCCGGGCGTGTCGTTGCCGGTGGCACAGACCAGCGTGCCCCGCTCTCGCACCCGCTCCAGCCGGGAGGTCTCTCCCGATGCAGCATCCAGGCTGGACTCGTGGTCCTCAGAGGTACAGGCCACCAAAGCCACCAGGGCAAGCAAAAGCAGTGTCCCCGCTATCAGGGGAAGACGAAACATGGCTGGTCCTCATTCCGGCCAACGGCAAGAGCCGAGCTTTCCGATTTTAGACCATTGTACCTACAAATCCCCATGCGCGAGCAATCTGGTTTTGTATCAGGAATAAGAAAAGAGGGGCAGGTCTAATGACCTGCCCCCAAGTGATTGCCAACCAATTGCTGGTTGAATTGTACTAGCGCAGCGGGGCTGCGTAGATCTGACCGCCCTTGGGGCAGTCCTGGCAGGGGGCGTCGGCCCACAGGGCATTGCGTCCGCCCTCGCGCGGCAGGTTGATGCCGTCGGGGCCAAGGTTGCGGGCGTAGATCTCGCCGTAGTTTCCAACGGCCCTGAGCACGTCTTGACCCACTGTCATGCTGAGTCCGAGGCTCTCCTGTCCGAAGGAACCCTCGGTGCCAAGCAGGCGGTCCACAACGGTCGTGCCGGTGGCAGCGCTTGGGACGCTGCCCTGGCTGACGCCGTAGGCCTCGCCATAGATGAGGATGGACATAACGGTCTTTACGACGTCGAACCACTGGTCATCGCCGTGAGGGACCACCGGGCCCAGGGGCTCCTCGGAGATGGTCTCCGGCAGGATGCTGTGGGCCGACGGATCGTTGAAGCCTGAGCCGATGGCGGCCAGCTGCGAACGGTCGTTGGTGAACGCCTCACACTGGCCGTCCTGATAAGCGGCGCTGACAGCGTCGGTATCCTCAAACGTGAGCGGCGTGATGTTGAGGTTGTTCTGGTTCGAGAAGTCCTGCAGGTTGAGCTCCGTGGTGGTGCCCTGGGTTACGCACACGGTTGCGTCCGTCAGCTCGAGGGCGCTGCTAACGCCCAGATCGTTGTTGACCATGAAACCCTGGCCGTCATAGAACATGGTCTGGGCATAGTTGCCCCACTGGGCGTCGCGTGACGTCGTCCATGTCACCGTCCGCACCAGCATGTCGACCTCACCGGACTGGATCGTCGGCCCGCGCTCTGCGGCGGTGATCAGCCGGATCTCGATGGCATTCGGATCGCCCAGGACGGCTGCGGCAAGGGCGCGGCACAGGTCGATGTCAAATCCGACATTGTTGCCGGCTTCGTTGATGAAGCCGTAACCCGGTACATCGTTTCGACTGGCACAGATTACGGTTCCGCGGTCCTTGATCGTTTGCAGACGGCTCTCGACTTCCTCTGGTTCATCCTCTGCTGCGTCTTCTGTGCCGCAGGCGAGAACCAGCAACAGCATCATTGACGACAGAATCGCCAGTAGAATAATACCTTTCGTCTTCAAAACCCTCTTCGCCTCCCTGACTGAAACTTAAGCTCGAAATACCCGGAATCATCCGCCCCAGAGTATAAACCTGTGACGTATTCGTTCGCCACATGGCTGGGTGCGAATAGTCTCGCGTTTCTCCCGTGCAATACAGGAAAAAGGGAAAGGGGCGCAAAATTGCGCCCCTTGAATTCAGGTCCCGACCAGCGGTTCGCCTACCGTCCCCTGAGCCTCGGGTCCAGCACATCCCGGAGACCGTCCCCCAGGAAGTTAACAGCGAACACGACGGCGGCGATGATGATGCCGGGGAACACGACCAGCCAGGTCTGGGTCTGGATGTGCTCACGCCCGATCTCCAGCATGCTGCCCCAGGTGGCGGTGCCCTCTGGCACCCCGACGCCAAGGAAGCTGAGCGACGCCTCGACCACGATGGCGAAGCCGAGGGTGATGGTCATCAGGACGATGTACGTTGCCGCCACGTTGGGCATTATGTGACGCAGCATCACTCGCAACGGATTGGCACCGATGGCTTTGGACGCCAGGATGTAGTCCAACTCCTTGATGCGGAGGGCCTCGGAGCGGATGACCCTGGTCGCGCCGGGCACCAGGATTACCACAAGCGCTATGATCACGTTATTGATGTCGGCGCCCAGGGCCGCCATCAGCCCTAGCGCCAGAATTATTGGCGGGAAACCCATTAAGGCGTCGACAAGTCTTTGAATGACCATGTCGAACACCCCGCCCATGTAGGCGCTGGAAATTCCGATCATCGTGCCTATGGTAATGCCGATGAGGACGGTCATCACGCCGACATACATAGATATGCGTGCACCATAGATGAGGCGACTCAGGATGTCTCGCCCAATGTGGTCAGTCCCAAGAGGGGCGCTCGCCGTTCCCGGAGGCGAGAACTTCTTGGCGATTCCCACCCCCTCAGGGTTGTGAGGAGCAACCACTGGCGCAAAGACCGCGATCAGGATTGCCAGTACGATTATGACTGCGCCAATGGCACCCAGGGGCTTGCGTTTGGTAAAGCTCCAACTGACTGCCCAGATCCCGGCAAGTCCCGTAGGCTTTTGCCTAACGTCGCCCTCTAGGATCCTTTCTTCGGCCGCAGTGTCAGTGCGGAATACTGCCATATCTCCATCCCTTACTGGAGGGTTTGCCAGGGGCCCACGACTGTGGGCCCCGAGTATGCGCTGCTTGCTTAATCGAGTCGAGCTGGAGGCACAGAGGCCTGTACTGACCTCCAGTGCCTTTCTTGGACCTTACGCGTACCTGATGCGCGGATCGAGCCAGCCGTAGAGCAGGTCTATCGCGAGGTTAATGGTCACAATGAACGCGGCGATGATTACAATCTCCGCCTGGATCATCGTGTAGTCCCGCTGGAAGATAGACTCGATGAGAATCCGGCCCATGCCGGGTACCAGGAAGATGGTCTCGATGATCACCGTTCCGCCGAACAGGCGGGCGAAAATCCAGCCGGAGGTGGTGAGAACCGGCAGGAGGGCGTTCTTAAGACCGTGCCCGTAGACCACCGCATTCTCGCTCAGGCCCTTGGACCGGGCGGTCCGCATGTAGTCTTCGCGGATGATTTCCATCATCGCAGACCGGGTAACGCGAGCCACGAAACCCATTTCGTAAAAGCCCAGCGCCAACGCAGGCCAGATCATCTGGTGCAGGTTGGTAAGCGGGTCTTCCCACAGGGTAACGTAGTTCAACGGCGCCAGCCCACCCACCTTCACCAGCAGAAGGAGCAACAGGATGGCGATGAGGAAAGTCGGCATGGCGATGCCGGCCATTGTGAACACCCGTGCCGCGTAGTCCAACGCGCTTTCCGGACGGAGTGCGGACACAATCCCCAAAGGTACAGCCACGACGACAGAAATGAGCATCGAGAGGATGGTCAGCTCTACGGTCACCGGAATTCGTTCGGCCAACTCCTCCATCACCGGGGCCTTGAACCAGTAGGAGTTTCCGAAATCTCCCTGCAGGACGCCGCCAATCCAGTCAAAATACTGATTGACCAACGGCTTGTTCAGGTCAAGTTCTATACGGCATTCGATCAGTTCCTCTTGCGTGAACGTCGCTTCGCCGTCGCTGAGAATCGCCAGACACACATCCCCTGGGATCAACCGCATGACCACGAATGTAATTATCGTAATCAGGATGATCGTGGGGAAGAAAAGCCCGACTCGCTTGAAGATGTATTGTCTCATCTGCCCAGTCCCATATGAGGGCCGAATAGGTAAGGCTGCCGTGACAGGCCAAACGAAAGTCACGCGAGGGCGGATTTACAGCCCGCCCCCGCGATCTGCACTACGGGTCTAGCGTTCCAGCCAGATGTCTTCGTGCTTGAAGTGAGTCTGTACGGTCTGCGGAGCGTTGAAGTTCTTGATCTGCTCACCGATCACCCACTGCAGCACGCCCCAACCCAGGGTTACCCAATGGTTGTCTTGCTGGGTGAACAGGAAGGCTTCCATTTCCTTGTTGATTTCCCGGCGTGCCTCCGGGTCGGTTTCCTGCTTTTGCTGTTCGTGCCAGGCATTCACCTGATCGTTTTCCCAGTCGGTGTAGTTCCGGGTGGCGCCCTTGAGATATACGCCGCCCATGATGCCGTCCACGTCCAGCACCACCTGACCCTCACCCTGACAGGCCAGTTCCCAGTCGCCAGCCTGATCCGCAGGACGGGAGGTGGCGAAGAGGTCATAGCCAGCCGCGCTGGGATAGGTCTGGAAATCGGTTACCCGGATGTTGAGGCTCTTCTCCAGCTGGTCCTTGACCACCGTGCACTGCTCGGGATAGGTGCCCACCTGCCGAACGTCCATGCGGGTCTCGAAACCGTCAGCAAAGCCGGCATCGGCCATCAACTGCTTGGCCATTGCCAGGTCCGCCTCGCCCTCGGGTGTGTCCTTGGGACGCAGGCCCGGCCAGGTGAGACATTCCTCGAAGCTGTGAGCCAGCCCCATCAGCGGGCAACCCACGCCGGAGGTGTTGTCGAAGACCAAGTCGTTCCACTGTTGGTAGTCGATGGCCAGTTGGATAGCTTGGCGAACTTTGGCGTCGTTGAACGGCGCCTTCTTGACGTTCAGCATCAACCCCCAGTCGGCCGTGGGTTGCACGGCAAAGGAGCGGTACTTGCCATCGGTGTCACGCTCGAGCTCGAACACCTGGGTCGGCGTCATATTGGTGAAGCCGCCGTTGGACATGTCGAGCTGTTCGCCCTGGAACTGGGCGATCAGCACGCTGGGATCCACGATGATAGTGTGATCTATGGCATCGAAGAAAGGCCGTCCTTCCTTGAAATAGTTGGGGTTCTTCGACACCTTGTAGAAACTGCCGCGCTGGTACTCGTCCAGCACAAATGGGCCAGAGCCGGAGCGGTGTTCAATGACATTCTCTGCGAGGTTCAGGTCAATGCCCTGGTCCAGAATATGCTTGGGGAGAACCTTGACATAGTCAACAGCGAGGAACTTGATAAAGGCGCCTGAGGCGAACTTCAATTTGAATTCCACAGTACTGTCGTCAATCAGATTGACGCCGCCATTGCTGGACTCCAGGGTGTACCCGCGCCAGAGACCGGAACGCCCCATGCTGGTGTCCAGATCGCCGTAGCGGAGCATCGAGTTGTGAACGTCCTCGGCAGTGAGGTCCTCACCATCCTGCCACTGTACGCCCTGGCGGATCTTGAAGGTGAAGGTTTCTCCACCGTCCGTCACTTCCCAGGACTCACAAAGGTCGCAGACGATCAGGCTGGTATCAACCGTGTCGTACTGCACGATCTGGTTGTAGAGCTGGCTGACGGCCTGAATGCTGGAGAGAGACGAGGAACCCTTGGGGTCCCAGTCGCGGCTGTCAGCATAGGCAGACATTCTCACGGTTCCCCCGTACGTGCCGGAGGTGGCCGGTGTCGGGGTCGG
>CAXXOI010000033.1:0-41177 GCA_963664175.2 Dehalococcoidia bacterium
CAGATCGTAGACGTTGCCCACGTGGAAGGTCATGTTGTCGTGGCCACCGGCCTTGGCGGCGGCCCGGGCCAGCTCGACCTGGGATTCCTCTATGTCGATGCCATGGAATTCTCCAGGCGCGATGCGGTCAGCCAGCCCTACCGAGATATTGCCCGGCCCGCACCCGAAATCCAGCAGCTCTAGACCGGGCCGCAGGTGCGGAAGCAGATATGACGCGTGAGTGGCGGCGCTGCGCCGGTCCAGCAGCTGCCGGAACTCATCGGTGTATCCCATGGTGTAGTTCGCATCAGTAGTTGACTGCTGACTCATTTTCCCTCTTCCCTCTGATTTTGGTACTTGCTCACCAATCGCTGGATTGTAAATCATACTGATTCACTTTTTCCGAGGCTTCCCGCGCCGAATCCCACCGACTTTGGCGTTCCATACAATTCTTTGCACTGGTCTGAACTCGTGTATCAAATGGGACCAGAAGACCACCGGTGGTCCTTGACATTCGCGTTCTAGCTTGTTAGATTTTAACTCCCACCAAAAGGCGTGCGGAGATTTACCTATGCCCACAGTGAATCAGCTGGTGAGAAAAGGCCGCAAACCGGTCCGCAAGCGGACCAAGGCTCCGGCCATGCATTGGGTGCAGAACTCGCTTCGAAACCGGGTCAAATGGGGCCCTGGATGTCCACAGCGACGTGGTGTCTGTATCCAGGTACGCACCATGACCCCCAAGAAGCCCAACTCCGCTCTTCGCAAGATCGCGAGGGTGCGGCTCACCAACGGTGTCGAGGTTACGGCCTACATCGGTGGAGAGGGACACAACCTGCAGGAGCACTCTGTTGTGCTTGTCCGCGGGGGCAGGGTGAAAGACCTGCCGGGTGTCCGCTACCATATCGTCCGAAGCGCTCTTGACTGCGAGGGTGTAAACGATCGCAGGCAGGGACGCAGCAAGTACGGAGCCAGTCGCCCCCGCCGCTAAAAGCGGGGGTTTTCTACTGGTGAATTTTCGCCAGCAGTCCCGTTCGGGTAATCAATCACCAAGGGTGTAATGGCTTATGTCCAGAAGGAGACGCGCCGAGCGTCGGCCAACCACACCGGACCCGCGTTTCAACGACGTGGAGCTGGCCCGGTTCATCAACAGGCTGATGCTGAAGGGAAAGAAGTCCATTGCCCAGAGGCTGGCCTACAACGCATTTACGATAATTCAGAGCGAATCGAGCCGCGAGCCGCTGGAGGTTTTTCAGCAGGCCCTGCGCAACGCCACACCCGCGGTGGAGGTACGCCCCAAACGCGTGGGCGGCGCCACCATTCAGGTGCCCACGGAGCTTCGCGCCGAACGCAGCGAAGCCCTGGCCATGCGCTGGCTGATCCGGGGAGCCCGTTCGCGCAAGGGTATGCCCATGCGCCGAGGACTTGCCATGGAGCTGATGGATGCCTCACGCGGTGAAGGGTCGGCGGTACGCCGAAGGGAGGAGTTGCACCGAATGGCGGAGGCCAATCGTGCCTTTGTTCACTACCGCCGGTAATCCCGGTCCCCGTCTCAGTAAAGACGGGGTAGCACAGAGACAGGTTCTCGCTTCCTCAACCAGTGCCCTAAGTCATGCAGAACGCATTCCCCATCGACAAGATCAGAAACATTGGATTCATTGCCCATATCGACGCCGGCAAGACCACGGTAACCGAGCAGGTCCTCTACGCGACAGGCCGTATACACCGGGCCGGTGGCGTAGACGATGGCACCACGGCCATGGACTGGATGCCCCAGGAACGCGAAAGGGGTATCACCATCACCGCCGCTGCCACCACCGCACAGTGGCAGGACTGCCGCATAAACATCATCGACACCCCGGGCCACGTGGATTTCACCGCCGAGGTCGAACGTTCCCTTCGGGTTCTGGACGGCGGAGTGGTGGTGCTCGACGCGGTGGCCGGTGTCCAATCGCAATCGGAAACCGTGTGGCGTCAGGCAGACACGTACTCCGTCCCACGCATCTGCTTTGTGAACAAGATGGACCGGGTCGGCGCCAGTTACGAGCGCACCCTTGATTCCGTAAGGAAACGGCTAAACGGCAACCCTGTGCCCGTCCAGCTTCCCATGGGCGAAGAGGACCAGTTCTGCGGCACCATAGACCTGATCGGAGGCCGGGCCACGGTTTACCCGGTGGGCCGAGGCACCCGTACCAGCGCCGAGGATTACGAGGATGTGCCCGTTCCTGCCGAGTTTGAGGACGACTATCAGCGTTACCGGCAGGAGATGATCGAGAAAATCGTTGAGACGGATGAGCAGTTGCTCATCCGTTACCTTGAGGGAGAGGACCTGTCCCCCGAGGATCTGCGCGATGCCCTCAGGCGCGCCACCATCGCCCAAGAGGTGGTTCCCGTGCTGTGCGGCAGCGCGATTTCCGGCAAGGGAGTCCATCCCCTTCTCGACGCCGTTCTCCTTTACCTACCCTCTCCATCAGACGTGCCTCCTGTTGAAGGAGTCAGTCCCCAGACCGAGGAAACCGAGCTGCGCTATCCCGAGGAGGACGGCCCCCTGGCGGCGCTGGCCTTCAAGGTGGCCACCGATCCCTACGTGGGACGGCTGGTGTTTCTGAGGGTTTATTCCGGCAAGGTAAAGTCCGGAGCCTCCGTACAGAACGTGTCTCGCAAGGGCAGGGAGAGGCTCGGCCGCATCCTGCTGATGCACGCCAACCACCGCGAGGAACTGGAGGACGTGGCGGCCGGGAATATCTGTGCGGCCGTCGGCCTCAAGAATACCTTCACCGGCGACACCATTTGCGTCGACGTTGACCAGGTTATCCTGGAACCTCCCAAGTTCCCCAGCCCCGTGGTCTCCGTTGCCATTGAGCCCATGACTCGGGCCGACCAGGACCGCCTCAGCGACGCTCTAAGAAAGCTGTCAGACGAAGACCCCACTTTCGTGGTGCGTTTCAACGATGAGACCGGCCAGACTGTGATGTCCGGGATGGGCGAGCTGCACCTGGAAGTACTGGTCGACCGGATGCGGCGCGAGTTCAACGTGGAGGCCCAGGTGGGGCGCCCGCGGGTCTCCTACCGGGAGACGGTGTCTCGCCCCTACCGTTCCGATGCGCGGTTCGTGCGCCAGACCGGCGGCCACGGCCAGTACGGACATGTCGTCGTGGATCTCGAACCGCTGGACAGGGGCGAAGGCATCCAGTTCGTTGACAACACCTCCGGAGGCGTGATACCGCGAGAATACATCTCTGCCGTCGAAAGAGGAGTCAAGGAGGCACTGGACAACGGGCCCCTTGGCGGTTATCCTCTTGTGGACTTAAAAGTAACACTGGTCGACGGCAGCTACCACACGGTAGATTCTTCGGAAATGGCCTTCCGGAGTGCCGGGATTATGGCTATCAGGGAAGGGGTGCCAAAAGCGACCCCGGTACTCTTGGAGCCGATCGCGGACCTGGAAGTTAGTACGCCGAGCGATTTCCTGAGCGACGTTATTGGCGACTTGGGAACCCGGCGGGCCCAGATACGGACCATTGAAGGACTGGACGGCGCACAGACAGTGCGCGCGCTGGTGCCACTGGGCGAAACATTCGCCTACACGACGGCACTACGCTCGATTACACAGGGGCGGGCCTCCTTCACTATGGAGTTCCGCTATTACGAACCGGTTCCCGAGGGGTTGCTCCGAACCCTGCTTTAGCCGGTTACGGCTAAGGTGTTGCGAAAGCTTCGGGGTAGCTTTTCGGGTTTATTGTTTTAATCCGGAAGTTCTAACCCGAATTGGGTACCCAATTTAGGCAGGCTGAAGAAGGCGTATGCAGGCAAGGCAAAAAGTCAGGATCATCCTGAAGGCGTTCGATCACAAGATGCTGGACCTGTCCACAGGCCAGATTGTGGAGACCGCTGAGCGTACCGGCGCCAGGGTAGCTGGCCCTGTGCCTTTGCCCACCCATATTCGCCGCTTCTGTGTTATCCGGGGGCCGCACGTGGACAAAGACTCCCGGGAACACTTCGAAATCAGGACGCACAAGCGCCTGATCGACATTCTGGAACCCACGTCCAAGACCATCGACTCGCTGACCAGGCTTAACCTGCCGGCCGGAGTCGACATCTCCATTAAACTCTAGACTTTGGGACGCTGGGCCAGTACCAGCCGTTTCGGGTAGAAACTGGATACGCTCAATATGCTTCGGGGATTTCTCGGCAAGAAAATAGGCATGACGCAGGTGTTCCGAGACAACGGAATGGTTGTCCCGGTAACCCTAATAGAGGCGGGGCCATGCGTCATTACCCAGATCAAGACGGTGGAAACAGACGGTTATGAGGCCGTGCAGCTGGGCTTTGATGCCCGCAAGCGGTCCAATAAGCCGATGCAGGGCCACTTCAGGACCAGCCGTGCCAGCCGGTATGTTCGAGAGGTTAAAGCCGACAACCTCTCGGAGCTCTCGGTCGGCCAGACCATCGGAGTGGACATTTTCGCCGAAGGCGAGAAGATCGATGTCATCGGACGCTCCAAGGGCCGCGGTTTCGCTGGCACCATGAAGCGCCACGGCTTTGGCGGCGGTCCCAGGACTCACGGTCAGTCTGACCGTGCCCGTGCGCCAGGGTCCATTGGTGGCGGCACCACACCCGGCAAGGTGTTCAAGGGACTGAAAATGGCGGGGCACATGGGAGACCGTCGCATCACTGTTAAGGGACTTGAGGTCATCGGTGTCGACACTGACCGCAATATCCTTATGGTCAAGGGCGGGATCCCGGGAGCTCCCAACAGCCTCATACAAATAAGGAAGGTGGCCTGACCAGGCCACACGACAACGCTTGGGCGCGAGTTCGTTGGTAACGACCATCGAACGAGGGCAGTGAGCGGAGTGAAATGGAAGTCGCAGTTAGAAATCAATCGGGTGAAACCGTCCACAGCATCGAACTCAATGATGCTGTTTTCAACGTGCCAATGAACAAGACCCTGGTGCACCAGGCAATGGTGATCTACCAGGGGAACCGGCGCCAGGGCACGCACGACACCAAGACCCGTGCTGAGGTCTCCGGCGGTGGGCGCAAGCCCTGGATTCAAAAGCACACCGGCCGGGCCAGGCAAGGCAGCACACGGTCGCCCCAGTGGCGCCACGGCGGTGTTACTTTCGGGCCGCACCCCCGGAGCTATCGAAAGGCTCTCCCCAAGCGTATGAAACGCGCGGCCCTTAGATGTGTGCTATCCGACAAGGTCCGCAACGATCGGGTGGTTTGCCTCGATTCCATGAGTGGCATTGACGGAAAGACCAGGTCCATGGCCGGACTGCTGGAACGCCTTAGCGTGTCCAGTTCTGCCTTGGTGGTTACGCTGGGGACAGACCAGAATGTGGTGCAGGCGGCAAGCAATCTCAAGAAGATCTACACGCTGCCCGTAAACCAGCTCAACGCAGAAGCGCTTCTGTCGAAGGACGTTTTGATCCTGACCGAGGAAGCCGTTCGCTGGGCCGAGGAGAGTCTTTCCGTCGAGCCCCACGGCCGCCGGGGACGGAAGTTCGCCACAGCTGGCCAGGGCAGTGAGGAAATTGGAGCTGAAGAGGAAGTTACCGAAGAGGAATCGGCTTCCGAGGATACAGTAACTTCAAGCGCGGCGACGGATCAGGACGATACCCACGACGAAGGCAATGAGGACGGTGAGTAAATGGATATTCACCGCGTATTGGTCAAGCCGACGATTACAGAAAAAAGTACCATCCTTCAGGAAACGGGAAAATATACATTTGAGGTCGCTCCCAAGGCCAACAAGGTCGAGGTGAAAGAAGCGGTCGAGAAGAATTTCAACGTAACCGTCCTGGATGTGAACATCTCCAAGCTGCGGGGTAAGCGCAAGCGGTACGGACCGCGCATGGCAAAAAAGCCCGACGTCAAGAAGGCGGTTGTCACCCTGAGACCGGGGGACCGCATCAACCTGATAGAGGGACTCTAGGGGCAAACGCATGCCGCTCAAGAATTTCAGGCCGATAACACCGGGAACCCGGAACGCAGTGCGGGCCTCCTTTGAGGAGATCACCACCAAGAAGCCGGAGAAATCCCTCGTATCAAGAAAGCAGAACCACGCCGGACGCAACAACCGGGGCAGGATAACGACTCGCGCCCGTGGTGGCGGATCCCGGCGCATGTATCGTCAAGTCGATTTCAAGCGCAAGAAGGACGGCGTTCCCGGCCGGGTCAAGTCCATTGAGTATGATCCAAATCGGACGACCCGCATCGCGCTGATATTCTACGCCGACGGGGAGAAGAGCTATATTCTCGCTCCCCACGGTCTTGCGGTTGGAGATATCGTTCAGTCGGGTCCCGATGCCGAAATCAGCTTGGGCAACACCCTCCCCCTTACCAACATCCCAACCGGTACAGTGGTTCATAACTTGGAGTTGACTCCAGGACGAGGCGGGCAGTTGGTGCGGGGCGCCGGAACAGGGGCCCAGGTGCTTTCCCGCGAGGGCGAGTATGTGCTGATCCGGTTGCCGTCCGGACAGATGCGGCGAGTATTATTGCGCTGCCGTGCCAGCGTAGGGCAGCTCTCAAACCCGGACCACAAGAATGAGAGTCTGGGCAAGGCGGGAGCATCCCGGCACATGGGCCGTCGGCCCAAGGTGCGCGGCGTGGCCAAGAACCCGGTGGACCATCCTCACGGCGGCGGAGAAGGACGTTCCCCCATCGGAATGCCCGGACCCAAGACGCCATGGGGCAAACCAACACTCGGTTACAAGACCAGGAATCCAAAGAAGGCGTCGAGCAAGTTCATCGTGCGCCGGGGCAGGAGGCGCTAGAATGTCCCGTTCAATCAAGAAGGGGCCATACGTTCATCCCAAGTTGGTCAAGAAGGTGGAGCAGATCCAACGTTCCGGGACCAACACGGTAATCCGGACTTGGTCACGAGCCTCCATGATCATGCCCGAAATGGTGGGGCTCACCATTGGGGTACACGACGGGCGGCGCCACGTTCCGGTTTTCATTACCGAAAACATGGTCGGGCACCGTCTAGGCGAGTTCTCGCCCACCCGTACCTACCGGGGGCACATTGCCCGGTCAGAACGCACGAGTCGCGCGAGGTAACACCGTGCCACCAGTCAGAGCAGTAGCAAAACAGCTTGGAGCCTCCCAGAAGCGGCTCAAGCCCATCCTCGACCTGGTTCGAGGGCAGAAGGTTGACGACGCACTGAACACCCTCCGACTGTTGCCGTCGCCTTGGGCGAAACCGGTGGCCAAGGTGGTGCAGTCGGCTGCCGCAAATGCGGAAAACAATATGCTGATGGACCGCGACAATCTGCGAATCATCCAGATCTCGGCGGACAACGCGACATCTCTGAAGCGGTTCCGTCCCAGGGCACGCGGACGCATAGGCCGCATCACCAAGAGGTCCAGCCACGTAACCGTGGTGGTGGACGAAGACGAATAACAGGAGACGGCGGAATGGGCCACAAGACCCATCCTTACGGGTTTCGACTGGGAATAATCAAGGACTGGAAGGCGCATTGGTATGCATCCAACGGGGCATCCTACCGCGGCCTGGTTAAGGAAGACCTAGATCTGCGGGAGTGCATCCGGGCTGAATACCGGACCTTCTCGGACGCTGGTATCGCCAACGTGGTGATCGACCGGGGTGCCCAGGACAGCGTGATTGACATTCATTCTGCCCGCCCTGGAATACTCATCGGTCGGGACGGTGAGCGGGTCAAGAACCTGCGATCCAAACTGGAAGCGATAACCAAGAGTCGGGTGCAGCTCAACATCAGGGAGATTGAGCAGCCTGAGATCAACGCCTACTTGGTCGCACGGAACGTGGCTGACCAACTGGAGCGTCGCGTAGCCTACCGTCGCGCCATGCGCCAGGCGGCACAGCGGGCGATGCAGGCAGGTGCCGAGGGAATTAAAATCATTGTCAAGGGCCGAATCTCGGGTTCGGAAATCGCCCGGACCGAGAAGTTGATGCTGGGCCAGGTGCCCCTGCATACGCTGCGCGCCAATATCGACTACGCTCTAGGCGAGGCGCACACCATCATGGGACGGGTCGGCGTCAAGGTCTGGGTGTATACAGGAGAGGTTCTCCCTGCCCGCACCGAAGAGGCGGCCGAACTGGATACCATCGAGGTGACGGTGCAGGCCGACGATCCGGACATTGACATTGAGGCCCTGATGGACGCGAACTAGGAATAATCCGGGTTCTACGGGACAGAAACCGGCACGCGAGCTTACACAGAACAGGTTGATGGGACTGTAACAGGAGAAATCCATGCTTCAGCCAAAGCGTACGAAGTACAGGAAACAATTTCGCGGGCGAATGCGCGGTGCCTCGGTGGCCGGAAGCAGCGTAAATGCCGGCGAGGTCGGCCTGAAGGCCATGGAGCCCGCCTGGATTACAGCGAGGCAGATCGAGTCCGCCCGCGTTGCCATCACCCGCCATCTCAAGCGCGGTGGTCAGGTGTGGGTGCGGGTGTTCCCGGACAAGTCGGTGAGCAAGAAACCTGCCGAAACCCGTATGGGCGGCGGGAAAGCAGGGGTCGATTACTGGGTCGCAGTGGTGAAGCCGGGCCGGGTCATGTTCGAGGTGGCTGGCGTACCACAAAATGAGGCCGTGGAAGCCCTCAGGCTGGCTTCGCAAAAATTGCCCATCGCCACCAAAACTGTCTTCCGCGACCGCTTGGGTACGGCAGTCAGTAACGCCGCGGCGTAGTTGAATTATGCGTATTCACGAAGTGAGAGAACTAAGCGACGATCAGCTCCAGGAGGAGTTGGACAAGGCCGGACGCGAGCTAATGAACCTCAGGTTCCGGTCCGCAACTAATCAGTTGCCCAACTCCAACGAGCCGAAGTCGGTCAGGAAAACCATCGCTCGCCTGCGAACGGTAATCCGCGAGCGGCAATTGACGGAGGACCGCTAGTGATTACCAGCGGAAGGCGGAAGGTCCGCACCGGTTCAGTGGTGCGGGTCAAGCAGGACAAAACAGCGGTGGTGGAAATGGTCTGGAAGCAGCGCCATCGATTGTACCGCAAGCAGGTCCGGCGCGTGGCCAGGTTCCACGTTCATGACCCGGAAAACCGGTGCCAGCTGGGCGACTTGGTGCGCATCGAAGAGACGCGCCCCATCTCGAAGACCAAGCACTGGCGCCTGCTTGATATACTGGAACGACATCAGGTCGCCGAGGTCCGCCCCATCGAGTTGGAGGGGGACGCAGAAACGGAAGTTGCTGTGCTCGAGGATGTGGATGGAGTGTCCGAACTCGACGAGGACATTGACCCGGATATCCTGGATCTTCTCGTCTCGACTGACGAGGACATCGAGGATGATGAGGACGAGGAAGGCTAAATAACCCGGTTTCGGGCGGAGGCGCGCCCGAAGGCGACCCGAGGAATGAGGGATGATTCAGACCTACACCAGGCTGACAGTGGCAGATAACAGCGGCGCAAGGGTTATCCGCCTGATAAACATACCGGGCAGCAGCCGTCGCAAGTTCGCCAGCGTGGGCGATGTGGTAGTCTGCAATGTGCGTGAGGCGGCGCCCAATTCGCCGGTGCGCAAGGGTGACGTGGTGAGGGCGGTCGTGATCCGGCAGGCGCAGGCCCATCGCCGCCCGGATGGCACGTATATCAAGTTCGATGATAACGCCGCAGTGCTAATCGCCGACAACCTCAACCCCAGGGGAACGCGGATCTTCGGGCCAGTAGCCCGTGAATTACGCGATCGTGGATTTATGCGCATCGTTTCCCTGGCTCCAGAGGTGGTGTGATGCGGATCCGCACCGGAGATAACGTTCTGGTCATCGCCGGACGCGACAAGGGCAAGACCGGCCGCGTTGAGCGCAACCTGCCGCACGAAGGGCGCGTGGTGGTGGAAGGAATCAACGTGGTGACCAAGCACATGCGCGGGCAGCCTGGAGTACGGCAGGCCGGACGCATACAGTTCGAGGCTCCTATTCACGTGTCAAACGTAGTCCTGGTCTGCAACAAGTGCAATCAGCCGACCAGGTCACGGACCACATTCCTGGAAACCGGGGCGCGGGTGCGTTCCTGTACCAGGTGTCAGGAAGTGATCGACGATGCTCGATGACGAAACTCAACAGCAGGAAGTCCAGGAAGAATCCTCCTCGGGAAGGGGCGGTGGTCGCTCCGGCAGGCGCCAGCGTGGTGCCGACATGGCTGTGGCCGAAGGGGAGGACTCCGCGCCTCCCGCACCTCGCCTGAAGCAGAAGTTCCGCGAGGAGATCGTTCCGCAAATGGTGCGGGAATTCAGCTACTCCAACCCGATGGAGGTGCCGCGTCTCCAGAAGATTGTGCTGAACATCGGACTGGGAGAGGCGCTGACCAATGGCCGGGCTCTGGAAGCGGCGACAGCGGATCTTACCACCATCAGTGGACAGAAGCCGATAATCACTCGCGCCCGCAAGTCCATTGCCGGATTCAAGATCCGCCAGGGCAACTCCATCGGAGCTGCGGTGACCCTACGCGGGGACCGAATGTACCACTTTCTTGATCGGCTGGTGAACACGGCTCTGCCTCGTATTCGCGACTTCCGCGGCATGGCACGGCGCGGAATGGACGGACGGGGAAATTTCTCCCTTGGCATCCGGGAGCAGATCATATTCCCGGAGATCGACTACAACTCCATCGATCGGATCCGCGGACTGCAGGTGACCATCACAACATCGGCGCGAAATGATGCCGAGGCCATGCGGTTGCTGGAGCTCTACGGATTTCCATTCATTCGCGAAGCTTAACGGAGGAACGGCGTGGCGAAGTCGTCCCAGATACAGAAATGGCTGAAGAAGCCCAAATACCCGATGCGGGCGTACAACCGTTGCGGACGTTGCGGGCGGCCCCGCGCTTACATCCGCCATGCTGGCCTTTGCCGCATTTGCTTCCGGGAACTGGCGCTCACCGGGGAACTGCCCGGCGTGCGTAAGGCGAGCCTTTAGGCTTCTTTCAATCGCGGGAAAAACGTTAGTATTAGAGACGGGATAGAGATGCCGGTTACCGACCCCATAGCAGATATGCTGACACGAATCCGCAACGCCATACAGGCGCGGCACGATTCGGTGATGATGCCTCACTCCAAGATGAAGCTGTCAATCGCCCGCGTCCTCAAGGAAGAGGGGTTCATACGCGACTTTGACACTCCCAGAGGGCAGGCACGTCCCACCCTGCGCATCCATCTCTCGTATCGGGAGGGACGCCAGTCGGCCATCGCCGGACTGAAGCGGGTGAGCAAGCCGGGCCTTCGAGTCTACGTCGGAAAGGGCGAAATCCCTAGAGTGTACGGCGGATTGGGGCTAGCAATAGTTTCCACGTCACAGGGCGTCATATCGGGGCGCAGGGCCTGGCGCGA
Organism: Dehalococcoidia bacterium; assembly: GCA_963664175.2. Taxonomy (GTDB): domain Bacteria; phylum Chloroflexota; class Dehalococcoidia; order Lucifugimonadales; family UBA3495; genus VXOI01. The sequence goes on from CAXXOI010000033.1 coordinate 11,315, forward strand.
TGGAATCGGAGGGGAGTTGTTGGCTTATGTCTGGTGAAGGTAACGGAACGGTTAAGACTGAAGGCCGTACGCTCTCCCGCATCGGCCGCAAGTCCATTCCTATACCCAGCGGAGTGTCGATTGACATCGGCTACGGCGAGGTGACGGTCTCTGGGCCCAGGGGCAGCTTGACACAGACGTATCACCCGGATGTTGTGGTCAAGGTCCAGGACGGCGAAGTCATAGTGGAACGTCTGACAGAGCGCAAGTTCCACCGGTCCCTGCATGGCCTCACCCGCAGCCTCATTTCCAACGCGGTTGCGGGAGTGACCGACGGCTACACCCGGACCCTGGAGCTCATGGGCGTGGGATACCGCGTTCAGGTAGCCGGGGACGGCATCGTTCTGAATGTCGGGTACAGTCACCCTGTGGAGATCCATCCTCCCGACGGCGTCACCATGGAAGTGGAAGGCAACAACCGAGTCCACGTCCGGGGCATCGACAAACAGAAGGTGGGGCAACTGGCCGCCCAGGTGCGCAAGGTGCGCCCGCCGAATGCCTACAAGGAAAAGGGGATCCGGTACCAGGGCGAGGTCCTGCGTTTCAAGCCGGGTAAGTCGGCGGCTCGCAAGGCTTGACCCTTCGAATAGCTCAAAACGGAATCAGGCAGCCGGAAAACCAAGGCTGCTGCTGCAGTGGTAATCGAGGCCAGTATGCCGAAAGACAGGAATGCCCGACACCTGAGAAAGGTGCGGCAGGCCAGAGTCAGAAAAAAGATCTCCGGAACCCCGGAAAGACCCAGATTATCGGTGTTTCGCAGCCTGCGACACATCTATGCCCAAGTCATCGACGATTCCACGGGGCGCACCATAGTGGCCGCATCCAGCCAGGAGTCTCTGGACGGCGCCAGCGGTGTCAAGACAGAGGTCTCGTCTGTCGTCGGCAAAGTGCTGGCCGAGCGTGCGCTGGCAGCCGGAGTGACCTCGGTTGTGTTCGACCGGGGTGGATGCAAATATCATGGCCGGGTCAAGGCCCTGGCCGATGGTTCCCGTGAGGGCGGCCTGCAATTCTAGGCACCTCGTTTAAGCCCGGGCACGATACACAGGGATGATACAGGGAGGTCCCAACCTCAAATGGTACAAGCTCCTCCAGGAAGACGCGGCGGACCGGGTCGGGCCGGTGGCCCGGGCCGTGGCGGCCCACCAGGACAGAACAGGCAGAACCGCGACGGTGGCGGCCCGCGGGGACCCCGAGAGGGGCGTGCTCCCCGCGAGAGAGCCCCGAGAGAAGATGACACCGGCGGGTTCCAGGAACGGGTCGTCTACACTCGCCGCATCGCAAAAGTGGTCAAGGGCGGGCGTCGACTTCGCTTCAATGCCTTGGTGGTGGTTGGCGACGGCCAGGGTAACGTGGGCGCCGGGCTCGGCAAGGCGTTGGTAATTCCAGACGCCGTGCGCAAGGGAAACGCGGTTGCCCGTCGCGATATGGTTACCATACCCCTGAAGGGCGGGACCATACCGCAGCAGATCACGGTCAAGAAAGGGGCCACGATCGTGTTGATAAAGCCGGCCCGCGAGGGAACGGGTGTTATCGCAGCCGGTGCAATGCGGGCGATACTGGAGCTGGGCGGCGTTAAGGACGTGGTCGGGAAGTCCCTGGGGTCGCGAAACCCGATCAATATCGTATACGCCACCATCGAGGCTCTCCGGCAACTGAAAGACCCGGCAACGGAATTGGCCAAGCGTGGGATCCGTCCCAATCCGGCGCCGGCAGCGGCGGAAGCCCAGCAACCCACGGAAGCACCTAAAGAAAGCTAATCGATGGCCGCTGTTTACGAACTCCGGCGGTCTTGCGGGAACGATCTATGGCGGAATTGAAAATTACATGGACTCGAAGCTGCATAGGGCGGCCCAGGAACCAGCGGGAGATTATCCGTTCCCTGGGCCTCCATCATCTGCAAGATAGCGTGGTCCATCACGACTCCCCAACCATCCGGGGAATGGTCAAGAAAGTGGAGCATCTGTTGCGAGTCGAAAAAGTGGAGGACGCGGCATGATGCAGCATGAAGTGGCGCCGCCCAAGGGAGCGCGCCGTAATCGAAAACGCGTCGGTCGGGGCGATGCCGCCGGGCAGGGCAGCACTGCCGGGCGCGGCATGAAGGGCCAGAAGTCCCGGTCGGGGCGCGGCCCGCGCGTTGGCTTTGAGGGCGGACAGCTGCCGATCATCAAGGGTCTGCCCATGAGGCGCGGTTTCACCAATATTTTCAAGACCTATTACACACTGGTGAATCTCGACACTCTGGAACGGTTCGAAGCGGGGGACGAGGTCACGCCGGCCGTCCTGGCCGAGCGTGGATACATCCGGAACCTCAATCGTCCGATCAAGGTAGTCGGGGGCGGTGAGCTGACAAAATCGCTGCGGGTGTCGGCCAACAAGTTCACCCGTTCGGCAAAGGCAGCTATCTCGGCCGCCAGTGGCACCGCGGAGGAAATTACCGCCCGATGATGGCCGCCGAGTCTCAGGGAGGGCGTTTCCCCCGGCTGCTGCAGGCGGCCATAGACGCGTTCAGTCTCCCGGACCTCAGATCGAAGATACTCTTCACCCTCGCCATCCTGGCGCTGTATCGGTTCATTGCTCACATTCCCTTGCCGGGAATCGACCAGGTCCAGCTCGACAACCTGTTCCGTAACAACGAACTACTGGGATTCTTGGACCTCTTCAGTGGCGGCGCCCTCAGCCGAATGAGCATTGTGGCGCTGGGCGTGTTTCCATATATAACGGCCTCCATCGTCATCCAACTACTGACGCCCGTTTTCCCGCAGCTACAGGAGATCTCCCGTGAGGGAGAAGCCGGCCGGGCCAAGATGAACCGGATCATCCACTGGCTGACCGTACCCATCGCCCTGGCCCAAGGTTACGGACAGCTGGTGCTTCTGCAGCAGAGCAACGTGATCGAAAGCGTGGGATTCACCGGAGGGGCACTTCTGCCCACCATGGCTGCCCTGCTATCGATCACTGCGGGCACCATGTTCCTGGTGTGGCTGGGGGAGCTGATAACGGAACGGGGAATCGGCAACGGAATTTCCCTGATTATTTTTGCCGGCATTGTCGCCGGATTCCCGGGACTGCTGACGCAGGGATTCCTCGATCGCGATAATGTGCTGGGCGTGGGATTCTTCGCCATCATAGGCGTACTGATTATTGCTCTCATCGTGATGTTCAATGAGGCCCACCGCAGGATTCCCGTGCAATACGGGCGTAGCATTTTCCGGGGCGGCCGGATGTACCGGCAGAGCGGGGCGACCTATCTGCCCCTGCGTATCAACTCGGCCGGGATGATCCCGCTCATCTTTGCGTTTTCCATCGTGATTCTGCCGGGAACCATCGCGACTTACCTGGCCACCAACACCACTTGGGTCGGCGATGTGGCCAATTTCTTCGCGGTCCTCCTGGTGCCGACCTCTCCGCTCTACTGGGCAATGGTGTTCGTGCTGGTGGTGATGTTCACCTTTTTCTACACGTTGGTGATATTCAACCAGCAGAACCTGGCGGAAAACCTGCAGAGAAACGGCGGTTTCGTGCTCGGCATCAGACCGGGGAAACCGACTCAGGACTATTTGAACCGGGTGATCGTGCGCATAACCATGGGGGGCGCCTTGTTCCTCGGATTCGTGGCCATCGTGCCCTACCTGGCGTCGCTGGTCACCGGGGTGCAGGCCATTTCGCTGAGCAGCACCAGCCTGCTGATCATGGTCGGCGTCGGTCTGGATACCATGCGTCAACTGGAAGCGCAGCTCACAATGAGAAACTACGAAGGATTCCTGAGATAGACGTGGCAGCAGGATTGAGAGTGGTCCTGTTCGGGCCCCCCGGCGCGGGGAAAGGCACACAGGCACAATTACTGACAGACCGCTTTGACCTGGCCCACATCAGCTCAGGTGACATCTTCCGGCATAATCTGCGGCAGGGAACACCACTGGGAATGCGGGCAAAGGAATTCATGGATCGCGGAGAGCTGGTGCCGGACGAAGTGGTCATTGACATCATGCTGGACAAGATCATGTCCATACATTCCGATGACGGGTTCATCCTGGACGGCTTTCCCCGCAACACGCGCCAGGCAGGAGAACTGGAGCATGCTCTTACCGCCAGGGCCAGGAACATCGACAGGGTTTTGCACATCGATGTTTCCGAGGACGAATTAACTACGAGACTCGGAGGCCGATTCGTTTGCCGGGACTGCCAGGCACCCTATACGCACCATGGCGACGCTCCGGCTCCGGCCTGTGAGCGCTGCAACGGAGAGCTGTATCAGCGGGACGATGATCGCCCAGAGGCGGTGCAACGCAGGATCGATGTATACCGCGAGGAAACAATGCCGGTCCTAGCCTTCTACCGGGAGCGGGACCTGCTGGTGGACATTCCAGGTAAAGACTCGGTCGACGGTGTTTTCAAACGCATCGTTGATGCCCTTTAAGATTGTGTCAAATTCGGCGACTTTCCAACGGCCGCTCTTGAGAGTACAATAGCAAAGTGAATCGAAATCGCAAAAAAGAAACTGCCTCCACCTCTCCTTCTACCTACTCGGGTGGTATCACCGTCAAATCGCCCCGCGAGTTAGACTCAATGCGGAAGGCGGGGGAGATTGTTGGCAAGACTCTGGACTTGCTCAAGGTAGCCGTCGAGCCGGGTATGACAACCCGCGATCTCGACAAAATTGCATTCAAGGAAATCACCCGCAACGGTGCCACGCCTACGTTCAAGGGCTACCGGGGCTTCCCTGCAACTATCTGCTCTTCCGTCAACGAAGAGATAGTCCATGGCATTCCGGGCAAGCGGAGGCTGCAGGAAGGCGACATCGTCAAGGTGGACGTGGGGGCAACAATCGAGGGATTCATCGGAGACGCGGCAGTGACCATTGCGGTGGGCGAAGTCCCGGAGGCGCTTTTGGCGTTGATGGAAGACACCCGCCTGGGTTTGGAAGCAGGGATCAAGGCAGCGGTGCCCGGAGCGCGTGTCGGGGACATCGGCGCGGCTGTTCAGGCCTACGGAGAGTCCCGGGGTTACGGCGTGGTGCGGGAATTTGTCGGCCACGGAGTAGGACGATTTCTGCACGAGGACCCACAAATCCCGAACTATGGTATCGCCGGCAGGGGCGCCTTGCTCAAGCCGGGTATGTGCATTGCCATAGAGCCGATGTTTAACATTGGCGACTGGAAGACAAGAATCTTGGACGACCAGTGGACAGTGGTAACCGCAGACGGTGAGCTGTCATCGCACTTTGAACATTCAATTGCAATAACGAATCAAGGTCCGGAGATCCTGACGATTCACAATTAGGACTGACTTGTCTCAATTCGACGAGGATTCGCCGATGGCGAGTCCAGCAATTCTGGTATAAAGGGGTTATATGGCGAAGAAGCAGGCGATTGAAGTAGAAGCCAGTGTCAAGGAAGCACTGCCAAACGGTATGTTCCGTGTGGAGTTGCCCAACGATCATGAGGTGCTTGCCCATGTTTCCGGGAAGATCCGCATGAACTTCATTCGCGTGCTGCCCGGGGACAGGGTCCTCGTAGAATTGTCGCCATATGACCTCACCAGAGGAAGAATCACCTATAGGTTCAAATAGCAGACCGACAGCGCAACTGCTTATCGCTGGTGAAACCAGATCGACATCCGGCCGGCTAAGTGGAGAACCCGTCCGGACGGTGGTAGGCAGCCCGCACCACAGAGGATCTTATGAAAGTAACGGCATCCGTTAAGCCGCGGTGCGACAAGTGTCGCGTCATAAAGCGAAAGGGCGTGGTTCGCATCATCTGCATAAACGCCCGCCACGCCCAGAGGCAGGGTTAGGATCACGACGGGAGCCAGTTAGCATCCCGTAACGCAATACACCCAGGAGGCATCGTGGTACGCATAGCCGGAGTAGACGTCCCTGACCGAAAGAGGGCACACGTGGCCCTCAGGAGTATCTATGGGATCGGCCCCAAGCTGGCGGAGGAAATCATCATCAAGGCCGATCTGGACCCGACGATGCCGCCACGCATGAATGAGCTCAGCGAGGCGCAGGTCAACCGCATTCGCGAGCTGGTGGACCGGGAGTACATCTCGGAGGGAGACCTTCGCAGGGAGGTCAACCAGAACATACGGCGGCTGATGGACATAGGCTCCTACCGGGGCCTGCGGCATCGCCGCAACCTGCCCGTGGGCGGGCAGCGAACCCGAACCAATGCCCGAACGCGCAAGGGCCCGCGCCGCACCGTTGCCGGCCGCGGCCGACGCACTGGCGGAAAGAAGTAGGCGGTGTAATAAATGCCCAGACCCAGGACCAGACGCCGGGAGCGGCGCTCCGTGCCGCAGGGCCGCGCATACATTTATTCGACATTCAACAATACTCTGGTCAGCATCACGGACCCGCAGGGCAACGTGATCGCATCGGCCAGCTCTGGAGTGGTGGGCTTCAAGGGGTCCCGCAAGGGCACCGCTTTTGCTGCCCAACGCGCCGCGGAGCAGGCAGGCCGCAGGGCCGGTGAGGCCGGAATGCGACTGATCGACGTGTTTATAAAGGGACCAGGCGCCGGACGGGAAGCCGCCATCCGCTCTCTCCAGGGAGCCGGGCTCGTGGTTACCAGCATCCGCGACGTGACTCCCATCCCACACAACGGGTGCCGTCCGCCCAAGCGAAGGAGAGTATAGGCCAGACTTCAGGCCAGACATTATGGGAAGATATACTGGGCCGGCCTGCAGGCTGTGCAGACGCTCCGGCGAAAAATTGTTTCTCAAAGGCGATCGTTGCTTCACTCCGCGCTGTTCCTTCGAGAAGCGGCGCAACCCGCCCGGCAACGTTTCTCGCAGGCGACGACGACCCTCGGATTACGGTGTACACCTGCTGGAAAAGCAGAAGGCAAAGTACATTTACGGCGTGATGGAAAGCCAGTTTCGCAAGTATATGGATGAGGCTTTCAACACCCCTGGGGTTACCGGCACCAACCTGCTTCGCAGTCTCGAGCGGCGCTTGGACAACGTGATCTATCTGCTGGGATTTGCCGACTCACGTAAGCAGGCGAGGCAGTTTGTCCTCCATGGCCATTTCCAGATCAATGGGCGGAAGACTGACGTGCCGTCTTACTCCGTCAAGGCGGGAGACGCCATCAGCTGGCGGGAAGCCGACAAGACTACGGAGTTTTATGCCGAGCGTACCGTGGGATTGCCGAAGCGGCCCGTTCCTCCCTGGCTCGCCCTGGACATCGGTGAAATGACGGCTAGGGTAGTGGCCTTGCCCTCTGACGAGGACCTGCAGACCACCCTGGACTCCAGGCTAATAGTAGAGTTTTACTCGAGGTAATTCTGTGTCTATGTTGGACACCTTCGTAGTGCCCGCCGGCGCCCAATTGGAAGGACCGGCGGTCCCCACACCTGAAATATCCGTGCAAATATCAGAGGACACCTACGGCAGAGTCGCCGTCGGTCCTCTGGAGCGTGGCTTTGCCCAGACCATCGGCAACCCGCTCCGCCGCATCCTGCTCAGTTCCACGCCCGGCACCGCCGTTACGTGGGTAAAGATCGGCGATGTGGTGCATGAGTACATGGCCATCCCGGGAGTGAAGGAGGAGGTCATGGAAATCCTCCTCAACATCAAGAGCATCAGGATCCGTTCGGTAACCGGACGCGACGGCAAGATGCGCCTCGAAGTCAAGGGAGGCGGCCCGGTGTGCGCCGGGGACATCATGACGTCCTCCGATTTCGAGATCGTCAACCCTGAGCAGCACATTGCAACACTTGATGACGAGGAAGTTGATCTCTCCATCGAGTTCAACGTAAGACAGGGCACCGGGTACCAGACCGCCCAGCCCGGCGAGGACGGGTTCAATCTGCCCGCCGGAGCCCTCCCTGTTGACGCGATTTTCAGTCCTGTGCGAAAGGTCAATTTCAGGGTTGAGCGAACCCGGGTCGGTCAGATAACCGACTACGAGCGCCTTCTCCTGGAAGTCTGGACTGACGGGGCCATCAAGCCAATCGAAGCAGTCCAGCAGGCAGCCGAGAAGCTGGTCAAGAACTTTTTCCTGTTCAGCAAGCTTAGCCGTGCCTCAGAACACGGTATTGACCGGGCCCCGTTGGTTGTTTCTCCCGAGGTTTACCAGACTCCGATAGAGAAACTGGAACTCTCCCCCCGCACCCTGAATTGCCTGAAGCGGGCACAGATTAACCGCGTCGGCGAAGTGCTCGAAATGTCGAACGACGACCTTCTTAAGATCAGAAACTTCGGAGAGAAATCGCTGGTCGAACTGCAGGAGAAGCTGGAAGAACACGGCATCACCAGCCCCAATCAGAATTATGCCGACGGGGGTGAGCCGGTCGCCGTGGGCGCTCTCACCTCCGACGATCTGTCCGACCTGATGGGCAGCGGAGAGGACGAGGATAGTGGAGTTCTCCCCGTTGGCATGACGTTCGAGGAGGACAGCCTCCTTTCCTCCGCCGATGACGCGGACGACGGGGAAGCTGACAACGAGGAGTACGAATAGCCATGGCTTCCCATCGTGTCTCAGGGCGCAGGCTCAGCCGCTACAAGGACCAGCGCAAGGCGCTTATGCGCGGGCTGGTAAGCGAGTTGATCACCCACGAGCGCATCACCACCACCCTGGCAAAGGCGAAGGAAACACGCATCGTGGCGGAAAAGCTGATTACCCACGGCAAGAAGGGTAACCTGCACCACCGCCGCTTGGCATTGGCTCAGGTCCCCAACAAGAAGGTTGTGGAGAAGGTGTTTGACGATATCGCCCCTCGGTACGCCGAGAGGCCCGGCGGGTACACCCGTATCGTCAAGCTCGGGCCTCGTTCGGGCGACGCTGCCCCCATGGCGGTAATCGAGCTCGTATAAAGGAGCGGACCAGATAGCGAAAGGGCCAGACCCAACATCGCAATGCGATTACGTGGACCACCCGCCGGAACAACAGGTTCGGCGCATTGCTTTGTGGGTGGAGTACCAGGGAACCAATTACAACGGCTTTCAACTGCAGCTTAACCAACCTACTATCCAGGGTGCCCTGGAATCGGCCTTGACTCGGTTCACCGGCGAGGCTATACGTATCCGGGGAGCCAGCCGCACTGACGCCGGCGCCCACGCCAGGGGCCAAGTGGTGGATTTCCTGACCGCCTCGGACCGGGCCATTGAACGGTTTCCTCCGGCTCTGAATTTCTTCCTGGCAGAGGATATCAGGGTGCTGAGGGCAAAAGAGGTCGCGACGGAGTTCCATTCGAGGCGCTGGGCCACCAGCAGGGTGTACCGGTACCGGTTGCTAGTGCAGCCCGAACCCACCGCTCTGCTGAGGCACACGCACCTTTGGATCAGGGAACCACTGGACCGGCAGCGGATGACCGAGGCTGCCGGGGCACTGGTGGGAACCCACGACTTCAGAGCCATCGCGGCAGGACATCCCAAGGATCGCAGTGCGGTTCGAACGGTCAAACGCTGGGAGATATTTCAGGACGGCAACAAGCTGGTCTTGGAGTGCGAGGCCAACGGATTTCTGAAGCAGCAGATCAGGAAGGCCAACGCCATCCTGGTGGAGATAGGAAAAGGCAGACAACCGAAGGAACTGATGGAGCAGGCAATTCGCGGGGTGCCCGGTATACCGGAAATTCCGTTGTTGCCCGCTCGCGGACTGACACTGATAGAAGTGAAATACCCGGAGGGCGCTCTTGATCCCCCTCCGACGGAGACCAGCAGCGATTATGAAGAGAACCAGCACATACTTCCCCAAGCCAGGTGAGGTCGAAGCCAACTGGAAGGTGGTTGACGCAACCGGCAAGACCCTGGGCCGGTTGGCCCGCGACATTGCCGTTTCGCTGCAGGGCAAGGACAAGCCGTCCTACACCCCGCACACCATGACCGGCGATTTCGTGGTGGTGGTCAATGCATCCAAGGTCCGGACCACCGGCAAAAAGACCACGCAGAAGTTGTACTACAGGCATTCCGGCTACGTCGGCAATCTCAAGACCACGCGATTGCGTGAGATGCTGGAGAACCGACCCGAGCGAGTGATCGAGCTGGCGGTGAAGGGAATGCTGCCGCGAAACCACATGGGGCGCCAGATGCTACGGCGGCTCAAGGTATACGCTGGTGCGCAACACCCACACGAGGCTCAGGCAGCCCAGGCCAGCTAATTCCACCGGCCATAACCATCGGCCTGTGAAGTACGGAGGCAGATCCCCTTGGTGCAATTGGACGCGGCCCAGCAGTATTATTACGGTACGGGAAAAAGAAAGACGGCCATCGCACGAGTCCGGCTTTATGTAGACAGTGGCGGACCATTCATAGTCAACAGCAAGCCTATGGACGAGTACTTCGGATGGTCGACTTGGCAGCGAATCGCCAATGACGCCTTCCAGGTGACCAACACACTGAACCGTTTCCGTGTCGTGGCCAAGGTCACCGGGGGTGGCGTGAACGCCCAGGCCGAAGCAGTGCGGCACGGCATCACCCGTGCGCTGATCGCCTTCGACGCGTCCCTTAAACCCGCGCTGCGCCGGGCCGGATACGTGACCCGCGACGCCCGCATCAAGGAAAGCAAAAAGTACGGCCTCAAGCGCGCCCGGCGAGCCCCACAATACACCAAGCGGTAGAGTTCTATCGGGCTGCACGCCTATCGCAGAGCCAAACGGTCCTTAAATGGAAACGCCCCGGAATGAACCGGGGCGTTTCTCATTGCCTTCCCCAAAGCCCGTTGGCTACGGCTTTACGCGGGGATGTCGAGCCAGGAAATCGTCGGCAATCTCATTGAACGTCATGAATTGCACCCCGTCGTGGGAGGTGATGTATTCAGTCAGGCGTTCCAGCATGAGGATCACCTGGGGCCGCCCGCTCACGTCCGGGTGAATCGTGATGGGGAAAACGGCCTCGTCGTATTCCCGATACACGAAATCGAACTGGTCCTTCCACATCTGCTCGATGTCCCTGGGATTGACGAACCCGTGGCTGTTGGGCGACTTCTTGATGAACATCATTGGCGGCAGGTCGTCGAGGTACCAGTTGGCTGGTATCTCCACCAGGTCCGTTTCCTCGCCCCTCTGCAGCGCGTGCATCCAGACATCCGCGGGCTGGGAGTAGTCTATCTTGGTCCAGCGGTCACCCACCCGGACGTAGTAACACTCAAAGTCCCTGTGCATGAGGCTGTGGTCATATTTGATGCCGTGCTTGAGCAGCAGCTCGTTGGTAACGTGGCTGAACTCCCACCACGGCGCCACATAGCCCGTCGGAGGAGTGCCGGCCAGATCGGTCAGCACATCCAGGCAGCGCATGAGCACAGCCTCCTCTTGATCCGGCGACATGGCGATGGGGTTTTCATGGGAGTACCCATGCATTCCGATCTCGTGGCCAGCGTCCACCACCATCCGGCATTCGACCGGGAAAGTCTCCGCCGAATGGCCCGGGATGAACCACGAAGTCCTGATACCCAGTCGGTCGAACATCCTGACCAGCCTGGGCGTGCCCACTTCCCCGGCAAACAATCCCCGGGATATGTCATCGGGAGAGTCCTCGCCCCCGTATGAACCCAGCCAGCCACCCACCGCGTCCAGGTCCACGCCAAAGGCGCAGAGAATCCTTTTTTCAGCCATATACCCTCCCTGACGGCAAAAGTACGAGGCCCTCAACTTGCCTCAATGATAGTGCGCAACGCGGTCCAGCGGCGCCGTTCAGACCCCCAGGTATTCCACGGCGGCATCCAACAACCCGTTGACACGATCGGGGGAACTGGCCTCGGCATAAATGCGTAGAAGCGGCTCCGTGCCGGAAAAGCGAACACCTAGCCAGCCGTCATCGAAGTGCAGCCGTCGTCCGTCGATACTATCGGAAGCAGTAACCGGATAAGCTCCCAGCATTTCTAAACCAGGATCGTTCACTCGCCGGTTGATCCGGTCTCGGTCGGCTGCTGCAAACTCGATGTCGCGCCGGTGATAGAAGTGCGGGCCGACCCTCTCGAACAGGCTCTCGATGAGCTGGGAGACGGTCTTGCCGGTTTTCGCCATGTTCTCCAGCACCAGCAGGCCGCTGAGAACACCGTCCCGCTCCGGGACGTGCCCCCGGAAGGCAAAACCGCCACTTTCCTCCCCGGCCATCAGGGCATTCAGCTCATCCATCCTGGGGCCCATATGCTTGAAGCCGACCCTCACTTCGTGAACGTCAACGCCATAGATGTTTCCCATCTTGTTCAGTGCTTGGGAAGCAGTAACTCCCTTGATCAGGGATCCCCGCCAGCCCTTGGTCTCCAGCAGATACAGGGCCAGCAGGGAGAAAGTGTCAAGGGTGGTGACGAATCGGCCAGTTTCGTCGATGATGCCAACGCGGTCGGCGTCCCCGTCCAGTGCGATTCCCACCGAGGCCTTGGCCTCGGGAACTTGGGCTATCAGCTTGGCCAGATTCTGCGCTATGGGCTCCGGCTGGGCCATCCCAGGGAAAGCCGGATTGCGATGCCCGTGTAGCTCCTCCACTGACGTACTTCCGCCTTCCAGCAGCCTGGGAAGGTATCCGGCACCGGCACCGTACATGGCGTCCACGATGACCCGGAACCCGGCGGAGCGTATGGCGTCTAGGTCGACCAGCCCGGCCACATGCTCAAAGTACGGCTGCGCTGGGGACAGGTCCTCGATCAGTCCGGAGACCCTTCCCGCATTGACGTCCGGAGGCTCCACAGGGCCCACGCTGCTTATCGCCTCCTCAAGGTCATCAGTGATCTCCTGGGTGGCGCTGCCGGCGTACTCCGGTTTGAATTTGAATCCGTTCCAGATGGCGGGGTTGTGGCTCGCAGTGATGATCGCCGCTCCACCGGCTCCGTGGTGCATGACGTTGTAGCTGAGCACCGGGGTGGGCGCAGGGACATCGGCCAGAAGGGTTCTGACGCCCTGGCTAGCGCAGACCGAAGCGACGGTGGCAGCAAATTCCTGCGATAGGAAACGGGTGTCGTACCCTACGATAAGACCCTTGTCGGCAGTACCGCGGCGCTTCAGGTAGTCGCACAGCCCGCGGGCGCAACGCGCCACGTTGGCGAAGGTATAGTCCTCTCCGATGATGGCGCGCCAGCCGTCGGTACCAAACCGTATCTCTGCCTGTTGAGCCATGCTCCCCCCAATATGAAGCGCCATTATGACAGAGAGCGGCGGACTTTGCGCCCGCCGCTCTCCAGAACGGTCCAGAATCTACATGTGTCCACTGTCAACTTCGCTGACGTGGAATCAACCCCTCATGCTACTGCGAGGCGGCTGCGCGCAGGTCGTCGGCCTTGTCGGTAGTCTCCCAGCTCAGTCCCAGCTTGTCTGCCGTCGGCCTGCCGAAGTGGCCGTAGGCTGCGGTGGGCTGGTATATGGGCCGGCGCAGGTTGAGGTCCTCGATGATTGCGCCGGGGCGCAGGTCGAACTGCTCGCCCACCAGCGCCTCGATGCGGTCGTTAGCGATGTGGCCGGTGTCGAAGGTCTCCACCGAAACGGAGATCGGCTCCGCAACGCCAATGGCGTAGGAGACGATTACCTCGACGCGCTGTGCCAGACCGGCCGCCACCAGGTTCTTGGCCACGTAGCGGGCGGCATAGGCGCCGGAGCGGTCGACCTTCGTCGGGTCCTTGCCGGAGAAGGCCCCACCACCGTGGCGGGCGATTCCGCCGTAGGTGTCGACCAGGATCTTGCGGCCCGTGAGGCCCGTGTCGCCCTGGGGGCCGCCAACGGCAAACCAGCCGCTGGGGTTGACGAAGTAGCGCGTGTTGTCGTCCAGCAGCTCGGCCGGGACGATGGGACGGATGACGTGCTCCAGGATGTCGCTGCGAATCTTCCTGGTGAAGGACTCGCGGTCGTCGCTGTCCTGGTGCTGGGAGCTAATCACCACGGCGTCGACGCGCTTGGGCTTGCCGTTGCTGTACTCGACGGTGACCTGGGACTTTCCATCGGGGCCCAGGTAGTCAAGCAGCCCATCCTTGCGGACGGCGGCCAGCTGCTCAACCAGCCGGTGCGACAGGTCAACGGTGATGGGCATCAGGCCGTCGGTCTCGTCGCAGGCGAAGCCGACCATCATGCCCTGGTCCCCAGCGCCAGTGGCGCGGCGTGCGTCGGCAGCGCCGCTGCCCCGTTCCTCCAGCGCGGTTGAAACGCCGCTGCTGATGTCGGGCGACTGCTGGCTCACGTGGGCGATGACGCCGCAGGAGTTGCCGTCGATGCCGTAGCTGACGTCGGTGTAACCGATCTGCTGCATGACGCCACGGGCGATTGCGTCGAAATTGAGGTCCGACTTGGTGGTGATTTCCCCGGTGACCATCACCAGGTTCTTGGTGGCCACGGTCTCACAGGCAACCCGGCTCATGGGGTCGCCGCGCAGGGCTGCGTCAAGCACCGCGTCCGATATCTGGTCGCAGAGTTTGTCGGGATGACCCTCCGTGACCGACTCGGATGTGAGCAGGTACTTGGGGGAAGTCATGAATTGAATGGGCATTGGGATTGTCCTCCGGTTGTTTGGTGCAGGCTTTGGAGGTGTGGCAATTTCACCCCCACCCTGTCCCTCCCCCTGAGGGAGAGGGGATGCGGACGGGAGAGCCGGGGGCTACGTGCCCTCTTCCCAGCTGTCCTGGTACTTCTGCTGCTCGGCGCTCAGGCTGTCTATGCCTACGCCCAGCGACTCCAGCTTCAGACGCCCAACCTCACGGTCGGTTTCGCTGGGTACGGTGTGAACGCCGGGGGCCAGATTGCCCTGGTTCTTGACGATGTATTCGGCAGACAGGGCCTGGTTGGCGAAGCTCATGTCCATAACGGCGGACGGGTGCCCTTCGGCGGCGGCCAAGTTGATCAGGCGGCCTTCACCGAGCAGGTACAGCTTACGTCCGTCTTTCATCACGTATTCCTCGACGAAGGAGCGAACCTCACGGTGAGAGACCGCCATTTCCTCAAGGGCGGGAATGTCGATTTCCACGTTGAAGTGCCCGCTGTTGGACAGGATCGCTCCGCTGGGCATTACCTCGATGTGCTCGCGGCCGATGGCGTGGAACCCGCCGGTAACGGTGATGAACACCTCGCCGACCTTGGCGGCTTCGATGCCCTTCATTACCGTGAAACCGTCCATAACGGCCTCGAGGGCGCGTATGGGGTTGGTCTCGGTCACGATCACGTGGGCTCCCATACCGCGGGCACGGGAGGCGACGCCACGTCCGCACCAGCCGTATCCGGCAACGACCACGCGACGTCCGGCCCAGAGGATGTTGGTGGCGCGGGTGATGCCGTCCAGCGTGCTCTGACCGGTGCCGTAGCGGTTGTCGAAGAAGTGCTTGGTCTCGGCGTCGTTCACGGCGATGATCGGGTAAAGCAGCTTGTCGTCATTGGCCATGGCGGTGAGGCGGATGACGCCGGTGGTTGTTTCCTCGGTGCCGCCCACCACTCCGGAGACCAGCTCCGAGCGCTGCGTGTGCAGGATGGTCACCAGGTCCGCGCCGTCGTCCATGGTCATGTTCGGCTTGGAATCCAAGACAGCCGTCAGGTGACTGTAGTAGGTCTGGTCGTCTTCGCCCTTGATGGCGAAGGTGGGAATTCCGTATTCGCTGACCAGGGCGGCCGCGACGTCGTCCTGCGTGCTAAGCGGGTTGCTGGCGCAGAGGGTTACTTCAGCCCCCCCGTCGCGCAGGGCGATGGCCAGGTTCGCCGTTTCAGTGGTCACGTGAAGGCACGCCGCCAACCGCATTCCGGCCAGGGGCTTTTCGCGGGCAAAACGTTCGCGGATCATGTCTACCACGGGCATTTCCCGCCCGGCCCACTCGATCCGATTTACGCCCTCCCGGGCCAGTGAAAGGTCTTTGACGTCTCCATTTGCTTGCTGTGTAGCCAAAAGATACTCCTTGATCTGTAATTATGAGAGTGTGCGACGGCCTCAACGGCCGTGCCCCCTCTGTTCGTGCCTGGTTCCTAACTAGGGATCGTTGCCCATGGAGGTCGGATTGCCAGCGGCGATCCAGGACGGAGTGCCATCCTCCACGTTGTACAGGTTATCCGTGTCGTAGCCGAAGGACGATGCCAGCTCGCAGGCCAGGCCGCTCCGGACGCCGGCCGCGCAGATGAAGAGCAGCCTCTTGTCCTGGGGCACTTCGGCGATGCGGTCCGCAAAGTCGTCAATAGGGATATGGATGGCCCCGGTAGCGTGGCCGGTCACCCACTCGTCATCCCGGCGGACGTCTACCACGATAGTGTTTTCGGGGTCCCCATCAAGTATCTGTTTGGCCTCCACGGAATCAACGCGGAAATAGGGCTCGCCGGGGTCTTGCCTTGGCATGGTTCAACCTCCTGATTGGTGGGTCCTGATTTTTGCAGCCGGATGTTGTTGCAGAGGAATCAGCTGACGTACGTGCCGATAATTGGCGATAGCCTCTGCTTAAGGTCGCCAGGAATTCTCTCCGGGGCAGTGATGATCGCGTCCTTCAGCGAGGAACCGCAGGTGCAGCTTCGTTCACCGGAGATGGCGGGCATCAGCCGCGTCAACATCTCCTTGGACGTGGCGACGTTCTTCAGCAGGTTCTGCACCACCGCCTCAACGCTCACTTCCTCGGTATTGGCGCGCCACACATCGTAATCCGTGATCCAGGCCAGGGTGGCGTAACACATCTCCGCTTCCCTGGCCAGCTTGGCCTCGGGCAAAGCCGTCATGCCGATGATGTCGGCCCCCCAGGAACGGTACATGTACGATTCGGCGCGGGTGGAGAACGCCGGCCCTTCCATGACGACCAACGTGCCGCCCGGGTGGACGTTTACATCCATGGCCTGGGCAACCCTGTGGACCGCCTGGCTGGTGGGAGCGCAGAACGGATCGGCGATACCGACGTGGACGACGATGTGCTCGTCAAAGAAAGTGTTGTCGCGAAGACGGGTGCGATCAATGAGCTGGCTGGGGATTACCAGGTCCAGCGGTGCGAATTCCTCCTTGAGGCTCCCCACCGCACTGACCGAGATGACCCGTTCTACTCCCAGCGTCTTCAGCGCGTATATGTTGGCGCGCACCGGAATATGAGTCGGATTGAATCGGTGGCCCCGGCCATGCCGAGGCAAAAACGCAACACGAACACCCGACAATTCCCCCAGTACGATGGTATCGCTGGGGTCGCCGAAGGGGGTGTCAATGTCCACTCGCTGGACATTCTCAAGTCCATCAATGTCGTAGAGGCCGCTGCCACCGATAACTGCTATTTCAGCCTGGGCTGTGCTCAAAACTCCGGTCCCTTGATCCCTTTAGCCGTTTCCCTTGATTGCCAGCATCAGGCTCTCGGTGAAGGGAGGTGAAGCCACGCCCATTTCGGTGACGATAGCATCGATGTAGCGATGCGGCGTTATGTCAAAAGCGGGATTGACCGCCCTCACGCCCTCCGGAGCCGTCATAACCCCGCCGAAGCGGGTGACCTCAGCCTCAGCGCGCTGTTCGATTTCAATGCCGTCGCCGTCGGGCAGGGCGGGGTCAATTGTGCTGGTGGGCGCCGCCACGTAGAACGGGATGCCGTTTTCGTGAGCCAACACCGCAAGCATGTAGGTTCCAACCTTGTTAGCGGTGTCTCCATTGGCGGCGATGCGGTCCGCCCCCGTAATCACGCAGCCTATCCTGCCCTGGCGCATCAGAATTCCCGCCGCCGAGTCGGCCAGCAGCGTTGCCGGTATGCCCAACTGCTGAAACTCCCACGAGGTCAACCTCGCGCCCTGCAGCCAGGGCCGCGTCTCCGTGTTGAACACCTCGAAGCGCTTTCCGTCCTCCCAGCCGGCGCGAATCACGCCGAGGGCTGTGCCGAAAGCGGATGTAGCCAGCGCACCGGTGTTGCAGTGCGTGAGTACTGACCCGCCGTCCGGCATCAATTCTTTGCCGAACTGGCCCATCCGCCGGTTGATCTCTTCGTCCTCGCGGTGAATTTCCTGCGCCTCGGCAAGTAGCCGCGATGGGACATCCGCTACATCGCTGGTCGCTGCCACCACGTTCATCATCCGGTCAACGGCCCATGCCAGGTTGACGGCTGTGGGGCGTGCCGCGCGAATTTGGGTGGCCGCCACCTCCAGGCAATCGAGGAATTCGTCCCGGTCCCCTGACGGAATGTCGCGGGCCGCCATGGCAACGGCGTAGGCTGCGGTGACTCCAATTGCCGGCGCGCCCCGCACCCTCATTTCCCTGATGCCGGACACCGCATCCTCGTAGCGATTCACCACCAGGGTGGTCTCCTCAGCCGGAAGACGGGTCTGGTCCAGCAGCAGCAGCCTGCCATCTTCCCAGCGTATGGGACGTATTTCACTCAAACGGAGAATACCTGCAGCGAAATTCGGAAAAAGTGAGGCATAATCGCCGGAAATCCTGCGGTGGGTTGGCGGTGGCAGTTTTCGTTGGGCAACAAAAAAGCTTCTCCCGTGAGAAGCCCATGCCGTCCCCTATGTCCTCCCGTTCCCGGCTATATATCCGGCTCTTGGGGCACGTCCATAGTACTAACGCCGCAGTTATGTGTCAAGAAAAGGCATCCTGCACAAGCTGATCAAGGGTCGCGAATCATTAAGCATTTCGGCGAAATTGAGCAAAATCGAAGTCAACTTTGACCATTATCGATGCATTTCCAGCGGAATCCGTATACGTTTCAGAGGCTTAATCACCATGGGTTAGCCAGAGTGCTTAATTGTGCCTTTTATCTGCAGCTGCTCGGTTGACACTGGAATGTCTCAACAACAATAATAGTACGGAAATCGTCGGGATGATGCGAAAGGTAAATGCTGACCGAACTTGATACTCAATCTGGTTGGACACCGTGAGCCGGCCAAATTTGGCATACGAGGATGGTCAGCTGGGGTTATTCACCGACCTCTACGAATTGACCATGGGCCAGGCGTATTTCTCTCGGGGAATGCACCAAGAAGCCACCTTCAGCCTGAACGTCCGGACTTATCCACCCAACCGAGGGTTCCTCGTTTCCGCCGGCCTAGACGACGTTCTTGATTACCTGGAACGCATGCATTTTGACGATGAAGCAGTTGCGTTCCTGCGGTCGACCGGCATGTTCCGGGAGGATTTCCTTGAGTTCCTGCATAGGCTTCGTTTTACCGGCAGTGTGAGAGCCATCCCTGAGGGACGCCTCTTCTTTGCGGATGAGCCCTTGCTGGAGATCACCGCGCCCATTATTGAGGCGCAACTGGTCGAGACCTACGTCATCAACCAGATGAACCTGCAGACTTCTCTGGCCACAAAGGCGGCCCGATGCATCTGGGCGGCGCAGGGTCGTGGGATTGCTGATTTCGCATCCCGTCGCACTCAAGGGTCCGATGCCGCGATGAAGATGGCCAGGGCAAGTTACATAGCGGGTTTTGGAACCACGAGCAACGTCCTGGCCGCCAGCCGCTATAACATCCCTCCTGCCGGCACGATGGCCCACTCCTTCATCTCCAGCTTTCCCTCTGAGCTCGACGCTTTCCGCGCCTACGCCGACTGCTTCCCTGATCGAACCATACTGCTGCTGGATACCTACGACACCGTCGCGGGGGCCTGGAATGCAGTAGCCATCGCCAAGGAGCTGGAGGCCGGCGGGCGCCGGTTGGCAGGTGTCAGGCTCGATTCCGGAGACTACGCGAAGCTCAGCATGCAGGTGCGCCACGTGCTGGACGACCACGGGCTCGACTACGTCAGGATCCTGGTCAGCGGTGGCCTCGACGAATACGAACTTGAGTCTCTGGTGACATCAGGCGCCCCGGTGGACCTGTTCGGGGTGGGCACCAAGGCGGGCGTCTCCGCGGACGCGCCGTGGTCGGATATGGTGTACAAGCTCGTGTGTTTCGACAACCGCCCTGTGATGAAGCTCAGCGAAGGTAAGATGTCTCTCCCGGGCACAAAGCAGATTTTCCGCCGCCACGACGCCAACGGCGTTTTGACCGGAGACATTATCGGGCTTCAGGATGACACAGGGCCAGTGGACTCGCGCCCACTGCTGGCAGAAGTAATGGCCGGAGGAGTACGTACGGCGGGTTCTCCTGACCTGTCCATTCTCCGTGAGACCTTCCGTTCCGAATTCGCACTCCTCGACTCCCGCTACAAAGACCTGCGCCAGCCACCACACTTCCCGGTCTCCGTAAGCCCCAGCCTGCAGAGGATGACCGCAGAGGTCCGTGAGGAAGCGGTGTTGACCAACGTTTCCGGCGAGGGCTCTTAATCCGCTCCTCCCCGCGACGGGGTTTCGGCTATCCCGGTCCGCTGCGGTACCAACAGCAAGCCAATCATCTCCCCATTCAGCATTTGGATGTAGCAGTTTCACATGAAAACCGCCGTATGCATGAAATACGTGCCCATGATCGCCCGGATGCAGTTTGACTACGAGGCCAGGACCATCGTCAGGGAGGGTGTGCCCTCGGAGGTCAATCCATTCGATGTCCTGGGGCTGGTCAGGGCCGTTGAATTGAAGGATGGGCCGGACGACGAGGTGGTGGTGCTGACCATGGGGCCGCCGACCGCGCAGGAAGGGCTGACCAGCTGCTTGGCCCTGGGTGCCGACAGGGGAGTCTTGGTAACCGACCGGGCATTGGCAGGGAGCGACACTTTGGCCACGTCGCGGGCGCTGGCTCTTACACTCCAACGGGAGGCCCCGGACCTCATCATCTGCGGCCGCAACAGCACTGACGGAGAAACAGGACAGGTCGGGCCGGAGGTGGCCGAGCTTATGGGGTTGCCCCACGTCAGCCACGTGCGCAAGCTGGACCTCAGCGATGACCGCCGCACTGCCGTGGTTGAGAGAATCACCGACGAAGGCTTTCAGACCCTGGAATGCGACCTGCCCGCCGTTATCTGCGTAACGGAGGGCGTGGCCCCGGAGCTGTTCCCGAACCGTCAGCAGATGGAGGAAGCCGAGTCGAAACCGGTCGATGAAATCAACTGCTCCATGCTGTCCGATGACATGTCCCAGTTCGGCGCGCAGGGATCACCCACCTGGGTCAATGAGATCCGGCTGGTGGAACCAAACCGCCTCGGAGTCACTCTGCAGGAAGTCACTCCCGAGGACGCCGCCAAGCAGATCGCTCAGTCCGTCAGGGAACGTCTCGCCGAGCTGGAGTCTGCAGAACCCGAATCGTCGGGAGAACCCATGCCGCGCTATCCCGGTTCGACTGACCGGAGCATCTGGGTTGTGGCCGAGAACAGCCGCGATGGACTGGCCCACGTGACCTTCGAGATGCTGGGCAAGGCTCGCGACCTTACGACCATAACCGCCAGCGAAGTCGTTGCCGTCGTCATTTCCTCCGACGGGGAGCGTCACGCATCCGAACTCGCAGCTGCTGGCGCCGACCGGGTGCTGGTCATCGATAACTCATCACTGGGCCCTGTCTGCAGCCGCGCCGTCGGAAATGTGCTGGCCGAGGCGGTGCGAACGGAGCCTCCCTACGCGATTCTGTTCGCCTCCACCGCCGACGGCCGAGACCTGGCGGCCAGGCTGGCCGCACGACTCAGCCTCGGCCTCACCGGCGACGCCATCGATCTGGAAATGGACGACGAGGGCCAGCTGGTGCAGCTGAAACCCGCTCTTGGTGGCAACGTGGTCGCCCCAATCCTTTCCAAGACTCTGCCCAATCTTGTGACCCTGCGGCCCGGGTTGCTCACTCCCGCAGTATCAGAGCCGGGTGCCGCGGCCACCGTGGAGCACCTGACTACAGATCCCTTTGACGGCGCAGACGTTCGCCTGGTCCGCGAGGAATTCCAGGAGGATACGGAAGGCCTGGATCTGGCCCGGGCTCGCGTTGTGGTTGGCGTGGGCATGGGTGTCGGCGAGGACAGCGTGGCTGGGGTCCTGGAAGCGGCCCGCTCTCTGGGCGCCTCCGTTGCCACCACCCGAGACGTGGTACATGAGGGGTGGCTGCCGCAACAACTCCAGGTCGGCATCAGCGGCCGCACCATCGCTCCTACGGTGTACATCGCCGTGGGAATTCGCGGCGCCTTCAACCACACTGTCGGCCTGCAGCGGGCAGGGATAATCGTGGCCATCAACCAGAACCGTCGAGCCACGATATTCCGGTCGTCCGACTTCGGTGTGGTTGGAACCTGGCAGGAGTTCCTGGCCCCCCTTGTTGAGGAACTCAGGCCCGTTCTGGCAGACCTCACGTAGACTCGGAGTTCAAACAACATGCCGGTAACCGAGGAACTGGCGGGGCATATCTCCGCTGCCACTTTCGACGCGATGCCACCCGAGGCTATAGAGGCGGCGAAGGTCGTCATCCTCGACGGTCTGGCCGTAACCCTGGCCGGCTCCAGGGAGGAGGCTGCTCAGATAGTGGCGGATTACGCCCGCGATATGGGCGGAAATCCTCAGTGCGCGGTATTCGGGCAGGGCTTCAAGACCTCACCGCCCATGGCTGCCTTCGTCAACGGGGTGGCAGGCCACGTCCTGGACTACGAGGTGATGTGGCACCCGGCCACCCACGCCACATCGCCGACCCTCCCCGGAATCCTCGCGCTGGCCGAGAGCCGACAAGGCACGGGTGCGGACATCGTCACGGCGCTGATCACAGGGTTCGAGGTGCAGGGTAGGATCCGTGTCGCCTCGGCCCATCAGGGTCTCAGCGGATTTCATCCGCCCGGCCTCGTGGGCGTGATGGGCAGCGCCGCCGCCGGGTCAGTGATGCTCGGCCTTGACACCCAGCAGACTCGCATGGCACTAGGCATGGCGGCGTCCCGGGCCGGAACGGTCTCGGCCAACACCGGCACCATGACCAAGTCCACCCACTGCGGCAATGCGGGCCGCATGGGGCTGGAGGCCGCACTCCTCGCTGCCCGTGGCTTCACTGCCAACGCCGACATATTTGAGCATGAGAACGGCTACGCTGCGGTGCTCTTCGGCGACGAGTTCGAGCTCGACGCTGTAACGCGGGACTTCGGCAACCCGTACCGGCTGGTTGACCCGGGTGTCGCCATCAAGAAGCATCCCAGCCAGTACGGCACCCACCGGGGCATCGACGCTGCCCTGGACCTCCAGCACCGCTACGGCCTCGACCCCGGACGCATAGCAGCGGTGAGGATTGAAACCCCGGTGATGCGATACGTGGGACGTCCATACCCTGAGACGGGCCTGGACGGCAAGTTTAGCTTCCAGTACACCGTGGCAGCCTCGTTGCTGGACCGCCAAATCGGGATCGAGACGTTCACAGACGAGGCGGTACACCGCCCAGATGTGCAGGAATTGCTGGGCAAGACCACGGTGGACATGAGGCCCGACATTCCCGCCAACTTCGAAGATATGTGGGTGGCCGTCCGCGTGGAGACCACCGACGGCCAGACGTACGTGAGCCGCTGCAACCGCCCCCGGGGCATCTGGGGCAACCCGCTAAGCCGCGAGGAACGCATGGCCAAGGTGCGTTCCTGCACCGGACGGGTGCTTTCCGGCGAGGGAACGGAGCGCCTGATCGAGATCGTCGAGGACCTGGAGAACGCCAGCGCTGACACTGTCCAGGAACTGGTGGGCATCCTGGGCAGATCTTCGGCCTCCAGCTGATCTACCCGGCCACCCTCGCCGTTGGGCGCTATCCGCGTATCATTCCCGGGAAAAACGATTCGAGTGCCCTTACTTGCCTGCTGTAATCTCATGCGGCCCCATTGTGCAGGTGACGATCCTTTACTTGACACCCACTGACTCGCACAAGAAAATGGCTAGTGCGATTCATCAGGCACGGAAAGCAGACCCGTTCGTCCTGTTGCACGCGCCCCGGCAGCCATCCAACCCTTTCGAAAAGAGGCCCTGATGGACTTTGCATACACCCCGGAACAGGAAGCCCTTCGCCAGGATGTCCAGGCTTTCATCGCGGAAAACGTCACCGATGACGTCCTGGGAGAACTCGAGACGGCAGAGGAGGGCGGCCGCGGCGAGCACTACCGCGAACTGGTAAGAAAGGTCGCTGAACGCAAGTGGATCGGGATCAGCTGGCCGCAGGAATACGGCGGTCAGGGCGGCAGCCGCATCGAGCAGTACATCGTCGAGGAAGAGTTCGCGCGTGCCGGCGTTGCCGTCGGCGGTGCCGGCAGCGGCGCCCCGGCAATCCTGGCGGCAGGCACCGAGGAGCAGAAACAGGAGTTCATTCCCGGGCTGATCAATGGTGAGGTCATTTTCGCCCTGGGCTTCACGGAACCCCAGGCCGGAGCTGACCTGGCGGGCCTGCAGTGCCGGGCCGTGCGCGACGGCGACGAGTACGTTATCAACGGCCAGAAGATGTACACCTCGGCGGCTCACTATGCCACACACATCTACCTGATGGCCCGAACCGACCCCGACGCCCCGCGCCATCGCGGCATCTCTATCTTCCTGGTTCCGATGGATACTCCCGGCATCACAGTCCGGCCCCTGTGGACCATCCAGAACGACCCGCCAGCACCGTTGGGCACGACCTACGGCATGGCCCGAACCAACGAGACGTTCTTCGAGGACGTTCGCGTTCCTGCATCCGCCCTGCTGGGCGAGGAGAACATGGGCTGGTACGTGGGCGCCATGGGCCTGAACCTCGACCGCGTAGGCGCCAGTCGCTACCTCATTTCGGTGAGGCGCGACGAGGACATCGTGAACTGGGTCAAGGAAAACGATTTCGGAGGCCACTCCCCCGCCGACGACCCCGCAGTACGCGACAAGCTGGCCGAGCTGTGGACCGAGGCGCAGGTATGCCGACTTATGACCATGCGGAGCATGTCCCTCGTGGAGCGCGGCGGTAATTTCACCTACGAAGGATCGGCGGAGAAGGTGTTCGCTCCCGAACACGGCGTGCACACCACCGAAACCATCACCCAGATTCTCGGCCCCTACGCACAGTTGCTGAGCAGCTCCGATGGAGCCATCGAGGACGGAGTGTTTGCCCACAACGTAATGGGTGCCTTCCAGTCTGGCATCAATCACGGAAGCGTGCAGGTGATGCGAGACCAGATGGCCCGCCGCGGGCTGGGAATGCCTCGGGGCTAGCCCCTCTTCATCCGTTACCAAACTGGCTCAGGATCAGAAATGGACGTACTGCCCACAGAAGAAGAACAACTGCTAAAGAACGCGGCCAGAGAATTCCTCGAGGCCGAGGTGCCCACAAGCTTGGTCCGCGAAATGGAACTGGATGAAAACGGCTATCCGCCCGCGTTGTGGCGGCAGATGGCCGACTTGGGATGGCTGGGCATTGCCGTTCCGGAGGAATTCGGCGGACAGGGGCTGCCTCTGTCCTATCTGGGCATGGTTTCCGAGGAACTGGGCCGGGTTCTCGCGCCGGTGCCTTTTCACAGCACAATGACCGCCGCGTTGACCATTACGGAGGCCGGCACCGAAGCTCAAAGGCGCGAATTGTTGCCCGCTGTCTGCTCCGGCGATATGGTGATGACCTGGGCGGTTACCGAGCGGGACCCCCGACTGATACCGTCGGCGGTCGCCAACCAGGCACAACAGGACGGGGACAGTTGGATCCTCAGCGGCGACAAGATGTTTGTGGACAACTTCAACGTGTCGCACCGTTGCCTCGTCGCCGTTCGCACAGCTCCCGCATCGGATGCCAACGAGGGCATTTCCCTGTTCCTCATTGACCCCAACGCGGCCGGCGTCTCCCACATCCCGCTGGTCACCATCGCCAAGGACAAGCAGAGCAGGGTAAACCTTGATGGTGTCCGGGTTTCCAGCTCTGACCTTGTTGGGGAGTTGCACAACGGCTGGCCCATTATCGAACAGATGCTGGAGCGAGCCACTGCTCTCCTCTGCTGCCAGATGATTGGCGCGACCCGGAAGGACGCGGAGTTGGCCATCGACTACTCCAAGAACCGCGTGGCCTTTGGACGGCCTATCGCATCCTTCCAGTCCATCCAGCACATGTGCGCCGACATGCTGCTTTATACCGATGGAGCGCAGCTGCTTACCTACGAGGCGCTATGGAAGATGGACCAGGGTTTGCCCGCCGGCGTCGAGGTATCGCAGGCCAAGGCGTTCGCCAATGAGAAGTGTGAGGCTGTGGTGAGGCAGTCACAGGTCATCCACGGAGGCATCGGGTTCATGATGGAGTTCGACCTGCACCTCTGGCTGCGTCGCGTTTCGGCCTGGACCATGCGGCTCGGCACCACCTTCGACCATCGCGCAAAAATAGCCAGCGCACTGCTGGACGCACCGGGCAAGGTACGGCTGGGCCAGCCTCTGCCCGTTTAATCCATCCCAGCTTGAAACCCGGCACGACTGGAGAGAACGATATGGCCATGGACCCCGTTTGCGGCAAGGTAATCGACGAAGAGCAGGCGAGGGCACAGACTTCGCAAACGCGCTACGGCGCCTCGGAAGTCGACCCGAACCAGGGCACCCGGATTTTCCACGACGGCAGCTGGATTTACTTCTGCGGCCTAGAATGCCGCACCAGGTTCCTCGCCAGTCCCGCCACCTACACCGGCAGCTAGCGACTACCGAACCAATGGCCCTCCCGAAACACGGGAGGGCCGGCCTATTCACCATTTGGAGAATTGGAAATGCCAGAGGCGCTCAAGCTGGACCCCAAGAGTACTGCCCTGATCCTGATTGACATGATCAACGCGGTTGCCAAGGGTGGCAATGAGCCTCCTTACAACGTGCCGCCGAATCGCCAGGGCGTCATCGACAATTTCGTGCGCCTGGTTACCCACTGCCGCAAGGTTGGCACTCCAATCATCTACATCACCACCTACCGCCGCCCGGACAATTCGGACGCCCCAAAGACCGCCGCCGACGTGGGCGGTGGTGGCGGTGTGCCAATGCTGGAGGGCACCAAGGCCGTGGAAGTGATCGATGAACTGGCGCCGCAGGAGGGCGACTACATCGTGGTTAAGCCCCGGTTCAGCGCCTACTACGGGACCAACATGGAGGGCATCCTCAGCTCCCTCGGGACCGAGACCATCCTGGTCGGCGGGATCTCTACCCAGCGCAGCGTGGAGGGAACCGCGCGCGACGCCAAGAACCGTGATACCCAGTGCGTGGTTGTCAGCGACTGCTGCACCGCTGGCGAGGAAGACGTGCATCAAATGACCATCGACCACGTCCTTCCGCTGCTGGTGCGAGTGCGCAACACCGACGAGGTGATTGCGGCGCTCTCCTGAACGCCGGGATGCCGGCGCTGGCCCAGTTTCACGGAACCAATGGCATGCCCCTCTCCAAGGCAACCAAATGTCAGGAGGTCGAGCCATGTCCAACGTGAAGACGATCCTGGTAGGAACCATCGGACAAGGGATCATGCGCAGCGCCGACGGCGGCGAGTCCTGGCGCCGTGTGGGCATCGACGCCGGGATGCATTCCGACGCCCTGGTGCGGGTCCTAGGGAACCACCCCGACCGACCCGGCGTGGTGTTCGCTGGCACGGACAAGGGCCTGTATCGCAGCGAGGACGGCGGCCAGAAATGGGGCCTGCTGGACACAGCCATGAGCGGCACCTGCGTCTGGGCGCTGGCCATGGATTCAGCGGACCCAAACCTGATGTTCGCTGGCACCGGCACGCCTGACCCGGCAGGGATATTCCGCTCCACCGACGGAGGCAAGACCTGGGAGCAGCGCCCGGTGGAGATCGCCGCCGAGTGTCCCAACGTGGGTGTGCCCCGAGTCACCGGCATCGCCATCGACCCGCAGAACCACCGTGACGTTTGGGTCGGCCTCGAGGTGGACGGTCTGCGACACAGCGCCGACGGGGGAGACACCTGGGAGTCAATTAACGGGACGAGAATCCCCAACTTGGACGTGCACAACGTCGCGGTAGCGGCCGGGCCGCCGCATACCGTGGTCTGCGTGGTGAACAACGACGTTTACACCAGCAGCGACAACGGCGGAAACTGGGACCGGCTGGGCATTCGCGAAGTCTTCCCGCTGACCTACCCGCGGGGCATCATGGTCAAGCCCGACGACCCCAGCGTGATCTTCGTGACCATCGGCGACACCACGCCGGGGCAGACGGGAACGATCATGCGTTCGAGGGACACCGGCAAAACCTGGGAGGACCTGCCCCTGCCTGTGGAGCCCAATACCGCGATGTGGACGGTCAACATCCAGAACTCCGACCCGTCGGTTGTGCTGGCGGGCAGCCGCTACGGCTACCTGTACCGCAGCGACGACGGCGGCGATTCGTGGAGCAAGCTGCGCCGCGAGTTCAGCGAAATCTCCAGTGTGATGTGGCTGCCTGAGTAGCTAGCAACCGTTCCGAATCAATGGAAAAGGCAGCAGGTCCGGTTTGACGGACCTGCTGCCTTCCGGTTTTCGGGGGGAAACTGTACCGTTAAGCTGGCGCACCCTCCGAGTCATACTTCGCGACTGTCTCCCGCAAGACATCTCCAAAGTCGTAGCCTGCCGTTGCAGGTGGTAGGGGCCTGCCGTCCTGGTAATCAATATCGATTAGTTCCTCCACGATTTCGCACAGCTCGGCAAAAACTGCCTGTTCATTTTCGCCATGGCAGCAACCACCGAACGAAAGGCCAGGAGCGTAGCCGATATAGCACTGGTCCTCATCTGACCAAGCGACAATCTTGGCATAGCGGGCGCTCTCTCTCATTTCCCCTTCTCCTCTACCGCGTTCAGTGCACGCATTACCATTCTGATCTGGTAATCGCCGGCATCTGCACCTAATCGTCCAGAAAGTACAACTTTCCCTCGATAATCTGGGTGAACGTAGTTGCGGTGGCTTCCTTTGCCTCCCCTGTTTCGGAACCCTGCTTTTTCCAGTTCGGAAATGAGTTCTCGAATTTTTGGAGGCATTAGTTGGCAGATCGCATCGTTTCTGGATTCCAGTACTCATTATAACTCAGGGTGATTTACCGGTAATGGCGGGCTAGCTCGGAGGCGTAGTGGCGGCCCAGGGTGTCGCGATGGTCGCGCATCCAGTCGGTGAGGCGTGTTGCGGCCGTGGGTGGGTCTGGCAAGACCAAGTGTCCCGACATCAGGCCGTTGATCTCTTCGCCGGTTAGGACGACATCTCGCACGGCGAGGCCCATCACCTGGGCTGAGGCTAGCACCAATGGAGGCGGCAGTGATACCACGATAGCCCGACCTCCTGTGGTACTGCGTATCTGGCGCACCAGTTCCTTGAATGTGAAGGTCTCCGGACCTACTGCATCCAGAATTTCACCACCGTCCTCCGTGGCCGACTCAACCGCGAGGCGGGCCACGTCATCCACAAATACGGGCTGCAGCGGGTAGTCGCCACCTCCGGCAACGGGAAACACCGGGAACCGCTTCAGGAACCAGGCAATATTGTTGATGAGTATGTCCTCGAGGCCGAAGATTAGTGTCGGCCGAATGATGGAATAGGCAAGTCCCGAGTTGCGAATGTAGTCTTCTACAAGGCCCTTGCCCCGGAAATAGGTCAGCGAGGAACCGGAGGAGGCGCCGGTGATGCTGATATGCACAATGCGCCGCACGCCCGCGTTCCTGGCGGCGTCCACCAAGGTCCTGGAATTGCGCACCGCCAGGTCGTGGTCGACGGAACCCCGGGAAAAACGTATCCAGAAGGTGTTGTAGAGCGTATCCGCTCCCTTCAAGCTGCTGACCAGCTGCATGGTATCGTCGAAGTCCATGGGGTGGCGTTCCACGCGGTCCCCGAAAGGGCTGAACGACGTCGGATTCCGGGTGAGGCACCGGACAGTCTCACCGCGGTCCAGCAGACGCTGTGCGATGTACTTTCCGGTATACCCGAAGGCGCCGGTGACCACGGAAAGACCAGGATCCCCCATCAGAATACCCTCCCTCTCGTTGCACAATTAACAGCCCCGCCGTATAGCGGGGCTGTCTGTGAATCCCGAATTGCGCGCCAACGCGCTTTCACCTACACCTTGTCCCTCCCATATATGAGGAAGGAGCCGGTGGAATGACGGTCATCGTTACGGGGCGAGGCCGGCGGTGCCGGAGCTGATGGTGTCCATGCGGGGGCGGTT
>CAXXOI010000034.1:0-307890 GCA_963664175.2 Dehalococcoidia bacterium
GAAGACCTGGTTCGAGGCAAGGACAACTGGTACGCCAGCCTCTGCCGGAATTGTCCATCCTGCGAGGGCATCCTTGTCCGAGTGATGGAGGGACGGGCGAAGAAGGTCCAGGGGAATCCGCTTTATCCCACCAACCAGGGAAAGAGCCACGCGCGCTGTGAGGCAGGAGTACAGGCGCTGTACCACCCCGACCGGATTCCCGGTGCCATGAGGCGCGGGGGCAACCGCGGTTCGGGGCAGTTCGACTCAATCGACTGGGAACCGCAGGCAATGGATACCCTCATCCGCCAGCTGAACGATCGCGGGTCCCGTTCCGTCATGATCACCCGTCCCAACCGGGGGCACCTCGGGCTGCTCACATCCCGTTTCGCAGATGTGGTGGGCGCAGAACATCTGACTTACGAACCGGTGGACAACAACGTGTACCGAAGCGCGGTCAAGGACGTTTTCCAACAGGAAGTGCTGCCCGACTTCGACATCGAGCACGCCAACGTCGTCCTCTCCTTCGGTGCCGATTTGCTATCCACTTGGATTTCCCCGACCCGCTGGAATCGCGGCTACGGCGAGTTCCGACAGGGCGAAGGCCGGGACCATCGGGGTACCCTGTACCATGTGGATTCCCGCTTTTCGATGACTGCCGCCAATGCCGACAAGTGGATTCCCATCCGCCCAGGTTGGGAAGGACACCTTGCAATGAGCATTGCCCAGGTGATCGTCGACGAAGGTCTGCAGGCCCAGGCGGTCGATGTGGACGCCATGCTGGGCGAAGACGGGCGAGCCATGCTTGACCGCTTTCGGCCGCAGGATGTTGTCGCCGGGGCTGGGCTCACCTCCGAGATCGTAGGCGGGGACCCCGTGGAATTTGTCCGGGGAATCGCCCGCAAGTTCGCCACCGAAGGCCCAAGCATCGCTATCGCCGGCGGTTCTGCCGGCGCCCAGAGCAACGGCCTGTTCAACGTGGAGGCCGCTCTGCTCCTGAACTGGCTGGTCGGCAATGTCGGCTCGACCGGCGGAGTGGTGCCCAACCCGCTGGGCCCTTGGGGCGGCGTCCCCTCCACGGCCCGGTCGTCCAGCCTTGAGGACTTTGAACGACTGGCGCAGCAGATCAGGACCGGCGAAACGCGGATGCTTATGCTCCACAACGTCGACCCAGTGTTCGGGCTGCCCGGCGCCCTCAAACTGAGGGACGCCATTGTTAGCGCCCAAGACCTGTACATTGTGAGCTTTTCTCCCTTTGTGGACGAGACAACGGCCCTGGCCGATCTGCTGCTCCCCGACCGGGTATACCTGGAGGACTGGGGAGACGACATTCCGGACCCGGGCCCCGGCTACCAGGTTGCAGGTTTCCAGCAGCCGGTGGTCAACCCGCTCTGGGACCTGGATCCCAGGAGTTTCCCGGATGTTTTGCTGGCAGCGGCCGATAGCATGGGTGTCGGTTCGGAAGAGTTGCCTTGGCGAAGCTACCAGGCAATGCTCCGGGAGAGTTCCGATTCGCTATTCGAGATGAACAGGGGCTCCGTCGAAGCGGAAACTGCCGGAGAGTTCTGGACGCAGTTGCTCCGCCGCGGCGGCTGGTGGGACAAGGATACGGGCGGCCCGGGAGGACTCAACCCGCCGCAGGGAATATTGCGCGAGGTACTGGCGCGCGCCTCGGAACCAACCTTTGCGGGGTTTGACGGCCCAGGCACTCTGTCCTTGGTGCCTTTCTCTCACAACACCCTGCAGGACGGCGACAACGCGCACCTGCCCTGGCTGCAGGCCGCTCCCGACCCGGTTACGTCGGTGACTTGGCAAACCTGGGTGGAGCTCAATGACACAACTGCGGAGCGCTACGGTATCCGCGAGGGCGATGTGATCCGCATCGACTCGTCTCAGGGTTCGGTCAGGGCCATTGCCTACCCTAACCCGGCCACACCGCCAGACATCGTTTCGGTGCCGTTCGGCGGGGGCCGCCGCTACGGATCTGACTGGGCCACGGACCGCCCGGCCACCGAGAGTTCCAACATAGCAGAGATCCTGGAGCCGACCCGCGTGGCCGGCCCCGAGACCTTGGCTTGGGGCGGCACGAGGGTAACCATCACCCGCACAGACGAGAGCGTCAACCTCTCCAAGCTCGAGGGCAATGCCCGAGCGGTGGAGGTCGGCCTGAGCGCCGCGGAGGAAATCATCAAAACAGTGGCCCCGGACGTCAAGTGAGGAATGCGGAATGTGGAATACTCATTTCCGCATTCATGGTGAATAGATGGTATCGAAACGCATAGACCACAAGTGGGGAATGGTTGTCGACCTCGACCGGTGCACCGGTTGCCAGGCCTGCGTCGTCGCATGCCAGGCGGAGAACAACCTGCCCATCAACACGAAGGAATACTTCCAGCAGCGCCGCGCCTACGAGTGGATCAGGATCGAGCGGTACTGGGAGGGTGAGTTCCCCAACGTTAAGGCCCGTTTCATTCCCATCATGTGCCAGCACTGTGAGAACGCGCCCTGCGAGCCGGTGTGCCCAGTGTACGCCACCTACCACAACGACGAGGGAATGAACGTCCAGGTCTACAATCGATGCGTCGGGACCCGCTACTGCGCCAACAACTGTCCTTATCAGGTTCGGTTCTTCAACTGGTGGGAGCCCCAGTGGCCGGAGCGCCTGCGCAACCAACTGAACCCAGACGTCACTGTCCGCAGCCGCGGCATCATGGAGCGCTGCTCATTCTGCGTGCAGCGGATCCGGCGCGGAGAGATAACCGTGGAACGCCGGGGCGTCGAGCCCCTCACCGGCGAGAGCATTCCCGCAGGAGAAGACCGCTACCTGAACTGGCAGCGGATGAAGGACGGTAACTTCCTGCCCGCCTGCGCCCAGGCCTGCCCGACCAACGCCCTGATGTTCGGGGAGCAGAAGGACCCCACGGGCCCGGTATACGAGTATTTCGAGCGCGCCAACGAGCAGTACGACCGTGTCCACCACCGGGACTACTTCGATGAGTCCCAGACCCGGGTCTACCGCCTCCTCGAGGAAATGGGCACCAAACCAAACGTCATCTACCTCAAGAAAGTAGACCAGTACCCCATAGGCCAAGAGGCCCACTAGGAATCAGGAATTGAGAATTAGGAATCTAGAATTGGGAATTCCACTTTCCATATTCCCCGTTCCAAATTCCGAATTCGGACAGCAGTAATGGCAGCCAGCGAAAGCGAACATATCCACCACGGCCAGGCTCACGGCGAGGACCACGGGGGCGTCTCCGGCGGTCACTACCCGGGTATGTGGGTATTCCCCGACCCGAGGCAGATGACCCGCGATATGGCCGCCAAAGTCTCGTCTATGCCGGGCCTCCTGACTTTGGGCATCGCCCTGACATTCGCGCTTCTGGTGCTTGGCGTGGTGGGCTTTGTGGCCCGGGCGGCCGCCGACGGTTTCGATGACCGGGCCCCCTGGGGCTACTATATGGCCACCTTCTCCCTCGTCTTTATGATCACCAGCGGAGCACCGGTGGCGGCCGTGGCCTTCCGGTTCACCAAGAGCCACTGGCGGCGCCCCCTCTCCCGCGTCTCCGAGTTGTTTGCGGTGGTGGGTATATTCAACATCATCACATTCATACCGATGATGCTGATCCTGCCGCCCATCCTGAACCCCGACACATCCCACCTGGGTGCCCACGAGCTGGAGATTCGACGGACCATCTGGTTCGAGGGGCCCATCGGCGCGCCCCACGCCTGGGACCTGGCCGGCATTGTTGGCCTGGCTGTCTGCTCCCTGTTCATCCTGTGGCTCTCCGCCGTTCCGGATATGGCCGAAGCTCGCAACACCGCGGGCGGATTGCGCGGCGCCATCTATCGCCTCCTCTCCGGACACTGGTACGGGACCAAGAGGCAGTGGAACGCACAAAAGGCTGGGCTGGCCATGCTCGGAGCCTTCTACTTCATGCTGTTGGTTTTCGTGCAGTTCATCATCAGCTCCGATTACGCCCAGAGCATGATCCCAGGCTACAAGG
This sequence comes from Dehalococcoidia bacterium, assembly GCA_963664175.2. Classification (GTDB taxonomy): domain Bacteria; phylum Chloroflexota; class Dehalococcoidia; order Lucifugimonadales; family UBA3495; genus VXOI01. Next base: position 3,987 of record CAXXOI010000034.1, read on the forward strand.
ACGCCATATTCCCGGTGTTCTACACTCTGACGGGATTCCAGTGCGCCCTCGGCCTGTGCCTCATCATCCTGTACGTTATGAGGCGCTGGGGCGGCTACGGGGAATACTACGGCAAGTCTGTTTTCTGGTCTGCCAGCAAGGTGCTGCTGGGCCTGACTCTGCTCTGGGCCTACCACCTGTTCTCGTTCTTCATCACCTACTGGTACGGACGCCTGTTCGTGGAGCAGAATGTCATCAAGTACTTGATGGGCGATTCCTACGGCGGGGTGTTCACCGCCAACGTAATATTGAGCTTTGTAATCCCGTTCCTGTTGCTGCTCTGGAACCCGGTCAGGCGCAGCGCTTGGGGACCACCCCTGGCAGGACTCTCTGCCATCCTGGGCGGCCTGATGTTCAGCGTACGCATATTCGTGGGCGGCGCGAACTCCGGCAACGTCTACGCCGCGTTCCTGGACTATGTACCTGCACCGGTGTACCCGGACATTTGGGATATATTCATGGTAATCGGCGGCATCGGCGGAGCGGCGTTTGTGTACCTGGTGGCCACCCGGATCCTGCCCGTGCTCTCCGTCTGGGAGGTCAAGGAAGGCGCCATGTACCAGCGCATGTCCCGGTTCATCAAGGGCGAATACCTGGTCCTCGCCAAGCCCGAGTAATCTGAATGTGGAATTAAGAATACGGAATTCGGAATTCCTACTTCATAATTCATAATTCTATAGAGGAACGATGCAGGAAGGCAGGACACCCATACCCTACCGGCAGATCAACAGCGAGTTGCTGGTCTCGATCCTTCGCTCGCCGAAGTGGTTCGCCATTACCACGATCATTCTCGGCCTGATAGTGCTGGGAGGATTCAGCGCGGCTGGCTACCTGGTGAACAAGGGGTTCGGCGTAACGGGCCTGAACCGCCCGGTAATGTGGGGCTTCTTCATCACCAATTTCGTGTTCTGGATCGGAATCAGCCACGCTGGCGTGATGCTGTCCGCCATCCTGCGCCTGTCCAAGGCGGAATGGCGCCGCCCGGCCACACGGGCCGCCGAAATCCTGACCGTCTTCTCGCTGATGACGGCGATGATGATGCCCCTGATTCACACGGGTCGGCCTTGGCGCACCATCTACTGGATATACACCATTCCTTTCATGCCCTACGACTACGCACGGGGTATCTGGCCCAACGTGCGCTCTCCCCTGGTTTGGGACCCCAGCGCGGTCTACACCTACCTGACCTCCAGCATCCTGTTCGTGCTGGTGGCGCTGATACCCGACTTTGCGGTGCTCAGGGACCGCACAACCGGAATGAGCCACCGCATTTACACCATCCTGGCAATGGGCTGGCGAGGGAATCCGCGGCAGTGGAAGCTCCAGATAATAGCTGGCGTGCTCCTGTCCGCGTTGATCCTGCCGGTGTTCGTCTCGGTGCACTCGATCGTGTCTTGGGACTTCGGTATGGCGGTGTCGGTCAAGACTTGGCACTCGACCATATTCGCGCCCTACTTCGTGGTTGGTGCGGTGCACTCCGGCGTCTCCGCCGTGGCCTTCGTGATGATCATTCTGCGCTACATCTACGGCTGGCAGAACTACATCCGCCACGAGCACATCGACGGACTGGGACGCCTGTTGATAGTGGTGGCCACCGGCTGGTTCTACTTCTTCGTGATGGAGATACTGTTCGGTTTCTACGGACGTGAGGCTGACGAACTGGCCGTGCGCGATCTGCAGTTCATGCAGAACCCGTGGAACATCTGGATGATGGTGTTCGTTTTCACCACCTACTTCCTGCCGGTGGCGCTCTGGCTACCCAGGGCTTTCCGGCGGAACCTCTGGATTATGTCCACCGCATGTATATCGGTGAACATAGGGATGTGGCTTGAGCGCTTCATCATCATCGTGCCTGGACTGCAGAACAAGCAGGTCTTCACGTTCAGCTGGTACACCATTTACACGCCCAGTCCAGTGGAGTGGGCCATCGTCGGAGCAACCTTCGCGCTGGTCGCAATGCTAATGATCGTTATCGCAAGGGTACTGCCTCTGATACCACTCTATGACATCAAGGAATACGAGGTACTGCGCACCGAGGTAAAGATCGGACGCGTATCGGTCCCGGCGGTGTACCGGGAGGACTGACCGGAATTCAAAATGCGGAATTAGGAATTTCGAATTCCACACTCCTAATTCCAAACTCGGAGAGTTTGGCGATGGCAAAGAGACCGATACTGGGGCTGTTTGAGGACGCGAACTACGCGGCCGAAGCAGGCGATGCCCTGCAAGGTGCGGGTGTTTCGCCCAATGACTATGACTTTCTGACCGACACGCCATACCCCGAGGGAGCGTTCGGAGAGAGGCACGAGGGGCACCGGCTGTACATATTCCCTCTATGCGGGGCCATAGTCGGACTGACCATCGGCGTGTTGCTGACCTCGATGACCCAGATGGCCTACCCCCTGGTTCAGGCCGGTAAGCCCATCCTGTCCCTTCCTCCTATGGCTGTGGTTACCTACGAGAGCACGATGCTCACGGCCATCATATTCACCATCATCGGCATCATTTTCGAGTCGCGGTTGCCCAGCTTCAAGCAGGGCCTCTACGACACACGGATCACTGAGGGATACATCGGCGTGCTGGCCAATGTGGAGGAGGAGCAATTGACCCAGGTATCGACGCTCTTCACCCAGGCGGGCGCAGTCGACGTGGTACGAGAGAGTTAGAGGTCGGCATCCAGATGTTCAACCGGTTCAATAACAATCCAAGCCGACCGGAAAAAGCAAGCGGAAGCAGCCGGTTTGGCGACGCTCTTCCAACAGGAGAGTCGCGCGCCTCAAAGGCCTTCCCGGGCCGTTTGCTCATAGCTGTCATGGGCCTTGTCGCGGCCCTTGCCCTAGCGGGATGCACCTCCGGCACTTACCCGGTGGATATCTTCTACGAGCAGCACTACCAGCAGTCTTACAAGTCGCATGAGCCGCCTCGTTTGACCGGCGTCGCGGGCGCTGCGGCCTTTTACCCGGCGCCGCCCAGCACGACCGACAATTCGGGAGCCCACCTCTATGAGGTGAACTGCCAGATGTGCCACGGCACGGACGGCAGGGAGAGCGGCGAGGTGCTGCAGCGTTTGATCATGAGTCCGGCTGAAGGCGGATACGGTTACGAGTACAACATCCTAGATCCTGAGACCCTGGAACCCAGGCCCCCGGATCTGACTGTTCTCACGGCAGCAGAAATTTCCGGTTATCTTGCGAATCCGGGACCCGCCCGACCGTTCGGACCCGCTTCGGTGATGCCTCCGTTCGGCAAGCTGCTGAGCGAATCGGAACGGAATGCCGTAATCGAATACATCGACACCCTGCCCTGACCAGCTTCATTTGTCAGCAAGAACCTAGCGCACAGTGGGCGCGGAGAATTCTTGGTCGCCAGCAAGAATAAATCTCTGTTGTACCTGTGCGCTATTGTTTTGACACTCGCCGCCTGCCTCTTGTCAACGCCGGTCGTTTCCGGCCAGGGAGCGGACGATGCGCTGGAACGAGAAGCCCAGGCCATCGACAAGATGATCATGTGCCCAGTCTGCCCGGCTGAGACCATTGACCAGGCCCAGGTGGAAATTTCTTTCCAGATGCGTGCCGTGGTGAGAGAACTGCTTGCTGAAGGCAGAAGCCGCGACGAAGTCCTCGACTACTTCGTAGACCGTTATGGCGCCGATATACTGGCCGCCCCTCCCAAGTCGGGGTCAAACCTCGTGGCCTGGATCCTGCCGATAGTGGGTGTTGCCGCCGGACTGGTTGGCGTGTTCTTCATTATTCGCGCCATGACCGGATCACAGCGCCGGGATGCCGCACCCGTGCCTTCCCGGGGCACGCCAAGCGAAAGCCCACAAGCGACTGCCTCAGCCAATGACGCTGAGATGCTCCCGTACCTGGAGATCGCGGACCGCATCATGGCCTCGCGCCGTGCTGCCTCGAGGCAGTCGACGGCCCTTATTGCGGTCACCGAGGGGTTCAGACCTGCGGATGTGGAGGGCGTACAGGACGGCCCTCCCCCCAGGTTAGGCGAAGACAATGGGTGATCTTGGCGCCATCAGTCTCTGGATAGCCCTGGCCCTTGCCGCCTACTCCACCTTCGGATCGGTGTCAGGAAAGCTGCGCGGCTCGGTGGCGCTGGTCGACAGCGCTCAGGCTGCCATGTATGCCACCGTGGTGGCCCTGATAGTTTCCACCCTGAGCCTCGTGGTGTCTTTCATCAGCCGCGACTTCGAGATCTCCTATGTAGCCCGACACAGCGATCTGGCCATGCCTGACCGGTTCACATGGGTGGCGTTCTATGCCGGCAATGAGGGCTCGCTGCTGTACATCGCGATGGTGCTGTCCGTCATGGCGGCCATTGCTGTCTGGCGTGCCCCGGAGCGGGTGCGCGATGCCCTGCCATACACTACCGGCGTTATGATGCTGGTGCTGACGTTTTTTCTGGCTGTAACCGCAGTTATGGCCAACCCATTCGAAAAGCTCCCCTTCATCCCTGCTGACGGAGAGGGCATCAACCCGCTGCTGACCCATTTCGGAATGTTCTTCCATCCTCCGGCCCTGATGGCAGGACTGGTGGGCATCACCATCCCGATGTCGTTTGCGGTGGGGTCGCTGCTGGCGCGAAAGACGGGAGACGAGTGGGTGGACCCCGGCCGGGTCTGGGGCATCATCACATGGGTGCTGCTGGCTGCCGGGCTTCTGCTGGGCTCGTGGTGGGCCTACACCATCCTCGGCTGGGGCGGATACTGGTTCTGGGACCCGGTCGAGAACGCCGCTTTCATGCCCTGGCTGGTGCTGACCGCGTTCATACATTCCATAATGGTGCAGAAGCGGCGGGGAATGTTCCGCATGTGGAACATAGCCCTGGTAAATATCGCCTTTGGCATGGCCCTTTACGGAATGTTCATGAACCGGGGAGGCTCGGTGCCATCGGTGCACTCCTTCGGTGCCTCCAACCTGGGCTGGGTGTTCCTGATGTTCCTGGCCGTCGGCGTGATAGTTCCCTTTGTGATATTTTTCTGGCGATATAACTCGCTGAAGAGCGCGCAGAACCTGGACTCGATGCTCTCCCGGGAAGCAGCATTCTTGGTCAACAACCTGTTGCTGCTGGCAATTGCCTTCGTGACCTTGTGGGGAACGGTGTACCCCCTCATTTCGCGCCTGACCAGCGGAGAGGAAATCACGGTTGCGCGGCCATTTTACGACCAGGTGAACGGCCCGCTGATGTTGGCGCTGATTTTCCTGATGGGCATCGGGCCCATGCTGCCCTGGCGGCGGGCTAACTGGGCCAGCATACGTCGAGCCCTAGCTGTTCCGGCCGCTGTGGGGGTGCTGACTGTGGTGGTGCTGCTGGCTGTGGGGCTGCGCAAAGAATACGCCGTTGCCGGTTTCGGCCTTGCCTCCTTCGTGGCCGTGGGAATCCTGATGGAATGGGGCAGGGGCGCCCACGCCCGGGTGCGGGCCCTGACGTCAGGACAGAGAGGTGTGCTCACCAGCGTACAGGACCACGCCTCAGCGTTCGTTCAGTTGATCTGGGCGAACCGGCCGAGGTACGGCGGATACATCGTTCATCTATCCGTGTTGATGGTGTTGCTGGGCATTGTAGGCACGTCGTTCTTCAACTCCCAGAAGGACGTGGTTCTTTCGCCCGGGGAGACGACCACCATCGAAAACTACGAGATACGCTACCTGGGCACTACCGCAGTGCCCTACGGGAACCGCACGGAGTTCATTTCGTCCGTTGAGGTGTACCGCGACGGAGAATTCCTGGACAACATCAGCCCAAACCGGGCCTTTTATCCCGACTTCAACATGGCATCCACCCGAGCGGCCATTCGCTCCACGCCCGTGGAAGACTTTTACGTGGTACCCAGCGAGAACCTGCCGGGCGGAGACGTGGGGTTCCGCATTTTGGTCAACCCGCTGATCTGGTGGATGTGGGTGGCAGGACCGGTGATGATCCTGGGCACGCTCATAGCCCTCTGGCCGGAGCCGTCGCGGGTGACCGCTCCCGTTCCCAGCCGCAACCGGGCTGCCGTTCCGCTGGGCCCGTGAGCATCTACCGGTCCCACAGGCGGCCCATGGGCCGGAACTGCTAGACTGGTTGCATGGAAGCGCAGACTGTATTCGCCATACTTGTGGGCGTCGGCTTGGCGTGCTTCAGTTTATTCATGGTCGGCTATTCGTTCTTCCGTGGAAACGAAGCCCGACGGGCGGATACAAACACTGCGGCTCCGGAGGATGACGGCGTCAGCGTCGACGCCATTTTCGATTCCATTGATACGCTGGAGCTGGAATACCAGCTGGGAAACGTCACCGAGGAACAATACGAGCAGCAAATGCAGGCGTACCGGCTGCAGGTAGCCATGGCAGTGAAAGCGCAGCTGGAGCAAGGAGACGCACCCCCAGAGCTTGTGCTGGAGCAGGATGTCCTCAGGGCAAGAGGCGAGGGTGCCGGCGATTGGCACTCGTGCCCCCAGTGCGACGCTCCCTTACCCAAATCGACCGATGGGGGTGGCCGGGTTGCCGCCTGCCCTCACTGCAACGCCGATCTCGACAGCGGCCAATCCCGGCCAGCCCATGATTCTTCGGAAACGCCGCTTCCCGCCCAGGCCGAATGATGCGCCTCCCCGGTTTGCATTCCAGGCACTTCGCGGCCTCAGTTGTCCGCCTTTCGACAGTTTTCTTGGTTCTGGGCATCGTGGCGGCGATCACATTTACGATTCCGTCCTCTCTCCCGGCGCAGGAAACCGTTACCATCAACGGCAGGGTCGTCAACGGCACCCCCGGGGCTGAAACCCCGGGCGGTCTGCCGGTGCTGCTGCTCATCACCGGACAGGACGGGACGCTGGCGGGTACGGGGCAGGCGCAGGCCGATGCTGACGGCAGTTTCGTGCTCGAGGATGTGCTGCTGATCGAGAGCGCCGGGTACAACGTCAGCGTGGACTACGGCGGTGTTTTCTACGGACGGTCGCTGTTCCCTGACCAGTTGGCTGACGAGGTGGTGATCACCGTCAACGAGGCCACCGAGGACGCAGGGATAATGCGCGTTGACCGCCAGGTGATGGTGATCTCGGACTTCGATGTGGCTGAGCGCACCGCCACGACGACCGAGTTCGTGCTGTTCACCAACCCCACAGACCTGACACTCCGTGCCAACCTCGAGACCGCCCGCCCCGGTATGTTCAGCTTCATGCGGTTCGCGCTGCCCCCGGACGCAGCCGATGTGACAGTCCAGTCCAGCCTCCGGGGCGGAGACGTCATATCGGTGGGTTCTGGCTTTGCTCTGACCGCGTCCGTGCCACCCGGGGAGCACAGCGTAGATTTCGCATACACTTTCCCGTACAAGGGAGGGGGCCTGGAGTTCCGGAACAGCCTCCCCCAGGGTGCGGAGATTTTTCAAATCCTGGTGCCTGACCGATTCGGAGGCGTTGAAATCGATGGCCTGACGCCGCGTCCACCCGTGGGTATTGGAGACAGCGTATACCGGGCGTGGGAGGGGCGCGACATTCCTCCCGGGGTCGGTGTGCAGTTGCGTTTCGACGGGTTTCCCCAGCCGGGAGTTCTCGCCCGCGTTGGGAGCACTCTTTCCGGCGGTAATTTCTGGATCACTGCCATCCCCTCGGCGATGGGTGCTGTCCTGCTTGCTTTCCTGTTCCTGGGCCTACTCCGCCGCTACCGGCCCGACACGGTCGTGGAGGGTCAAGCCTTGTCAGTGCTGGATCCCGCGCACGATGCAACGCGCCGGGATGAACTGGTCGCGACCCTCGCCGCGCTGGACGAGCGCTACGAGGCGGGCGGCATGGAGCAGGACGACTACGATCGACGACGAGCAGCACTGGTGGACCGCGCCCTGGGCATCGAGTCGTCCAACGAAGAGTGATGGAAAGGCCAATGGAGAATCGCGAACAGGGAGAACTCCAGATCCCGCCCGCAGTATCCGGCCGACGCAGGCTGCCCTTCGGACGCCGGTCCATTGTGATTGCGGCTGTCGCAGTGCCCGTGCTGGCCTTCCTCGCGATCCTGGCATGGGCGTCCTTTACATCCGGTCCGGCCAGGGGAGGGCTGGCGGTCAACGCCAACACAGTGGAGCTGGATGCATTCGGTGAGGCTGCCCCGGGGTTTTCCCTGGAACTAATGGGCGGTGGAGGAATCACCAGCGACGAACTTGAAGGCCGCGTGGTGATGATGGATTTCTGGGCTTCCTGGTGCCAACCCTGCCGCGAGGAGGCGCCGGTGCTGGCAAAGGTCTATGAGGAATACCACGACCGCGGCGTCGAGTTTGTGGGCGTGAACCTCTGGGACAACGCCGGGGATGCCGAAGTGTTTCTGCAGCAACAGGGCCACGAGTATCCCAACGGGGTGGACGATGGGGGTAAAATTGCCATCAGCTACGGCGTCAGGGGCATCCCGGAGAAATTTTTCATCGACCGGGAGGGCAGAATCGTCCGCAAGTTCTCCGGACCCATGACCGAGGACCGGCTTCGCCTGATTCTCGAATCAATGCTGGCCAACTGACGGACGGACTCCGGAGCCCTGACATCCCACAGGTGGACGTGCGAACTGGAAATGAACGAGCACCAAGTAACAGGAGCAATGCTAGCCGTCGACTGGGGAGGCACGTGGTGCCGGGCCGCCCTTGTCGACCGGGCCGGCGAAATCCTGTGGGGGGACCGCCGGACGAATCCACGCGGCGGGACCACTGAGCAGTACCTGGCGCTCGCCGATGACCTGCTCTCCGAGGCCCTGGCCGTGGAGGGCATCCGGATTAGCGGAATTGGCGTTGCCGTAGCGGGACCCGTCGACCCCCAGAGCGGCATACTCTACCAGCCGCCAAACCTGATGGCCCTGGACGGCGTCTCCCTCAAGCAGGTATGGGGCGAACGTTTCGGCCTGCCCGTCGTTCTGGGAAACGACGCAAATCTCGCAGCGGTGGGTGAGTATCATTACGGCGCCGGACGGGATGCGGGCCTATATGGCCACCCCTTGCGGAGCCTGTTCTACGTCACAATCAGTACCGGCATAGGTGGGGGCGTCATCGATAATGGCAGGCTGCTCCTGGGCGCCAACGGGCTCACTGCCGAGGTGGGCCACACGACGGTCGACACCTCGGGGAATGCGCCCCTCTGCCAGTGCGGAAAGCTCGGATGCCTCGAGGCGGTCTCCTCGGGCACTGCCATCTCCAATTTCGCGCGGTCTTCCCTAGCCGGTGGCGGGTATCAGGACTCACCTCTGGCTGCGATGGGGCCGGAGGAACTGACAGCCCAAGCGGTTGTCCAGGCTGCAAAGCGGGGGGACGCACTGGCCATATCTGCAATGGACCGGGCCGTAGAGGGGCTGGGAATCGGGCTGGCCAACGCCGTCCACCTATTCAACCCGGACCTGGTCGTTCTTGGCGGAGGAGTGTCAGCGGGCCTCCGCGATCTCAACCTGTTCCCCAGCATCCGCGAGGCGATTGACGCCAGGCTGATGAGCGAGTTGCACAAGGCCTTCGAGCTCGTACCCTCGGTGCTCGGGGACAACTCAGGTATCCTTGGAGCCGCCGCCGCTGTCTGGGCGCAGGCCGGGGAATCCTAGTGGGTTTATGACAAATCCCCTCTCCCTCCGGGAGAGGGCTAGGGTGAGGGCGTACCCTACTGTGGAACGAATGGCGGATGTCGCCGTGGACTGTTTATTGCAGGCACAGGACAGCATCCCACACCCCTTTTACACGATGTAACGTCCTCCCATCACGTTCACACTGTCGCCGGTTATGTAAGCCGACTCGTCGGAGCCAAAGAACAGGCAGGCGTTCGCCACATCCTGGACCGTGGCCTGTCGGCCCATGGGCAAGTCCCTCAGATGCTCCGACGATCCTCGGGTCGTGCCCGCCTGGAATTCGGGGTACCATTCCGGGTGTTCCCTCGACGTGTCAGTGGACCCAGGATTGACCATGTTCGCGCGCACATTGTGCTGTGCGCATTCGGCAGCGATGGCCCGGATGAGGCCCAGCAATCCGGTCTTGGCCGCCGTTACAGCGGTGGTGTTGGGACGGCCGGTGATGGATGACTGCCCGCCCAGGGCGACTATGCTGCCGCTGCGCCGCTCGATCATACCCGGAAGCACAGCCCTGGACAGGTAGAAGGCCGAGTTCAGGTTGGTGTTCATTACGTTCAGCCATTCGTCGTCCGACACATCGGTGATGGGCTTGTGAGGGCGTATGGCGACGTTGGAAACCAAGACGTCTATCCCGCCCAACTCGGAGATCCCGTCATCCACCATCTGCCGCACCGCATCGGCGTCGCCAACGTCGCAGACGGCAGTCACCGTGCGGGCGCCCAGCTCGCGGCACTGGGCCGCCACCTCATCCAGTTCCTTAGCGCTCTGGCGGGTGTTGAGAACCAGGTCCGCGCCCTCACGGGCAAAAGTCAGCGCGATCTCCCGCCCGATGTTGCGGCTGGCGCCGGTGATCAGCGCCCTCTTTCCGTCCAATCGCATGTTGCCATTCCTTGTTTTAGAATAATCGCCAAGGCGGATATTCCTCTGGAGTGTCCGCAGGCCAGCATATCACAGGGAACTGAAAACGAACTTGGGAGGCGCATCCATGAAGTGGTGCAGATACTCAGCCAACTGGTCCACATCCTTAGGGATTATCGAGGGAGACACGGTCCACGAGGTTTCCGGCGATCAGTTCGGGGAACACTCCAAGACCGGAACGACTCATGCCCTGAGCGCGGTGCAGCTGGAGGTGCCGGTGATTCCCACCACGTTCTACGCCGCCGGCATCAACTACCCGGAGCACGTCACCTGGGCGGCTCACATGCGTGGCGAGGAGCCCGACCTGCCGAAAAAGGCCGACGTGGGCTACCGGGCCAACAACGCCCTGGTGCGACACGGCCACGACATTATCGTGCCCGCCGACGCCACCGAACGGCTACAGTACGAGGGCGAGCTGGTGGTGGTCATCGGCAAAACCTGCGGCCCGACCACCACGGGTCCGGTCAGCGAGACCGACGCGCTGGACTACGTGTTCGGCTACACCATCGGCAACGACGTCAGCGAACGCACCTGGCAGCGCGGCGACCGCACGATGTGGCGAGCCAAGAATACGGACACGTTCAAGCCCATGGGCCCCTGGATCGTGACTGGCCTCAATCCAGACGACCTCCACGTCATCATCCGGGTCAACGACGAGGTCGTCGGCGAGTACGACGTGGCCACTGCGCTGTTCGGCGTCCGAACCTACATCAGCGAGATGAGCAAGTACCTGACGCTGGTGCCGGGCGACGTTCTGTGGATGGGGACCGAGGGGGCCACTGAAAACATGAAAGACGGCGATGTCTGCGACATCGAGATCAGCGAGATCGGCACCCTGAGCAACCGGGTAAACTGGCTGAAGTAGCCAGGCCTCATAAAACGATCAGGGCAGGCAAGCGCACGGGCGGGTACGGTAAGACCGTACCCGCCCGTGCGTTGATTCCTTTCGCGTCCCCGGTGTTACCCTCCCGCCTTAAAGCCCGTCTCGGCGGCCCACGCCTGCAGGCCGCGACGGAACGCCAGCCCTCCCATGGGCATGGCCACGCACTGCAGGGCCTCCAGCACCTCGGTGGGCGTCGCACCCTCCCGCAGGGCCACCCGTATGTGGGCGGCAATCTGGTCCACGTCGGCCCGCAGCGCGGCCTCGACGGCCACCTGAAGCAGTTCTTTGGTCTTGCGGTCCAGGGTGCGCTCTCCGGTGTAAGTGGCCTCGATAAAAGCGTTGTATTTCTCCACCCAAGCCGGGTCGGCGGCGGCCATTATGCCGTGCATCTCCAGCGTGTATCCCCTGCTCTCGGCGATGCCAGCCAGCACTTCCTGTTGTTCCTCGGTTGCCATGACTTCCTCCTATTTTGTCAGAATCAGGATTTACCGGATTTCGAGGTCTCAGGACGTTTAATCCAGTCAATCCATTAATCCTTACAATCCTGATTCAGATAACGGTCCTTACAACTCATAGTGGCGCCGGGCAGCGGCCTGCCTCGGGTTGTTCTGTTGGAACAGGTCGGGGTGCGCTCCCCGTGCTACCGCCAGGTAGTATGTGAAAAGCTGGAGGGGCAGCACGTACACCAAGGGGCTCCAGAACTCGGCCACCACCGGCATCGTGAACCGCTCGGTGCACAGGTCCGACAGCAGGGTGTCGCCCTCCTGTACCAGCCCCCACACCGGTGCGCCTACGGCATTGGCGGCGCGGGTCACGTTCATGGCACGTTCGTAGCCCGGTCCCGGCGGAGCCACAATGGTCACGAGACAGCTCTGGTCAACGGCACAGAACGGCCCGTGGAGGAGTTGCTCGATCTGCAGTCCCTCGCTGTCGCAGGTGCTGGTCTCCTTTATCTTGAGTGCAACCTCGTAGGCGGAGGCGGTGTTGGGGCCCCATCCCACGGAGATGAATCGCTCCCGGCTCTGGAAGCGCCGGGCCGCGCGCTGAAGCTCCGTAAGCCGGGCGGTGACCTGGCCCATGGCCGCAGGTATTTCGTCGAGCCGGGCACGCAGCTGGGCCACATCGCCGCTCTGGTCCGTCCAGCTGCCCAGTGCCGAGGCCAGCATTCCCAGCACCATCAGCCCCGAGGTATAGCTGATGGTGAACGCCGCCGACCGCTCCGGAGCCACGGTCTGCAGTTGCACGTCGGCAGCAGTGATCCTAGGACCCGGTTCGGTGGAGGTGATGGCCACGGTGTAGGCGCCGTTGCTCTTGGCCATCTCCAAAGCCAGGAAGGAGTAGGTCTTCGTGCCCCGGTGGCTGATGACGATGACTCCGTCGTCGGCGCTCAGTGCCGGGGGATAGGCGCAGAACTCGAAGGAATGCAGCACCTCTACCACCGGGCCGTTCCCTGCGAATTTCTTGAACCAGTGGCCCGCGACCAGCGCGGCGTGCCACGAGGTGCCGATGCCAACGATGAAAATTCGCCGCTTCCTCGCCAGCTCAGCAGCCACAGGCTGCACAGAGTTGGAGTGCTTGGAAAGCATTTCTTCAGCCGCTTCCGGCTGGCGCATGATGGCGTCATACATCAGATATGGATGGCCCTGTCGCACTTCCTGCTGCGTCATATCTCCACCCCCGTTGATTCCCTCTCCTCGTGGATGAGGGTTAGGGTGAGCGCGTTAGTCTCTGCTCTTGATTCAGAGATTTTAGCCTAAATTTCCGCCTTGCCTAGCCCCGTCCGCGCCATTATGTCAAGGCAGACCGGCTTTGCCGGAATCGGGAACGGTCGGGGCGTCTCGCTAAGCAAGGATGCACAGTCCCACCCGGTGGAGCGTGTTAAAATCCCGCCAGCCCCGGAGGAGGTTGCGGCAATGACCGAGTTCTCACCCCAGCACTTTCAGCGGATGGATGAGGAGGACGACACTTTCTTCTACCAGCAGGCCCGAAAGGTGGTGCACATCGACGACGGAGCCATCGCTGCTGCCAGCCGCCTGTTCCAGGAGATGGTGCCCCCGGATTCCGTGGTCCTGGACCTGATGAGCAGCTGGCGCTCTCACTGGCCCGAAGGACATCCCAAGGATCGCCTCGTGGGACTGGGCTTGAACCGGGAGGAGATGGATGACAACCCGGACCTCGACGAGGTGGTCGTCTATGACGTCAACCGAAACTACGATCTGCCCTTTGAGGACGGCACCTTCGATGCGGTGCTCATCACCGTTTCGGCACAGTACCTGGTGCATCCCGTGGAGACGTTCAAGGAGGTCAATCGCATCCTGAAGCCAGCCGGGAAATTCATCGTCAGCTTTTCCAACCGCATGTTCGCGACCAAGGCCGTCTACGTTTGGCGCGCCTCCACCGACCGGGGAAGGGTGGACCTGGTAGGCACCTATATGGAGGAGGCTGGGAACTTCGAGGACATCCAGGGTCTGTTCCTGAATCCCCAGGACAGCCCACCCGGCGACCCCATGTTCGCCGTCGTCAGTCGCAAGGCGGCGAATGTGGAATGAGGAAAAATGAATTAAGAATTAGGAATGTGAAATGGGACGAACCTTGCCATCCGTCTCTCAATTCCGCATTTCACATTCCTCATTCATTCTTCCTCGGCGGCGGTGCTGCGGCCAGGACGAGAAGGGCGGAAAGCCCTACCGCTGTTCCGAAAATTACGAACGGGAGCAGGTAGCCTCCACTGGCGTCGAACATGAACCCCGAGACCACCGGCCCAATGGCCTGCCCGCCGATCTGCGCCGGGAGGGTCAAGCCCCTGATGGACCCCAGGTGCAGGCGGCCGTAGTAGTCGGCCCACGCCAGCCTCAGCAGCGTGTGCAGTCCGCCGACTCCGGCTCCGAACAGGAAGCCGAAAAGGATGCCCCATACCAGTCGCTCGGTGAACCCGATTCCGAAAACGCCGCCCGCGACCCACACAGCCGAAACGGCCAGCATAAAGCGGACCGGAATCCGGCGTCCCACGACCGACCATACCATCCCGCCCGGTATCTGCCCCAGCGCAAACGAGGTGGCGACCAGCGCGGCCTGCCCGTGGGACACGCCAGCGTCGACGTAGTGGGCCGTCTGGTGCAGGCTCACACCGGCCTGGGCCATGAACCCGACCATTGAGAAGAATGCCAGTATCCAGAAGGCGGGTGTTCGCAGCGCCTCCCGCACGGTATAGTCGGTGTCCCGCCAAAGAGCCGACGCCCGCCCCGTAGAGGATTCCGGTTCGGCGGCCCCAACACTGGATTCCCCCGCTGGATCGGGAGCCAGGCCCATGTCCTCAGGCCGGCGGGCCATGAACAGCAGTGGCGGCAGGATACCCGTTGCCAGGGTGAACACGCCCAGCGCGACCCAGGCCGAGCGCCAACTGAAAGCATCGATGAGCATCGCCGCCATCAGTGGTAGCAGCCCCAGGCCGACGCCCTGCACCGCCCCAAACCACGCCAGGGCCATGGGCCGTCTGCGTATGAACCAGTTGCTGATGGCTGTGGTGGTGCCCAGCTCCAGCGGCGCCGAGAACACGGCCCGACCCGGTACGTAGATCGCGTAGAACGACCAAGCGTGCGTCACCAGGGCCAGCAGCATGGCACACACACCGACGATGGCGGAGCAACCGGCGACAATCACTCCGGAACCGTAGCGGTCGATGAGTCGGCCAGCGAAGGGCGACATCACCACGCCGAACACGGCCCCCAGGCTCACCGGCACCGAGAAAAGCCCGCGAGACCATCCGAACTCCTCGGTCATCGGCACCAGGAAGACCGACAGGACCGCCACCGACGCCACCGGCCTCGCCCCGAAACTGGTCAGGTTGGTGACAGCAAAGACCACCCACCCGTAGTACACGGGGAGCCGTCCCGCCAGGCGGGCTCTCATGCCAGAATTGGTCGTCATATCCTCCGCAGTGGACCGCTGGACCCAAACTCGCGTAGTTTAACACCGGCCCTATTTTTCAACGCAGAAGGCGCCGAGAAGAACGAGAGTGCGCGGAGGGTTCAGATTCGCAGGAGTAATTTCCGCGCTCTCAGTTTGTCCACTGAGTTCTCTGGGGTGAAAACCGGGGTGTATACTTATCCGAAAAGCAATTCAGGCGTGTAAATGGCCCGCACAATCCGTCTGGCGCTGGCCCAGATCAACCTCACGGTCGGAGACCTCCCTGGCAACACGGCACGGATGCTGGAATACCTGCAGCGGGCCCGGGACTCCGGCGCCGACCTTGTCGCTTTCCCCGAACTGGCCACCACGGGCTATCCTCCCGAGGACCTGCTGTTCAAGAGGTCCTTCGTCGACGCCAACGTCGATGCGATGCAGGAGGTGGTGGCGGCCTCCAAGGACATTGTCGTGGTGCTTGGGTATGTCCAGCCACGAGATTCGGGCGTCGCCAACTCGGCGGCGGTGGGGTACGACGGCAGGCTGGTAGACACCTACGACAAGATTTTCCTGCCGAACTATGGCGTGTTCGACGAGGAGCGCTACTTCGTAAAGGGCGGCGTCTGCCCTGTCTACGAGCTTGGCGATATTCGCATCGGCGTGAACGTCTGCGAAGACATCTGGTACCCAGTGGGGCCGACATCAGTACAGCGGCAGGCCGGCGCCGAGCTCATCGTCAACATCAATGCCTCGCCCTATCACGCGGGCAAAAGCAAATACCGGCGGGACAACATCGTCGGCAGCCGCGCCACCGAGAACGGCCTGTTCGTCGCCTACCTGAACACCGTCGGGGGGCAGGATGAGTTGGTATTCGACGGAAACAGCGTGGTCTGCGACCCCTGGGGTCAGGTGATTTCCCGCGGCCCCGCGTTCCAGGAGGCATTGGTCCTTGCCGACATCGACCTGGACCTCGATCCCCCGATGCCTCCAAGCGCTGCCGACTCAGATCGCGAGGCGGAGATTGCGGCCGTCGGCAGTCCCAGGCTGGTACACATTCCCGGTCTGCCCGGCACTGCAGCAGACAACGCGTGTTCCGGCAGGAAATCTCTCCCTCAGGCCACGCCCGCCGCAGATGGGCTGGATGAGATCGAGGAGATATACCGTGCCCTGGTGTTAGGGACGCGCGATTACCTCCACAAGACCGGTTTCCGCAAGGCCATCGTCGGGCTCTCCGGCGGCATCGACTCGGCCCTGACCGCCGTGGTCGCCGCCGACGCGCTGGGTCCGGAGAACGTGCTGGGCATCACCATGCCCTCCCGGTACTCCTCGGGCGGCAGCGTCGATGACTCCAGGGAGCTCGCCAGCAATCTTGGCATCGAGTTCTGGGAGATCCCCATCGAGCCGGCCCACACAGCATTCACCGACATGCTGACGGAACAGTTCGCCGGAACCGAGTCCAACGTCGCCGAGGAGAACGTGCAGGCACGTATACGCGGCAACGTGCTTATGACCGTGTCCAACAAGTTTGGCTGGATTGTGCTCACCACCGGCAACAAGTCTGAGATGGCCATGGGATACGCCACGCTGTATGGCGACATGGCCGGCGGGTTCGCGGTGCTCAAGGACGTCCACAAGGTGACGGTCTACGCCCTCTCACGCTGGCGCAACGCCAACGGCCACAAGTTCCCTCTCCCCTCTGGAGAGGGTAAGGGTGTGGGCGTCCCAAGCGACCACGTCATCCCGCTGGCCATCATCGACAAGCCGCCCAGCGCCGAGTTGCGCGAGGGCCAGCTGGACGAGGACAGCCTGCCGCCCTACGAGATGCTGGACCCTGTGATCCAGGCTTACGTGGAGGACGACCTGAGCTTCGCCGAGATGGTGGACATGGGGCACGACCCCGCTGTGGTGCGCCAGGTGATCACCGCCGTGGACCGCAATGAGTACAAGCGCAGGCAGGCTCCTCCCGGCGTCAAGATCACGCCGCGCGCCTTTGGCCGCGACCGCCGCCTGCCGATCGTCAACCGCTACCGCCAAGTGTGACGCTTCTGCGATGGCATCCTCTGGCGTTGCAGTGAGGTTGGTGTCCAAGGACATAACTTTCGCCCGCGCCTAGGGCCTGCCATGAATATCTCGATCATTGTCCCCGCATACAACGAGGAAGCCTATCTTCCTGCTACCCTGGCATCGATCAAGGACGCAGCGGCGGCAATGACCGGGAACTCCGGCGCCAGCGTTGAGATCCTGGTCGTGGACAATAACAGCACCGATGCAACAGCCTCCGTCGCCATGGCCAACGGAACAACGGTGCTTCACGAGACGGTGCAGGGGATCGCAAGGGCCCGTAACACCGGTGCCCGGCACGCAGAGGGAGACGTGCTCGTATTCGTCGACGCCGACGTCTTGGTGCCTCCCGATACAATCTCCGAGATTCACACCGCTATGATCGAACCCGGCTGCATCGGTGGCGGAGTGGACGTGGAATACCGTCCGAGGCGCCTCTCCATTCGGCTGTATCTCGGGATTTGGCGGCTCCTTTCACAAAGGCTCGGCATGGTGCAGGGAGCAACGCAGTTCTGTCGCAGGTCTGCGTTTGAGGCCACCGGAGGATACGACGAAACGGCGTGGATCGGAGAGGACGTCGATTTCTACTGGGCGCTGGGGAAACTGGCCCGGAAAAACGGAGGCCACGTTCTACTGATCCGGAGCCCCAGGGTGCTGGCTTCCTCACGCCGATTCGACACCTGGCCCCTCTGGAAAACGCTGGTCTGGACCAATCCCCTGTTTATCGCCCTGCTCCGGCGACGTAGCTGGCCCTGGGGCGGCTGGTATTCACGCCCCGTACGCTGACAGTCAGTCCCCGGGCTGCGGCTGCGGAGCCGGCTCCTCCTGGCGGGGCGCAGCCCTGGTGTTGCCCTGCAGGAACGAGACCGTCATCGAGGCAATGACCAACGCCACCAGGACGTAGAAGGCGTAGCGCATGCCAACGGTGAAGGCGTTGCGAACTCCCTCCACCGAGCTGGTACGAACGGCCTCAAGGCTCGGCTCGAATCCCAGAGAGCCCATGGTAACGGTGACTATGGTCGTGGCGATGGCCAGGCTGATTACATTGGCCGAGTTGCGCACCAGGTTCAGGAATCCCGACACCACGCCGTAGCTTTCGCGCCCCACCGCGCTCAACACCGAGCTGGAGTTGGCCGAATAGAAAGTGCCCATTCCGCCATTGACGAGTATCAGCCCAGGAATTACCTCCCACAATGGCGAGGTGTCGGTTACGCGGCTCAGCATAATCAGGCCCGCAGTGGACGAGACCATTCCGCCCACGGTGAACCAGCGCCAGCCGAACCTGTCCGACAGCGTGCCGCTGACCGAGCCCATGATGGCCATGAGCAGCGCCCCGGGCATGACCACCAACCCCGCCACCTTGGGGCTGTAGCCCAGCACGTTCTGGACATAGAAGGGCATCAGGAACAGCACCGAAGACTGTCCCAGGAAGGTCAGGAAGGCAGCCGAAATGCCGCAAGAGAAGACACGACCCCGGAAGAACCGCAGGTTGAACATCGGAGAGTCGGTTCGCAGCTCCCACCAGATAAAGGCCACGAACATGCCAGCCGACAGGACGAAGGCCGCCAGGATGGGGGCAGCCATCCAGCCCCAGTTCACCGCCAGGGTGAGGCCCAGCAGCAGCGCCACCAGCACCCCAGTGGACAAGAACGCGCCTGTCCAGTCGAACCTGACGCCACGAGAGGCACGCTCCGATTCCCAGCCGCGGAGCACCCACAATGTGGCCAAAACTCCCACAAAGCCCAGTGGGATGTTTATGAAGAACACCGCCCGCCAGTGGATGAGGTCCACCACCGTTCCGCCTATGGCCGGCCCGGCCACGGCGCCGACGCCTACGGTGGTCATCAGCAGGCCTATCGCCCGGCCGCGCTCGTGGGCCGGAAACACCGATGTCATGATGGCCATGCCCGTACCCTGGGTCATGGCCGAGCCCACGCCCTGTAGCAGCCGCGCTCCAAGCAGCGATCCCAGTTCCGGAGCCAGCCCCGCGCCCGCCGCGCCCACCATCAGGACGATGCTGCCCAGGATGTATACCCGCTTCTGGCCCATCATATCGGCCAGGCGGCCCATGGGCAGGAGCAGCGCGCTGATGGTCAGTGCATAGCCGATGACCACCCACTGCACGCTGGGGAGCTCGATCACCATGTCCTCGGCTATGGAGGGCAAGGCAACGATGACGCTGCCGTGATCGACGACCGAGGCGAACAGCCCTATGGCCAGGGCCCCGAAGACTACGTACTTGTTATTGCCGCCCTGGTTCACGGACTGTTGGGTATCAAGTGACCCTCTCCCCGGCACAGTAGGAAACCTTGGAGCCAAGCTCCGTAATCACGAAAACACACCAAAGCATTATACTCTTGTCCGGCCAAGGAATTACGCAGAGAACAATGTCCCCGATCGGGATATCTTGCTGGCAGTCAGCAGGCATTTAGGAGGAATGGAAATGGCAAGAATACCCACAGCAGACCGGAACAGTGTTCCGCAGGACCAGCTGGATGCATTCGACGAATACGTGGCAGGGCGCGGAAGCGTTCCGGATACGGGACCCCTTTCGGTCATGATCCACGTTCCGGAGCTGATCAAACGCGGCGAGCACTTGCGCGCCTACCTGCGGGGAGACGAGTCCAGCCTGCCGCTCAACATCCGCGAGCTGGGCATGCTGGTGACGGCCAGGGAAATGGATTGCCAGTTCATCTGGAACGCCCACTGCGCCTTCGGCCGCCAGTCCGGCCTGAGCGACGAGCTGGTGGATAACCTGCGCGACAAGAAAGACCTGCCGGACCTGTCGGAGGCGGAGTCAGCAGTCGTCGATTACGGCCGCGAGCTGTTCCGGACCCGCCGCGTCAGCGAGGAAACTTTCCAGCGGGCGATGGACCTGTTCGGCAACCGTGGCCTGGTGGAGCTGACCACGCTGTTGGGCTACTACTCCTGCCTCGCCTTCAACATCAACGCCTTCAACGTCGGCCTGCCGGAAGGCATCACGGAGGCGCCCCTGCCGGTGTAGGCGGCGAAGAACAACGCAGCCGGACCGAGGATCAGCCTGCCTCGATTGCATAGAACGTAACCCGCTTCTCGCTCTGGCCAGCCGTAGACGCTGCAACCCTGTAGGTGCCGTAGCGGGGCAGCTGCCACCGGTTGTTGATGACCGCTGTGGCCCGGAAGGACTGGCCCTGAGTGGCGTCCACGGGCCGCCCTACGTTAACGGCGACCTCGACTTCAGGAGGTACCATCAGGCCGTCTTCGTCCTCGATTCTGATGGTCAACCGGTGCTGCTCGTTGGTCAGATTCCAAGGCACAAGTACCCCGATCACCATTGTGAGGGACACCGGGGAGTCGATACTCCTGATTTGTCTCCGGTCCCAGGCGCCTCCCATCATGTACAGCTTGCCGTTGAGCACCTCGGCGCGATCGGCAAGCAGCAGGAAGTCAATCTCCACCTGTTCGATTGTGGGCAACATATATTCTGGGCTCCCTACAGCACGGCCGCTGCGATTTCCTCGATCTCGTCGACGGCAGCGTCCCCTTCCGTGTTGTTCAGCCAGATGGTGACCCGGTCAGCGCCGGCGTCCGCCAGCTCCTCGATTTCCTCGCGGGTGCGGAACTGGTTGCCAAAGCCGAAGGCCAGGATTTCGATGGACTTGGGATCGCGCCCCGCCGATTCGGCCAGTTCATCCAGCGTGGCCCGCCCGGCGCGGATCTCCGCCGCCGAGGTGCGGTTAGGCATCCAGCCGTCGCCGTAGGCCACGACGCGGCGAAACACGTTGCGGGCCTTGCCGCCCAGATACACCGGCGGGTGGGGATTCTGCACCGGCTTGGGGACCGACTTGACCGGCGGAAAGTCGTAGTATTGACCATGGTACTCCGCCTCGTCCTGAGTCCACAGCTGCTTCATAGCCTCGATGGACTCGCGGGTCTGTGTCCAGCGATGATCGAAGTCGGTGCCCATAATCTCCGCCTCCTCCCGCAGCCAGCCAGCGCCGATACCGAATATGAAGCGGCCATCGGAATACCGGTCAAGGGTCGCGATTTCCTTGGCCAGCAGTAGCGGATTGCGCTCCGGCACCAGGCAAATGCCGGTGCCCAGCTTGATCCGGCTGGTCACAGCAGAGGCTCGGGCCAGCGCTATGAACGGGTCGACGATGCGGCCGTATTCCTCGGGAATCGCGCCGTCGGCTGCGCCGGCGTAGGGAGAGGTCGTGCGCACCGGCAGGATGGCGTGCTCCGGCACCCAGAAAGACTCGAAGCCCAGGTCCTCGGCCCGCTTCGCCAGCAGTGCCGGATCGGCGGAACTGTCCACCTCGAAAGAGAATATGCCGACCCTGCTTGTGTTCTCGCTCATAATCACTCCGGCCGGGGCAAAATCGTTTATCATGGGAACATGCAAGTCGCGGCGAGTGTAGCAACGCACTTTCGCCACGGTCAAACGCCCACCATCGCGGGGGAGCTTCTCGTTCCCACAGGCTCCGCAATGGCAACAAGTCGTCATCCGGCGATCGCAAGGACAATGGTATTTTGGCAGCAAAGCAAGTAAAATCGCGACTATTAGCCAAGGGCAGCCAATTCCAGAATGAAGGGGGCGACGGGGTCCAGGACGTCGTCAAACCCTCCACTGGCGCACCCGCCGGGCGCATTGACGCCTGGTCAAGACTGGGCACGAATTCGGCGATAGGGGGTAGTGACTTTGGGGTAACGGCCATCGAAGGAGTGGACAGACTACTGGAGAGAGTCACGGACTACCTTCCGGAAGAGGCGTCCGATCTCATCAGGGATGCCTACGAATTTGCCGAGCTCTCCCACGAGGGACAGCTGCGCAAGTCGGGCGAGCCCTACATAGCCCACCCCCTGGAAATTGCCCTTTTTCTCAGTGAACTCCGCCTGGACGAGCAGACCATAGCCGCCTCTTTGCTCCATGACGTGGTTGAGGACTGCGACGTCTCTCTTGATGAGCTGTCCGCTAAGTTCGGTCCCGAAATCGCCCGGCTGGTGGACGGCGTCACCAAGCTGACACAGCTGGACAGCCGGATCCACGACCCCATCAGCGCCCTGCCCATCGGCGGGGATGACCCCGACAGCCTCTACGCCGAAAGTCTCCGCAAAATGCTGGTGGCCATGGCCGAGGACATCCGCGTTGTCCTCATCAAGCTGGGCGACCGCCTCCACAACATGCGGACCCTGGGGGCACTGCCTCCCGACAAGCAGCGGCGCATCGCGCAGGAAACCCTCGACATCTACGCCCCCCTCGCGCACCGGCTGGGGATCTGGGAAATCAAGTGGCAGCTGGAGGATTTGGCTTTCCGCTACCTCAACGAGGAGAGGTACCGCGAAATCTCCCGCATGCTCGCCGCCCGCCGCGCGGTCCGCGAGGCCTACGTGGCCCAGGTCTCAGATCTGCTGCGCGACAGGCTGGAATCCGAGGGGATAACGGCAGACGTTTCGGGACGCCCGAAGAACATCTACAGCACGTATCGCAAGATCCAGAAGTACGAGGCCCAGGGCAAACAGCTCAGCGAGATCTACGACCTGTTCGCCCTTCGCGTGCTGGTGGAAAAGGAAGCGGACTGCTACCGGGTGCTCGGCGTGGTGCATCAGCTGTGGCATCCCCTGCCCGGCCAGATCGACGACTACATCGCCAACCCCAAGGAGAACATGTACCAGGCGTTGCACTCCACGGTAGTCTGTGAGGGCGGCACACACCTGGAAGTGCAGATCAAGACCTTCGAGCACCACGAGACCGCCGAGTATGGCGTAGCAGCCCACTGGCGCTACAAGGAGGGCAACTCCAGGGACCTCCAGTTCGAAGAGAAGATGAGCGGGCTGCGCCAGTTGCTTGAGTGGCAGCGTGACGTCACCAGCACCGCTGAGTTCATCGAGTCCGTCAAAGAGGATATCTTCCACGACCAGGTGTTCGTCTACACCCCAAAGGGCCGTATCGTCGAACTCACGGCAGGGTCCACTCCCATCGATTTTGCCTACAAGATCCATACGGAGCTGGGCAACAGGTGCGTCGGCGCAAAGGTCAACGGCAAGCTCGTCTCCCTGGACACGGCTCTGGAAAACGGCGACACCGTGGAAATAATGCGCACCAATTCGGATCGCGGGCCCAGCCTGGACTGGCTGAATTCCAATCGCGGCTATGTTCGCTCCGCCCATGCCCGGCAGAGCATCCGGCACTGGTTCCGCAGGCAGGAACGTGGCACCAACATCCAGCGCGGGCGGGAAATGCTACGCCGCGAGATGCGTCGCCTCAACCTGAAATTTGAGGACAGCGAGGTCCTGGGGCTGTTCAAGTTCGACAGCATGGACGACCTGCTGACAAACCTGGGATCCGGCGGCGTTACAGAGGGCCAGCTGGCCCAGAATCTGGCGGAGGCCCGACAGGAACCGGAACATCCCCTGGCCCGACAGCGTACCGATCTGCCCCTCTCGAGCCCGACGTCAGGAATCAAGGTGCTGGGAGTGGGCGATCTGCTCACCCGAATGGGGCGCTGCTGCGGTCCCATCCCTGGCGACGAGATCGTCGGCTTCGTGACCCGCTCACGGGGTGTCACCGTCCACAAGCGGACCTGTCCCAGCGTGCTGCACGAGGACGAGCCCGAGCGCTTCGTCTCGGTGGAATGGGGTCAGGCCAAGGAGCTGTTCCCGGTGCGGGTCACCATGCTCGCCTACGACCGCGTGGGCCTGCTGCGGGACCTGACACAGAACGTCTCGGAGGAAGGCGTCAACATCTCGAACGTCGTTACCGCGCAGCAGCCCAACGGCACGGTGAACCTCACATTCAACATGCACACCACGGGGCTGCAGCAACTGAGCAAGCTGTTCTCCAAGCTGGAGGGCGTGCGGGGCTGCATATCGGTACACCGGGAACGCTCGGGAGTTCCCGCGAGCACCCACTGATCCCCATAGTTTCACCACAGAGGTCACAGAGAACACGGAGGATTGAATTTGTGATTTCCTCTGTGAACTCCGTGTACTCTGTGGTTATTTACATTTAAGGAGACGACCATCATGCCAGAGCGACAGCCGATCATTCCCGCCGGAGTGGCGCCCAACCCCAACCTCTCCCCAGGCATACGCGTGGGCGACATGCTGTACGTGTCGGGCCACGTGGGCACCGACGCCAGCGGCAACATCGCCGAGGGATGCGAGGCCCAGTCCCGCCAGGTGATGGCCAACATCCGTGGCGTAATAGAGGCCGCCGGCGGGAAGATGGAGGACGTCTGCAAGATCACCTGCTTCCTGACCAACATGGACGACTACGCGGACTACGCCAAGGTGCGCCTCGAGACCTGGCCCAGCAGTCCTCCCGCCAGCTCCACCGTCGGTGTCTCCGCCCTGGTGCGCCCCGAACTGGTGGTCGAGGTTGAGGCCATCGTCAAGCTCGGCTAAACCGGAGTTTAAACGCCGGGGGCGCCGAGTACGCCGAGAAAAACGAAAAATAACTCTGCGCTCTCGGCGTACTCGGCGTTGAATAAATCAGGAGGGTAGCAATGTCCGTTGAAGACAAGCTGCGTGAAATGGGTCTGACGCTGAGCGAACCCAACGCGCCGGTGGCCAACTTTGTGCCGTCCGTGCGCACGGGCAACCTGCTGTATGTTGCCGGCCACATCGGGTTCTTGCCCGATGGCTCAATCCTGCACCCCGGCAAGGTCGGCCGGGACGTTACGGAGGAGCAGGGCTACGAGTCGGCCCGGCAGGCCATGCTGAACTGCCTGGCCGCCATCAAGGAGGCCGCTGGCAGCCTGGACAACGTGAAGCGGGTGGTTAAGCTGCTGGTCATGGTCAACGCCGACCCAGACTACGAGCGGCACTTTGCCGTTGGCAATGGAGCCTCCGACCTGCTGGTCGCCCTCTACGCAGACGAGGGACGCCACGCCCGCTCCGCCGTGGGCATGGCCGGCCTCCCCCTGCGCGCCCCCGTGGAGGTCGAGATGATCGTGGAGCTCGCGGGGTAGGGCTGCTTTTCTTCCTGAAAAGTCCCTTGTCGAGAAACCCTAAATTCTATCTCTCTCAAGCGTATTTCTTATGGAATATTCTGCTTGCTAAACAATCTTGGATTTGAGGCCTGTGTCAGATTCTAAGATTAAATCCCGAATCTCAGGGTTCACAAATGATCAGCTGAATATCTAGCTGCTTTCCGTTTATAACCTGAGGAACGGACATTTCCGATTCAACTTGTCTTGGATCAGGAATATCCCTCACGCTGTCAACCAACACGAAGTACAGACTTTTGCAAGCCGGGTGGGTGCCATAAGTCAAAATGTCAACACGAATTTCGTCGAGCTTTTTCTTCCAGTCTCCTTTGTTGCCAATCCACTTCAGCTCAATCATCAGCTGCATGGAATCCGAGCACAAGTCGGCAAACTTGTATGTTCCTGCCTTCGATGGGGTTGGCTCCTCTGGTTTAATGTCGAAGACGAATGAACGAAGCATCGCATACAAGAGGTCTCGAACGTCATCCTCGCAGGTTATGGGCCACGGATTCAATCGTTTTTCTCGATTGTTAAATTTGCGTATAGTGGGTGTTAGGGACTCAATGGCCCGCCTAATCTCAAGGAGCTTATTTTCTCTGGCGTCCAATTCCATAACGACCATTCGTTCAATTACTGATAGTCTATCTGTGTTGAAGCAAACAAGATCCTCCAAATGTTCTCCAAGAAAGGCCGCAAAACAATGATAAGGGGGAGGAATAACGGACCCATCGACCGAATGCAGTGTATAGGCATCAGCGTCTCTGGCAATATCTTCGTCGATTCCTGGAGTGTCGGCAGCCCACTCGGGCTCTTGGGCCCTGAGGAACAACTCATATGCCCAACTTCGTCGGACAAATTCATTTCTCTCGTACAAAGTGAAATCTATCCGAACGTGTCTGAAGTCCCCGACCTCGTCGATCCAATGATCAGCGTATACAGCGCTCTCCCTTTCGAGTGAAAAAAGGTTGTCTCGAACGTGATCGGGAATGTGGGTGAATACCCTTCCGAAAGCAACGGTCGGAAAAGTCATTAGATATGGACCCCCTCAAACTACTAGATTCAAGAGCAAGCTGTAAGACTTTCCTCCGAGCCTGAGAGAATACCCTTAATCGTCCACCAGCGTGCGCGACACGTCGACTGTGGCGTAGGACCAGGCGATGCGGAACGGTGCGTCGCCGGTGTTGATCAGGCGGTGGTGCGTGCCGGGGGTGATGAAAGCCGCGTCGCCGGCACTTACGTGGTGCTCAACGCCGTTGATCATCAGGGTTCCCTCGCCCTCGATGACGATCACCGACTCCTCGGCGTTGTGGTAGTGGGTGGTGTTGGAGCGGCCTGACTCAAAGCTGGTGATGCCGCTGGAGATCTCGGTGGCGCCGAATTCCTTGTTGATGTGGCTGGCAACGGTCACTCCCTCGGCCCGCTGCAGTGTGTCTACCTCGCTGGCCCTGATTACTCGCGGCTCCGGCATGGCTCCCCTCCTAGCGATTATTCAACGCCGAGTTTTCTCATTTACTTTGCCCACTCGGCGTTTAACTTTGGTCATTCCTGTTCGAGGAACTGGCGCACCCAGCCGGCATCGGCTTGGCGGTCCTTCATGTTGTAGAGGATAACGGCGTTGCGAACCGAATCGGCCTGGAAGAACCGCTCGTACAGGATCTGCCTTGCGCCGAACGCGCTGCATGACATGTCCCACGCCAGCCGGAACAGCCGCACGCGGTCGCGGGCTGAGGTCGTGTCGGTCTCCAGGTAGCGGTTGATCTCCTCGGCCAGCGGTCCCTCCAGATCGGCCTCGGTTGGCAGGGCCATCAGGCTGCTGGAACCCAGCAGGTGAATGATCTCTCCCATTCGCGGGTACATGCGTATGAACAGGTTGCGGGCGGCCTGCAGGGGCGGCTCCGCCGGGGCCATGATGCCCCACTGGTCCACCTCGGCGTCGGCCTCCGAGGCCCGCAGGCAGGCCTTGGTGACTTCCAGGTTCTCCACGATTTCAGCGATCATCTGTTGCACCTGCTGCTGCGTCGACGAGCCCAGCGTCTCTGTCATCAGCGTTGCCAGCCCAAGCACGAACTCGCACTTGGCCACGTTCTTGGTAACCACCTGGTGCCCGGAGTGGACGTGCCGGTTCGTCGCAATCTGCAGGTTGTTGCACAGCTCCACGTCGCCCAGCAGAAATACGTTCTCCCACGGCACAAAGACATGGTCGAAGAAAGCGACTGCGTCCAATTCCTCAAATCGCGAACCCAGCGGGTGATCGAAGTGGGAGCGTTCAAAGTCGAAGCTCTCGCGGCACTGGTAACGCAGACCCGGGGTGTTGTTGGCCACCGCGAAGGCAAAGGCGTAGGGTTCCGGCGCCTGCCCGGGCAGCTGGTGCGAGGTCGTGGGATACAGCGCGATCTCTTCAGACAGCGGGGCCAGGGTGGCCAGCACCCGCGCTCCGTGGACAATTATGCCGGCGTCGGTCTCTTTCTCCACTCGCAGCGCGATGTCGGTGCGGTCCTCCAGCGGAGTGGAGCCCGGCGTGCGGCTGCGCTGCAGGTTGAGCAGGGTATGGGTCAGCACCAGATCATTCTCACGAACGTGCTCGTAGTAGTTGTTGATGTTGTCCTTGAACTCGGGGCGGTTCTGGGCGAAGTAGTCTCCCGCAGCGGCCATGGCCATGATGTTGACGTTCATGAAGTCGGGGCTGCGGCCCATCATACCGAAAGTAGCCCGGGCCCAGTGGCGCATCATCACCCGCCGGGCGTCCAGGTCCTCCTTGGTTCGCGGCATAATGAACGACGTGCCAACCCGGTCGCCAGTGGTGGGCGACACGTAAGTCATTTCGTCGCGAATGGCCGGGTCGTGCTGCATGTCGTACATACGCGCCAGCGACTCAACGCCTCCCCGCAGCGCCGGATGGGTGGTGACGTCCTTGACGCGCTCGCCGTGCAGGTAGACTTCGGGACCGTTCTCCTTCAGGTTGGCGATGTATTCCGCCCCGGTTCTGGCTGGCATGTCGCTACCCCTTGTGATGGACTAGGTGCGCTTTTCCGAATGGTACCACGCTGTTTGAGGGTCGTCATTGTTGAACCATTATTGTCCGGTGAAGGCAGTTGTCTGAACTGTGATTCGATTGATTCAGTGATGGCTGTGATTTTCATTCCCCGGAATCAAGGCAATCGTTGAATCACAAAAATCACAGTTCAGACTGTGGTAGGATGCTAGAGATTCCCACTATTGAGGAGATTGACCGATGTACGTGATCATCGCGCCCATCCAGATCAAGCCGGGCTGCAAGGAGCAGTTCATGGAAGCCATCATCCCCGACGCTATTGGCTCGGTGAATGACGAACCTGGTTGCCATCGTTTCGACGTGATCCAGGACGCCGGCGACGAGAACCGCGTCTGGCTCTACGAGGTATACGACGACGAGGCCGCCTTCCAGGCCCACACAGAGGCGCCGCACTTCATCAAGTTTCGCGACGCCGTGGCCGACATACGCGTCGACGGCATCCAGGGCGCGGCCCGCGGCAGTTACAACGTCTGGCCCACCGACGCCGAGTGGAAATAGCCCGCTGATTCCCCCTCCCTCCTGTAAAGGGTAAGGAGTGAGTGCCTAGTTGAGCTCAAATTCGCATGTAGGAAAATGGTCATGTACGTAATAATCGCGCCGATACAGATTAAAGAAGGGTGTAAGGACGAATTTGTCAAAGCCCTGTTGCCAAACGCCCAGGCGGCCGCCAACACGGAGCCGGGCTGCCTGCGATTCGACGTGATCCAGGACGCCGGCGATCCCAACCGGCTCTGGGTCTACGAGATCTACGTGGACGAGGACGCCTTCCACGCCCACCAGGCATCTGATCATTACAAGAAGGCAATCGAGACCATGGGGCCGATGCGCGGAGACCCAGTGCTGCAGGGCGCGGCCCGCGGTAGCACCAATATCTGGCCGCCCGACTCCGAGTGGAAGTAGGGTAACGCCCCACCCTGACCCTCTCCCGAAGGAGAGGGAATTTTAGCCAGGGGAAAGCACGATGGCAAAAACGATATTGCAGAGCAGCGAAGTGGCAACGCCGGCTGGCATCATGTCCCAGGGCGTCGCGGTTCCGGCAGGACGAATGGTGTTCGCCTCTGGTCAGGTGGCTCGAGGTGTGGACGGCCAGCTGGTCGGACGTGGCGACATCCGCGCGCAGACCCGCAAGGTGCTGGAAAACACGCAGGCGGTGCTGGCGGAGGCTGGCGCCACTCTGGACGACGTGGTAAAGGTAACGGTATTCGTCACCAATCTGGCTGAGCACCTTTCGGCCATCCACGAGGTGCGCGGCGAATTCTTTTCCTCGGACTACCCGGCAAGTACCCTGGTCGAGTTAAGCCGCCTGGTGGATCCGGACATGCTCATCGAGATCGAGGCAATAGCCGTCGTTCAATAGACGACGATTGGTGAATCCATGGACGCTGCAGGGGCGCACGGTCGTGCGCCCCTGCGTTTTTGCTGCGATTTTCCCGTTGTATCTCGCCACCGTAATTCCCACATTAGCGGGAATTACGAAAGCGGGAATTACGAAAAACGAGTTTGACTAGCTGCGGCTGGCAACCGCGGCTACACCGTCGGGTGCCAAGTCAGCCTCCCACGGGCCAGGGAAGTTGCCCTGGGGGCGGTCCCCGCTCATGAACAGATTTTCCTGGCGATGCCAGTCCTCACGCGGAGTCTCGTAGTAGACCTCGATCCCGTTGCCGTCGGGGTCCTTGATGTAGATGCCCAACGACAGACCATGGTCGGAGACCCGCTGGATGGGCACATCTTTTTCCTTGAGGTTGTTGTAAAAGTCGGCCAGGTCCTCGAGACTGCCCATCCGCCAGGCCATGTGATTGAGACCCACTTGCCCAGCTCGAGGACTCTCAGCGTTCTCGCCCACCTCCATCAGCGCAATCTCGTGCGACTGGTTCAGGTCGGCGGACATGAAGGCGGCCCGACCTTCCTTGAAGTCATAGGTATGCAGACCCAGAACGGACTCGTACCACTCGCGGGCATCTGCGGCGTTGCGGACATAGATGTTAACGTGTCCGAGGTAACTGGGTGTGAATCCCATAGCGTTCCTCCTTTTTGAGAGCTTGTTGTGCAGGCTACGCTACCATATTGCGCTCGAAACCTGCAAGAAAAGGCGCATCAAGCACGCTTGCCGACGACAGTCTCCGAGCGGCGCGGGAGTAGCGGCGATGCTACAATAAGATTGCAGGCACCAAGGTGCCCGTGGCGAACGGGCCGTTAGCTCAGTCGGCAGAGCACCGGACTTTTAATCCGGGTGTCGTGGGTTCGACCCCCACACGGCCTACCAACACATCTCAGATTCACGCCAACATCCGTCGCAGAAACATGGATTGCGGAGTGGAGAAAACGTCAATGGCCGGCAAGGCGCCCAGAAAGACACGCGGGACCTCCGGGAACGCCCTCCCGAAGAATGAACAAGGGGTGGTGCTCCTGTCGGGCGGCAACCCGCAGATTGCCAAGGCGGATGGAAACGAACCGGTACAGGCGTACATCGCAGCCATGCCGGAATGGAAGGGCGATATCGGACGCCAGCTCGACTCTTTGATAGAGCGTACGGTTCCTGACGTGCGCAAGGCTGTGCGATGGAACTCGCCCTTCTATGGTGTTGAGGGGCAGGGATGGTTCCTGAGCTACCACGTCTTTGCCCGCTACGTGAAGGTGACGTTCCTCAATGGCTCGTCGCTCGACCCTCTGCCCCCGGTAGAGTCCAAGGACAAAGATGCCCGCTACTACCACGTTTTCGAGGACGGTATCGCCGACGAGGAGCTCGTCGCAAGCTGGATCCGGCAGGCCGCCGCGATTCCGGGCTGGCCCGGTTTCTGAACGTCCGAGAGTCTGGATAGCAGCGGGGGTTGTTTAGCTTCCCGGTGGCCAGCGGCAGAAGGTTGATCAGAGGGAGAAAAGAAAAGTGCCGAGGGACAGACTCGAACTGTCGACACCGGCATTTTCAGT
The DNA here is from genome assembly GCA_963664175.2 of Dehalococcoidia bacterium. Taxonomy (GTDB): domain Bacteria; phylum Chloroflexota; class Dehalococcoidia; order Lucifugimonadales; family UBA3495; genus VXOI01. The sequence goes on from CAXXOI010000034.1 coordinate 35,310, forward strand.
GCCGTGCTCTACCACCTGAGCTACCTCGGCGCGGACTTCCATTATCGAATCCGTCGCGGCCACTGTCAAGACGACGGTTCACGCCTTTGCAACCAGTCCCGGTCCCACACCTCTGCCCAACCAGCCTCACGAGTCCGGCAATCGCCTGACCGCGAGTTCCGGGAAGTTCCGATTCCACGTCGTTATGTTGAACACTCCGCAACCACTCACTATTGGCCGCTCCCACACGCCTTGAATTCCAACCGGCAGCTTTCTGTCCAAGTCTCTTTTCTTCTTATCCAGGTCGGCTGTAGTCAAATGCTCGATGGCAATTAGCACCAAATAATAGACGTGTCGGTCCGCCCGCCCTGCCGCCCATTCGAACAGAAATGAGTCGCGATACTTGTATATAAGCTCATCATCTATTTTTTCGCTCTGATAATAGTCGATTAAAGACTGATCGTCTGTCAGTTCGCTACCTGGATGTTGCGGGTCTTTGAACTCAATAAAGTAGTAATGACCAGGGTACTCCACCACGAAATCCACTGCTTTCATAAAGCCGACCCCGTGTGTGGCATGTTCGTCAAATTTCCGGGCGTTCAATGCTCCGCTAATTGAGAGTTCTAGGTCTCTCTCTGGAAGAACCAAGGTCATGCTAGACCTGGAAGGCTTCTTTTGATTTCCCTGTCATAGATGCTGTCGAACGCTTCCATGATGGCGTTGGGATGGGTTTCAAGGTATTTGTCAGTGGAATGACAACGAATCTGGCCTTCTTCGTGATAGAGGGAATGGAATGCCACCTTGTCGCCCTCCTGGGCCTGCAGGTCAAGCTCCCGGAGAATGACGTAGTCGTGGGTGGCCAGGAAGATCTGCACGCCCAGCCGCTGCAGCTCCAGCAGCACGTCGATCACCACGCCGTACAGCTTGGGGTTCAGGTTAGTCTCCGGCTCATCCCAGAACAGAACTGCCCCCGGCCTGAGACTCCCGTTGCGGATCAGCAGCCAGAGTAACCCCAGCTTTCGCAGCCCCTCCGCCAGCAGCGTGAACTCAATCTCACCCTGCTCGCCGCTCAGAAAGAACTCCTCCCCGTGTAACACCACCTTCCCGCCAAGATCGGCCTCCAACCGATCAAGGGTTTGGGCGGAGACATATTCCGTAGGGTTGCGCAATGCCGGGAGATAAGCTCTGTCCAGAATGTCTTGGTAGGTTTCCTCGAAATGAATCTCCCGCACCGCATACAGCGACCTGAAACCCGGCGCGTTGGCAAGCATATCCTTTGCGGGGATGTAGACACACTCGATTAGCGAATCAATCCATTCTCGTGACTGGTCTTTAACTGTGGTTGAACCAAACATATACCACGGCAATGATGCATGGAATTCTGAACCCTCGCGTGATAACAGAACCTCTGCGGTTTCACTACCACGACCACGGTTCACTAGCCTTTCCAATCTATCTGACTGGATTCCTGAAGGAAGGAACACTCCGCTTAGTTTTGAACCGAACGAATCTCCTGTAAAAGCAACATCACACGCCGCATAGCACACCTTCATCAGGTGCGTCTTGCCAGTTCCGTTGGCGCCCACCAGCACGTTGATACCCGGCGACGGCTCAAGGTCCAGGCTCTCGAAGACCGTAAAGTTCTCAAGCTTTACTCGCGTGATTGTCATCTGCCAAGGCTCCCGCTATTTGCGACTCCAAACCCAGTATAACTGGAAGGGCCGGCACCCATTCCCATGGGACCGGCCCCCTCCATTGAGTACTACGGAATCTTCGTCTGCTCCAAGGCTTAGAGGTGTACAGGACATTGCCAATCCTGTACATCCCTCAATCTTGTGAATCCTGATTCAGATGAAAGTCCTGAACATCACTTAATCAGGCAAATCACAGTTCAGCAGAACTACGCCAGCGGCTTCTCTTCGGTGTCGAAGTGCGGCATGACCTCCTCGCCGAAGCGCTGCAGCTGCTCCAGCATGACCTCCAGCGGCGCGCCCATGCGGTTGCAGCCCACGTGCATGTGTTCCAGGCCCGGGTACCGCTCCTGGATGGACATGATCTTTTCCGTGACCTGCTCAGCAGTGCCCACCAGCCAGGCCTGCTGCTCCACGATGTCCTCCAGCGTCGGCAGGCCGGCGCCGCGAGCCCGCCGCGGGTCGCCCAGCGCCTCGATCTGCGACTCCGACAGCGCCCGGAAGAAACCCAGGGGAGCGAACATTTTCATGTCTTCTTCCAGGTACTTGCGGCCCTGCTCGATGGCTTCCTTTTCCGAGTCGGCAATGAACGTCGGCAGGCCAATGACCAGTCGACCGCCCGGCTCCACGTTGTGGCCGTGGCGGTTTACCGTTTCGGTCCAGCGCATGACAACGTCGTCGTTGGCGCCGCCGGTCACTGCGCCGCCACCCATGATGCCCTGGATGTCGTGCTTGGCCATAAACTCCATAGCCCGCGGGCTGCTGGACACCATCGGCTGCCAGCACTCCACCGGCTGGTACTTCGGCCTCGGCACCAGGGTCAGTTCCTTCAGCGTGTAGCCCCGGTAAGGCACCTCGGGCGGGAGCTGATAGTGCTTGCCCTGGTATGAGAAGGAGTCCTCGTGGAACGCCCTCATGATGATCTCGACCTGCTCCTCGAAGATCTCGCGATTCATATCGTTGTCGGAGTTGGTGCTGGGCACGCCGAAGGTGTCCACCTCGCGTGAGTGGTAGCCACGGCCCACGCCGAAGATCACCCGGCCATCGGTCAGGATGTCGGCGGTGGCGTAGTCCTCGGCCAGCCGCAGTGGGTGCCACATGGGATTGATATTGAAACCGCAGCCAAACTTGAGCTGCTTGGTCATCCTGGCCAGGTGGACGAACAGCATGAGCAGGTTGGGGATGACCTCGTTCCCCTCGTGCTGGAAGTGGTGCTCCGCCCCCCAGAAACTGTGGTACCCCAGCCGGTCCATCAGCTTGGCCATCTGCTCGCACCGGTCGAAGATGGTGATCAGGTGGTCGTTATCGAAGCGCCGGTCGTTGACCGCAGTCGCCTCGAGACCCAGGTCGCCCAGGTCCACGTGGCCGGCATAGAGACTGCCAAAATGCTTGATCATGATTCCCTCACAGAACTTGGAATGGTTGGTTGAAATTGTAGCCGGGTGGCCGGTGGGGTTGTCAAACCTCGCCTTGAAATTTCAGTGGCGCGGAATGCCACCATCAAGGCGAAGATCGGGAGAAACAATCTTGCTCGGAGTTGCGCGGTAATACCCGCACAGCTAGCCAACACTTGTGGCTTGCGGAAGAGGATCACGAGAGAGCAATAACGCTTCTTGCCAGGAGCCGTAGTGGCTAATCGAGCAAGCCGTTCAGGATGTCGTTGCCTGCGTACTGCTCCAGCAGCGCGGCGTAGTGTTGCGCCTTGGCCAAGCTGTGGCAGGTGGATGAATCGATGAGGCGATCAAGGGCATCGGCAGTCTCCAATGTCGATGTGGAGACCTGCAACAGTGGGATGTCGCGCTCGAGTGCCTCTGCCCTGACGTAGTTGGTGGGCTCCCCGGGCCCGGTGAGAACGAGGCATCGCGTTTCGGCCAGCATGCTGGCAAGCTGGATGTCAGGCCGTTGGGCGCGGGTGATTACCGCTTGATTGTTGTACCGGCCGTAATAGGAGGGTCCATTGTCCATGATGTTGCCACCAATGAGGAAGCGTTCGATAGCAACGTCCGTGTTTACAGGATCCTGGACCCACGAGGCGCCCAGATGGCTGGCGATCTGGGCCACCGTGGGGGCGATCATGACTCGACTCTCGGGAACCACCACGGTGTCGACATCTGCGGTGGACTGAACGGCAGACGCAGCGACAGTCTCCGTGCGGTATGGAGGTACAGCGTTGACCACCAACGCGGCCAGCCGATTTCCCCAGCGCACTGCCGCAGCGTCTACGGCCTGTGCCCAGTCCTGTTCGGGGGAATGATGGTGGATCTCCAGCACTCTGGCATCGAGAGACTCGGCAAGATCGGCCGCAGCGGAGCCATCGGCAGCCTCCACAATCACGGTCTCTGCTTCGGAACGCAACAGCGCGATTGCATCAGCGGCGTCCCCAGTACCAGCGGTCAGGGACTTGGGAGGCGGACCCACTGCGATGTCGAGGGCCTCGGTCAGGACGCCAGCGGCAAAAGCGTGATCACTGTCGGCCGCAGCCTCGGATGCGAACGGCTTGCAGTACGCGGCCGAACGGCCGCCCTGGTGGAGACGCACCAGCAAACCAGCGATGAGGCTGGTCTTTCCTGAACGTTCGGGGCCGGTCACAAGGATAGTGGGCACTTCAGAACTTCTCCCGGCTGGAGCCCTGTCTAAACACCGACATCCAGGAACTCGATGTTGTAGGGATCGAAACCCTTGGGGAAGGTGGTGGTCTGGTCCCACTTGGCCAGGGTGAAATCGGCCCGGTGGAGGCTGGCCTGGTCGAAGTTGGCACCGGTCATGTTGGCGGCAATCCACATGGAGTCCCGGATCATCGCCTTGGTGAAGTCGGCGCCCGCCATGGTACATCGGGACAAATCGGCGCCGTTCATGTTTGTGGAGACGAATTTGGCATCGGTGAGATCGGCATTGCGCAGATCTGCCTCGATCATATTCGACTGGCTGAAATCGGTGCGGTTCAGGTTGGCCCCGATCAGAGAGACCCGATTCATACGGCAGAAGCGGACCACGGCGTCCTGCAGGTTGGCCCCCTTGAGGTCCGCCCAGAAAAGATTGACGTTGGTAAGGTTGGCGCCGCTCAGGTTGGCTGCGGATAAGGACGCTCTACCCAGATCCGCCCGCTCAAGGTTGGCACCGGACAGGTCTGCTCCAGGCAACCCCACCTGGGTCAGACGGGCGTCAGACAGGTCGGCCCCTGAAAGGTTCACCGATTCGATCCGAGCCCCGTGAAGATCGACTCCAACCAAGTCTGCTCCACTGAGATCAAGCTCCGTATCGGGGTTTTCCCCGCGCCAACGAATGACAACCTCGGTGCCCTGCCGGACAAGGGATACGTGCCGCGGGTCAGCCATGGCTGTACCTCTTGACGGGCAACATTCTCACGCTAACCCTCCCCTTGAGGGGTAGGGAATTTCTGTCGCGGTCTTCTGCGAACTCCGGCCTAGGCATCTTCGAGGTCAAACAGCTTTTCGGCGATGGTCATCTTGAGCTCGTTGACCTTGCCGAGATCAGGGAATCCGCCATCCTTCTTGCGGTCGAAGATTACTTCGCCGTCGAGGTATACCTCCAAGCGACCCCGGTCTGAGGGGGTCATCTTGATGGAAACATCACCAGGGGCGTCAGACTTGAAGAATTCCATCGCCAGCCACGTGGCGACCGGGAAGTAGCCTCAAGCCACACAGTAAATGATTTCCGCTTCGACCTTGCCGTGCTCCGATACTGCCATATATCTCTTCTCTCGCTTGCAGGTTTGGAAAAAGGTGGTGGTGTCCTATGATGCTGAGGCCAGATCCCGTGCTTGCTCAATGTAAGAGTCGGTGGCCCGAATGAGGGCCGTCATCTCTGCCTCTGGCTCGCAGTTGCCGTCGTAAAAGCAGTTTACGTGCAGGAGTTCGGACCTGATGCTGTAAAGGCCGTGAAACCTTAAAAATTCAAGTCCGTCGTTGCTCATTCGCAGCAGCGCCCTCCGCGCCTGCCCCGCCGACTGCGGCTCGTGGCCGGTGCGGGCAAGCACCATTGCGTCTGTTGACCGCTTGGTAGCACCCCAAGCCTTCTCAGCCGCGTTGCGCAGCTTTCCTAGGTCCAGCATATCGAGGGCGTCACCGTACAGTGACTGTGCATCGGCAAAGAGTTCGGTAATCCTGTCGGTGGTGGTTGTCATTGGTCGCTCCGAGGGATTTCCAAAACGGATAACGGGACTACTTTACCACCGCCGTGCCGATGCCGATCGCCGTACGGTCGCCGTTCTGGTTCTCGCAGAATAGGTTCACAATTATTCGGGAGCCGTCCTCGGATTCCTCCTGGCTGGCCACCTCGCCGGTTACCGTAATAGTGTCGCCGCCCTTCACCGGGCGCAGGAATTTCAGGTTGACGGTACCGGTGTGGTTGAACACCTCCGGCCCGAAAAAGCGGCGCATGCTCTCGGAGGCGAAGGCCACCGACATGCGGCCCGAGGCAATGGGGTAGGTGGTGCCAAGCCGTCGCTGGGCCAGCTCGGGGTCGTTGTGGATGTTCTGCCGGTCCAGTATGCCGCAGTCCTCGAACTGGTTGATGGTGTCTTGGGTAACGCTCTTGGTTACTGATGGAATCTGCTGCCCGGGCTCGATGCTATCTATCCCTGCGGATGCCATTTCTTGCCCACCTCGTCGGGTTTCTTCATCTGGTAGGTGCGGAGTTTTTCCAGCAGCCGCCCGTCCTCGTCAACGGCGGTTGCCTCGATGACCATATAGGGCTTGTCGCGACGCAGGTACTTGTCGGCGATGCGCCCGGTCACACGAATCCTTTTGCCGGGTACGGGCGGGTTGAAAAACTCCACCTCGTTACCTGCGTTGACGCCGCCGGTCTGGTCGTCGTAGACCATGGCGAAGGCTGTGGCGTCATGCTTCACCGCAAGCGTCGGGAAAACGGCGTCCGGGTCGTCAATGGATCGCCGGAAACCGTCCAGCATCTCTTGGGTCAGGGTGTATTCGTAGGACCCCAACTCTTCCCCGATTTCGATCTTGTCGTAGTCAAACAGCTTCACTTCCGGATCGGGCATTTCCCGCCCCCTCGCAACCAGTGGTCATACGTGTTTTCGGAATGGGTATACCATACTTTTTTTGCCTAAGGCAGTCAACGACGCCAGTTCGTCGAATTCTGGACAGCGCGGTTGGCGCCACAGCCGATGCTATAATTTAGAATCGACTCACACGGAAAATCAACGGTGTAAAAAGCAACAAATTTGAGCGGACGGACAGGTGACGGCAAGCGATGGATCTGTATTTCGACAGAGGCGACCATCAAAATCCGGTTGGGCACGCCCTGGTTTATTTCAAGGTGGACACCGAGCCGGACAAGGTCTACGCCAGCTATGTGGTGACGCTGCCCATCAAGTCTGACCTGACCAAGTTTCTGCCACCATTCCTGGCCACGCACCTGGGTTCGCTGCCGCTTAACGATCTCTCGTCCTTCGCAATGCCGCCGGTTCCGGAGCCAGTGGACGGGTTCGCGGAACTTGAACTGCTCAGCCGTCAGCGCGGAGACGACCTGGTCTACGCAGGCAACATGTTCTCCTACGACCTGCCGCGGATGATGGAGTCGGTAACTGAGGCCGTCTCAAGCTATGCCGAGCTGTACGCCGCCTCTGGCAAGAGCGCCACCGTGGTAGGAGGCGAGGTCGTGGCGTCCGAGGCCGGGTCCCTGCCATCCACGGTCGAATCGGAGGAGGAGCTTGACTCCTCATTCAACGTCAACGATGTCCTGTTCAGTTTCATGAGCGAGGGCGACAAGCTGAGCGAACTCTCACGTCTCCTGGGTCGTCTGCGCTTCGCCGTTGAAGGAGCCGATACGGCGGCCGCCACCGAAGCGGGAGAAGAGATCGCGGCCCTGGCCCGGCACCTGCCGGAGGAGTTCCAGGTGGCCAACCTGCTCGCAGTTGCGATGGACACTTCGGAGCGCAGTTCCCAGCTGGCCAAACTGTACCTGGACCGCTGCTTCCGCCTGTCCGCCGGCGAGGCAGGCCAGGCGGCCGAGCTGGAGGCCGAGATTCGCCGCCTGCAGGGGGAGTAGGCGTAAATTGGGAGACTCAGGGGAAGGATCCGCACAGGCAGACAAATGATACTTCTGGACATCCCTCAAGGCGCCATAACCATCGGTTCCGCCATTCTGGTAGCCGTGGTAGGCGCATTCCTAGCTCTGATATTGTGGGTGCTACGGCTGTTGTTCTCCATCCAAGCGCGATTATCGACATTGGAAACAAAGATGGCGCCGCTCGACCCGAAAAGGGTTTTTTAAACTAATGCCAGAATGGCAATCTTATGGGAGCATCATCTGAGTATAGCTCCGAACTTGCATGTGGCGAGACCACCGGAGAATCCAATGAAACAAGATCGTTGGGATGAACTGACCGATAAGCTGGTTCTACAAGATCTTTCTGATGACGAGGCAGAAGAGTTTCTTGCCGCCCTTTTAAAGCGTGAGGATCAGGCAAGGGAAGAAAGGGACGTAGCTACGCTGGCTATCCTCAGTTCTGGCATAGTTCTGACCAAATGGCAATTGAAGGAAAAGGAACTTCGGGAACAGAAATAGGTGCAACTCACTCGCCTTCGTCTGAGTAACTTCCGGAACCTGGTCGATGTGGACCTGGAAGTGCCAGCGGGTGTATCCGTTTACTTCGGCGAGAATGCCCAGGGCAAGACCGCACTGGTGGAAGCGGTGTACATTCTCGCCATCGCCCGCTCCTTCCGGGCGGAGAACGAACGGGAACTCGTAAACTTCGCATCGGTCGGCAGCGGCGAGCTCGCCATCGTGGAAGGGCTGGTGGAGGATGAGGATGCCGGTTCTCGGCAGCGAGTGGTCGTTGGCTACAAAGTCTCGGAGTCCGAATCACCCAGGGGGCCGGGTTATCGAACCAACAAGGAGATCCGGGTAGACCGAGTTCGCCACACGGCAGGCGACCTGGTCGGAAAGGTCCATGCGGTGCTCTTCACCGCCCTGGATATCGACCTGGTTCAGGGGCCACCCTCGGGTCGCCGCCGCTTCCTGGATATCCTGCTTTCCCAGGCTGACCCGCTCTACCTCAAGGCCCTGCAGCGCTACCAGCAGGTGCTGCGTCAGCGCAACCGGCTCCTCAGGATGCGACGAGAGGGCCGGGCCACTCCGGAGGAAATGGAGTACTGGGACGGTGAGTTGATCAAGGAAGGGGCGTGGCTGACCTGGAGACGACACGAGGTCACCGGCCTGCTGTGGCCCGCATGCATCCGACACCACCGCGACCTCAGCGGACCCGGGGAGGACCTGGAACTTCGCTACCAGCCCAGCGTGCCCCTGTCTGATCACCCCGACGGCATGATTGACAACTACCGGCAATCCCTGCAGGCAGTGGCAGGTCGCGAGGCCGCCACAGCAGCCACGGCGGCCGGGCCTCATCGCGATGACTTCGACATCGTCGTCAACGGAATGGATATGGGTGCATTTGCCTCACGAGGGCAGGCGCGCACCCTGGCGCTGGCGCTCCGGTTGGGTGAGGCCGAAACTCTCTCGGCGGTGCGCGGCATGGACCCGCTGTTGCTGCTGGACGACGCATTGTCGGAGATGGATGCAACTCGTCGGGAGCGGGTGCTGGAAAAAGCCAGCCGTTACCCGCAGGTTCTCATCACAACCACCGATCCTGAACAGGTCTCCGGATTCTTCGGCGCCGGCGCCTTTTACTTCCAGGTGGATGCGGGCAAGGTACTACCCGTGGAGGGTGTACCATCGAGATGAGAATCGGACGAGAAGATGGGACAATCCTTGCGGGAAATCTTGGAATTGACGTTTCCCATTTCCCCTTTGGGAAATTCAGGTGTTAGTATTTCGACATACCTCCCTCCTTGGTGAATCATGCCAGTCAGCCAGGATGTCCTTGACGAGATAGCCCTGACCCGCGCCGAGTACGACCTTATCGTGGAGCGCCTGGGCCGCGAACCCAACGAAGTCGAGCTGGGAATGTTCGGAGCGTTGTGGAGCGAGCATTGCGGCTACAAGCATTCCCGCCCTCTGCTGCGGATGTTCAGCCACACATCACCCGTGGTCCTTTCCGAGACCGGTGCTGAGAACGCCGGGGCCGTGGACATAGGCGACGGGCTGGCTGTGGTGTTCAAGGTGGAGTCCCACAACCATCCCTCGGCAGTGGAGCCCTTCCAGGGCGCGGCGACGGGTGTCGGCGGCATTGTGCGGGATATCCTGGCCATGGGCGCCCGTCCCATCGCGCTGCTCAATTCCCTCCGCTTCGGACCCCTTGATGATCCTGAGCACGGACCCATAAACCGGCATCTGTTCGGCGGCGTGGTGCGTGGCATATCGTGGTACGGGAACTGCATCGGTGTGCCGGACGTCGGTGGGGAGATTTATTTCGATCCGTCCTACTCCCACAACCCGCTGGTAAACGCCATGTGCGTTGGCCTGATAGACAGGGACCGCATCGCCTCCGCCGCAGCCCGGGTGCCGGGCAGCGTACTGCTGCTGGCGGGCGCCGAGACCGGCCGCGACGGCATCCACGGCGCATCGGGCCTGGCGTCTCGTACATTCGAGGAAGAGGCGGAACTGCGGCCCACGGTGCAGGTGGGAAACCCTTTCCTCGAAAAGGTGCTGATCGAGGCATGCCTGGAGGCGCTGGACACTGGAGCAGTGCTTGCAATCCAGGACCTTGGCGCCGCGGGCCTGACTAGCGCCTCGATCGAGTCAGCGGCCCGGGCAGGTCGAGGCTTACGCCTCGACTTGTCCCAGGTACACCGCCGCGAGACCGGCATGAACGCCTATGAGGTGATGTTGTCGGAGTCGCAGGAACGGATGCTGCTGGTCACCCTGCCGGAACGGGCTGGAGAGGTGAAGGCGATATTCGAGCGGTGGGATGTGGACTGCCGCGAGATCGGCAGCGTCATCGCCGAGCCCGAAGCCCGCATTTTCGACGCGTCGAACCCGGTGGCACACTTGCCCATTCAACCCCTCTCGGAGGCCCCCGCCTACCGGCTGCAGGGCCGGCCCTCCGCCGATGATGTTGCGCGCCGCGAGGCTTCGCTGTCAGACCTGCCCCTGCCGGACAGAGGGCCTGCGGAGACGTTGATCCGACTCTTGGCATCGTCAAACATAGCCAGCAAGAGGTCGGTCTACCGGCAATACGACCATCAGGTGCAGACCAACACAGTGATCGGTCCGGGCGCCAGCGACGCAGCAGTCCTTCGGGTCAAGGGAACCAACAAGGCCATTGCCGTAGCCGTCGACGGAAACGGACGGCACTGTTTTCTCGATCCTTATGTTGGAGGGCAGATCGCGGTGGCCGAGGTATGCCGCAACATAAGCTGCACAGGCGCCCGTCCGCTGGCCCTGACCGACTGCCTGAATTTCGGCAATCCGCTACGGGATGATATTTATTACCAGTTGGAGGAGTGCATCCGGGGCATGGCTCTGGCCAGCGAGACTCTGGACGCACCGGTGGTGAGCGGCAACGTCAGCCTGTTCAACGAGACTCAGGGCCAGGCCGTACACCCCACGCCCGTGGTTGGCGCCCTGGGTCTGCTGGATGACGCCAGCAAGGCCGTTGGCGCGGGCTTTCCCGCCGAAGGGCTCGCAGTGATGCTACTGGGGCCTGGACTGGGGTTGGCGTCGTCCCAGGACTTGGCAGGCAGCGAATACCTGAACGTGATGCACGAAATGACTGCCGGCCAGCCCCACATCGACCTGGAAATGGAGCGAATGGTGCAGGAAGCCTGTCGCGAGGCAATCAGGCAGGGACTGATCCTGTCCGCCCACGACAGTTCCGACGGCGGGCTTGCGGTGGCCCTTGCCGAGTCCTCCATCCTGGGTGGCGTGGGCTTTCGCGGCATTCTGGACTCCGCCGCTAGCTGGGACGCAGCGCTGTACGGCGAGAAACAGTCCCGCATTGTCGTGTCGGTAGAGCGGCACAGAGTGCACCTGCTGGAAGATCTGGCCCGCTCACAGGGCGTACCCATCCTATCGCTGGGACGCACGGGAGGCGATCGCTTCACGATGCGCGTTGGCGACGAGGCCACCAACGACGGCTCCAACGGCGGCCCTCCCGCCATTGACCTGCCGCTGGAACGCATCAGCAACGTATGGAGCCAGTCTCTGGAGGCTGCCAGTGGCTAGCGCGCCGTTGCGCGTACTGTACCTGACCCCCTACTATCGCCCTTACCTGGGCGGCATTGAGCGCGCCATCGAGGAGCTTTCCCATCAAATACAACGGTCTCCAGACGTGGAGGCTGTGGGAGTGCTCACCACCAAGTACTCGTTTCCACGGGTGGCCCATCCGGACTGGCCCGACCGGGAAACGCTGCCCGACGGCGTGCAGGTATTCCGGCTCCCAGGGTTTCCTCGCTGGTCTCTACCGTTGTATTCCGTGCCGCTGGTGTGGTTCTCGCCCCGCCGTGTGAAGCAGTACCTGAACGAGTTCAGACCAAACGTAATTCACTTCGTCGGCGACGGCTGGTTCTGGGGGCACTATTGGGCCCGCATCCACTGGGGAGGACGCGCCCGCTTCGTGTTCACGCCATCGTTTCACACCCTGCCCTTTTTCCGCTGGTGGCTGGCTCCGCTGAATACCGTACTATGCCGCGCCGTGGACGACATCGTGCCTCTGACCCAGCAGGAAGCGCGGGGCCTGAGGCGTGCGTATCTGGCAACAGATCGCAAGTCCAGCATCATCGGTTGGGGAGCCGCACCGCCGGATCCCGCCGTGGAGGAGGTCGTCCGGCAGGAAATTGGCGCGGCGACTGCCGATGCAACGCCCGGTCACCCCCCGGGGCAGACGGTCAGGGATGGAGGCAACAATTCTCGACCATTGACTATTCTCTGCGTGGGACGCCTCGGGCGGCACAAGGCGCAGCTCTGGCTGCTGGACGTTTTCAGGGAGGCCAGGCAACGTTTCAACAAGCCGGTGCAACTGGTCCTGGTGGGCCGCGACGAGGGCGATGCGGACGCCATCACGCAGTTCCTACAAGAGCACCGGTTGGAAGGAGAGGTGTTGGTAACCGGCGAGGTGTCGGACGAAGAGCTGACGCGGTGGTACGCTCGCGCCGATCTGTTCGCCCTGTTCTCACACTACGAGGCCTTTGGCCTGGTGTACTTCGAGGCCATGGCCTATGGTGCACCGGTGTTGACCCACGACGTTGGCTCCAACCGGGAACTGCTGCACCGCGGGGCGGTGGTGACGCCCCGCTTCGACCGGCAGGCCGCGACGGACAGGCTTATCGAGCTGGTTAACGATGACAGCAGGCGACGATCCCTAGCCGAGGATGCCAGGGACTACGCCCTCGCCGAGTTCACCTGGCCAGCGGTGGCGGAAAAGTACCTAACGCTGTACAGGGGCGACACGTAAAGGCCTTACCTACCGTCAAGCAAGGGCGAAATCCTAAATTGCTATATTAAGGCCCGATGCCTAAACTAAAGCGAGACATCACTCCACCATTGGAACTGTGCAACCATGAAAAAAATCACCGTCTCGGTCGACGATGATACTTACCATCTCGCCCGGACCATGGCCTCTAGGTGCGGAATGTCCGTTTCGGGTATGCTCAGTGAATATCTCAAAAATCTGACTGCCGGTTACAAAGAACCCTCTCCTGCGGCGGAGAAATCCTTGGATGAGGTTATCGAAGGAATATTCGCCAGGGGCGGAGGCCTAGACCCAAGGGACAATCTTTCACGCGAAGAATTGCACGACCGAAATGCGTTTCGTTGATTCCAATATCCCGATTTACGCTGTGAGTCTAAGAACGGAAGACCGAGGGAAGCGGAGAATATCAAGGGAGCTACTTGGCCAGGGACCAGGAGACCTTGCTGTATCTGTGCAGGTGCTAGGTGAATTCTATTCACAGTCGACGCGCACTTCCCGGCCGGGGGCTCTTTCCCACGACGAGGCCTTGGCATTCATACGGGAACTCAGACGGCACTATGTTCAGCCACTCACATTCGAAACGTTTGACATTGCAATGCGGTACCGGGAGAGATTCAGGCTCAACTACTGGGACTGTCTTATCCTGGCAGCCGCCAAGCTGAGCGGTTGCGATGCGGTGTATTCCGAGGACATGAGCGCAGACCAGGACTATGACGGCATCAGGGTCATCAATCCCTTCGCTGCAGAGGGTCAGCCAGCCTAGTTGTAGGCAAACCTGTACCGGAGCCTCTATTACCACTACGAAACAGCCCAGGAGGTCGCAGATGGACAGTGTCATTTCGCGGGAGCAACTTGAGGAAGGTGCACGCCGCATACTGCTCTCCAACCTGCGGGAGGGGGTGGCAGACTGGAACGGAAAGGAATTCAGCTTCGTCTGTCCATCGCTGACGGGCTATCCCTTCCAATGGTTCTGGGACTCTTGCTTTCACGCCCTGGCGCTGCTGCATCTCGACCCGGAGCAGGCCAAGAAAGAGATGCGCTCCCTGATGAGCGGCGCCCAGCCCAGCGGGTTCATTCCCCACATCATTTTCTGGGAGATGGAGAAACAGCCCGATTTTTTGAGCCGGAACATAGTCGGCATGACAGGGCCCAACGTCAGCGCCACCATCCAGCCGCCCATCATCGCCTACGCCGTGGCCCGGGTGTACCGGGTAACTGGTGACAAAGAGTTCCTTGCGGAGGCGCTGCCCATCCTGACCCGCTACTATCGGTACCTGCGCGAGGCTCGCGACCCCGACAACGATGGCCTCATCGCCGTCATCCAGCCGGAGGAGGCGGGGACCGACTGCTCACCGAAGTACGATGAGATCCTGGGGCTCGAGGAGCTCTCAAACCGAGGGTTCATAACCGCTCTGCGCAAAGTTTACCAAGCCTACGAGCCGCTACGCCACGACGACCACGCCGTGCTGGCCGCCGACGTATTCCACGTCGAGGACGTGCTGGTCAACTCCATCTACTGTTTCTGCCTGCGGGCCCTGGCCCGGCTCCACATTGAGGCGGCTGGCGAGGACTCGCCCGAGGCCGCTGAGTTCAACCGCGAGGCCGACAGGACCCTGAACGCTCTGGTGGAAAAGTGCTGGGACGAAGAGGCCGGTGCCTTCTTCGACCTGTCGGGAGTGGACGAGAAGCCACTGAAGACCGTCACGATAAGCTCGCTGATGCCCCTGATTATGGCCGACCTGCCCCGGCACCAGGTGGAGACGCTGGTCGAGAGGTGGGTGCGTCCTCCGGAGCATTTCTGGACGCCCTATCCGCTGCCCTCCGTTCCGGCATCGGATCCCAAGTTTATGCCCGGCAATCCGGGCGGATTCATCTGGCGCGGTCCGTCGTGGATGAACACCAACTACTTCCTGTCCCACTCTCTGCGAGGTCACGGCTACCCGGAACTCAGCGAGCCCCTGGTAGAAAAGAGCATGGAGTGCATCGCCAAGTCGGGCTTCCGCGAGTACTACAATCCCTACACCGCCGAGGGCCTCGGCGCCCGCGACTTCGGATGGTCAACGCTGATCCTCGACTTCTGACGATCCCTGTGGATGGCTGCATAGCAAAGGGGGCGCACAGATGTGCGCCCCCGGCGTTTTTCCTAAACCAGGGTTTCCTTCAGCGGCCCAGCAGCCGGCTGGTGAAGGGACGACGGCGACGGGTGCTCCGGGGCTGCGGCTCGTCGTAGACGTCGTCGGTGTCGTCCTGGACCGGTTGCGACTCATCGGCGGCCGCCTCGGCAGGTTGCGGCTCTTCGTCGGCCACCTCGACAGGTTGCGGTTCAGGCTCAGGCTCTTCCGCACTGTTGCCGTTAACCGGGGCGAAGGATTCCGCCATTGGCGGGTTGTCCTGCGCCACCGACTGCTCGGACTCGACCGGGGGCTCCGCATCGCTTTCCGGTTCCGGCGGGTCGGCCGGCGGAGTCGAGTTGGCGCCGGGGCCTAGGCGAGCCACGAGTACGCGACCGACCAGATCGTTGTCGCGGACCAGGTTGATGATCCGTCGCTGCCGGCGCTGGCCGTCCACGCGCCAAGCTATGATGGAGCGCTTGAAAAGGCCACTGTCGGAGAGACCACGCAACGCCTTGCTGACATAGTCCTTCATTCCGACATCGGTCCAGTGCCGTGCGATCTGCGGGTTCCCTGCCTCCAGTCCCTGCTCCAGGGCGCCGCAAACCTCGTCGACCAAGTAGGTGAAGGCCACGTGTCTTGCGCCCTGGCGGTGCTCCAGATGGTCGGCCATCACGATGAGGTCGGAGACGCGCTCAGGGTTCAGGCCATCAGCGGGCTCCTCCGGCAGCGAGATCGAGGCAACGACCTCCTGTACGGCGGAGGCCAGCTCGTGGTCGTCTCCGAAGACGCCCTCCGGTTCTGCTGCGTCAGAGGATTGCCCGGATTCGAGTACAGCATCCGCCACGACTTCTTCAGCCTCCGCGGCGGCAAACTCGGACGCGGCGCCGACCTCCTCATCAGCATCAAACCACGCCACAGGTTCATCCGACGGCTGGGATGCTTCAGCCTCGGCGCTTATCGTTTCGACGCGATCAGGCAGTTCGAAATCGGTTGCCGCAGTCTCCTCAAGTGAGTCTGCGAATACCGGTACTGCCTCTTCAGCATCAACGTCGGCATCGTCATCGACGGAGTCGTCGTCGGATTCCTCGACGCCGTCGGTACCCTCCGAATCACGCTGACCGCCGTGGCGCCGGCGTCCTCCGCGGCGTCTGCTGGACCTGGACGCGACACCTGACGGGCTTTCCTCAGTGGTGCCCTCGGGAATTTCCTCGTCGGCGAGAATGGCCCAGTCGACAAGGCCGGAGTGAACCAGCTTGATGTTGCCGTCCTCGGCGGCCCGAGCCATCAGCTTCTTGAACCCGGAAAAGCCCAGCTTCTTCTCGTCGAAGTTGGGGTAGCGGCGCATCATCCGCTGCTTGATGGCAGTCAGCAAGGGCTGTCCGCCCGCGGCCCGCTCATCGCGTATGATCTCCTCGATTGCGCGAATGACCTCGGCCAACTCCGGCAATGCGTCGGCGGGGGCACTGGTGCCGGTACCGGCAACGGATGGCACTGTGGTCCGTGCCGCGTGCTGCGGTAGAACGGCCGGCTGCGGGGCTATGGGGTCCACATCCTTGTCGTAGAGCAACAGCGAGTCAACCTGGTCGGCCAAGCGACGGGAGGTGCTCCAAGACACGCCGACGATAACCACCTGCTTGCCCATGGTGCGTAGCGCGTTTACCACGTGCAGGAAGTCCGAGTCGCCCGACACCAGCACAAAGGTGCCGATGTTGGGGTAGGAGTGGGCGCACTCGATGCAGTCGGCGGTCATCTTGACGTCGACGCTGTTCTTGACGCGGTAGGTGCGCATCCCATTGGCGCTGGAAGCCTGGGTCGAGGGAATCCGGGTTGGAACAAATACAGGCTCAATACCTGCAGCGTAGAGGGAGGGTGGATCGTTGATGAACTGGCTGGCGCCCCGAAGTTCTGGTGCCCGGGTAACCCAGTCGGCGTAGGCCTTTGCGACCACCACCCGGCCCTGGTTGGCGACCTCCTCTTTCAGCGAGGAGAGATTGGGGTTGCGGTTGCCCGCTGCGAGACTGATCTTGAAGTTTTCCCAGTCGATGAACAGGGCGACGTCGCCGCCGCGATTCGTTGGTTCAACCATGCGTATGATTCTTCCGGCCTAGCTGGTTCCGGCCTCCACTGGTCCATCCAGTGGGCCGAGGATAAATTCGGGAGTGCAATTGTTTCCAGAATGCACTGCGTTCAGTCTATGGGATTGGCCGAAGGGGCGTCAAGGAAGAGCCCGTCAGCGTTTCCGGGGTGGAATGGGGCCCGCAGACCACCCTTCGCCAAAAGCCGACCGGCAGTGTAAGGACGGAAGAGGTTCGTTTCCCCTTGCAAATCCTCGCATTTTGGCGACCTGCCAGCGACTTCAGCGGAGCAACACCCCAGCGACGCGCCCGGAGAGTGGCAAGTTTCATCTTGCGGTCTTTTCCGGACAAATGCGCCCAGTTTGCGCTCCTGCAGGTTATTGGGATTGGCACGTACCGTCTGCAGAGACCTGGATGGGCAGACTAGGCTTGGCTAGCGTGTTCTGCGCCTGATGTTCGCTACTACCCTTCACACCGGCAATGGTAGGTGGGTGTCACGGGGTCTGGCAAGGGGCCGGTGTCAGTGGGCTTCGTAATGGGTTGTTTTCCGTGGGGAGAGGATACGTTACCTTGGAATTTGGCGAGCCAAATTGACAGAGGTCTATATATTTTCTGGGCTTATCGAGGGTTTCGAGAGAGGCGTTTGTGCAAAAGCACGAAAATGCCGACCGCGGTGCCGTTTGTTCATATCATCAAGGAATTTGGGGAGCACGTAACTCAAGATGCGGAGCTGCTCCCTGCCCGTCATCCCTCCACGAGGTCGATGCACCCGCAAGGTTACAATACCACTGGTCTGTATCTGAATTCGATGGTCTCTTCTCGCGCTGTCATCCGCATGAATCCACACAGCGCTGTTATGTAGGCACCACTCTATAATTTCAGGATCTTTAATTCCGCTCTGTCCAAACGCCTCCTCAATGGTAACGATGTTGTAACCTACCAGCGCCAGGGCCTGAGCCACAGCGGGTGTCATGGACTCGTCCAATAGAAAGAGCGGCTCACTTGTTTTCGATTTTAAGTTCCCAATCACAAGCAGCCTGCACAGACGCGATGGGTAGGCAATAAGATTGGGCCACCCATTCTATTGAGTCTCCCGCCGCAATCATTCCCGAGACTGCCCTCGTGGGAATCCGGGTACCTTTGATGCAGGGTGCTCCAAACTGCAAGACCGGTTGAAGGACCACGTCCGTTGACGGCTCCCAGGAAATTGGTCGGTGAGATTCCGGATCAAACTCGAGACCGTGAATAGGAATTAGATACTCTCGGATTAGGTCAAGCCCTATTTGCCCGCTAAGGGTCGCGGAAATCAGTTTGTCTCCCCATTCAATGAATACCTCACCGCGGCCCGCCCAGAGGGGTTCCGATGCGAAAGGTTGGCGGGAACCAGTCATCTCGCGCAGCCATTCCTCCGCCTTATGGATAGCCCGCCAACTCATACCAGCATTCAAGAGCGCGGCAATCATCCTCATAGAAATCAGATCATCGAAGTCTATAAGGAGAGATCTACCTGGGATGTCCACTAGTTCGGGGTTTCCTAGTCCTCGACGTATCCAGCGAATGAGCTTAGTTGAATTGAAGGGATACAAAACGTCTGAATGCGCGGAAGCCCTTAGATACTTGGCAGCCTCGGAAGGTTCGTAAATGCCCTCCCAGCCCTTTAGCTCTGAATAATCAACAACGGACATCGTCATAGCTCCTCCTTGTGCCGGGATTACCGACGTTATCCGTACCAGCAGCAGGTTGTTTCTATGCCGTACTCACCGTGAACCGTCTCGGCGACACAAGAGCTGCCTAAAAGCTCGGTCCGACAGCGAGTAGGCCGTATGGTAACACGCTTTCCCTAGACTAACCGAGGACGATTTGACCTAGTTATTCTCCAAGACTACAGTGCTATTTTTCAGTCGAAAACTGTGATTGCCGATGGACCTGTTTTTCCGTTGGGTTTGGCCCTCCCTTCACTCTGTCACATTCCAAGCCATCAATCCACCCAAGCCATCAATCCACTGAAGACTGAGCAAGTCTCAGTGCATTGTATCTAGCTAATTTTCTCATACTACTATCCCCACCGCTTGACAACCCACGGCCCAATCCCCGATGGTAGCCGCAGCGCCAGGCAGCCATCAGGCGGCGCGAATAGCGTGAGAACAAGCAGGAGAGTAACCCCATGGCAGAACGTCCCCCCAGGCTTGAGGGCAAGGTTGGGATCATCACGGGCGCCGGGTCCAGCGGCGAGGGCATCGGCAACGGCAAGGCGGCGGCCATCCTGATGGCCCGCGAGGGCGCCAAGGTGCTGCTGGTGGACCAGGTGGAGGACCGCGCCAAGGAAACCCTGGAGATCATCAAGTCCGAGGGCGGCGAGGCGTCGACGCTCGCCGGGGACATGACCAGCCTGGACGACTGCGAGCGGATGGCCCAGGCGGCCATCGACCGCTACGGCCGCATCGACATCCTCGACAACAACGTGGGCATTTCGCAGCGCGGCACGGTGGTGGAGGTAAGCGAGGCCGACTGGGACCGCGTGATGAACGTCAACCTCAAGACCATGGTGCTGGCGGCCAAGGCGGTGATCCCACGGATGATCGAGACCGGCGGTGGGTCCATCATCAACATCTCGTCCATCGCCGGGCTGCGGGCCCACATGAGCACGCCATACACCGCGTCCAAGGCTGGCGTCATCGGTCTCACCATCTCCATGGCCGCCGACCACGCTCATGACAACATCCGCGTCAACGCCATCGCGCCGGGGTTGGTGTACACGCCAATGGTTGCGCCTCGGATGGACGACGACCTGCGGCAGTACCGTCGCAACTCGGCGCCAATGCATGTGGAGGGCACCGGCTGGGACATCGGCTACGCGGCGCTCTTCCTGGCCAGCGAAGAGGCGCGGTGGATCACAGGCATCGTGCTGCCGGTGGACGCCGGGCTGTGCGCCGTGCATCCGGGGACGTACTCGCCCATGAACCAGCAGACGCGGTACTGAGGAAACTGTCTGAATCAGGATTTTCAGGATGCAAGGATTCCCAAGGATAAGAACCCCAAAATCCTGTTAATCCTCTAATCTCGCGAATCACAGTTCAGACGTGGAGGTTGGCCATGCGTTTGGAAGGTAAGGTTGCTCTGATCAGCGGCGGAGCCCGGGGAATGGGCGCCGAGGAGGCGCTGCTGTTTGCCAGGGAGGGCGCCCGGGTGGTCATCGGGGACGTGCTGGAGGAGGGGCGAGACATCGCAGCGGAGATCGGGGGCGGGCAGGCGATATTCGTGCGGCTCGACGTTACCAAGGAGTCCGACTGGCAGCGCGCTGTGACCATGGCCGAGGAGGTCTACAAGAGGCTGGACATCCTGGTGAACAACGCCGGCGTTAGCGCCGTGGGCGGCATCGAGGACACGACGGTGGAAGAATGGGACCGGGTGATGGAGGTGAACGCCAAGGGCGTGTTCCTGGGCACCAAATACGCCATCCCAGCAATGCAGCGGTCAGGCGGCGGGTCCATCATCAACATCTCGTCGCAGCTGGGCATCGTGGCCATGAACGAGTCCAGCCCGCAGTACATCGCGTCCAAGGGCGCGGTGCGGCTGCTGACCAAATCGACGGCCCTCCAGTACGCCGCCGACGGCATACGCTGCAACTCGGTGCATCCGGGGCCGATTGTCACGCCGATGACCCAGGGGAGGAGGTCACACGACGATGTGCGGGAGCTGATGGAGTCGCGGATCCCGCTGGGTCGCTATGGCGAGGCCATCGACGTTGCCTACGGCGTGCTGTACCTGGCGTCCGACGAGGCGTCGTTCATGACCGGCAGCGAGCTGGTGGTCGACGGCGGCTGGGTCGCGCAGTAGACCCAACAATCCCTCCCTCTGGGGAGAAGGTTGGGGTAAGAGTGAATTCGGGTTCTTCTCCAGACTTTCCGCCGACGGAGAAACGCCCCCACCCCAACCCTCCCCTGGAGGGAGAGGGGACCCTTACGGAGTGAGCAGTATTTTGCCGGTGGTCTCCCTGCCCTCCATCTGGCGGTGGGCCTCGCGGGCCTCGGACAGAGGCAACTCAAGGCCGACGTAGAGCTTGACCTCGCCGGACTGCACCCAACCCAGCACGTCGTCGGCCCGCTGCACCAGCTCGTCGCGGGTGGCGGTGTAGTCGCCGAGACTGGGGCGGACGAGGGACAGCGAGCCGTTGCGCAGAACGCCACTATCAACCTGTCCCACTGCGCCGCCGGCCTGTCCGTACAGCGCCATGAAGCCGCGACGTCCGAGGAGGCGCATGCCCTGATCGAAGGTGGTGGCGCCCACGGCGTCCATGACCATCTTGAGGCCCTGGCCGTTGGGATCCTTGCGAATTTCCTCCTCGAAATCCTGCTTTGTGTAGATGACGGTGTGGTCAGCGCCCGCGCCTCTGGCCAACTCGGCCTTTTCCTCGGTGGAGACAGTGGTGTGGACGTATACGCCGTGTCGCTTGAGCATCTGGATGAGCCACAGGCCCATCCCGCCAGCCCCAGCGTGGACCAGCACGCGGTCGCCCTCCCTCAGGTGGGCGATGCCGAAGACGAGGAAGTGAGCGGTCATTCCCTGCAGCATCGTGGCGGCTGCTGTGGCGAAATCCATGCCGTCGGGTATCCGCACCAGCAGCCACGACGGAACGGAGTGATACTGGGAGTAGGTACCGGTGTGCATGGCGTAGGCCACGCGGTCTCCGATGGCCACCTCGGTGACGCCGTCGCCGATGGCGGTGACCACGCCGGCAGCCTCCCGACCTGGGGTCCAGGGATAGGCGTCGGGGGGGTTGGTGCCCTTGCGGCTGGAGACGTCGGTGTAGTTGACGCCGATGGACTTGATCTCGACCACGGCCTGTCCGGGCGCGGCCGACGGCTCCGGCGCGTCCTCGTAGTTCAGGACCTCGGGCCCGCCAGTCTGGTAAATGCGAACTGTCTTCATTTTCGGCTCCTTGGGTTATGGGTTGTCTGAACTGAAGCCAATCCCCTCTCCCGCAGGGGGAGGGTTAGGGTGGGGGTGAGATTTGCAACTGAGACATTCTTGTCTTCAAGGCAATCATCTAATCACAAAAATCACACTTCAGACAGACGCCGGGTAATGCTCCTTCCACCAGCGGGCTATGTCCAGCCGACGGGCGAACCAGACTCCTTCTTTCTCCGATGCGTATTTCAGGAACTGGTCGAGGGCGTGGGCGCGGCTGGGCTTGCCGATGATGCGGCAGTGCAGGCCTACGGACATCATCTTGGGATGCGTGGCTCCTTCCTCGTAGAGCTGGTCGAAGGATGCCTTGGCCACCTGGAAAAAGTGCTCCGGCGTCAGCAGGTCGCCTCGCCAGTACTTGTAGTCGTTGACCTCCAGGGAGTAGGGCACCACCAGCCAGGGATTGTCGTGCACCTGTGTCCAGTAGGGCAGGTCGTCGTTGTAGGCGTTGCAGTCGTATTCGAACCCGCCTTCCTCAACCACCAGTTCGCGGGTGTTGACGCTGGGGCCGTAGCGGGTGTACCAGCCGAGGGGCCGCTGGCCGCAGATGCGCTCGATGGTGTCGACGGCCTCGCGGATGGCCTGCCGCTCGGTGTCGCGGTCCATGCGGTAGTACTCCTCCCAGCGGTTGCCGTGGCCCATGACCTCGTGGCCGCGGCGGATGGCCTCGGGCCCGACCTCCGGGTTGCGCTCAAGGGCCAGGGCGCAGGCATAGAACGTGGAGGGCACGTTGTTGCGCTCAAGGATGTCCATGATTCGCCAGACGCCGACGCGGCTGCCGTACTCGAAAAAGGACTCGTTGGCCAGGTCGCGCTCGCCCGCGCCGAGGGGAGAGGGAGACTCACCGGAGGTCTCGCCCGCCGGGTCGCCGTCGAGGGTCGAGTACTCGGAGCCCTCCTCGTAGTTGACCACCACCGAGACGGCGATGCGCGCGTCGTTGGGCCAGCGGACAGCCAGCCCGTTGGGGCCGTAGCCGACAAAGTCACGTTGCTGCATGAGGGCCTCCTGGGGGGACTGAGCTCAATGACACTCTATTAGAACAGCAAGTATATCAGCGACTATCTAGTCAGACCTTGACTCGGTGCTAGAATTACCGGTGGGAACGGTGGGGTAATCGTACGCACAGCGATAATGACTAAATCGTCAGCTTCTCATCGATATTGCCGTATGGCATCTTGTTCTACCCCCGCAAGGTTTTGGTGACTAATATGGAGCTTCGAATCGCAGAGCTTGGTACTAGCACGGCAGAAGCATTTGGCCCATTTCGTACTTATTTACTCTCACGCGGTTTGCTGATGAACTTTAGGGGCACGGAGGTTGTGGCTACTGACGGTGTAGGGTCATCTACTTCAATTCCTATTGCGTCTGAACCTAACGAATGGGATCTCTTTCCAAACGACCTGTATCTTCGATATTTCGTTGAGGTTCTGAATAAGCTCGGGGTGAAGTTGGTCGGCTTTCACGATGACCTGTCCGGCGAGAGTGCCTTCAGAGTAGGCGAAGGGGCAATATCCGCGGGGTTCCTCAGTGAAACCCTACTCCGGAGACTCTTAAGATTAGAGACCTTGATTGGAATGCGAGCCTTGCAACAAAGTGGAATTGCGGATTTCGAGATGAGGGCAGGGCGGGAAATTTGTGCGAATATTGAAGAGAATATCTCGTATGGTAAAGCTGGACTGGCTGATGTTGAACTCCTAATCGATAAGTTAAAGCAAACTTCAATTCCGATTACCGAAGCTTACTTTCTACATAACGCGAACAGTATCGCTGAGGACCTGCGGCACGCACTTCTAGCCGCTTGCCATCACTTTCAAGACATGAACCGAACTATTCGTGAATTGAATGAAACTTCTACATCGTACCTTGGTTCAGGGGAATCGGCAGGTGAGATTTGGGAAAGCCGACTCTATTCACCAATAGTTGATGCAGTCTCTTACGCCTACACAAGCTCAGTCATTTCTTGTTACACAGCTCTCGATTTATTGTACGAATATTTCGTATACCTGACACGGGAACCGTTTTTGAATCCAGAATTTCCTGCAAATCTTCATTTCCCAGACGCCCCAGGAAGAACCGCCTTCCAGGCAGGCGGTCAGGCGTTGCCCAGTGATCCTTCCAACTCAGTCTTACCCTATGCGATCGCGAATTTGGAAGTTGGCCAATTCACGGCACTCAGAAAAGTTAGGAACTTGCTGGTACACAACATGGCTGCTGATTCACTTCGCCCACGGGTTCATATCGGGAGGAAGCTTCCTCCTGTTAACCACGAACCGCTTCAGTATGTGCAATATCTGTCGTTTGATATTGACTCGGATGGTATACCTATAGCGCACCCTTGGATACGGCGCTTTTATCAGGGACAGACCGATGCACAACACAATATGCTTGATTGGCTGGAACTTACTTGGCAGTGCGCGTTGGACACAATTGAGTGGCTAATTGTGCGCTGGGCCAACCATACATCCGGGTCATAGATCGCGACTTCTGAAAAGGAGCCAGGGGCACCAATTGAGGATTCTGCCTAAGAGTTTGCAAACCTCACCTCGTTGTGCTTTAGTTAGGGGGTTGCCGGTGGCGCCCCGTCATGGGCAGCGCTAGTACGCAGATTATGTCCCGCCGAGTTGGCGGGGCGGCGAAGGAGTCTTTGCTGTTATGGCCTTTGAGGTTATCTCCACTGACCAGGTGGACCGGGTCGCCATCCTCACCCTGAACCGGCCCGAGGTGCTGAACGCCCTCAGCTTGGGGCTGTCGCGCGAGGTGGACGCGTTCCTCACCGAGGCGGAAGCCGACGATGGCATCGGCGCGGTGATCATCACCGGCGCCGGAGAGCGGGCGTTCTCGGCAGGCGCGGACATCCACGAGAATCGCGAGCTGACCGAGGCGCAACGGGATGAGGCAGCGGCCGAGCGGGCCAAGTACACCTGGCACCTGGCCACCTGCACCAAGCCGGTCATCGGCGCCATCAACGGCCTGTGCTATGGCGGCGGCACGGTGATGGCCACCAGCATGGACTTCCTCATCGGCTGCGAGAAGAGCAGCTTCCGATTCCTCGCAGTGAACTATGGACAGCTCAACGCCACCTGGAGCCTCCCGACGCTGGTGGGCTGGGGCAAGGCCAAGGAACTGCTGTACAGCGGGCGCGAGGTGTTCGCCGACGAGGCCTACCACATCGGCCTGCTCAACCACCTGGTGTCGTCGGAGAACCTGATGGATAAGACCATCGAAGTTGCGGCAGGCATCGCCAAGAACCGCGCCGACGGCGTGAACAACATCAAGCAGCTGCTGATCGAGCACACCGGCAACTCGCTGGAGGAGCAGTTCTGGACGGAGATCGAGGCCCGACAGGGCAGGTTCCGGGGCCTGACGGTGGAAGAAGGTTTCGCCGACTTCCTGGACCGCAAGGGCCGCAAGCCCGCCGGTACCTGACCAGCCACTGCCACAGAACAAGTCCTAACGCAGACGGGACCCCCGGGGGTGCACTCCGGGGGTCTTGCCGTTTGACCAAACAGACGCATGGCAATCGAGATGCAATCCGAAAGACGGACGCACGGCTGTGCACCCCTACAGGTACCCTTCTTAAAGGGACTGCATTCTCTACCGGTTGAGTGGAAGATCTCCCGATTTCGCGGGAATGACCGTTGAGACCCTATGGCGGCGTTTGAAGTCACTGGAATATTGAAATCGCTGGGCGACCGGCCGGGCGTAACGGCCGTGAAGTTCGGGCTGCCGCTGCTGGCCTTCGCCGTCGTGCTGCTGGCCGCGACCCCCGATGGCCTGTCCACAGAGGGTCAGCGTGCGCTGGCGGTGATGGCCCTGGCCGTCGGGCTCTGGGCCACCGGGGCGCTGCCCCTGGCTGTCACCGGGATCGCAGCCGTTATCCTGCTGACACTGGTGGGAGCGGTGCCGGACATCACGGCGGCGCTGTACGGGTTCTCGCAGCCGGTCCCCTACTTTCTCATCGGCATACTAACGCTGGGACTCGGCGTGCAACAGTCGGGGCTGGCCAACCGGATGGCGGGCTACCTGATCCGCTTGTCTCGGGGCAGCCCACGCGCCCTCTACGTCCAGATGCTGTTGGCTTTCGCCGCCCTTACATTCGCCCTGCCATCTGCCAGCACACGGGGAGCAATCCTGGTGCACGTATACGAGCAGGTGATGGGACGCTGGAACATAGAGCCTCAGCACCCGCTGAACAAAGGGGTGATGATGGCTATGGGGTCCCTCAACCGCCTGGGATCCACGGCCCTTCTGGCAGGAGGAATCACGCCCGTGGTGGCTGCAGCCCTCATTGGCGACTTTTCGTGGACCCGCTGGTTCGTGCTGATGGCCCTGCCCTTCTGGCTGATACTCGTGGTGGGAGGGGTGGCGGTGTTTCTGCTGTACCGCTCCGGGTTTTCCATACTACCGGCGGTTGAGGAAGGGTCGGAATCCGAGCCCAGCGCAACCTCGCTTACACCGGCAGAGGTGAGGGCGGGTCTGATCACGCTGGGGGTAGCGCTGCTCTGGTTCACCGACTTCGCCCACGGCCTGCCGCCCGCCGTCCCGGCGCTGATCGCCATGGTCGTGATGCTGTTGCCCGGCATCGGGTTGCTGTCGTGGCGCACTTTCGAGCAGAATCTGGGCTGGAGCAACTTTTTCATCATCGCCACGTCGCTGTCGCTGTCGGGCGCACTGGTGCAAAGCGGCGCCGCGGCGTGGTTCGCCAGCACCCTGGTATCAGCCGTGGGCGGCATCGGCGACTCCCCGTGGCTGCTGCTCCTGGCGATGTCGGGAGCAGCAGCGGCGGTGCGGTTCGTGATGCCCAACATCGCGGGATACCTGGCCTTCATCATACCGGTTGCCATGTCCACCGGCGCGTCGCTGGGGCTGAACCCCATGGTATGCGGCCTGGCGGTGGTCATTGTGGGGGATTCCGTGGTGTACTACCCGGCGGCGGCCACAGGGAGCGTGTTCATCTACCAGCGTGCCGACATCTCAGCTCCCGAGGTGCTCCGCACGGGGGTCATCATGACCCTGGTGGCCATTGTGGTGCTGATGGCCGTCGCCGTCCCCTATTGGGGCGTTGTAGGCGAGGGACTGACCGTTACCACAGGCGGATAGGCCGAAACCATAGGGGAAGGGCGAGATGAAAGACAGCGACACGCCGGCGGTATATGGGAGCAGTGGGACGGAGAGCCAATTGCCGTTATCGCGGCGTGCCGAGGCACCCGATGTTTACGCCCCCGACGGATCGGAGATACGGCTGCTGACCGACGCCCGCCACGGAGCAGTCAAGAGCAGCGTGGTTGAGGTCACCCTGCCCCCCGGCCAGGTGTCGCGTCCGGTCTACCACCGAACCGTCGAGGAGACCTGGTACATCCTGGAGGGCCACGGGCAGGTCTGGCGCTGTCCGCCCGACGCCGAGGCCGCATCGGTGGCGCCGCAGGACGTGTCTGCGGGCGACGCGCTGGTGATCCCGACGGGGTGGCACTTCCAGTTCGCCGCCTCGCCGGATGCCCCGCTGCGATTCCTCTGCCACACCACACCGCCGTGGCCTGGCGAGGACGAGGCCGTGCCAGCTGAAATGGGCGGGCTGGGCGAGCCTGCGGTGTAGCTCCCTATTACCGCCGACCTGATCTGAGAGCGAATTTACGAATTCGCCGGCTAACCCCGGTCTGGCCGCGCTTCCCTCGCAGCTGGCCAGAGCAACCACCCGCTCTCCTTCCTCATTACCCCATTGTCGCCAAGAACCCATGTCTCGCTGAATATCACATACGTGGATGTATATTATCTCTATATCGGTTACATCCGTGAATCCGATAGTGTATATCCCCTCGTAGAATTATCAAGGGACCAAAACTATCGGACGACGGGGGGTGCAACCATGGACTGGACGATTACCGACAACGACATACTGCTCCGGGATTTCAGCGGCGTCGAGGGCCTTATAGAGCGAATGGAAAAGGAACTCAGAGCGGGTGGCACTCCCATCGAGGGATTCCGTTTCCTCAGCGACGCTACGGAAATGCTGGAATACAGCCGCGAGATCGAGCGCGAGGCGCGCGACAGCCCCGTGGGGGCCGACCTCTATGCCGGCTTCCAGACAGCAGGGAAGATGGCGGGCGAGGGCAGGCACTATCGCCGGCTGGTCCAGGCGGGCGTCAGGGTCGCCGCCTTCGGGCAGTGCCCTCTGGAGGAGGCGCCCGAAGGGCTGGAGGGAGTCTGGACGCAGGTGCAGCGCAACACCCGGGCCCTGGAGAACCAGTGGTTCCTGGTCTCGTCGCATCCCACGCCCATCGCCTTTGTCGGATGGGAGGTTTCGCAGGACAAGCTATTCGCGGTGGGAGGCGTATCCAGTCCCGGAAAGAAATTCCGGGGGTTCATCACCAACGACTGCAGGGTGGTCCACTCCATCATCGCACACCTGGAATCGGTGCGGGCACGGGAGGCCAGGCCAGCGGACAGCGAGGGTGCGGTTGGAAGAGTGCTGGCAGTGACCAGCATAGACGACTCACCGGAATTCGCGGTGGTGCGTTCCTGCGCCGCGGGATTGGCAGCGGCGGACGGCGGCGAGGTCGTGCTGTTCGAGATCACCGCGGCCTCGTACCTGGTCAGTCCCTATCCCGAGGAAAACCGGCGGCAGTGGATCCGGACGCTGGGGGAGCCGGAGCTGCGTCGGCTGGGCCGCTCGCCAGTAGCCAAACAGATGGAGGTTATCAAGGCGCGGGGGGCCAGGGCGCAGGCCATTCTGCCGACGTCGCACGGGTTCAAGCACCTGGCGGAGTGGGCCGAGCGGGAGGATGCGGACCTGATCCTCATCCCGGTCTCGCTGGTCAACCCGGGCCTGTTCGAGCGCCTGCGGGGCTACAGCCTGAAGACGCTGCTGGAGCACACGACGCGCCCGGTGCTGGTGGTGTACCCCGACGGATCAACCTGGCGCGCCAACCATGAGCACCCTCCGGCATCGCCGCAAAGGATGGCAACAGCGCTGGCGGCATAGTCCGCCGGCGAATCCCCTCAATGAGGCAGGAGGGCCGCCCCTTGGTAGGAAGGCTGCCTGCTAGCTCCCTCCCCATCCCCCCGGGGAGGGAGCTTTGCGTGGGGGCTATTCGGTTTCCATGTAGCGTTCCGGTATCTGGTACCAGTAAACCTCCCCTGAATCAATAAGGGCAGTTACTTGGTTAACATTACGGACGCTGGCGACAACGGGTATGGCGCGGTGGCCGGTGAATTTCGTGAGCAGGCGGGCGTTGCGCTGTGCGCGATCAGAATCGCGGAGGTCGCCGGTGTACGAGGCCTCCATACAGATGTAGACGGTTCCGGCTTCGTCGTTCGCCTCGACCACGAGGTCGGCGGTCCTGAAACTGAACATCTCACTGCGGGACATGTTGGGGTTGCCAGTTTTGGCGATGCGGACCAGGTCAGCCTCGGAGAGGGTCTTCACGTATTCGATGTCCATATCGATGGTGATGCTCTCGGCGCCACGCAAGGCAGACCAGCGGGCGTGAGCAGCCTTGACCGTGGACATGTCGTTTTCCTGGCGTGTCATGCGTGCCTCAATCCTTCCCTGGCTGGCCTCGATCCTGGCTTGCCCCTCCTCAAGTCTGGCCTGCCCCGCCTTGAGGTCCGAGATGTCGGATTCGACGCGCTTGTTGACCTGCCGCTGCTCGTCCGCGAACGCGTTGAACCTTGCGGGAAGCTGCAGCAGCTCCTCGCCAAGGATCAGAGCGCGCACGGCCTCCTTCCACTCCGGGTTCTCCCGGAGCGCACGGAGCAAGTCTTCCTGGCTGTTGATGGTGGTCATGTAGGGGGAACCTTGTTGATCATCTTATGGTCGCATTGATGGGAAAGCAATTCCCTTCACTGAGTTTGATTATTGCCAACCAACCGATACCCTCAAACCCCGAATGTTGGACCACTCCATACTATTCCCCCGAACCGGCCAGTCTTTAGTTAGACAGAACCGTGTGATCCAAAGCAGCTAGGTGTACAAGCCGCCGATTCCTCGCGATACTGCCAGAGGCGATCGATGTTGATCGCCAATTTCCAGGTTCCAGATCCAACGGCAGCGATTGAGGAGATACTCAATAGGACGTATGAGGAGGAAAATATCCAGTCCTCTGGGGAACCAAGGTCAGCAATTTCTAATAAGGGCTCCAACGAGGCCATGCCAGTTAGAAAGAGAGCTGCCAATGTGAAGAGAATCCCAATCTGTCTAAGTAATGATCGTAGATGTCGGCAAAAGGAGTTCCCTGTTCCGCCCGCCCAGCCGAAAACTCCAAAAATCGCTATGGCTGGCGCGATAGCCCACAGGGATCCGTCCGGGAGTGAATCGGCCTCGGTCGACACCACAGAAAACACCCAAAATGAAAGGCCGAGGACAGTCAAAATAGCTAACATAAAACTAAGGACTTGCTTGAGTAGTTGTAACCCGCCCCTTATTTCCACTCGCCAGCGACTACTGTCCATCTTGACTCTACTCCTTAGCTGAGATGGCTGTCTCTCAAAAGTATATGCCAGGTTCTGAAATCGAAAGGCTGCGATCGCTTAGAGATTAGAAAACATCAGCATTTTCTCCACAGGCCTTGGCGAACCGAACCACGCGACGCACTCGCCGCGTATCCTTCCTAATATCTCCCCCCCTCCCCCACCCCCACCCCTCCCCCTGACTTGGTATACTGTTGCCGGTTTTTGGCGCCGTGTGCTGGCAGGTGCGTTTGATGCGGCAATGCGGCAGTCGGACCCGGAGGTTTGGCCTTGGAGTTCAAGATCGCAGTCATGGGCGGCGACGGCATCGGCCCGGAGGTGACGGACCAGGGCGTCCGTGCCATGGAGGCCGTCGGCGCAGCTTTCGGGCATTCGTTCACGCTGTCCTACGGTGACATCGGCGGCATATCCATCGACAAGCACGGCATCCCGTTCACCGACGAGGTGCGCGCGATGTCGGGCGACAACGACGCGGTGCTGTTTGGCGCCGTGGGCGGCCCCAAGTGGGACGACCCCAACGCCACGGTGCGCCCCGAGCAGGGCCTGCTCGACATCCGCGCCCACATGGGCGTGTTCGCCAACATCCGCCCCGTCAAGGTCTATCCGTGGCTGGCCGAGGCCAGTCCGCTCAAGCCCTCGGTGCTGGAAGGCGTGGACATGGTGGTGGTGCGAGAGCTGACCGGCGGCCTGTATTACGCCGAACCCCGAGGGCGGCACCAGACTCCCGGCGGCATCATCGCCGAGGACACCATGCGCTACACCGAGGGCGAGATCGAGCGGGTGCTGCGCGTCGGGTTCGAGCTGGCCCGGGGCCGCCGCAAGAAGCTGACGTCGGTGGACAAGGCCAACGTTCTGGAATGCTCGCGGCTGTGGCGCACAGTGGCGACGCGGCTGGGCGAGGAGTACCCCGACGTCGAGCTGGAACACGTGCTGGTCGACGCCTGCGCCATGCAGCTGATCCAGGTCCCATCGCGGTTCGACGTGATCGTTGCCGAGAACACCTTCGGCGACATCCTGACAGACGAGGCGTCGGTGCTGGGGGCGTCAATGGGCATGCTGCCCTCGGCCAGCCTGGCGGGCGTTCCGGTGGAGGGCCAGCCCTCGGTGGGCATGTACGAGCCGATCCACGGCACGGCGCCGGACATCGCTGGCAAGGGCATCGCCAACCCCATCGGCTCCATCCTGAGCATGGCCATGATGTTGCGCTACTCGCTGGGACTTACCGAGGAGGCCGCCGCCGTTGAGCGTGCAGTCGAGCAGACGCTGGAGGGCGGCTTGCGCACCGCAGATCTTGCGCGCGGGGGTGGCTCCGTGAGCACGATCGAGATGGGCGACCGCATCGTCGCGGCTATCGACGGAAAGAGTTGACATAGATTTACAGGATGGACAGGAATTTTGATTTTGTTTGCCCAATCCTGTATATCCTGTCCATACATGTTAGTGTCACCAACCGCAGCCATTCCGCCGACAGGAAATTATAGACAGGACTTGTAATGGAAGAACTTCCCCTTCCCGTTCTGTGGCTCATGCTCGCTGGTGCAGCCATCATCATCCTGGGAGCCTCCAACTTCCTGGCCAAGTCGGCGGACGTCATCGCCTTCAAGACCGGTCTCGGCCGGGCCTTCATTGGCGTCGTGCTGCTGGCCACTGCCACGTCTCTGCCGGAGTTGGGCGTAGGAGTCAGCTCCATCACCCTGGCGGACAACCCAGATCTGGCTGTGGGCGACGCCTTCGGCAGCAACCTGTTCAACCTGCTGATAATCGGACTGTTGGACCTGTACTGGCGTAACGGGCCCATCCTGGGCAGTGTCAGCATCGCCGCCGTGCTGGTCGGATCCCTGGGCATACTGGTCATCGCCCTGGCCGCCACCGCCATGCTAATCCACGGACAAACAAGCGCCATGGATTCATGGAGCGTCAGCCCGGCGAGCGGCGTCATCCTGGTGGTATTCCTGTTCGCCATGTACATGCTTTACAGATTCGAGCAGCGAGACCAAGACGACGGAGACTATGTCGCAGCAGGCGTCGCTGAGGAGGAGGAAGAGGGAGAGGAATACGCCAAAGAAAGCATGGCCAAGACTTTGGTCATCTATGCCATATCTGCGGGACTAATCATCGGCGCGGCCATCTGGCTGTCCATAGTCGCTGAAACTACAACCGAAAGAATGGGCTGGAATGCCAGCTTCTTCGGCACCCAGTTCCTTGCATTCAGCACGTCACTCCCAGAACTCGCGGCGTCCTTTGCCGCCATACGCATCAACGCCCCGGAGCTGGCCATCACCGGCGTGCTCGGAAGCAACCTGTTCAATATGGGGTTCATCCTGTTCATGGATGATGTGGCCCTGGTTGGCGCGCCGTTGTGGTCTCCGGCCGCCATCTCTCCCATACACACGCTGACGGCGGCCATAGCGATTCTGATGACGGCGGTGGTGCTGGTCTCGGTGCTCCGGAGGGGACGAGGGCGGCCCAACAGGTTCTTTACCTGGGAGGCGCTGGCGATCATCGGTCTTTACGTCGGGGCCAGCGTGCTGGTCTTCCTGCTGGGGGACTCCGCGCATTAGCAGGTAAACTGGGTAAGAAGGAGTCGCGCCCAGTGCAACGGACCAATGGGATTTTGCGACTCGTGGCTTTGATCGACCGCAAAAGGCTACAATTTAGATAGTGATTTAGGGCAAACCCGAGGGAAATAGAGTTGGTAGCGACAGATCCTGTGAGAGAGATTTTCGCGGATGCCCACGCGATGTACGAAAGCTCTTTAGAGCAGATGTCGCAGGGGGATATCAGAGACGCTGCAGAA
The DNA here is from genome assembly GCA_963664175.2 of Dehalococcoidia bacterium. Classification (GTDB taxonomy): domain Bacteria; phylum Chloroflexota; class Dehalococcoidia; order Lucifugimonadales; family UBA3495; genus VXOI01. The sequence continues at coordinate 68,753 of CAXXOI010000034.1, forward strand.
AAGGCATGGTGTGCCACTCTGAGGGCAACAAATGCGCTATTGTTGGCGAAGACAAGAGAGGAGCCGGAAAAAACTCCGGAGACCTCGGGTCGTCTGGATCGGTTGGCTCGAATTGAGCCGCAGGTGAAGGGTCTCGTGGGGCGGTACTATTCGCGACAGCAACGCCTGCACGGAGACTGCTTTTATTCCGGAATTATGGAATATTCCGATGAAGTCGAGCGCCGTATCCGCGAAACCATCGACTACATCACAGACGCCGAGACGCTGGTTTTCCCCGGTGACGGGCGGTAGGGCCTAGACGACAGCCCCCTCGAATCTGGCTATCTGCACGAACCCCTCGTCCTCATCGGACCAGGCGAACAGCGCCGCCTCCACCACCTGCGTTTCCGTTATCCCCACCACCAGCTGCTGCACCGGATAGGCAGGCCCGTCCCCCCACGGACTGCTGGCAACCTCCCTGTCTGTCGGCGAGAAATAGGCCTGGCCGTTGGGGTGGGAGTGAAAGATCACCTTGGCCGGCGTTTCGCTGTCCAGACTGCGGTTCAGCGACAGCAGGTCGTCGCCCGTGATGACGTAGGCCGTCTCAGCTCCCCGGGCCGCCTGGGTCGGGTGCGTGCCCGAGTCCTGGGCGTTTTCGCAGCTCCGGACTACGTCGACTGTTCGACTCTCCGCGGGACCGGACAGCCAGCCACAGCACTCGAACGGGAAAGCCCTGCGGGCCTCCCGGTACACTTCCGCGAGAACCTGGGCCGGAATTTCCAGAGGGGCAGGAGCATCGGCCATGGCGGGCCTCCTTCCGCGACAAGTGTAGGTGACGGACCCAACGGCATGCACCGCCAGTGTCCGAGAATGACAGGCGCTATTTGGCGGGGCTGTCCTCCCCGGCGTGGCGCCGGGCGTATTCGTAGACGGCAGCCTCCTGCTCCGGCGTCTGCACGGAGCGTGGGCGCAGCCGCCTCACTTCGTCGATGGCGTTGACCGGCTCCGCTCCCCGGTGTACCAGGTAGCAGGCCAGCACCGTGCCGGTGCGTCCGATGCCGGCGTAGCAGCTGACGACCACAGGACGCTGGTTCTGGACCACCTGTTCGTCGATGAACTCGATCATCCGGTCAATCTGATCCTGGTCCGGGGGCGTGAAATCGCGCACCGGCACATACATGTCCACGATGTCTACGTAACCGCCGGTGTCGGCGGGTATGGTGCGTTCCTCCATTCGGATGACGGCACGCACGCCCTGCTGGTACAGGAAGAAAAGGTCCTGCAGGTTCACCGGACCCTGGGACCCGGCGAGTTCGTTTTCCAGAACCCAGCCGAAGTTCATGTATCTGATGGCCATGTGCCCTTCCCGTTCTGCTGACTACGCCATGGGAGAATGGGACTTAGGTTCCAGGATGCTCTGAATATCCCCGACATCCAGGCCTTCAACTGCAACCACCTTGTCGCGGGAGGTGCTTCCCCGGACGATGCTTAGACTGGTCTTCGCTACGCCAAGAGTGTCCGCCAGAAGCTCCAGTAGCGCCGCGTTGGCCCGTCCGTCCTGGGGTGGCGCGGTTACGCTCACCCGCAGCGCTCCATCACAATAACCGGTAACCCGATTGCGGGATGCCCTGGGCTGCACTCGGACCTTGACAGTGCAACTGTTATCCGTACCGTCAGTGCTCAAGAAACCCCGTTTCAGCGCGAAGGGTGCCGAGTCGGGTATAGTATAAGGGAAATTTCATCCACCCTGAACGCCCATTCCCACAGGAAAAGGCGGGGAGTCACTTTGGATTACCAGAACGTCAAGCTATCGAAAGAACAGGGAATCGCCACCGTCACACTCAACCGCCCTGATGCCATGAACGCGCTGGGCCGCGAGCTATGCACCGACCTGTCGTCGGCTCTGAGCGATGTGGCCTCGGACGACTCGATCAAGGCAATGGTGCTGCGCGGCGAAGGACGCTGCTTCTGCGCCGGCGCAGATCTCAAGTACTTCCAGGACGCCTTCCAGAGTCCCGAGTCGCTGCGCACCTATCTCACGGACATCAATGAGGTGATATTCCAGGTCGAGGACATGCCCATCCCGGTCATCGCGGTGGTGCACGGCTTCGCTCTGGCCGGCGGGCTGGAACTGATGATGGCCTGCGACATGGCCCTGGTGGCCGAGGACGCGCGCATTGGGGACCAGCACGTCAACTTCGGCCTGATGCCCGGCGGCGGTTCGACCATCCGGCTACCAAGGCTGGTGGGCCCCCAGAGGGCCATGGAACTGCTGACGACAGGCCGCTGGCTGAGCGGCCCGGAGGCCGTCGAATGGGGACTGGCCCTGCGTTCGGCTCCGATGGACCAGATGGAAGAGGAACTGGAGAAACTGGTAGCTCCCCTGCGCGGCAAGAGTCGCCCGGGCTTGGGCTGGATCAAGCAGGTGACACACCAGGGCCGCGACCTCACGGTGCGTGACGGCTCGTCTGTCGAGCAGATGGCATTCGCGCAGTACGTGGCCACGTCTGGCCACCCCGTCGAGGGAGTGCAGGCGTTCGTTGAGAAGCGCACGCCGCAATTCTGACCAATGCCCTAACCCTCTCCCAGAGGGAGAGGGTTAGGGTGAGGGTGTTCCACCTTAACAGACTTAACGAAGTGCGAGTGGTTGGGGGTGTAGAGAAAATCACGGAGGAACAAGTAACAGGTTTTGAAGATTAGCAACATGCTCCAGAAGGGGCGAACCATATCATTTGAATTCTTTCCGCCGCGGAATGCCGACGGCATCCCCGGCGTGCTGGACACGCTGGCAAATCTCACCGCCTACAGTCCGGACTTTGTCTCGGTCACGTACGGCGCCGGTGGATCGACGCGGCAGTTCACCGAAGAAATCACCATCAGCGCGAAGGAGTCTGCCGGAGTGGAAGTGATGGCTCACCTGACCTGCGCGGGTCAGACTGTCGACGAGCTTGACAGTGTGCTCCGACGCCTGGAGGGTGCCGGCATCGAGAACGTGATCGCGCTTCGGGGCGACCCGCCCCGTGGCGAGCAGGAGTTCTCAGTAACCGAGGGCGGTTTCAGCCACGCCTCGGAACTGGTGACCCACCTCAAGGCCAACTACGAATTCGGCATCGCCGCCGCCTGCTACCCCGAGGGCCACACCGAGGCCGTCAGCCTGGAACAAGACCTCGAGTACGCCAAGCTCAAGGTGGACAACGGCGCTGAATTCCTCATCACGCAGCTCTTTTTCGACAACAACGACTATTTCGATTTCGCTGAACGTGCCGCAGCAGGAGGCATCGACGTGCCGGTGGTACCTGGGATTTTGCCGGTTCTGAGCGGGCCGCAAATCCGGCGATTCACCTCGCTGTGCGGCTCCAGGATTCCCTCCGATCTCGACGCCGAGCTCGACCGTCTCGGCGACGATGACGAGGCCGTCCGCGAGTTGGGCGTCGAATACGCCGCACGCCAGGTCCGCGAGCTGTGGGACGCAGGCGTGCCGGGCGTTCATTTCTACGTGCTGAACCGCAGCTATTCCGTCTCAAAAATCCTGGACAGCCTGGCCATCGCCGGGCACGTCCCAGACTAGGGCCTGTAAGGCAGTTACCCACCACCTTGGCTGGGGGCATCTTTTCGAATGCTTTCCACCGGCGTTGACATCATCGAGATCAACCGGATTGCCGGGGTATTGGAACGCTACGGCGCCCGTTTCCTGCACCGCATTTACACGCCGAGCGAGCTGGAATACTGCCGCGGCCGGCCATCAAAGCTGGCCTCCCGTTTTGCCGCCAAAGAGGCCACGATGAAGGCGCTGGGGACCGGCGTGCGGGGCGTCGGATGGAAGGACATCGAGGTCGTTCGCGCTCCCAGCGGAGCTCCCAGCATCCAGCTGCATGGCAGGGCACAGGCCCGCGCCGAGCGGTTGGGCGTGCAGGAGATCTCCGTCAGCATGTCCGACTCCCGTGACAACGCCGTCGCGTTTGTGGTTGCCCAGCGCGAAGATGTTGAGTAAACGCTCAAGCTATAATGCAGCAAACGGAAACTTCATCTACAGGAACCCTCGCCGACCGTGGAGTCGGCTGGCAGGCCACCGGATTTACCTTGACTGGTCTGGCCAGTTTGGTAATTCTCAAGACATTTGACGGCAGCGATTACTGGCTATACCAGTGGTTTGACACGGCGACGGTCGACCTGTATTGGGCATTTGTGCTCCCACTGGCAGTCATGTTCGACGGAGGCAGAAAATTGTTCGAAAAAGGGAAAGCGATCCGTGAGGCACAAAAGGCCCGGATGGTGAAAAGGGCACTGGAAAAGGAACAGGAACGAATACAAAATGTTCTGAAGAAACATGGGGTCACCATCCCTCCCGAAGCAGCCGAGGCGGCGTTCAGAATTGGGTCGGAGGACGACTCCTAACGGTCTTATGAAAGTCGTGACCGCAGCGCAGATGGTGGCCATCGAGCTGGCGTCGGAGCGAGCTGGCGTCAGCACTGACGCGCTGATGGAAAACGCCGGCCTGGCTGCTGCCCAGGCTGCCAGGGACGAGCTGGGCGGCGCAGCTGGGCAGCGCATCGTTGTGCTGGTGGGACCGGGCAACAACGGCGCTGACGGCCTTGTGACAGCCAGGCACCTGCGACGCTGGGGCGCGGAAGTGGTCTGCTGCCTACTGGTGCAGCGACCAGAAATGGACCCCAAGCTTGACCTGGCCATCGAGTATGGGGTCGAGATTGTTTCCGGACCATCCATAGACACGCTGCAACGTCTGATCCGCCGCTCCCGGCTGGTCGTCGACGCGGTCCTTGGCACGGGCCGCTCCCGCCCGCTGGCTGGCCCCGTGGGCGACGCGATGTTGTTGTTGCAGCAGTCCCGCGGGTTGGCCAGTCCTCCCCGATTACTGGCCGTCGACCTTCCCACCGGGCTGAATGCCGACACCGGCGAGGTCGACCCGGCCTGCCCACAGTTCGACTCAACCCTGGCCTTGGGCTACCCCAAGGTGGGCCTGCTCCGTTTCCCTGGTGCGGAACGCGCTGGTCGCCTGCGAGTGCTGGACATAGGCGTGCCGCCCGGCCTGCCCGAGGAGTCGGCGGTCGATGTGGCAATGATCACCACCGACGGTGTTGCGTCTCTGCTGCCCCATCGCCCGCTTGACTCACACAAGGGAACTCACGGCCATGCGCTGGTGGTGGCGGGGTCAAGGCACTATGTCGGAGCAGCGTGGCTGGCATCGCAGGCGTCGGTTCGCACCGGCGCCGGGCTCACAACTCTGGCCAGCCCGGAGGGTGTCTACCCGATAGCGGCAGCCAAGGGCGCAGAGGCGATCCACCTGCCGCTGCCCGAGGACGGCGAGGGACGAATCAGCCGGGCTGCAGCCGAAGTGATTCGCAATTCGGAGCGGAGGTTCACCGCCGCCTTGGCAGGCTGTGGGATGGGCTGGTCGGCTGGCACCAGGGAGTTCCTGGAGCGGCTGCTCTGCGAGGAGCAGACCAGTCTTTCAGGGCTGCCGCTGCTGGTCGACGCCGACGGGCTGAATAACCTGTCTGGCATTGAAGGGTGGCACCAAGGGATCTCATCACCCCTGGTACTGACTCCCCATCCCGGAGAGATGTCCACGCTCACTGGCCTGCCGGTCAGCACGATTCAGGCCGACCGGGCGGGCTTGGCCCGGGAGTGGTCGGAGCGCTGGGGCGCCACCATAGTCCTCAAGGGCGCTTACACCGTGATCGGCAGCCCCGGCCAGCCGGTGCAGATCGCCCCCTTTGCCAACCCGGGGCTGGCCACCGGCGGGACTGGCGACGTGCTGAGCGGTGTCATCGTCTCGCTTTTGGCCCAGGGTATGGCTCCGCCGGACGCGGCAATGGCCGGGGTATACCTGCATGCATCCGCAGCCGAGCTAGTTACGAATCGCATCGGAAGTGCAGGACTGGCAGCGTCCGACCTGCTGGACGCGCTGCCCCTGGCCATACGCGGCCTGCAGCGTGCTACACTAAGTTAGCCATGGCCATCGACGTATTCATAAGGGCTATTGCCGACGAATCGGAGCCGTTGTCCGACGCGCCCTTCCACGAGGCCTCGGACCCCTCGCCCTCAGAGGTTGTGGAGTTCGACCGTTTCCTCTCCACCCTGGCTGAGGAGGAAAGGCGGGTAGTGGTGACAACCATGGTGGAGCAGGCTGAGGAAAACCTGGAACTGGACTTCACCTCTATATTTCGGTATTTCCTGAAGGACGATGACGACCACCTGGTGCAGCTGGGGATCGAGGGCCTCTGGGAGCAGGAGGACCGCTGGCTGATCGCCGACCTGGTTGAGATCCTGCGCTCGGAACGGGGAGCGCGGGTTCGCGCCGCCTCTGCTGTGGCGCTGGGAAAGTTTCCGGTCCTCGCATTGGAGGGCAAGATTTCTCCCCAGGACGGCGCGCTGATTTACCGCGTCCTGATGGACTTTCTTGAGGACGAGATCGAGGACCTCGAGGTGCGCCGGCGGTGCCTGGAGGCCGCAGCGCCCTACAACACCGAGGAAGTGCGAGAATATATCCGCTGGGCCTACGACGACGAGGACCAGGACCTGCGTTCCAGTTCCATCTATGCAATGGGCCGGACGGGCGATCTGACCTGGCTCAACACGCTGCTCCGTGAGTTGGAGAGTTCGGACGCGGCGGTGCGCTATGAGACGGCGAACGCCTGCGGCGAGTTGGCCGACCAGCAGGCCATACCGCAACTTATCGAGCTGCTATCGGACGAGGACCCCGAGGTCCGTCTCGCGAGCATCGCAGCACTCGGCAAGATCGGCGGCACCGAGGCCCGCCGGGCCCTCATCGACTGCATCCGCGATGGCGATGCCGCCATGTCAGAGGCCGCCCACTCCGAGATGGAGAACCTGCAGTTCCTGGACGACCCCATGCGCCTACTGCCCGGCGACACCTAGGCCGGAGTCAGTCGTTGCCGCCGCTGACCGACTCGCAGGCCCGCTTCCTGGCCGATGCCCGCGTTGCCCGGCTGGCGACCGCCGATGCCGACGGCCAACCACAGGTTATCCCGGTGTGCTTTGTCTATGACGGCGAGGCCATCTACATCGTACTAGACCAGAAACCCAAGTCCGTCGAGTTGACCCGTCTGCGCCGGGTACGGAACATTCTGGCCAACCCGCAGGCATCCCTGGTGATCGACCATTATGACGAGGACTGGAGCGAGCTTCGCTACGTCCTCGTTTCCTGTGTGGCCGAGGTGCTCTCAGGCGAAGAGGCTGAGGCTGTGGGGGCTGTCGGCCAACTGCGAGACAAGTATCCGCAGTACCGTGATATGGACCTCGACGGCAACCCCGTGATCAAGCTCGTCCCGAAACGCTTCACCGCGTGGAGCTACAGCGGGGGGTAAGCTCCTCCTTATCCGCGGCGACCATTTGGAGTGCTAGCCCATCATGGGAGTGCCTCTACACTTGCTTGACACCCCTTGGGGCGCTCCCTAGACTTGCCCACAACTTGACGGATTCCCTTACGGAGAGGCAGACAGATGGATGGAGTTACCGCTATAGCCAACATCCTGCGCATGGAGGGCGTGGAGTTCATCGGCTGCGTGCCGTACCAGCCGCTCCTGGAGGCCGCAGCCATTGCCGGCATTCGGCCAATCATCTTCCGGCAGGAGGTTACGGGCGTCCACATGGTGGACGGCTACTCGAGGGCCACCAACGGCAAGAAGATTGGCGTCTTCATGATGCAGAACGGCCCGGGCGCGGAGAACGGCTTTGGCGGCGTTGCCCAGGCATTCTCCGAGTCGGTGCCCATCCTGCTGCTGCCAGCTGGAATGTCGCGGGACAAGCGAGGCGTCCACCCGAACTTCTACCCCACACGCAGCTACGAGACCATCACCAAGTGGTCAGACGAGTTCAACATGGTGGAGCGAATCCCGTCCATGATGCGTCGGGCGTTCACCAAGCTGCGCACCGGCCGGACCGGACCGGTGCTGCTGGAGATCCCCGCCGACGTGGCCACCGCCGAACTGCCCGAGGAGCTGTTCGACTACGAATCGCCCCGCGAGGTGCTACAGCAGGCCGACCCCAGGGACGTCAGCCGGGCCGCCGAGGCCCTGCTGGCCGCCGAGCGACCGGTGATACAGGCGGGGCAGGGAGTACTTTACGCGGAGGCGACGGACGAACTGGTTGAGCTGGCCGAGTTCCTGCAGGCGCCGGTAATGACCACGCTGCCGGGCAAGAGCGCATTCCCAGAGAACCACCCCCTCGCCCTGGGAGCCGGTGGTCCCAGCACCACTGCCATGGTCAACAAGTACCTGCACGGCGCGGACACGGTGTTCGGCGTCGGCGCCAGCCTGACCAAGTCGTTCTTCGCGGTACCCATCGCCGACAGCAAGACCTTCGTCCATCTCACCAATGACGAGGACGCCATCGGCCGGGAATACCGCACCAACTATCCGCTGCTGGGCGATGCCAAGCTGGTGCTGCGGCAGCTGCTCGCGGAGCTCAAGGAGCGTGCCGGCGCGCCTCGCCCCACGAATCACGCTCTGCAGAACGACATCCGCTCCGTCAAGGAAGCATGGCTGGCGCAGTGGATGCCCAAGCTCACCTCAAACCAGAAGCCCATGAATCCCTACCGGGTAGTCTGGGATATGATGCACACCGTGGACCTCGACAACACCATCGTCACCCACGAGTCCGGCAGCGCTCGTGAGTACATGTCCCCGTTCTGGGAGGCCCGCAAGCCCCGCAGCTTCATCGGCTGGGGCAAGTCGACGCAGCTGGGATACAGCCTTGGCCTAGCCATGGGAGCCAAGATGGCGCATCCCGACAAGCAGGTCATCAACATCATGGGAGACCTGGCTTTCAGCACCGTCGGCCTGGACGTGGAGACGGCCGTGCGCTGCAATATCCCGACCCTGACGGTAATCATCAACAACTCTTACATGTCGATCTACGACGACAGCCGCTTCCCGGTGGCGATACAGAAGTACAACGTCAAGACCCTGGGTGGCCAGTTTGCCGAGGTGGCGTCGGCCATGGGCGCGTACGCCGAGAAGATCACGGAACCCGACGAGATTGTTCCCGCCCTCAAGCGCGGCCTGACGGCCACCGCGTCCGGGGAAGCGGCAGTGCTGGAGTTCATGACCTGCGACGAGGGCGAGTTCTCCAAGTACTGATAGGTACGGAAACAGCGCAGGTTCTTTTGCAGGGACGCACCATGATGCGTCCCTGCGCTTTTGTGCGCTTGCCCTCCGGGATACCGCAGACCAATTGATGACAGTTGCCCGTTGCCAGGACAGCCCCGCTTCCGTTGAAATGTCCGGGATGGATTTGCAGACGGGAGCAACGATATGGCGACGCAGATCACCGCTGACACGACAGGACGAAGTAACGGCGCGGGGCCCAAGGTACGGGAGATGCCCAGTGAGGAGCGGCCCCGCGAGAGGTTGGCGACCTACGGCCCGCGACACCTTAGCAACACCGAGCTGATCGCGATCCTGCTGCGTACCGGCTCAGCGGGTGAGAATGTAATCTCCCAGTCGTCCCGGCTGCTTTCCAGGTTTGACGGTCTACGCGGGCTGGGCAAGGCCAGCTACTCGGAACTCTGCGCCGAACGAGGACTGAGCGAAGCCAAGACCTGCCAGATCCTGGCGGCGCTGGAGCTGGGCCGCCGTTTCGTGTCGCTGGCGCCAGAGGAGAGAGCCACCATCAGCTGCCCGGAGGATGTCGTCAACCTACTGTCGGCGGAGATGGCGGCGCTGGACCAGGAGCACCTGAGGATCCTGCTGCTCAACACCCGCAATGAAGTGACGGGCATAGAGGAGATCTACATAGGCAACGTGAACAGTTCCGTGGTCAGGTCTGCCGAGGTGTTCCGGCCCGGAATTCGCGCCAACGCCACCTCGATCCTGGCCGTTCATAACCATCCGTCGGGCGACCCCACCCCCAGCGGCGCCGATGTGTCAATCACCCGCGACCTAGTGGAGGCCGGGAAGCTGCTGGGGATGGAACTGCTGGACCACCTGGTCATCGGTAGCGGCCAGCGCTTCATCAGCATGAAAGAGGCACGGCTGGGGTTTACGTAGTTCGTTCCAGTTCTCGGGTATTCCCCCCGCAATGGGCCATGGTTGGGCAACCCGATAGCTGACGGCACTGTGTTATTTCTCACGGAGGGCAGACAAATGCCTCCAGCGTCCCGAGTACTCCCTTTTCTCCTGGTTTTTGCTGCCCTGTTTCTGTTCTCGCTGGTAGCCACGGTCATATCCGAATTTTCTGATGTAAAATGGGTTGAGGCCGTGATTACAATCGGAGAGGGGTTGGGCCGCCTCACATTCGTTGCAATATCGATCACTTTCATCCTGGTGGAGGGTATTCCAATGCTGGCTGCCTGGTACAAGAAAGAGATGCAGCTCAAGTCTCGTGAGGAGGGGCGTGCCGAGGGACGCGAAGAGGGGCGTGCGCAGAACCAACAGGCTTGGGAGTTTTGGCTTAAAGAATTGGAAGCGTGGGAGCAACGAAGGGTGGCAGTAGAGGGAGATGGCGAAGTGTTCACAGAACCCCGGCCCTCCCCACCTTCCGGCGACTGAGGGATGACCAAAACAGCTGCATTGCTGGCTGCCCGTAGAAGGGGCAGACAGAAACCACGGTGCGGGATGATCGCCGTGTCCAGAATCAGCGGGCGTGGGAATTTTGGCTAGGTAAGCTGGTGCCCTACGAACGCCGTAAGATGGAGGCGCAAAGAGCAGGAGTAGCCTCCAGTGAACCCCGGCACATAATGCCCCAATGGTTGCAGGAATGCCCTGTAACCACCCAGAAAAGGAAACGGGCGTTGGACAATTCCAACGCCCGTAATTCGTTATCGGGTTTGACCGCTAATTCTGCTGGGCCAGCCAGCGTTCGTTGGCCTCGGCGAAGGTGCGCATTGCGCCCTCAACGCTGTATGGCATCTCCGGCGATGATTCGTCGGCCCACTCGCTTCGCGGCTTGGCGAAAAAGTCGCCTCCGTAGATGTGGATCGCGCCGGTATACATCTGCCGCGGATTGTGTACGGCGTGGATGGCGTCCCTGCCAAGGTTGATGGCGTCCTCAGACTGCAACTCCTTGAAACCGGCCCGCTCCAACCCCTGCCCGTCACGGTTGCGCCGGAAGAACGTGTTGTCCTCCTGACCCCCGTACAGCCCGATGACCGCCCAGAGCTGGTGGTCGTGGGGGTAGATGGCCATTCCGGGAGGCCAGATAACGTTGATAACGGTCAGCTCGTCAGACCGGTGCAGCGTCTGAATGCCGCCCTCCGCAGGGGTGCCCAGAGTTGCCTCGATCTCGCCGGGCCTGGCTATAACGGAACTGAGCAGGTCCTTGACTGCCAGTTCGGGAGTGTGCTCCTCAAGGGCGCTCCGACAAGCGGCAACGAATTCTTCGGTATCAAACATTTAACTACTTCCTCGTGGTTATGGATGCACGTGCCCTGGTAATCCTCTCACCCGGAGACTGGGCGCTAAATGATGTCGGCCAGCCGCTCGAGCTGATCGATGTCCGCGACGCTGGGCAAGAATACCACCTCGTCCATTCCGATGCCTTCCATATCCCGAATGGTGTCCTTGACAGCCTCGGGGGTGGAGATGGCATTGCGGGCCATGGTTTCAGCTGCATCGCCCAGGAACGAATAGTAGTCGCGGATATACCCACCTACCTTGTCGGCGGAGTTGGGCCCTAGGGCATATGAGGAAACTCCGGCCAGTCTCGGCCGGCCGGACCGACCCTGAGCCTCCCACGACTCCCGGGCGATCTCGTACAGCTCATTCACCCCGTGGGGATTGGACGCGGCCGCTATGAACCCATCGGCGTAACGCCCGACCCTGCGGACGGCCTGTGGGGTGCCCGCGCCAATCAGGATCTCGGGGCCGCCGGGCTGCACCACCGCCGGGCCCATGGTACCCAGTCCTTCGGACACCACCTCACCTTTCCAGAGGCTCCTCATCGTTGCCAGTGTGCGGTTCATCTGGCGACCGCGCTGGCTGTATTCCGCGGGAGCGGCCTGGTAGTCGTCGGGGCGCCTTCCCACTCCCACGCCGAGAGTCAGTCGCCCTCCCGAGATGGCGTCGAGGCTGGCGGCCTGTTTGGCCAGAATTCCCGGGTTGTGGAGCGGCGCCAAGAGCACACAGGTCAACAGGCGGACTCTGCTGGTGGCTCCGGCGGCTGCAGACAGTACCACGAGGGGATCATAGTTGTCGTAGACCAGCCGGTCGATGGTGCCAAGGCTGGAGAACGGGCCATCATCAGCTCTGCGCGCCCAGTCCAGTATGGTGTCGCCCCTGGTGCCAGGGATGTTGCCCGGCAGTCCTATTCCAACTTTCACTTCCCTCTCCCAACGTGTCGATTGCGGTTCCCGCTACGCTGCGTATTGGAGACGCCGAACCCGTACCTATAGGCGTACGGGCTCAGGCGCATCTGCTAGATGAAATCAAGCCTCTCGAAGTTGCCACCAACAATTGGCTGGGCGTCGAGACCCAACCACTTCTCGGCAAGAGTGGAGTAGACGCTGCGGAAATCGACCTGGAAGTGCAAGTCGCCATCCAGCAGTGTCTCCTCCTTCAGGGAAGGATAGACTCCGCGCATCCCACCGTTTACCGCGTCGCCGATGACGAAAGCTGCTCCCCCGGAGCCGTGGTCGGTGCCGGAGCCGTTGTCTTTGACGCGGCGCCCGAACTCTGTGAAAACCAGCATCAGCGCTTCTTGTGAGGCGTCGTGTTCCTTCAGGTCGGCGAACAGGTCGTTGATGCCCTGTGCCAACTCGCTAAGCAGCTGGGTCTGCACCGGCATCTGGCCGGAATGCGTGTCGTAGCCAGCATGTGCGGTGTAGAACACGCGAGTGCCCAGGCCCGCCAAGTGGGTCCTGGCAATGCTGCGGAGGTTCTGCGAAATCTGTGTCTCAGCGTACTCAACCGATGAGGAATATCCAGCGGTCGCCGTCCTAAGGATGTCCGCACCCTTCAGCGCGTCCATCCCCGTGCGTCCCAGGTAATCCAGGGCAGGGCCGGTTCCGATGGCCGGGGAATACATGCGCGCAAAGACATCCAAGGCCCGCGTACGGCGTTCCTCATCGGAAATACCTGTCAGGAAACCATGGTTGTCCAGCGAGCCGACGGACGCCACAGGCACACCGGCCAAGGCCATCGCACGGGGCAGACCGCGGCCGAAGTTAACCCCGGTGAGCACGTTCTCGCCCTGCGGATCGAGGTCGCGGATGACCCGGCCCAGCCAGCCCTCTGTCGCGACCCGTTCGGGTTCACAAGTATGCCAGATGTCCATGGCGCGGAAGTGCGACCGGTTCGGATTGGGATATCCGATGCCGTTTATGACCGCCACCCGTCCGTCGTCGTAAAGCTCCTTCAGAGGAGCGAGGACGGGGTTGAAGCCGTAATGCCCGTCAATGGGCAGAACGTCCTCTTCGGCGACACGCACGGTGGAGCGGTTATCGGCATAAAGGGGGTCGCCGTAGGGGACGACTGTGTTCATGTAGTCGTTGCCCCCGGTCAGCTGCACCACAATCAATACCGGGTCGCGGTGAACGCTGGTCATCGTAGCCTCCCTGCGGGTCCACATTCAAGCTTGTTGCAGCAATTGTATGCGGTTGTATGGAAGGATTCAAACATCCGAGGCCGGACCTCCGGCCAACAATAAAGGCCCCGGGGTTACGGGGCCTGATTCAGTTCGAAGGGTGGCAGGAGCGGCAGGATTCGAACCCGCGACCACTGGTTTTGGAGACCAGCGCTCTGGCCAAACTGAGCTACGCTCCTGCGTCACAGTAGATTTTAGCGCAACAGTAGGCCGTTTTCAACGATGGTGAACCGAACGGCCGTAGCGTGCACCCAAGGCAGTATGCTCAGGTAAATCGAACCGGCCTCGGGCATCGACAGCTCTCGGCTACTGACCGGGCGGGCGGTCCTGCACCGGATACTCAAAATACGCCGCCGTAACCAGAAAGTGAAGATCGGAGGCGTATTCGTCCACCTCGCGAAGGATGTCCACATGGTCGTCACGGTCAGGCCACTCGTTGTTGATCAGTGATGACATCCGGCCCGTCAGCCGCTGCACGGCCCTGCTTGAGTGCCGGCGGGGGCCCCTGCCGATGGTATCAATTTCCGTCGTCACCAGGTTCACCGACCGGCTCAGAGAATCCGGCAGAAGCGGGTCGCTTACAAGCAGGTCCAGCACCTTTTCTGGCACGACGTCGGCCTTGTGGATGTGATGATACACCTCAAGGGCGTGAAAGATGCGAAGCAGAGAGATCCAGTCTGCCTCTATGACATCGCCCTCCTCCACGCCGCTGACGTCCACCTGGGACAGCAGCAGAGACGAAACCCCCTGCACGCGCTCCACGTATCGCCCCAGCTGCAGGAAGCTCCACCCCTCGTCGTGGTACATGGTGGACTCGGTAAGACCTCCAAAGGTGTTTATCTCGGAGGCCGTTTCGTCGTAGAACAGGGTCGGCTCCCACCGCCAGACACTGGCCATGTTCTGCTGCTGCAGCTTTTGATACGAGGTGTTGAGGCAGGTCCAGACCTCGGGGCTAATGCAATGCCGGGTGTCGCGAGCGTTTTCCCTTCCCCTGGAAAAGCAGCCGAAAACCGAGTCCGAATTGACGACCTCGAAGGTGAGGTCGTCCGCCAGCGCGAAGGAATCCGCCAACGCGAATTCCTCATCCCCGAATATTTCCACGCCTCCGCCGGGAGGATCGCGCTTTACGCTGCTATAAATGCGATTCCAACCGAAATGGATCTCCCTGACAGGACGGTCGACAAGGGCCTCCGACTGCAGCTTCAGCAGCCGGCACAGGTGACCGGCCCTCTCCAGGTATCGTCCGATCCAGTACAGGCTCTGTGCGTGTCGGGAAAGCATTGACTGCTCCTGATATTGGCTGGCCGTGTGGACCGACTCCGGGAGGCAGTGGCTCTACTCCTGAGACCCTGCTTCCTGTTCTTCTTCCTGCAACACCCAGACATCCTTGCCGCCGCCGCCCTGGCTGGAATTTACGACCAGGCTGCCCCGCCGCAGTGCGACGCGACAGAAAGCGCCAGGAACCAGGCGGGTCTGGCGTCCAGTGAGAACGAAGGGCCGCAGGTCGACGTGCCTGGGCTCAAATTTGCCATCGACGAAACACGGAGAGCGGGACAGGTCCAGCACCGGCTGTGCGATGAATCCAGCCGGGTCGGCGCGCAACACCCTGGCGTAGTCGTCTCGCTCCTGCTGCGTGGAGTGGGGGCCGATGATCATGCCGTAGCCGCCGGACTCTCCAACGCGCTTAACTACCAGGTTCGCCAGGTTGTCGAGCGTGTATTCGAGGTCCTGTGGGCGCCTGCAGAGGTAGGTCTCCACGTTATGCAGGATCGGCTCCTGCCCCAGGTAGTAGCGGATCATGTCAGGCACGTATGCGTAGACGCTCTTGTCGTCGGCCACGCCTGTGCCTGGGGCGTTGGCCAGAGTAACGTTGCCCAGCTGTGCGGCATCGATAAGGCCTCGAACCCCGAGCAACGAGTCGGGTCGAAAAACGAGGGGGTCCAGAAAATCGTCGTCAACCCGGCGATAGATCACGTCCACCTGCCGAAGCCCCTCGGTCGTTCTCATGTAGACTATGCCGTTCCGGACCGTCAGGTCCTGCCCCTCCACCAGTTCCGCGTCGATCTCCCGGGCCAGAAACATGTGCTCGTAGTAGGCCGAGTTGTAGACGCCGGGTGTCAGCAGGGCGATTACCGGATCGCTCTTGCCCCCGGGCGCCAGTTCGCTGAGGGTGGTGCGCAGCAGAGCGCCATACTGTTCGACTTCCTGCACCCTGGAGCTGCGGTAGAGGCGGGGCAGGCTGGCCTTGGCGGACTTGCGGTTGGCGATCATGTAGGAGACGCCCGACGGCACCCGCAGGTTGTCTTCGAGAACGTGAAACCCGTCGTTGGTGCGCACCACGTCGGTGCCGCACACGGCCACCCAGGTGCCGTGGGGGGGCGAAAAGTCCTGCATCTCGGGCCGATATTGCGGGCAGCCCTTGACCATATCGGCAGGAATTACTCCGTCGTCGATGATGCGCCCTTCTCCGTACACATCCTGGAGGAAGAAGTTGAGCGCTCGCACTCTCTGGGTCAGTCCCCCGGAAACCTGGTTCCAGTCAGCTGCGGTTAGAACGCGGGGAATGGGATCGACGGGGATTATGCGCTCCTCCGCTTCGGCATCGCCATACACCGTAAAGGAGATGCTCTCTCGGGAGAAAGTACGGTTGACCCTGCCCTGAACACTGGCGAGTTCGTCAGCCGACATCCTGCCCAATGCATTGTAGAGACCCCTGGCATGATCCCTAGGTTCGCCATCGGGCAGGAACATCTCGTCGTAGACCGCGGGGTCCAGCTGGTAACCGTCGAAACTCACTGCCTCAACCCTTGTCCCGCCGGTGGAGTCGTCGGCCCTCAGGCCGCGCCCATGGAAACTGGTACGTTTATATTATACAGCTATCTGAAGATGCCAGTAATTCGGCAGATTACCTTAACAAATTTGCAGAATGCCTAAATTAACGGCAACGAACTGTCGCATCCCCGCTCCTTATGTCAGAACGGAAGCTGCGTCCGCCTGGTCCTCAGACTCCTCTTCAACTGATTCCGAGACCACGTCCGCAGGCGGAGTCCGGGGAATGGTAATCAGCATTTCCGTGTACTGGTCCGGTTCAGATTCGACCTGGATTGTCCCTCCGTGCTGGCGGATTATGTCGCTGGTGATGGCCAGCCCAAGACCAGTCCCCTGATTGGTTGGTTTTGTGGTGAAGAAGGGATTGAAGATCTTCTCGATTATGTCATGAGGAATTCCGGGGCCATTGTCGCGAATTCGAATCTCTACTTCGTCTTCCATGCCTTTGGTGAATAACCAGACGGTTGGGGAATACCCCTCGAACCCCACGCCCTCGGCGGCGAGTTTACGGCGTTTCTCGTCAGTGGCCTGGCACGCGTTGCCCACGATGTTCAGGAAGGTGCGGCCCAGGTCCTGTGGGATGGCTTCGACATCCCCCACATCCTCATCCAGGGTCTGCTCGACGCTAAGCTGGAACTCCGTATCCGTGGCGCGCGCGCTGTGATACGCCAGCATTGCGTGCTCGACCAGAAGGGTGTTCAGCTCGATGGACTGCCAGTTGTTGGAGCCCCGACCCATCAGCAGCATGTCATTTACGATGCGGTTTGCCCGGTCGCCGTGGTGCCTGATGCGCTCCAGGTTATCCACTAGGTCGTTGGAAATATCGTTGATCAGGCCTACGTCCATTTTCTCCGCGCCCTCTTCGATCGTTTCCCGCATTTCCTGCAGGAGTTCCTCCGAGAGCTCGGAAAAGTTTTTGACGAAATTCAGGGGGTTCCGGATCTCGTGCGCGACCCCGGCGGTAACCTCACCCAGCGCCGCCAGCTTTTCACGCATCACGATCTGGTCCTGCGCTGTCTGGAGGTCCGCCAGCACGCTTTCCAGCTCGGTGTTCTTGCCCTCCAGTTCCGTGTTCAGCTCCTCGACCAGGTTCAGGCGTAGGGCCTCCTGCGAGTTGTGGCGGAACACCTCAAGGGCCGACGCCATCTCTGCCAGTTCATCATGGCCAATTACCTCCACCTCCTCGTCCAGCTGGCCTGCTGCCATGCGGCGCATCTTGGCGGAAAGCAGATTGATCCGGTGCAACAGTACCCGGCCCACAAAGAGCCAGCTTATCAACAGGGCGGCGATGACGCTGACAACACTGATCACCAGCAGCAACGTGCCGCCGGTGGAAATCGCCTGGGAGGAGGTCTGGGACGCCTGCTCGGCTGATTCGGCGGCCGATACTACCAGTTCATCGACAACCGAGGAAAGGCTTGTGGTCTGCTGGCGACTGAGGTCAAGCAGCACGGACTGTTCGTCATTCAACAGGAGCCTGGAACGCAGCACCAGGAAAATTCCATCCCGGGACAGACCCAGGTTGCGCATTTTCTCATACAGGGGAGTCAGCCGCGCCTCAAGCCCCTCGTTGTCCAGGGATTCCAGGTTGCGCTCGATGGAAGCAATGGATGACTCGAACCTTTCCTCCTGCGCTTCTACCAGCGTGGGGTCGAATATGCTGAAAACAGAGGAAAGCTGCTGCAGGGCAATGTTGGTGTCGGCCTGCAGGGCGGAAAGGTAGCGATAGGTATCGAATTCTTCCTCGGAAAAGTGGACGCTGTATCCTGCGATAAAGCCGCCCAATTCGGTCCTTCCGGTCCGGATGTAAAAAAGTTCATCATCTACGGCTGGGATCAGAACCGCTTCAAGCTCTGATCTCAACGCCACCATATCCTCAAGAAGGTCGTCTGACTTATCGTTCAGCGAGAAGCCGACGTCCTTGGTCCCCCGGATGGTCTCGATGTAGGTTTCCAAGGCTTCGGAATATATTCTCACGGTGCGGGAACGCTGTCGGTCTACCTGTTCCAGGCCAGCAAGATGACTCTGGAATTCCTCCCTGGCCGCTGTAATCTGCTGCCAGATCTCATCAACCTCAGCGGGCGTGGCGGCCGTCGCCAGGCGGGGGGCGGCGGCGCCCAAAGCGGTACTGTATTCGGCGACGCCGAAAGCGATCTCCATACCCGGGATGCTGTTGTCGTTGACCTCGGCCTGTGCGTCCCCCACCCGGTCGAAGCTGAACCAGCCAATAAGGCTCGCTGCCACGGTCAGTGCAACGGCGACGCCAAAGGCCGCAAACAGCTGGGTGGAAATTCGGAAACGGAGCGAGAGCAGTCGCTTAAGCAGATCCATCGTCAGTGTCCCGCAGGCTTTGCATTTGGGTAACCACCTCTGAATGGGGATGACTGTCAGCGGACAGTATCCTGCAAGTTTTCAATTGGACGATACTGGCCATCGGACCCAATTACAGTGAGAAAAACGGTATCGGAGCCCTGGTTGTCTTCCGGGGCGCCCCTATAGCTCAAAGGAAAACCATCAATTTCAAAATCCCCACCGTTAAGAATGCTGTCCATGAAGCAGTCCTGTGTGAGGTCCCGCCCGCAACGCTGCAGTCCGGCAATGGCCAGGCGTCCCGCCAGGTACCCCTCCAGGGACACAAATCCCGGTTCCGCCAGCGAGTCGAATTCCGAAAGTGCCTCCATGTAAGATGCAACTATTGGCAGAGAGTCGTCTTCAGGAAAGGGAACCACCTGGGTTACAAAGACACCCTCGCCGTCGGGACCCAAATGCCTCGCCAGCGCATTGGAGCCAACGAAGGATATGGTGATGAACTCTGCATCGACCAGACCGGTCTCACGAGCCCAGAGAATGAACGAGGCAATTGGCTCGTAGGCGCCGACCATGATAATTCCTTCGGGGTCACCCTCGCCGATATCCAGCAGCGCCGTCTTGACTGCCGTGGTGTTGCGGGGGTACAGGCCCACGGCCACTGGTTTCATATCCCGACGCTTCAGAGCCGCCAACGCACCGTCGTAGCCGGCGCGGCCGAAGGAATCGTCCTGGTACAGCACGGCAATTCGCTCGATCCCCAGGTCCTCGGTAAACCTTTCCACCATCTCCTCGGTCTCCTGGTTGTAGGAGGCGCGCAGGTTAATGATATTGGACCAGTTGGAGTCCCGGAGGAATTCGGCGCCCGTAAACGGCGCAATGAAAGGAGTGTTTTCGTCGGCAGCCACCGGGGTCGCTGAACGCGATGTGGGAGTACCCACTTCCCCAATCAGGGCGAACACTTCGTGGGCCCTGATCAGTTCCCTGGTATTCGTCGCAGCCAGTTCGGGTTCATAGGTGTCGTCAAGGTGAGTAAGAAACAACTTCCGTCCGTGAACGCCGCCATTTCGATTGGCCTCATCGAAAGCCGCCTCAATACCCAGGCGCATATTGATGCCCAACTCCCGTGCAGGGCCGGTAAAGGCAGCTGATTGCCCGAACAAAACGCTTTCGTCCGTCACTCCCATCGTCCCTGCAACGCCGGTGCGGGCCGATATAGTCGCAGTGGGCTCAGGAGTCTCGGTGGAGAGGGATGGCTCAGTGGGCTGGGGGTCAGTACCGCAGGCCAACACCACCAGGGCAACTAAGAGTGCAGAGGCGCAGCACAGCAGCCGCGACCGCCGCAGGAGAGCCGTCCCCCTGAGATTTCCGGTCAATCGATGCATCTGTGCCATTCAACTGTTGGAGATATTCGCAAGGGGCCACTCTCAACACATCCGCAAAATTAAAGAAAACGCCTTCAACAGGCGCATTCCAAGCTGTATACCCAAAGAATGCCAGAGATGTAGTTCTGAGTCACTCCTTTTTGGTGACCATCTTGAGTTGATTTCTACCATCGGCCCACTGGTACCACAGGTCGTCCATCAGCGTGCGGACCAAGTGAACTCCCAGTCCGCCTATGGAGCGCTCCTCAATCATTGCCTCCACGTTGGGCTCCGTTGCGTCCTCCAACGGATTGAACGGCAGTCCGTCATCCGAGACCTCGATGGTCAGAGAGTCTTCATCGGAAATGAGCAGGATTTCCAGCTCAGGGCGCCTGTCAGTGTCACCGCCCCCGTAGTCAAGGATGTTCAGGCCCAGTTCCTCCAACACCAGGTTCACCTTGAAAACAAGGCTGTCGGGCCAATCCTCCCGCTGTCCCAGTTCCTCCACCTCTCCCTGGATGTACTGCAGGCTGTCGGCGTTGCTTGCTTTCGAGTCGCGTCCGATCTTGAGGTGAATTGTCTCGCTCAACGTTACCCTCCAATCCGTTGGAGAACCAGGCAGGTGACGTCGTCGGACTGGGCTGTTTCTCCCGCAAAATCGTTCACTGCCTGCAGGATTGCCTCGTTGATATCACGAGCCGACGAGGGAGGTTTTTGCACGAAAATCTCCCTGAAGCGATCCATTCCAAATTCCTCGCCCTCGGAATTCATTGCCTCCGAGACGCCGTCCGTATACAAGACCAGGGTTTCACCCTCGCCCAGCGTGACGGAGGCTTCCTTGTACTCGAGACCAGGCATGACTCCAAGCGCTATTCCCCCTGTATGCGGAAGTTCCTCGGAAGTTCCGTCGGCGTGGACCAGCAATGGGTTGTTATGTCCGCCGTTGGCATAAGTGATAACGCCAGAGTCTGGATCAAAAACGGTATAGAGTACAGTCACGAACATAAAAGCTTCATTGTCCTCGGTCAGCAAATCGTTGACCTCGGACAGCACTTCCCCGGGAGCGCCTCTCCCTATGGCGGCGCCCTTGAGGAGGGTCCGGCTAGACATCATGAAAAGGGCAGCCGGTACGCCTTTGTCCGAAACGTCCGCCACCGCCAGACCCAGGCGGCCGTTTTCCAGCAGGATAACGTCGAAGAAGTCGCCTCCCACGTTGCGGGCCGGGGCCATGTTTCCATAGACTTCAAAGCCCTTTCCTTCGGGAAAGCTGGTCGGCAAAATGCCCTGCTGAATCTTACTGGCAACATCCAGCTCGTTCTGGAGGGCCACCAGCTTGTCGCGGGACTGCAGCGCCTCCTTCCATTCAGCCATGTGGGTGAGCGTCCGCTCAATGGTGATCTGCAGATCCTCAAAGTCCAACGGCTTGGTCACGAAATCGAAAGCACCGCGGTTCATGGCGGTACGAATATTCCGCATGTCTCCGTACGCCGAGACTATTACGGAGCGTATGTTGGGATCTACCTTGGGGATTTGTTCCAGCAAGGTGAGTCCGTCCATCTGCGGCATGTTGATATCCGAAACGACCATGTCGATGTCGCCGTCGCTTCTGAGCACCTCCAGGGCTTCCACCCCGTTGTGCGCAAACACAAAGGCATATCGACCGGCCCTGATGTTCCGTCTCATCCTCTGCAGGATCAGCGGCTCTAGGTCGGGTTCATCATCAACGACCAAAATCTTATAAGATTCAGTGTGTGTTTCCTGAGCCGTCGCCATCTGTTCCGGCCTTCTTCCTAGATTTCATCCCCAGATAGATTATCAGTCACCGGCATAATCCGGCGGAACAATGGCACTAGCCTCCCACAGCGCTCAGTGCGGCCTGCTGGTCGTCGTGGATGTCAATGATCTGGTCGAACCCACTGATGGTGAACACGTCTCTCACCGACTGGGAAAGCGAGCAGACCGCAAACTTCACGTTCGCGGTGCGCATGTCCTTGGCGGTGAGCAGGACCACGCGCAACCCGGCGCTGCTGATGTATGAAAGATCTTCAAAATCCAGGATCACGGCCTGGTCTTCCGAAGTAATGACGTTCTTGAGAGCGTCCTGAAACTCGGTGGCGTTTGTTCCGTCGACGCGGCCTCCTGTCTTGGCGATGAGAGTTGCGCCATCCCGTGCTGCATTTACTTCCATGTTCCCCCCATACACTTGGTCTCTGAAATTATATTTAGTACAAACCTACCAATTCACCCCGAAAGGCGACTGAGGCCTGACCTTGGCCCAACGTTACCATTATGTGACGATAGTATAATACACTTCCACCCAACCTTGAACACTTCGATGGCCCTTGCCGTCACCTCCAAGTACTAAGAACCCCGGTTTCGGACTCGCTCCCATCGTACGCGGGACACTGCCGGTCAATCAAAGCACTGCGGCCTCAGGAAAGACTCTCCTCTACGGAATTCCCACCAATGCTCGGGCGGAACCAGACCCGGAGCGGGACACGGAAGGTCTTCGGCAGACTTCTGTCAGTATGATGCCCGTGCCCGTTTCCGATTTCGCCCAAGCCAGCGCCTTATCCCTGATCTCTGCCGCTTTCACCCCAGTCCACCAGCCCTGCCCCTGCCTCATGGCAGGTGAGGCACAACGCGGTCCATGAGCAACTCCAGCGATTTCATCTGCAAATCGTAGGGAATGCGGCGGCCCAGGTTGTTCTCAAAAACAATGTGGGAGAGTTCCAGCTCCTCCGTCAACTGCAGCAGGCGATCCAGCACCGCCTCCGGCGTCCCGTAGACCACCTTGTCGCGCAGCCAGTCGTCGTATCCCATGGCCATGATGCGCTCGGATTCCGCCTGCCAGTTGCCCGGGGTACCCTCCCTCGTCGCGCTGGCGGCCACTCGCACACCTAGGCTCTGGACCTGGGTCAGAGTGCTCTCCCTGGGCTCCTCGTAGGCCTGCTTCGCGGTCTCCGCGAGGTATACCGGCAGGCGAATGCCCACATTGCCCTCTCCCGGGTGGCCAGCCTCCCTCCAGGCTTTCTTGTACGCCTGAACGTGTTCCGCCAGGTCCGATAGGGCGAAGACACGGGAGGGGTTTACGAACACCGGATAACCCATGCGGCCAATGATGGGGAATGTTTCCGCCGACGTTATTCCCACCCGTATCGGGGGGTGAGGCTTCTGGTAGGGTTTGGGCCGGACTGCCAGGTCGTAACACTTGTAGTGCTCGCCCTCGAAGGAGAACTGCTCGCTGCCCCACGCCTTGAGGATTATCTCGAGGTATTCCTCGAACCGGCCCCTGCTTTCAGGATATGGGGAAAGGAAGGCGTCGTGGTGCTCCGGGAAGGTACCGCGTCCGACCCCGACGTCAAGCCTACCCTGGCTGATGTGGTCCAGCGTCGCAATCTCCTCGGCAATCCTGATGGGGTTCCCGAGAGGCAGCAGCAGCACCCCCAGCCCGATGCGGATCCGCTCCGTCCGGCTGGCTATTGCCGTGGCCACCATAACCGGCGCCGACAGGACACTGAAGGGAATGAAATGGTACTCGGCCAGCCAGACCGACTCCACGCCCAGCCGTTCCGCCGCCTCCGCTATCTGGAAGCCCTCCTGGAACGCCTGCTGATCGGTTACCTCTTCGAGAGCGGGGAACTCGAGGAACAGTCCGGTTTTCATGGTCCCTCCTGCGGGCCTCGAAAGGCCGCAACGAATCAGGCAAGAATGCGGCTCCACCTCGCCGAATATAACAGAATCGCTGTCTCAGGCGTGACGGCACAGCGCATCAATCTCCTGAGGATGGACCTCGGAGATTCTCTTCGCCTTCAGTGGAACGACACGTTCGGGTCCTGCAGGAACGGCTACGACCTCTTTGTCTGCCCACCCGGCCTGAACCGGTCAAGTTCAACCTGCAGAACAATTTGTGCGAGGGCAGCAACGGGGATCAGGATGGCGACGACGATCCCTACGAGGGTATTTTCACCCTTTTTCCCGGTCACTCGTTAGCGGACGTCTACATCCGCAAATGTTCCAGCGACCCCGGCCACGACGAGGCCAGGCCTTTCAGCGACCGGGGCCGACTAGAATCTGCGGCTACTCCGACGACAGTTACGCAGAGCGGCCAAAGCCCGATATCATCAGCATCGACGGCGTGCTGGTTACCGGTGCGGGCAGCTTCGGCATTTCACTGGTTGGCATCAACAGCAGCCGCTTCCTCGGCACCTCTGCCGCCGCGCCCCATGTGTCCTCTATCGCCGCGCTGGTGGTGGAACAGCGCAAGGCCGACCCGTCCATGGGCAAGTGGGATGTTTCCGCCGCCGTCACCCGCCTTTCGTCGTCGATTTCTACTCTTGCGACTCGTTGGACAGCGGCGAGGGCAAGACCTGGCGGGCTTCACCGCGGGCGATCACGAAAACACTGGCCCGGCAAACTTCACCGCGAGCACCATCCTGGGCCAGTTTCGTGAATTCACCGGGACAACGGACACTCACATAACCGATGCCGCAACCGACACTATCACAGACACCACCTTCGAGGTACAGGTCAAAGCGAGCAACGGCAACGGAATCGGCGAGTGGTCGCAGTCCGGCACCGGCACGGCGGGCTATGTTCCCTCGCCCTTGCCTCCTTCTCCCCCTCTGCCTCCGGAGGAAGGGGAAACAACGACAACCACCGGCGCTGGTAGCGGTGGTGTCGGGGGAGGGTTTGGCGGCCTCGCACCCCCGGCACCTTCCACGCCACCCAGGCCCGCGAGCAGTTTCCAACCGGTGGCGGAGTTATTCGGCCCGCTCAGCAGCGCCGGTGCACTGACCCGGGTCTGGAGGTTCCTCCCAAGGTCTCAGACATGGCTGTTCTACGACCCGGACCCGCGCCTCAGTCCCTTCAACACCATGCGGACCCTCAACGTGGCCGAGGACCCGCCCAATGTGGTGGTGGTCGGCGTGGAGAGGTCTCATGTGTTCCGTGTACTCCGGCTGTTCCGGGGCTGGAACTACATTCCCATCACCCAACAGCCGCTGAGCCCCGGAGCAGGCACCCAGTCCGTCCGGCAACTGCTGGCCCCGCTGATTGGGAACCGGACGCTGGAGCGGGTGTGGTGGCTGGACAGCCGCACCCAGGAATGGAAGTTCTTCGACCCAGACCCGGCCCTGTCTGCCTTCAACACCATCTCGACGCTCAACCTCGCGGCCAATCCGCCGGTGGTGCTGATGATAAATGTCACCCGGGGGCAAGTGTTCCGAGGACAGGAGCTGTTCCCCGGCTGGAACGACGTGCTGATTCGTTAGACCGGGGACCTGATTTCCCCCGCTATTCCAGCAGGACGACTGCAACATCCTGTCTGACCTGTGATTCGTTTGATTCCGGGATAGGAGTTACGCAGTTGGAGCGGACGCCCTCACCCTAATCCTCTCCCAAGGGGAGAGGGGATAGCCTTCGAGTGCGTCAGTCCTGTCTGGGATTTGGCTGATTCGCTCCCAATCCTGTCAATCTCTCAATTCTGTGAATCCTGATTCAGACAAATGGAGAGCCCTCTCGCTCTCCATAGGTCACGCTACCCCACGGAGTTGGGGTTGACGGGCGTGGGCATGGCCTGCACCTCCGGCAGCACCTTCTCAGCGAAGAGCTTCAGGCTCTTCTCCGCCTTGTCCCTGGGCATTCCGCCGTAGAACATGTGGATCACCACCTTGTCGAGGCTGATGGTCCACTGGAGCTTTCGTATCTTCTCGATGATCTCGTCGGGAGTGCCGATGGGCTGGGTGGCTCGTCGGGCGTTGAAGCTGGCATCCGCGGTACCGATGTCCGCAGTCTGGCGCACTAGGTACTCCTCGTACCCTTTGATGCCCTCGTAGCCCGGATTGTTCCACTCAAAGTAGTGGTGCTGCGCCGCCATCAGCTGGTTGTGGAAATAAGTCCACCCCTCCTCGGCCTCCTCGGAGGTCTCGGCGCAGTACATCCACAGCAGGGTGGTTGGCTGATCGGGGGGAAGGGCGAGTTCCCTGCGAATTGCGTTGAACCGCCTCACCTTGTCCACCATCATGTCCACATCGTCGCCGGCCACGAACATCTGCCCCAGCCCGTTCTCGGCGGCCATTCTCGCCGACGCCTCGGTGGTGAACGCCACCTTGATGTCCCTGGTCAGCTCTCCCTTGTGCCGCGCCTGCGGTCGGATTGTCGTGGGAGGAATGTCGTAGACCTCGCCCTTGAACTCGAACCGCTCCGTACCGTCGGCCGCCTTGATAGCGTTGATCACGTCGTAGAAATACTTGTGCGACTCATCAATGGGATAGCCCAGCGATGCATACTCGTGGGGCGCGATGCCGCGTCCGATCCCCAGGTGGAGGCGCCGGCCTTTGAGGAGGATGTCCAGCATTGAGAGCTCGGAGGCCAGCCGGACCGGGTTCCACCACGGCGCCACGATGACGGCAGTGCCCACATCGACGCGGCTGGTGCGTCCCGCCCAGTACGCCAGGTACTGCAGCGGATTTGGCTGCATCGAGTACGCGGAGCCGTAGTGCTCGGTGGCCCAGATGGAATCGAATCCCAATGGCTCGACCAGCTCCCCCATGTACAGGGTGTCGTCCAGGTTGCTGGCGTCCGGAATCTCCGGCGGCCGGTCGTAGTCTTCGGCCATCAACCGAGGCCAGTCCCCCTGGTTGTAGCCGGTTACCATCACTCCACAGTGCATTGACGAGTTCCTCCTTCAGGTTGGCGCCGTCGGCCCGAGGCCAGAACTGCTGCTCTGGCCAGTTGTTGCTACCAGTATAGCTTTTCCCCTGACTCAGTGTGGACAGGAATTCCTCGTTGCTCAGAGAGGGAGGTTGTTTGAGAACGTTGCCTTGCCGGGATTCAATCCGTTAAATCGCGGGACTGCCAGAAGGCGTATTGCGATCTCCCCCTTGAGGGCCGAGCCTTCCGAAATGGCAACGGAGCCCTGCACTCCCCGTGTGCCTGATTACTGTCATTTCCCTCTTGCCATGCCCCGCAACTCATCCTTAACCTTGTATGTATCTTCAAGGCTGTTGACAGCGACTACACGTTTTCCTCTCTCGTGGGTCTGCCCCATGCCGGCCCGAAATAGCAGGAGGGCTCGCAAATGAGAGGGAATGCGAGAAAATGCAAGGAAAAACTCAACCGGCCCGGCAGACCCATCGGCCCTGCCCAATAACACTGCTTTGCCGACCTGCCGAAATCTATGGCGCCATGGATACGCCACACTAAGGAGGACTACAAAGTCCACCACCACGAGTCTCATCTAAATCAGCATTAGTAGGATTGAAGGATAAGCAGGATTGGGGGCCCATCATCGAAATCCCAAAATCAAGCGAATCACGGTTCAGACAATGACTATGAATTCGCCCTGCCTAGTGCGACATTCAGGTTGAGGGGAAAGCAGGCGGTAGGATAACATGCTCGATTGGCAGGACGTGGTGGACGCAGGGCATTGCTCAACGACCACTTGTGGCGGGGTTATTTCGGCTGGCCGTTCGACCGTTGAGAATGAGTGAACGGGCCGGATACAGGCGGCGAATGAATTCCATGCAAGGACTTATCATCCTGATTCTGGGGCTAATGACCGTCCTCGGATGTGCGTCATCCCAGGACGGCCCGGCGTACAGCGGTCCCGGGGCCGTTCCGGATCCGGCAGCCGTGTCAATTGGGGACGCCACCTACGCCGTTGACCTCGCGCTTTCCAGTGAGGAGAGAGCGCAGGGCCTCTCTGGACGGGAACATCTGCCCCAAGATGCCGGGATGCTGTTCGTGTTCGAGGACGAGCGAGTGCTCCACTTCTGGATGAAGGAGATGCACTTCCCCCTTGATATCATCTGGATCGACGCAAACTGCAGCCTCCTGGAGGTTGCCGCGGATGTTCCGACACCGCCTCCGGACGCCGACAACGACGACATTCCAAGGGTACAGTCGCCGTCTCCGGCCCGGTTTGTCCTAGAGGTCAATGCGGGCGAGGCGGAACGCAACGGGCTCCGAGCAGGGGACACGGTAGCATTCCTGGGAGCCATAGCCGGTCAGCACGGCTGCTAAAACCGGCTCACCAATTATTAACAGAGGACAGTGAACCAAATGGAGATTCTGGTATCCGGGTCCATGGCATACGATCGAATCATGAAATTCAGCGGTCGCTTCAGCGACCACATCCTGCCCGATCAGTTGGACAACATCAACATCAGTCTGGCGGTCGACAGTCTGACGGAACATATCGGTGGTACCGCCGGGAACATCGCCTATTCCCTGGCACTGCTCGGGGAGAAGCCCCGGATCCTGGCCTCCATGGGCCGCGACTACCACCGGTATTTTGCCTGGCTGATGGAGCGCGGCATCGGCACGGGGGATATACGAATAGTCGACGAGGAACTGACGGCGGGCGCCTACATCACCACTGACCTGGATTCCAACCAGTTCACGGGTTTCAATCCCGGAGCGATGAAACACCAGGCCGAGTTTTCCTACGACGGAGTAGATCCCTCAAACACCATGGCAATCGTCGGCCCAGGCAACCTGGCCGATATGATGGAATTCACTGCCAGGAACAGCGAATCGGGCATCTTCACCATCTTCGATCCCGGCCAGTCGCTGCCCATCTGGGAGACTGCGGCGCTGGCGCGATGCATCGAGCAGTCCAACATGCTGATATGCAACGAATACGAGCTGGGACTGATTTCCAACAGCACCGGACTGGCCAATGATGACCTGGCGGTAATGGTGGAACACCTGGTGGTAACCAGGGGCGAGGACGGCGCCGACGTGTACAGCGGAGGGGCAAAAGAGACCGTCCCGGTCGTGCCGGCGGCGGCGGTTGACCCTACCGGCGCAGGCGACGCTTTCCGGGGCGGGCTGATCAAGGGACTGGTCCAGGGCGTCGGTATCAAGCGGGCCGTCCAGATGGGTACTGTCTGCGGATACTACGTCGTCCAGGTCGAGGGAACCCAGACCTACAGCTACACGCTGCCCGAGTACGAGGCCAAACTGCAGGAATGCTTCGGCTCGTAGAGAATGATGGAGCACTAACGTCGACAGCAGGGGAATCGCCAGGCCATATAAGGTCCGATTCGCCCAAATTGATCAGGCCCGGACACATTCATCCGGGCCTTCACTGACACCTTATAGCAGTCCGGTATCTGCCCGGCTAGAAATGGCAGCATCCGCACGAGCGCACGCTACTCAGCTTGGTCCGCTTGGCTGCCGCCAAGGCCAGTGTCTCCGTTCCAAACGGGCCATGCCATACGCCGTTCTGCGTGGCTCCCCTGTTCTGCTCCTTTGCGGAACCGCAGCCGACGCGGTGCACAACCGCGCTGTTGCGTGGCCTGTCCTCCAACACCAGGAAGTTCATTTCTCATCCCCTCAAGCAACTCAGCTACGCCGTTGCAATTGGGCAAGTATTGCCCCGAGTATCGGGCAAGTCAAAATAGTGAAGACAATCACAAGATTGTTCATGCAGGGGTGCCTATGCGACCCAGCGATGGTGGAGTCCCATGCTTTGGTGCAGAGCACCGTTCATGACATTGCCCCCTGCACTTCCTTTCGATACAATCTGCGGGGCGCTCCGGCATGAACGTTGATGGACGCCCGCTCACTCCAATTTCCGGGACCGCTCGATTGACCTCTGACGCCACATTCCCCACGCCGATGACCCACGGCCCGCTGGACGGCGTGAAAGTCCTGGACCTCAGCGAGGATATCGCCGGGTCGTTCTGCGCGCGGCTGCTGGCTGACTACGGCGCCGAGGTGCTGAAGCTGGAGCCGTCCGCCGGTGCTGCGCTGCGGCGGATGCCGCCCTTCTTCGGAGACGACCCGCACCCGGAGAAAAGCCTTTTCTTCCTGGCGATGAACCTGAACAAGAAGTCCGCCACCATCAACCTGAAAACCGAGGCGGGCCGGGCGCTGTTCCGGGAGCTGGTACCGCACGTGGACGTGGTGGTCGAGAGCTACAAGCCGGGATACCTGGAAGGCCTCGGGCTGGGGTACGAGGCGCTGGAGGAGATCAACCCCGGGCTGGTGCTGACGTCGATCACTCCCTTCGGGCAGACGGGGCCGTACAGCCAGTACGCCGGCGAGGAAATCGTCAACTACGCCATGGGCCTGGTCATGAGCATCAGCGGGTCGCAGGGCCGCGAGCCTCTGAAGCACGGCGGGTTCCAGGCGCAGTACGAGGGTGGGCTGAACGGCGCGGCGGCCACGGCCATGGCGCTGTTCATGCAGGGCAACACCGGCGAGGGCCAGCACATCGACGTGTCGATCACTGAGTGCGTGGCATCGACCATGATGGCTACGCAGACCATGTACCCGTTCATCGGCGCGACGCAGCCGAGGCGCAGGCCGTCGGGCAGCAACTTCGGCCACCCCATGGCGTGCGAGGACGGCTGGATCATCGTGCAGACCGGCGGCGGAGCGACCTGGGAGACCATCGCCAACTTCTTTCGCGACCCGAGGCTGCACGAGGAGCGGTTCACCGACACCGCCGAGCGCAACCGCAACGGCGAGGAGCTGGACCGCATCGTGCTGGAGTCCATCAGCGAGCGGGGCAAGTGGGACCTGTTCACCGAGGCGGCCAACTCGCGGATGCTGTTCGGGCTGGTGCAGACGCCGTCGGAGCTTGCGGAGTGCCCGCAGCTGGAGTCGCGGGACTTCTACCGCGAGGTGGACCATCCGGTCATCGGCAAGATCAGGGCGCCGGCGGCGCTGTTCAACCTGTCGCTGACTCCGTACCAGTACCTGATGCCCGCGCCGACCCTGGGGCAGCACAACCGGGAGATCTACGTCGACGGGCTGGGCTACTCGATGAAGGAGCTGTCGGTGCTGCGGCAGACGGACTCGATCTGATGGCTACTGTTTCCAAAGGCAAGCTGCCCCTGGAGGGGATCCGGGTTTTGGATTCGACCTATGTGTTTGCGCTGCCCTACGCCGGCGGGTTGTTGGCGGACATGGGCGCCGAGGTCATCAAGGTGGAGGGGCCGGGACGTCCCGACGTCACCCGCACCGGCGGGTACTCGGGGGTGTTCGCCGAGAACGACATTGGCGAGGACTGGTGGAACCGTCCCTCGACCTACAACCTGATCCACCGGGGCAAGCAGTCCATCACCCTCGACATGACCGACGAGCGGGGCCGCGACCTGTTCAAGGAGCTGGTGACGGTCTCCGACGTGGTGATGGAGAATTTCACGCCACGGGTGATGCGCAGCTGGGGTCTGGACTATCCCAACCTGCGCAAGCTGCGTCCCGACGTGGTCCTGGTGTCGAACACTGGCTACGGGCACGGCGGCGGGCCATACTCGGGCTACCCGGCGCAGGCCACCACGCAGGAGGCAACCCACGGGCACTGCTGGGTCACCGGCTACCCGGGCGAGGGGCCGGCCAAGGCGGGGGCCTCGTTCGTCGACTTCCTGTCGACGTGGACGGCGCTGTTCGCCATCGGGGCGGCGCTGCGCTACCGGGCCCGCACCGGGCTGGGCCAGTGGGTGGACATGGGCATGTACCAGGCGGGCGTGATGTTCCTGTCGGAGTACATCCTCGACGCCACGGCCAACGGGCGCGAGGGCGGGCGCATCGGCAACCGGCACCCCTGGCGGGCGCCGCAGGGTTGCTACCCGGCAGCGGGCGACGACCAGTGGATCACGCTGTCGGTGGGCGACGACTCGCAGTGGCGGTCGCTGTGCCAGGTGATGGGACAGCCGGAGCTGGCATCGGACCCGCGTTTCGCCTCGCTGCTGGGGCGCCGGGAGAACCACGACGCGCTGGACGAGATCATCGCGGCGTGGACGTCGGGGCGGGACCGCTACGACACCATGCATGCGCTGCAGGCAGTGGGCATCCCGTCGGGGCCGGTGCTGACGGGACGGGACATCCACTACGACCCGCACTTCAAGAGCCGCAACTTCCTGGAGCGGGTGCAGTATCCGCCGGAGCGCAAGCTGGGCGAGCGGATGTTCCTGAGCCGCCCGTACAAGTTCTCCAAGAGTCCGCTGCACATCCAGGGGCCCTCGCCGGCCTTCGGCCAGCACAACGAGCCGGCGCTCAAGGACCTGCTGGGCGTCCCGGACGCGACCTACGAGCAGCTGGTGGAGGACGTGGTGATCACCTCGGTGCCAACCACCGGGGAGCCGTCGCCGGTGACGCCGCAGCCCGAGGCGCTGGAGCGGGGCGTCATCGCGGCCTACGACCCGGACTACCGCGAGCGGCTGGGCCTGTCGGAGTAGGCGGTCAACGGCCTGCCGCCTTGCCCCGGAACGCCTGACGCAAACGGCCTCTCTCAACGCAGAGTACGCAGAGAATTCCGCCGAGACCGCAGGGTGCAATGATTTTACTGGAATTACTTGTGATCTCTGCCTCTCCTGTCTGCCCTCTGCGTTGAGATTACTGTCAATTTGCATTACCTGTCATGGGGGCAGGGAACGCCCTCACCCTAACCCTCTCCCGGGGGGAGAGGGAACATCTGGAGCAGAGCAATGATAGTGAACGACACCGAATCTGTGCCTGGGCGCGAGGTGGCGGAGACGCTGGCCTGCGGGGCGGCGGTCGGGCTGCGTTAGGGTTCAGGCGGGGCCCAGGTATCCGGCGGCGGCGTGCCACGGGAGGAGGGCCTGCAGGACCTTGTGGGGCAGGAGCGGGTCGCCGTTGGTGCGGCAGCTATCGAGGTAGGAATAAAGGCCCAACAAGTTGGGGAGGCGGTGTCCCCGGCGGATCATGAGGTCCACAAGGGGCCGGCTCTCGGGCTGGGGCTGCTGGTTGGCGTCGGCGATGGACCACTGATCGCAGAGCTCCTCGGCGGCGGGCTGGAGTTCGACGACCACGAGGGCCAGGGCCATTTTGCGGCGCAGTGCATCGACGCGACGCCTGAGATGATCCAGTGACATTTGCTTCCTCCCGTTCCTGTGCTGGCGGGGAAATTTCCTGAATTCCTTGTATTTCCTCTCATTTCCTTGCATTGTTGCGTCGTAGCGTGGGTGCGGCTCCGTCGGCCCACGCTCTGGCGACGGGACCCGGACGCAGGTTTGCAGCTCCGCGGATAACCTATCTCCTGGCGATTTCGCGTCGCCGGGCCAGCGTTTGGGATGAGTTGAGAGCAGGGAGACGTCCGGTGATCACATGAACACGGTAGGGAGGGGTCATGGGGCTTGGCAAGGGGCAAGTGTCAGTCGGAGCCGGGATTTGCGGAATATGGATGGTGGGCGGGCGGTGGCCCTTGCGGTGTGGGGGGCGGATTGTCTGAACTGTGATTCGTGTGATTATAGTGATGGGAATGATTAGGGTTTCTCCGGCGAGGTGGGACGGCGGGAGATATGGGCGGGGATTTCTTGACGTCGCGGAAGGCGGGGCATAAGCTAAATGGGAGGGCCCGTAGCTCAGTGGTAGAGCAGTCGGCTCATAACCGACTGGTGGCTGGTTCGATCCCAGCCGGGCCCACCAAACTGGATAAAATCAAGAACTTTCCGCATTAGGTTCAAAGTGGCGGTGTAACCAGCTAGACGCAACGCCTGCCCCGAGGTAGCGACATGCGGGCCCCGTCAGGTTGGCGGGGCTTTTCCTTTCGAGCGCAAGGCGGCTGCTCACACTGCCGGATGGCTGGTAGAATTGTCAACTTCAGGGTACGGTGCCAGGAGTGGCGGGAAGGTGTATCGCCGGCAGTAGACGGCCAAGAAATGCCGGAGTCGGCTGAGCGGGCACCGGGCCAACGACAGTATTCGGCCGGCCAGGTTCCACAGCACCCAGACAATTAGGACCCGTCCGATAGGGGCGCGTCCGGCCAGCCCCGGGGTCGTGGTCCACCTCCAGGGTATGCTCGTCATGGTCGGGGACGGGCTTCATCACGGGATGGCGCTAAAATCTCTGCAATGCAATCCCTGCAATGAGGTGATTATGGAGCCGCAGTAAATGGTTCGACCGGAAATCCCTCAATGCCTGTCCTGAACGCCCTTTTCTCCGTAGGAAATGCCCCTGGATTGCAGAATGCAATCCCTTACACCTCTCCTTTCAGGGCTCATACTGGGAAAACCGCCGGAGAGGATTGTAGTTTGACACATCGGGGCCGTCAGTCAGTAAAGTTCCCGGAGAAGTACCGGCCCATAGGATCCCGGACAACAATCGCTACTCAACCTCCAGGTATTGTACGGGCAGATTGCCCGGCCGGTAGCGGTTGGCGGGATTCTCCATCCGCCTGAATACGCTGGCATGAATCCTGGCGGATTCGGGGATGCGCCGAACTGCCGGAGGCCAGAGCAACCACAACCCCCTCCTCGATTCGTGGATTCGCCCCGATGGGTCCGGGGTCAATCCCTGGTCCCATCCCTCCCTCAGGCGCAGTCCCCGGTCCCGAGCCCTCTCAAGCATCCACCTCAGCGCGATGTCGGACAGCCCCGCCTCGGGATGCGAGCCGCCCACGTCGGAATGAAAGCCCGGGAACCAGACCTGCTCTATCACCTGACCCTCAGTCTTCCGGCTCTCGTCCCACAGGCTCACCGGGAACTTCCCGCGCCTTTCGTCCACAGCCATCGCCTGATACCCGCAGGCTACGTCCTCGTTCAAGGTGGCGTCGAAGAACTTCCTGCCCCAGAACCAACCCATGGAACCCACGGTGTCCCAAACCCCGATGAAGTGGGGCTTGCACGGGTGGCAGTAGGTGTCCTTGAATCCGGCGGCGATGTCCTCGTTGCCCCGCCGGTTGTAGATTCTCGAAGCGTAGGGCACCAGGTTGTGTCCGCCCCTTTGCAGCAGGCCGCACTTGTGCAACATGCCCGCCAGCGCCCGCACGGTGAAGGCTCCCAGGCTGAACCCGAAGAGGAAGACCCGGTCCCCGGTCCGGTAGCGGTCCATGAGGTGCCGGTAGGCGTCCTCGATGGTCAGTTGCATTCCCGCGCCAAAGGCCTGGCCCAGCAGGGTTCCCGTCCGACGGCCCAGGTTGCGTCCCAGGATGCTGAAGGTTCCGACGCCCGGGTCGTAGAAGGCGATCTGCGTTGAATCGCGCACCACGCGCTGGTACAGCTTGACCACGTTGGAATTGTGGCGGCCGTACTCGGCCCCGGTCCCGTCGCAGCAGATGACGATGTTCTTCACTTCGCCCTCCTGGGGCGAGCGGTTCCACCCCAGCAGGTCAGATTCCCAGGTCAGATTCCGTAGAAGCGGTTCAGCGCCTCCGGGAGCAGCTTGGACGCGACTTCCAGTCCGACGTCCCAGGCCCCTGTGGACGCCTTGGTCAACATATGGCCCAACCACGCTCCCACCCTGGCGCCATAGTTGCCGTCCGGGAGGACCTCGGGATCCGAGGCGACGGCATCCCTGAGTTCCCGGATGTCCTCCTCTCCGACGCCCTGCTCCCGGAGATACTCCAATAGTGAGGCCGCGTCGCCTTCGCTGACGATGCTGACCTGCTGGTTAACCCGCTCTCCGGTGGCGATGATATTGCGGCCTCCGTAGATATGGTAGTTGACCAGCCTCCCAACCGCCCCAGACTCGCCGCTCTCCTCCGATGCGCCGCCGTTGTTTTGGAGATCCAACAGGAAGTCAAAGAGCCTGTTCCTCACCTGTTCGAGAATGTCCGGGTACACGGACGCCGGAATGGGCTGATATGCCTTGATGAGAAACAGGCCTCCCTTCAGCGCCGTGGCTTCCTGGGCCAGCATGACCAAGTCCGGCGGCCATATTCTCTCATCCGGCTCCGCACCGTGGGCCTGCAACGCTCCCACCCCGTCGAGCATGACCAGGTCTTCGGCAAACTCCTTCACCTGTTGGGGCAGGTCCTCCGTCGAGATGAGCAGGCCCTCGGCCGTCCCTTCGTTGGGGCCTGCGAAGTTGCCGTAGTTGGCGGTGGCGAGCCGGCGGTATTCGGGTACCTTCAGCGGGTCCGCGTATCCGTAGAGTTCCTGGTCCAGCCATTGGTCGAGCTCCGGCGAGTGCAGGTTGTTGGTCAGCGCCTTTGCCTTCCTGAGGGTGCTGGTCAGATCCACGTCGTGCTGGGTCAGCTCGTCGATAAATTCCTTTAACGCGTCCATCAGAGCCTCCTGCCGTTCCGTCTCTGTCGCCTCCCCTCCCTGAATCCACCGGTCGCTGCACCACCGCTCTCGCGCCTCTTCCGTCGCGGGGCGGCAGGTTTGACCGGAGACTTGCCCATTTCCGATTGAAAGCCATACTATTTTGGGCGTGTTTCGTTGTAAACCACGCATATCACGGTGCGTATGACAGCGCAGATGGCAATTGCAACGATGTCCAGGAAACGAATTCCAGTAACTGATGACGCTTGCTGCCTCTATCCGCTGGTCCTCCAAGTCGCGAAAGCATTCCATGTTCAGCGCACCTGGCCTCCTCGCCATCAATCACCTCACACACATCGACTCGCTTTCTCAAGTCTATCGGTTCAGACGTCATTGCCCTGAGACTTTCGGCTTTCCAACAATGACCCGGCGGTGTATGATTCCATCAGTCACGAGACGCCTTTCAGGGGAGCCGAAGCGGCGGCGTTGCCGTCGGTTGCCAGGTGCGATATGAGCACACCCGACATCTTTGCCAAGACGTTCAAAGGCCGGAGCCGCTTCCGGTTGCCGGACCCGCCGGAATGCCCGGAAGACAAGATGACCAGCTTCGACCACCTGACGATCAACGGCAACGCCCACTACCTGGCCCTGCACCTGGGCCGGCCGGAAACCACCCTGGTGGCCGGGGACCGCTACTTGGTGGTGCGACCCACCCGGAACCTGGCCGGGAGCCGGTATCCCGACCTTCTTGTAGCTTTTGGAGTTGACCCGGAGCTTTACAAGGAGAGCAACGGGTACATCATCGCCGAGCAGGGGAAGCCGCCGGACTTCGTGCTGGAAATAGCGTCTGAGAGCACGGGCGGCGTTGACGTGGGGGCAAAGCGGGAAGACTACGCCGCCCTGGGCATAGGGGAATACTGGCGGTTCGACGAGACGGAGACAGGCCGGTATCACGGGGCGCGGCTGGCCGGAGACCGGCTGGTGGACGGGGAGTACGTTCCGATACCCTTGGACGAATTGCCCGACGGGAGCCTGCAGGGGCACAGCGGGGTACTGAACCTGGCCCTGCGCTGGGTGAATGGAGCGTTGGTGTTCTACGACCCGGCCACGGAGCAACGCATCGCCACCTTTGAGGATGAACGCACCCGGGCCGACGCGGAGGAGCAAGCCCGGGCCATTGCCGAAGCCCGGGCCGACACCGCTGAGGCTCGCATTCGCGAGCTGG
This sequence comes from Dehalococcoidia bacterium, assembly GCA_963664175.2. Taxonomy (GTDB): domain Bacteria; phylum Chloroflexota; class Dehalococcoidia; order Lucifugimonadales; family UBA3495; genus VXOI01. The sequence continues at coordinate 105,982 of CAXXOI010000034.1, forward strand.
AAGAGCGGCTTCGCCAACAAGGCGGATGACGCCGGTTGGCAAACACACCCCGTCGCCTCCTCCGGGCCGGCGGCGGCAGATGAGATGAAGGGAGACAACCCAGCCATGTACGACACCACCAGAGACAGCAGCAAGGTGCGCCGCCTCCCGGGATTGGCTGCACCGTTACCTACCCCTCTAAGCCCCCCCCCCCCCCCCCGACTTTTCTCCGGCGAATTAGTCTCTTTGTCCTGACCTCCCTGACCCTGCTGTTCGCCCTCGCCGCCTGCGAGGGAGGAACCATCACCATCGAGGAGACCGACGACGGGGCCGTGGTGCGTACCAGTGGGCTATCGGGCCCGGGCACCCCGGAGGCCACCGGCACCCCGGAACCCACTCCCACTCCCCGGCCCCGCATTCCCTTTCCACCGGAATCCGACGGGGCCGCGCTGACCGCCCTCTTTGACGCCGCCAACGGTGATAGCTGGCAGGACAGCGACGGCTGGCTCTACCTGGAGGACCTGGGCCAGTGGCACGGCGTCACCACCGACGCCGCCGGCCGGGTCACCGGCCTGGACCTGCGCGGCAACGGGCTGAGCGGGGAGTTGCCCGAGGAGCTGGGCAGCCTCGTCGGCCTGACCGAACTGGACCTGCGGGACAACCGGCTGGGCGGGGCGCTGCCTGCGCAGTTGGCCGACCTCACCGGCCTGGAGAGGTTGTACCTCAGCAACAACGGGTTCACCGGCGCCCTGCCCGCCGGCCTGGTTGCCCTGACCGCCCTGACCGACCTGTACCTCCACGACAACCAGTTCAGCGGGGAACTGCCGCCCGAGCTGGGGTCCCTCCCCAACCTGGACAGCATTACCATTGGCGGCAACAATTTCCTCTGGGCGGACAGCTACCCGCCGGGGATGCTGGCCGACTTGGTGGGGCTGTCGGCGCTCCACGCGTCGGCCGGCGGGGACGACTGGGCCGACGGCGCCAACTGGGTGAGCGACCCGGCGGTGGCGGCCTGGAGCGGCGTATCCGTCGACGGCGCCGGGCGGGTGACCGGTCTGGACCTCAGCCAGAACGGGTTGAGCGGGGAACTGCCCCCGGCCCTGGGCAACCTGTCCGGCCTGACCCGACTGGACCTCAGCGGCAACCAGTTGAGCGGGGAGATGCCGGCGGAGTTGGGACGGCTCACCGCTATGACCGAACTCCACCTCCATTCCAACCGGTTGGAGGGGACCTTGCCCGCCGAACTGGGTTCCCTCACCGGCCTGACCGTACTCCGGGTCGACAACAACCAACTGGACGGGGCGCTGCCCGCCGAATTGGGCGCCCTCAGCGGCCTGGAGGAGTTGCACCTGCACAGCAACCGCCTGAGCGGACAGATTCCCGCCGGCCTGGGCGGCCTGGCCGCACTGACGGACCTGTACCTTCACGACAACCAGTTCAGCGGCGAACTGCCGCCGGAGCTGAGCAACCTGGCCGCCCTGGAGCGGGTATCCCTGTGGGGCAACCAGTTGAGCTGGGCGGAGAGCTACCCGCCGGGCATCCTGGCCGACCAGGTGGCGCTGGTGGCCCTGTACCAGTCCGCCGGCGGCGAGGACTGGGCCAACAATTCCAACTGGCTGACCGGGGAGCCGGTGGACCAATGGCACGGGGTCACGGCCGTCAACGGACGGGTCACCGGACTGGACCTCCGGGAGAACCTGCTTAGCGGGAAACTCCCGCCGCAGTTGGGCAGCCTGGCCAACCTGGAAACGCTGGTCCTCCGGAACAATGAACTGGGAGGGGAGATTCCCCCCACCTTGGGCAGGCTGATCGGTCTGACCAGCCTGGACCTGGACCAGAACCGGTTGAGCGGGCCCATACCCCCGGAGTTGGGCAACCTCACCGGCCTGGAATACCTGGGGCTCTGGGGCAACCAGTTGAGCGGGGCCGTACCCACGACGCTGGGCAAACTGGTCAACCTGGAGGGGCTGGCACTCAACGACAACCGGTTGAGCGGCGAACTGCCGGCCGGGCTGTCGGAACTCCCGGCCCTGGAGCGGGTCTACTTCTGGGGCAACCAGTTGACCTGGGCGGTGGAGGGCTACGAACCTGGCCGGGGCTACGCACCGGGCCCGGTGGCCGACATGGTGGCCCTGGTGGCCCTGTACCAGTCCGCCGGCGGCGAGGACTGGGCCAACAATTCCAACTGGCAGAGCTTCGCCCCCATCGGCGAATGGCGCGGCGTCACCACCGCCGGAGACGGCGGGCGCATAACCGGACTGGACCTGAGCGGCAGCGGCCTGAACGGGAAGCTGCCGCCGGCACTGAGCAACATGGCCAGCCTGGAGAGACTTGTTCTCAACGACAACCAGTTGAGCGGGCCGATACCGCCGGAGCTGGCTCGCATGACCGGGCTCACCCACCTGCACCTGAACGACAACGGGTTGAGCGGGGCCATTCCGGCGCAACTGCAAAGCCTGGCCAGCCTGAAGGAGTTGAACCTGGCCTCCAACCGGTTGAGCGGGCCGGTGCCGGCGGAGTTGGGCAACCTGACCGACCTGACCCTGCTTTACCTGGACAACAACCAGTTGAGCGGAGAGCTGCCGTCCGAGTTGGGCAACATCCCCAACCTGCAAAAGGTGTCCGTATGGGACAACAGCCTGACTTGGGCGGATTCCTACGCCAACGGGATCCTGGCGGATACGGTGGCCCTGGTGGCGCTCCACGAATCAGCTTTGAGCTCCCATGACGGTTGGCGTCGAGGAGACTGGCTATCGTACCAACCATTGGAGCAATGGAGGAATGCCAGTGGTGGCCGTTTCCAGATTACCGTGGTCGGCGGCCGAGTCACCGAGCTCCAACTTCCCCGTTCGGGTCGTTCTGCAAACGGCAGCATTCCTCCTGAACTGGGTCTATTGACCGGTTTGCGAAAGCTGGAGCTCTCCGACAACGAAGGGCTCACCGGGCCGATACCTGCGGAGTTGGGCAACCTGACCAACCTGACGGAACTGCTCCTCAACGATAGCGCCTTCAGTGGGCCGATACCGGCGGAGTTGGGCAACCTGAGCAATCTGAAGGAGTTGAACCTGGCCTCCAACCGGTTGAGCGGGCCGGTGCCGGCGGAGTTGGGCAACCTGACCAACCTGACCCTACTGTACCTGGACAACAACCAGTTGAGCGGAGAACTGCCGTCCCAGTTGGGCAACATCCCCAACCTGCAAAAGGTTTCCGTATGGGACAACAATCTGACCTGGGCGAGTTCCTACGCCAATGGAATTCTCTCCGACACGGTGGCCTTGGTGGCACTCTACGAATCAGCTCTGAGCGGCAGTCGATCTGGGTGGATTAACTGGCTAACGTACGAACCGTTGGAGGATTGGAGACAACCGCTCGGTGTTGGCGGCTACTGGGAAATTGTTACCGTGGCTGGCGGCCGAGTGACAGAGCTCGACTTTAATATTCATGGGAATATTTTTGGTGATGAACGCGCCAGCGGCAGCATTCCTCCGCAATTGGGTCTCCTGACCGGTCTGCGCAAGCTGGATATCTCCAACCTCCCAGGACTCACCGGTTGCGTACCCGCCAGCCTGCGAGGAGTCCAATACGAGGGTGACCTGCCCTTCTGCAACTGAATCGCCGCTCAACAGAAAGCCGTCGCCCAAGCCCGGCCGGGGCGGCCCGGGCATGCCTGGAACGTGAGGGGAGCGGGTTCGAGCGCTGGAGCAGTGGGGTCAAATCAGCTCGGCAGCAACGCCCCCGATGATTGAGCCCAATCAACCAGGGAGAGGGGTGGGGCGCCGAACCGGAGCCGGGCAATGGCAACCCGGTCGGGGAGGGCAAAGGCCGTCCCTGGGGGAGGCAGGATGGTCCGGTTCCTTCGAACCGCCGCAGGGGTGGCGCTGGCGCTTGTGATCATAGCCGGGCTGCTCTACCTGCTGGTGGCGGCCAACTTCACCCGGCGGCTGGAGGACTCCCGGGTCTACAAGACAGCCGTCAGCGAAACCGGCGCCTACGTCCGCATCTACGACGAGGTCCTGGTGGACGAGGCGCTGCGGGAGCGGAGCGGCCGGCTCTTAGGCAATGTGGAAATGGCGGACCACGGGGACGCGGTCCGGGTGCTGCGGGACATCATGCCTCCGGATTACCTCCGGGAACAGACCGAGGACAACCTCGATCGGTTCACCGCATATCTGCGCCGCGAAAGCGCGGACCTGGAGCTCCACGTCAGCCTGACCGGGCCGCTGGAGCGGCTGGAACCGGCGGCGCTGGGGGAGGCGCACCGGTTCATCGACGGGCTGGAGGTGGCGGAACCCGAGTCGTCAGGATGCTCGCTGGCGGCGGTGCAACGCCTGGCGGCCGCCTCCGCCGAACCCCTGGCCCGGCTGTCCGAGGGCAAAGTGCCGGCGACGGCGCCCTCGCTGAGGATTCTGAGCCGTGAGTGCCGTGAGCGGGAGTTCGACCGCTGGTTCGGCCTGGTAGTGGACGACCCCCTGCTGGACTCGCCGGCGGCCCGGACCCTCCGTGGGGAACGGGAAGCGCTGCGGCTGAGCTTTGTCGATGGCGACACCCGGGGATTCCTCAAGGCGGCGGCCGGGCCGGCGGTGCGGCCGCTGACGGACGGCGCCGTGGCCGGGGTGCGCCGGAACCTGCAACCCGGAGACCGGTTCGACCTGCTGGACTGGGCGGCCGACCGGTCGCCGGACCTGGACCGGCGGGACATCGAGGCCGGGGCCGAGTCCCTGCGGGCAACGCTGGGCGCGGCGAACGGGCCGGGCCGGCTGGTTGCCCTGGCAACGGCAATGCTGGGCAGTCTCCTGCTGGCGCTGGTCCACCTGCCCCGTCCGGCGCCGATGCTGGGCTGGCCGGGCGCGGCGCTGCTGCTGGGCGGGGGCATCTGCCTGGCGGTGGGGTTTGCGGCGCAGTCGGTGTTGCCGGGCCTGGTGAGGAGGACGCTGCTGGACGCGGTGTCATATCCCGCCGACGTTCCGGTCTCGGCGATAGACCTGGCCGGAGACCTGGTGGAATCCCTCCTGCGCCAGGCCGCCGGAGGCTTCGTGGCGGGGACGGCGGCGGTGATGGTGCTGGGGGCGGCGCTGGTTGCCGTGTCCCTGTTGTACGGCAGGCTTTCGGAACTGGTGGGGAGGAAGCCGCCCACGCGGGGGAGTTCCGCCGGAGGGTTCCGGTAGAAGCGGGGTCTGGCGTTCACATGGGCCGGGCAGAAGCGGCGGCCTCGGTTGAAGCGGACTCGCCCAGGACCCTCCCGCCGGGGAGACCGGCGACGCATACTCCCGCAACGCCTGTGGCAGCAGCATGGGTTGGTCGGGATCGTAGGGAAGGTAGGTCTTGCTCACCGATCGGCTCTGTTGGCTGAATGCTCACCCCATCATACCCGCAACGGCCGGCCACCGGTGTTCCTCGGACAGGCTACCAGAGAGAGGAACTGCCAAGTTGCGATACTTCTCTCCAGACCCAGGGCTGCCCTCAGATCCCTCTGGTTATCTCATCCACCTGTGCATAATTCGGTAAGACTCATGAATTGTGGACAATTGTGTAAGTCCTGTCCCGATTCAGACGGTTTCATCTGTGGCGGCGGCGCAGCCGCAGGGATACATAGGTGATGGCCGATGACGTGATCAGGCTCAGCACGCCGCCGATGAGAATGTCGATGGGCACCAGCGCGCCGGGCCAGGTCTTGGTCATCATGTAAATGGGCACCACGTAGGTGGCATAGGCCGCGCAGCCGAATATGAAGCTGTTTCTCGCCGCCTTCAGCAGGCTATCCTCGCGCAAGGCCGGTTCGATGGCCAGGACGCTGTTCGCCAATCCGATGAGCAGGAAGAATACCAGCGCGGCCAACAGCACGGTGCCGCCCAGCTCGTCCAGCGGCCTGCCGAACTGGTCCAGCAGCGCGTCGTGGCCGCTGGATTCGTAGAAATTCTCGTACATGCCCCGCACTGGAGGCGAGAGGTTCCACGCTATGTCAATGATGGCGTAGACCAGGAACGCCGCTATGAACCTTGCGTATTGCATCGTCACTCTGCCTTTGTGGCGGTCATTGCGTTCTCCTTGTACATTTGTCTGAACTGTGATTTAGGGGATTTCCAAGATCTTTGATTCGATAATCATGGCAATTAAATGAATCAAGGGAATCACAACTCAGACAATTAAAACCCCGCTGTCAAATTTCAGCGTCAATGACCGAGAGAATCTCGGTCATTGACCACCTTGGGAGCGGAGCGATCAGACAAATATCAGGTTGTCGTATGCTAGGCAATCACCTTGTATCTTGGATTCAGTCCACAGGGCAGGGAATCCAACTTGGGTAGGGAAACCAGGTGAGACGCACCGTGCGCCTGGGCTAACGTCCCTCGCAGGCGCCCATCGGGAGAGCGCGATGCTCGATCCCTCTGAGACGGTCCGGCATGGGCGACCGTTCGGAGAGCTAGGCTCGATCCTATGCGGCCATTCCCGGGTCCTGGGACGGGACCCTCCAGTTTTCTCGGCAGGAATCACTGGCAAAAGCCTGATCACGTATTCCAGTATCCGGCACCACGAGACCGGATGCAAGGCTCTTTCCGCCATCGCCCCCAGACTGTTCGCAAAACCCTAAGCATGGGCCCGCGACGGCGTTGACCATAGCCAATGCCACTGGCAAGGCGTCGTCATTATCCTCACATCAGGCCGCTACCGCCGCCACAGCCCCCGGCATGACCCACCGCCGACCCGGCGCAGCATTTCCAGACTGGCGCGCCTGCGCCGGATTTTGGCCAGTTCCCCCAACCGCCAGTACAACTGCTCGTTGCGGTCCCAGGTCCCACGGCGGCGCCGTCTCCGGGGGCAGGAGCATCAGCCGCAGGTCCGGCCGGTCGTCGCCGCCTGCGGTCCAGGCCCCGTAGCTCCGTTGTACGATCCTCAACCCACTGCAAACTTGTCGTTTTCGGCTGGGGCCTGCCACCCGGGGCAGTTCCGACGACCGCAAACTTGTCGTTTTCCAATGTGGGCCTTGCTCGCTCGCCGCAACCGGCCCTTGACAGAAAATGTTCGCTGTTTCGGTCCGTTAGGGGGTGATTTACCCGCGATTCAGCTTTGAAACTGCCCGCATCTGCAAACTTGCGTCCAAACCACTTTCCTGTACAACCCCCTGACCTCGCAACGTTTTTTCTCAACATTGTCCTGGAGATGGAATCGAGGCATCCGGGGCCGCCGGGCCCACTACATCAATGAAATCCCTTTCGAGGGATAACGCTAGGTTCTCCCGGCCCGCAGACTGGCCGCTGAACACCATATAGCCATAGGCAACGGCGGGGAATCGGTACGCCATGCCGTCGAAACCCGGCAGGAGCAGCGAAAGGGAGACGGAAAAGATGGGGCGTGTAGGAACCCGCACCCGTGCGGCCCCCTGTGAGAGGTTCTTTCCGGCGTCCAGGTGTTGCACACTCAATAGCAGAGCCGGAGACGATGCCGGTGGCCCAATCCCACCCAATACGGAACCGAGGTGAATGACATGTTCCTAAATCCAATTACCCAGCTCGACACCGAGGCCCAATCACACAACCGCAACGAGAGGCTATGCGAGACAAGACGAGAACAAACGGAAAGCCGCGTCCCTCCGTGAGCAACCGGAAATCAGGGAACGCTGGACGGAATACGCCAAGAGGAGCATCCCCGCAGCACACCGTCGATCAGCAGAAGCAAATGCAGACGGGGCTGCGCATCCTGGCCCGGATGATCGCCCTCGCCCACCTGCGGCGGGAGGCATCAGGGACCGCACCGGTGCCGCCAACAGATCAGGGGAATGGCGGATGAGCCGCTTGCGAAAACGGCGGGGCCGCCAGCATCGACAAGGCCGAACATTCCGCCGGCGCCCAACGTAGCTCACCGGCACAACAGTGACGTTTTCGGACGCTTCCCCACACCGGGGCAGTTTGAGGCCCTGTCACGAACCCCATTGTCAATTGGCATCTCGGCATCCTGACTGTAACCAGCGCGTAACTCCAAATTTCCTGCTTCAGGAGTGCGGTACTCATCAACAGGATGCAGACGGCCATAAGGAACAGAAAGACTCCCAGGATCAAACCATCCGCGGAATCCCCCGGGACCGCCGTTGCCGCACTGGCTGTCAAACGCCCCTGCCTATCCTTGAAACCCCGGGGTACGCGGTGTCATTCGCCGCTGCAGCCACGCCAGGAACATCGCGCCCCATACCAGCAGCCTCAGCGCGAACAGCACCCCCATTCCCACAACAAAGGCCACCGCCTGCGCGTCCACCTCCACGAGGGTCTCCGTCTCCACCACGGACTCTCCCCTGGATTCCTGGGAGCCGGGAGAGCCCGGGTTAACCAAGGAGACGGTCTCGGTGATGTAATAGGACGTACCCACGTTGAACACCACATTGCCGCAGATTGCCATAGGCAGCAGCATCAGCAGAGCCCCGACGGGACGCCACTTTCCGAGCCGGCGCCATAGCGTCAACCCCGCTGTGAACAGCAGGACAAGGATGAGCACTGCGAAAAATAGCGCCATCGCCGTTTCCTGGATGAGATCAGGGCCAGCCTTAAACCGCAGCGCGAATGCTCAGCCCGTCAGGCAGCAATGGCAGGAGCGGACCACACGGGGCCTCGTCCTCTTTGCCGCCGCCAGTGCGGCCACCTCCGTGGGGAAGGGGCCGTGCCACAGTCCCCCTCTGGGCGCCCGCCGCTCTTGGTCCCTCGCCTTGCTGCATCCCACCCGGTGCACCACGGCGCTCCCCTGGGGCCTTTCCTCCAAGACCAGGTAGTTCATGTCGCACCTCCATGTGGAGTTGCGGCCAGTGTCCCAGCCTCCACTGTTAAAAGTCAAAATAGTGCCGACAATCACGATATTGTCTGCACGGTGGCCGGCGCCCTCCGCTGTCTGCAGTCGGACAGCAACCCGGAGAACGCGCTGTCGTCCAGCCGCATCTGCCACCTCAGACATTCCGGTCGGACTGGCGGCTCCGTCGCACGCAGGGCATACTCATTTTCTCCACAATTCACATCTGGAGAGTAGACCGCATTGGCAAGCTCATACTCGTTCTACAGAAAACCCCCAGTATGATCATCCAAATGACGTTCGCCACAAGGCCACGTTGGCAAGCGCCTGAGCAACCGCGCCCATTTTGCACTGCCCAATTCCCTCCGCAACTCCGCAAGAGCCTCGCCCCGCCACTGAACGTGGTCCTTACGCCGCAACTCGTCCAACGGGTCCGTCTCTGGCGGCAGCGTCAATTGCCAATCCCCCAGCATCTCCATGTCCAAGTCCCAACGGCGCACCCGGGCCGCGGCCCGGTCCACACGGTTGACCGCCTGTTCGTCGCCAATACGCAGTTTCCTCCACTCGGCCACCAGGGACGCCGCCGGACCGAAGGCGTGTGCCTCGTCGGGCTGTTCCTCCAGCGTAACTACGCCGGCGTCGGGCACACCCGGCCTGCGCCGGGGAGGGCGCCTGTCCCCCTGCCGGCTCTGGCCCTGATCATCCCGTGCTCTTCGCCGGCGCAGCGTCGGCCAGCCTCCAATGCTGCTGCGCTGCCGGGCTGCCGTTCATCTCCCTCCAACGCCGCCACCCGCCGTTCCAAAGGCCTCGCCGTCCCTCTCCCCAGCATTACCGACACCTACCTCATGCGCAACGTCCCCGCCCTCGTCGGCTCAGCCCGCATCCCGCAAGTCCAGCAGCGCCTGCCGCATACGCCGGGACACCTGCCGGGAGTCGCAGCAGAACGCCAGGGTGCGGTAGTTCACCCCCAGGGCCTCGGCAGCAGGCACCCGGCCCCGTTCCGCCACCACGGCGTCCAGCAGGTCCAATAAAGGGCTCCATCGCCGTCTCGCCCCAATTCAACACGACTTATGATGGTGTCCTACATGTCTCACCGCCGCAGTTTCTGCGAACAGAGGCCCGAAAACACCCGACATACAGTCACGAAAAATTCGTCTGCAAAATCATCCCCGCCAGGCCGGAAATCCGCCCGTTCCAAGTAGGAAAAGGCCCCTATGTGCAACATCCCAAATAGTCCACTTTCCCTTACAGGCCTGCCACTGTGAATCCGGGCCCGAGCGATTGCACCTTCGCGTTTTCAAGTGTCATCCACCGGGTCTGCCGTGATTGCCCTAACCCCGAACAAGCCCGGCTGACGCCCCCGGGGACCCGGCGCACCCTTCCGGAAGCGCTGGCACAGTCGTTCCCGCATTGCCATTCGGGACCACGGACGAGAGTATTGCGGTTTGGCGCGTCAGGACCAGGCCGCTGCCGGCACATGGACTGACCTCTGCGAAGTCGCCATTCCTCAATTCGGCTCTCCGCCAGGGGAAGTTTGGCAGGCGGAATTCGCCGCGCTATACCGATTCCAGCGGGAGGCAGGCCATGGACGAGTTCCGAGAGGTCCGCAAGATACTGGTAGTCGACGATAAGCCCGACGTCGAGGTGATGTTTCGCCAGCGGATGCGTCGGGACATCCGGAGCGGCCGTTACGAGTTTGTCTTAGCGCGTTCCGGGGTTCACGCCCTGGAAGTGCTGGCGGAGCACTTGGACGTATGCCTGGTAATCACGGACCTGAACATGCCGGAAATGGACGGCTTGACGTTGCTGGATTGCCTGACCGAGGCGTGGCCATACGTGCCGTCGCTGGTGGTTTCGGCCTATGGCGACTCGGGCCGGATGTCCGCCGCCCGCGAGAGAGGTTCGTCCGGGTTTGTCGTGAAGCCCGTTGACTTTGACCTTCTGAGGTCGGCAATGGCGGAGTCGCTGTACAACGCCGCTTGAACTGTCCGGGGAAGGATTGCCGGACCGGTTTCGGCCTTGGGTCCCTTCCCTCCGTCAAACCGGACGGACGGCCCGTGAATCGTTCCATTCATATACCGTCCTGGGTGTCGGAGGCGTCGCCGGCCGGGACGGGCCCGGCTCCCACCGAAACGGTGCCGGAAGTCCGGCCCATCTGGATGATGAGCTTCCAGAAAGTGCCGGAAGTACAGAGAAAGAATCAGGAGAACCAAGAGCGGCGGCAATGCCCAAATATCTCTTTCAAGGCGACTACACCTGCCAGGGTTTCCAGGGCTTGTTGCAGTAAGGCGGCACCTGGCGCCGCCGGGTTTTCGAGGGCCTGGGCAGGCAACAGGACGGAACCCCGGAGTGCCTCTATTACGCATTCGGCGGAGCGGATCTGTATTTGACCTTTGACCTGCCGGACGTGGCGACAGCCACCGCGATTTCCCTGTCCATAGGAGCGGACCGTGCCTTACTCCAGAGCCGAGCGGTGATACCGGACGGCCAACCCCGAATCCAGGAGCCCCCTATACGCATATCCCAACTCAGCTTAAGTTTAGCTACTTCGGCCTGTCCTCGGAGAAAATGGAAAGCGTTTCTCCGGGCGGGGTGATGACGGAGGCAGCGTCGCCCTGGGCTAACTCGGCCAATACCTCCCCCTCAGAATCGCAGATCCGATGCGTCTCATTTCCGCTCTCGTCCTCCCAGGTACACACTTCCGGTTCGACATTGTGGCGTATGATTTCCCACATCCCACTGTCTGCCCTCTTGATGTGGATTATCCATATTTTTCCGACAGCGGCGGGCGGGGCATTGTCCTTTCGCAGGTGGGTCCTGTCGATCTCTCTGAGTTCGTCCCAGAACCCCCTTACCCCGTCCAGCGTTGCCGAATGGTCCTCACTTGCCGGCACGGTAATTTCGGAGGCGGCGATCACCTCTTCCTGGAAGTCGCGCCAACTGGGCCGCACCGCCACATAGTCCCGAATCTCCACCTCTTCCTCCACGCCCTTTCGAAGCTTATCGATCGCCAACGAGCGGGCCGCCAAGTCGGGATATATGCTGTCCCAGTAGTGGTCTGCCCCTACCGAGTCAATGTATCCCTGGGTGTAGGCGTCGTACTCGCCGCGTTCGTAGATGGCGCGCGCCCACTCTATGTGCGCGTCCAGTTCCTGGCCGGTCACTTCGTAGCCGAGTTCCTTGGCTTTCTGATGAATGATGCGTTCGTGTATCAGACCTGCCATGGAGACGTTGTCGTCACCCCACTTGATGACTAGGTTGTGCCGGGCTACAAGGTAATCGGTGGGCTGACCCACGTATTCCCCCAGTCCTTGCAACTCCCGCTCTGCCCATTCCTTTGAGTGTCGAAGATGCATCACGCCCACCCGTAATTCCCGCAAGGTGATGCACACGTCTCCGGCGATGGCAATCACCGTGTCATCCTTGCTGGAGTCGGATGTCGTTGCCTGCCCACTCCGGCAATCGTCCGACCAGAAGGCGCCGGCGCCAACGGCCACGCCCACGATGATGAGGGCGACAACCACAAGCAGGGCCACCACTACGGAAGTCCGTATTGCCATCTTTTGCCTGAATATAGTTATTGCTCCCAACCCTTTCTTTTCTTACGTTCGGTAAATGCCGGAACCTACCAGAGCGTCCACGGGGATGCTCCTATGGGTGCGGCCATGATCCAGTCTGGCAGAACGCACCATGGGGCACCTGGCACGGCAAAGCCCGCTAGCCTGAGCGCTAACTGTCCGGCTGGTCTCCCCGCAACAGTTGTGCCCGTCGTAAGGCGATGGCGTCATCCAATAGGTCGGAACCGTAGCGCTCCAGGATGTCGATGTCCAACCGTGTAATCTGGTCGGACAGCTTGACCTTGGTCTCGGCCCGGCGTAATTCCATCAGGTCAGTGCCGGTCGCTCTTGGCTTTGACCTCCCCGCTCCGAACAGGAACCAGAACGTCACCGCGAAGGCAACCAGGACGGCCAGCCCCAGAACGAACACCATCGGTCTCGCCTCCATTGTTGCCATCGAGCGGTAACGGCCGAAGTTACCTTGGGCAGTTGAAGTGCGGTTCCCGCTGCGCAGGCAACCAGTCAGACTGGAGCGACCCAATGCCCGAGAGCCTCCCCTTCCTCAACGCCATTCCCCGTACCATACATGCACGGTTGCGCAGCACCAACACTCCTCGTACAGCTTGCGTTTTTCCGCAACCGGCCCCTGTCAGGAAGTGTTCTCTGGTACCGGGCTGAAGGCACTGATTTTTCAAGGTTCCGGTCATTGACCCGCCCCTTAATAATATCATCGACACATGCCAGCTCCGGAGCATCCTGACCCATTTACTGACACCTGCCCGCTGACGACGGCGGCCCCCGGCTGATACGCTGGAATCATGGCATTCTCACAAAAACGCATCCTGGACGCCCTGGCCCGGCTGCCCTTCATAGACACGGCGGAACTGGCGATGATCACCGGGGAGGCCCACGCGACGGTCCACCGAGGTTTGACCGGCCTGCTGGACGACGGCCTGGCCGGGCGGGTCAGTCACGGCACCGCCTACCTGCCGTCGAGCAAACGGTACTACTTGACGAGGAAAGGGATCCCCGAGGCTGCCGATGCCCTCGGCTACGACACGCCCTCGGACTTCGTGCGGCCTACCCGGCGTCCAGGGAGTGGCTCACTTTGCTCATCCGCCGGATGGACGCCGTGGCCACGGTCTACCGCGTGGCCGCGTCCCTGTCTCCCGGGACCGACGGGCTGCGGACGCAGGTGGATTTCCACCGCCGGGGCCGGTTCGACGCGGTTATCACTCTCCATAATGGCCGCAGCTTCGGGGTGGTGCGCCAGGGTCCGGCGCTCAGGCGCCGCTCCCTCTACGACCGGCTGCGGGCCATCGCCGAATACGACTACCGGCGCCGCCCCGGCACGGTCCTGGTGCTGACCCCCAGCGTCTGGGAACAGCGGCTGACCACCCGGTTCTGCGAGCGGCTGAACATCGACGACTGCTACGTGGCGGTGGAGTCCCGGGATACGCTGGAGGACCGGAACCGCAACGTCTGGCGCTACGCCGCGCGGGTGTTCGGCAGCCTGCCCTACTCCCTGGAGTTCATCAGCACTCGCGGCAGCCCGAACCGGGGGCGTTTCACGGAAGCGCCGGAGCGCAAGCGGGCCTCGCTGCCCGACGCGGAGCGGATGGTTTCGTCGGCGCCGGCCTTCGCCCTGACCCCGTCGGAAAAGCGGATGCTGGACCTGATCACCGACCACCCGATGATTCCCCGGGAGCACCTGGCCCGCTGACTGGGCGTCTCTGAGGGGAGGGTCAGCCAGATGCTGCACAACCTGGTGAACGCCTGCGGCCTTGTCGAACGCCGGGGCAAACGCGGCGACGTCCGCTACACCCTGTCGGAGGAGGGCATCCGCTACGTCACCCGCCGGGACCGGGCGGAACTGCCGACGACGCGGGGCATCTGGAGCACGGAGCTAACCACCGACAAACACGGACGGCCCCGGCACCTGGGCCACCGCATCGAGACCTGGGCCAGGCAGACCAAGCACGCCGACGGGGTGACCTGGTTCCTGTCGGAGCTGGCTGCCGAAGCGCGGGCAACAACATACTCCGAGCTGACCTGGTCCATCCCTATGGCCAAGACCGACCGGGCCTTCGACTGGGGAGAGTCTGCCATCGCCCCCGACGCCGTGGGCCATCTCATTGTTGACGGTCTGCACGTCCCCTTCTACCTGGAGCATGAGCTGCGCGCCCGCCATCCCAAGGGCGTCCTGGCTCGGTTGAGGCCCTACACCCGCTATTACCACTCCAACGCTCCCGGGGAGGACATGGCCCCGTTCCCCACCACGCTATTCGTGGTGGACAGCGAGGAGGTTGAGGAGACCTACATGAGGACGGCGGCCGGGATGAACCTGATGACGCTGCCCATCCTGGTGTCATCCGCAGACACACTGACCCGGCGGGGGCTGCTGGGACGGTCCTGGCGTCCACTGTGGGAGTCGGGCTCCCCGAGGCTGGCGCTGTCGGAACTGCGGGCCTACCAGTGGGATTCCCTGCGGCACCGGATGCGTCCGATAGAGGGGGTTACGTGATGGGGCAACTGACGCGGCCCCATCTGCCCTCTACGCCCGCTGGGTGTCCAAAATTGTCCCGGGAGGCCCAAAACCAGTGGTCCGGGGAGGCCGAAAAAGGCCCGAAATGGGCTGGTTGCAGCTACGAACTGGGGTTGACGCATCGCCTGACCTGTCAAGAGCAAAAATGAAAAGCGGGGCTAAAATACATAGAGAAAAATGTACCAGCTTTGCACCACTTGCAGGCCCCCGACGTGTCAGCCGATAGCGAGGTGAAAAGCGATGTCAGAGCAAGTCCGCTGGGTGTCCAAGGCGGAGGCAGCGGAGGAGCTGGAGGTCTCCATGTCCACCCTGGACCGGATGATCCGGCGTGGCGAGGTCGAGGTTCGCCGGGAGGGGCGGCGGGTGTACGTGCGGATGGAGGGGCCGGATTACCTGAGCGATGAGGAACTGCTGCTCCGGTCCCTCGCCAGGGAGGAGGAGCTTCGGCGGACCGTGCGGGAGTTGGAGCGGAGCGTATGCGAGTGGCAACTACGAGCCTCCGGTCTGGAGCGGGAGCGGGACGAGGCCAGGGAGTCCGCCGCCAACGCCAACCGGCCTTACCACGAGCTTGAGATGGAGCACCGGAAGGAGGTCGCCGAGCACAAGGATACGAAAGATGCGCTCAGCGCAGCCCGCGTAGGCGCCCTGGTGTTGCTTGTGCTGCTGGTTAGCATCGTTCTCCTCTGGTGGTTCGTGCTGAGGTAGGGACCCAGGTGCCGGGTTGGCGCCGGATGGTGAAGGTGAGCAGGCAATTTCGAAAATTGGCCGCCCCGAATGCCATTTCCCGCTTGCATATTGGGTATCCGTAGGGATAACGTAATGAGGGTACGGGTCAACCTTGCGACGGGGGAGAGCGGCGATGGGCAGTAACGAAACTGTGGCGTCACATCCGGCCACGTCCGACGAGATGACGGCTGCGCTGAATGCCGCCCTGGAAGCGGGAGACCTGGAACTGGTAATGGGTATAATGGGGCAGATGGCCCGAGCCCACCGGATGCGGCGGGTGGCCCGGGAGACGGGCCTGGGCGAGAAGAGTCTCTACAAGTCCATGCGGGCCGGAGCCAGCCCCGAGTTCGACACCGTGCTCCGGGTGCTGCGCTCTCTGGGGTTCAGGTTGCAGGTCATACCGTCGGCCAGCGTCGACGGGCAACAGCCAAGGAAAGAAGGAATATAGAGGATATGACGAAAATCACGGCACTCTTGCTGGCATCAATGGCCCTGGTGGGATTGTGGGCCGGCTGTGGGGGCGGAGAGAGCAAAGAGAACATAGCGACCGGAGTGGCAAAGGAATGGGTAAACACAAGCATCGACCTGATTTCCGAGGCCACCGTGGAGATAATCGTTGGCGAGAGGCCCGCTCTGGCTCAATTGGCGGGAGGAGCAATCGCCGACCAGATTCGCGAAAACCTATCTTGGACTTACTCGGCGCCGAAAGAGGAGGGCGAGGACAGGTACTCGGTTACTGCAACCGCCGTGGCTGATCTCAATATAGACCTGCCCCTCTTGGGAGAAAAGGCGTATTTTGTGTCCGCGCCGTTCAATCTCGAAATCGATACCGGTGCCCGCGCTGTGTCAAGATGGTCTCTCGATCTCCTATCCGCAACAGTAGACGAGCGATGATGATGCGGGCATGCGACATCGGAAGGTGGTTATCTCCGGTCCTTGGGCACTGAGAACCACCGCACAGACAAACAAGGGAGGAATACCTATGAAGAAACAGCAGTTCCAACCCCTGACCCCGGCGGCGCTGTACGCCCGGGTGTCCAGCGACCGCCAGGACGTGGACCTGTCCGTGGCAGCCCAGCTACGTGCCCTGCGGGACTACGCCAAGAGCAACGGCTACTCCATCGCCAGGGAGTACGTGGACGAGGCCGAGAGCGGCAGAATCGCCGATAGGCCCCAGTTCCGCAAGATGATCGACGAGGGCGGCAAGGCGAAGGCGCCGTTTGAGGTCATATTGGTCTGGAAATTTTCAAGGTTCACCCGCAAGCGCGAGCACGCCGTGGCCTTCAAGTCCATGCTGCGGCGCAAGGGCATTCGCGTGATCTCCATCACCGAGCACGCCGACGACTCCCCCACCGGCAAGCTGATGGAGGCCATCATCGAGTCAGTGGACGAATTTTATAGCGAAAATCTTGCCGAAGAAGTAAAGCGGGGAATGCGGGAGGCCGCCTCTCGCGGCTATTTCCTTGCCTCCAAGGCCCCCTTCGGCTACACCCGGATCAAGGTCAGCGACGGGGTGAAGGACCGCCCCACCCTGGAGGTTGACCCGGTGGCCGCGCCCATCGTCAAGGAGATATTCGAGAGTTCGCGCCGGGGCAACGGGCTCGCGGAAATCTGCAAGGAATTGAACGGCCGGGGCATCACCAATCGGGGACGCCGCTGGCAGAAGAACGTGGTCCACTACCTGCTGACCAACGAAGCCTACACCGGCACCGCCGTCTGGGGAGTCAAGAGCAAGGACGAGAAGGCGGGGGAGCCGGTAAGGGTGGAGAACGCCTGGCCCGCCCTGGTGTCGAGGGAGTTGTTTGACGAGGTGCAACAGGGACTCCACCAGCGAGCGCCGACGGTGCAGCGGCCGGGTCGGGTGGGCAGCCAGTACCTGCTCAGCGGTCTATTGCGCTGCGGGGTGTGCGGCAAGCCCTACTCGGCCCAGGGAGCCAAGAGTGGCCAGTTCGCCTACTACGTCTGCGCCAGCCTGTTCAGGGAAGGGGCGGGAGCGTGCAGTAACGGGCGCTACCTGAACGCCACGAAAGTCGAGGACCTGGTGATCGAGAAGGTCAGGGAGCGGATTCTCACCGAGGAGACCATCACCGAGTTGGTGACCCTGGTGGCCGAGGAGATCGACAACCTTGCCGGGGAGGTCAACGGCAGGCTGACGGCCATCAACAGCGAGCTTTCCGACGTGGAGACGCGCTTGGAAAACCTCTACCAGGCCCTGGAGACCCAGCAGTTGCCCATCGAGGTGATCTCGCCCCGCATCCTGGCCCTGAAGAGCCGCCAAGACCAGTTGGTAGCGGCGCGGGAGGAAGCCGAGTTCCAGTTGGAGCAGCGGAGGGCGGAGTTGCCCACCAGCAGGGAGATCAAGGGGTACGTGGCTGACTTCCGGGAGTTCCTGATGGAAGGGACCTTCCCGGAGCGAAAGGCCCTGATCCGCAACTTCGTGCAGGGAATCGAGGTAGTGGAGGACGAGGCGGTTCTGACGTATACCATCCCCATGCCCCAGGACGGGGTGACGTCGGAATCGGCCTCGGTTCTTGATTTTGTCCAGTCCGGCCCACCAGACTTGACGGTAGACAGTACCGGGGAGTGCAAGGCCAGCTCCTCGGCGTCCCTTCCCCCTACCGGGCTATCTTCGGGCATCGGGATGGTGTAACGCACAAGTGCTCCCCCGGGCTGCACCACGATCTCCTTGACGAAGGACTCGATGAAGGCCCGGCGCTCCGTAAGTTCGCTCTCGTTCAGAAACTGGCTCAGGTCCTCGCAGTAGGCGGCTATGGTCTCCACATCGTCCAAGACAACCCGCCGCTGGGACAGCATCACCCTGGCCTCCACTGCCGTGGCTTCAAGACGCTCCTGACGCTCCCGGTGGTCCTTGATGCGTGGCTTGAAGTCCTCGATGTCGAGGTCGGTGGTCTCCGCCAGGTTGTAGAGCCGCTCCAGCCGCCGCTTCACGTCAGCCAGTTCTGCCTCGGCGGTCTCCAGGCGCTGGCGCTGCTCCCTTGCAATCCCGTCCATCTCCTCGTCCACCAGCTTGACCAGCTCCCGGATGTTGCTATCGGTGAGAACGTTCTCCCGAATCTTGCCGACCACCATTTCCTCGAACCTACGGGCGTTCAGCCGGGGGCAGTCGCAGGCCCCGCTGCCTCGCTTCATCAGGGACTGGCAGACGTAGTAGGCGAACTTGCCGCCCTTGGAGTCCTGGCCGGACATGGCCCTACGGCAGGCGCGGCACTTGACCAGGCCGCTGAGCAGGTAGGAACTTCCCACCCGGCGGGGATGGGCCTTCCTGGGGGCGCGGGAACTCATCTGCTTGTTGACCTTGCGGAACTGGGCCTTGGTGACGAGGCCGGGGAACGCCTTCTCGACCCGAACTGGGTCTCCCTTGTCTCTGGCGCCTCCTCCCCAGAGAAGGGTTCCGGTGTAAGCCTCGTTTCTGAGGATGATGTGGACGCCGTTCTTGGACCATGGCCTGCCGGTGGGGTTGGCGATACCCTCTCCGTTCAGGGTGCGGGTGATGTCCAGGATGCCTTTCCCAGACTCGGCCAGGTTGAAGATGCGCTGAACCACCGGGGAGGTGTCCGGGTCCGGTTCCAGGGTGGGACGCTTCTTGGCACCGTCCTGGACCATCAGCTTCCTGTAACCGTAGGGCACCCGGCTGGCGACCCAGAAGCCACGGGAGGCGGCCTCGCGCATTCCCCGCCTGACTTCTTCGGCAAGATTCTCCGAGTAGAACTCGTCCACGGACTCGATGATGGCCTCCATCAGCTTGCCGGTGGGGGAGTCGTCGGCGTGCTCGGTGATGGAGACGACGCGGATGCCCTTGCGCCGGAGCATGGACTTGAAGGCCACGGCATGTTCGCGTTTTCGGGTGAATCTGGAAAATTTCCATACAAGAATTTCCTTGAAAGGGGCCTCGGGCTTGCTGGCCTCGTCCAGCATCCGGCGAAACTGGGGTCTATCGGCAATCCTGCCGCTCTCGGCTTCGTCCACGTATTCGCGGGCGATGGAGTAACCGTTGCGCTCGGCGTAGTCTCTGAGAGCTCTCAGTTGAGCGGCGACGGAGAGGTCCACGTCCTGGCGGTCGCTGGACACCCGGGCGTAGAGGGCCGCTGGGGTCGCAGTTACTTGATTATTCATGGTTACTGCCTCCTTCGCTTATGTTTTCATGATCAGAGTCGATATGAGGTCCAGGGACTCTTTCTTCAAAAATAGCAGATACTGTAATGAGCCTCAGGGGAAACACCTGCACCAGCGACGAACCGCAACGCCGCTCGCATTCCCGTGATGGACGCGGGGTCTCCCGGGGTATTGACCGCCTTAACCGTCATTCAACCTGGGCAATCCGCGCCCCAATCCAAAAAAAGCGGCGGCTACAATCAAAGCCAAGGCTGCCGGCGCGTACAATATGCCGAATGAGTAATAGCCCAAACCGGAGAACACCAGAAGGACGGCTGCCAGAGCCCATAATACCGGCGCATTCACTGTTCGCCGTTTCGTCCGGGTCAAAAGGAATATCAAGGCCAGCGCCGTCGCCAGCACGGGAATGAGCAACAGGACCAGGGGCCGATATCCATTGACCTCGATGAAGGAGGCGGAATGCCGGGCTTCCACGACTTCCGTTGCGGGAATCCCGTCGACGCTGACGGGCGTTGCCGAGACTCCTTGATAGGCATGGGGCCAAAGCACAATCCACAGGAAGGCCGCCCAGGCCAGTACATGGGAGACGGTAGCTGACCCAATGACAAGTCGGCCTTTTATTCCCTGACCATAGTTCATGATCAGTTTCTCCTGTTTTCTGCGTTCAACCCCAACTTTCCTTGTTCTCAGAAACGGGGGGCATAAGCGATGGCTCCTCCCGTTCGAAAGCGGCGTCAGGAGTGACCTGCAATCTGTAGCCCAAGGCTCGCAACACGCGGATCACGGTACCGATCTCGGGCCTGGCTCCAGCTTTCATAGACTTGTAGAGGCTCTTCTCGCCGAGGCCTGTCTCCCGGGCCACCCGCCGCATACGGTGGGCGCGGGCCATCCGGCCCAGGGTATCCATCAACTCGTAGGTGTCGCCATCGGCCAAGGCCCGGTTGAGGGCTAAGGTCATTTCATCTTCGCCGGGGTGCTGGGCTTCTGGCATGTTCGGGTCTCCGTCAGACTGGCAGGCTGACTTGCCGCTTCGTCGGCCTCCTTATTCACCCATGGTATCGACTCGGATACCCAGAGCGCAACCCCAACTGTCATCTTCCTCGCCGCATACCCCAAATTGCTCGCCGCTAAATCGGAGAGAACATCATCAGGGAGAACGCCGGCTCTTCCCCCACCGCCACCTCCCTCACACATGCCAGGTTCAGTGCCTTGTCCGCAGTCGGGGCGTGCCGTACCATTGAGAGCATGCTGCTCACCATATCCAGCACATATCGTCCCGCCACCGACCTGGGATATCTGCTGCACAAAAACCCTGCTCGGTTCCAGTCGTTCAAGCTGCCCTTCGGGAGGGCCGACGTGTTCTATCCCGTGGCGGACGCGGAACGCTGCACCGCCGCCCTCCTGCTGGATATCGACCCGGTAGGGTTGGTGCGCCCCAAGGCTGGCGCGTCCAATTCGGCGGGCTGGCTCCAGCAGTACGTGAACGACCGTCCCTACGTGGCCTCGTCACACCTCAGCGTGGCCATTGCCACGGTGTTCAACAGCGCCATGGCCGGCAGCTCCAGGGACCGTCCTGAGTTGGCGGAGCAGCCCATCCCGTTGGAAGCCCAATTGCCCACCCTTCCCTCCCGGGAGGGGCCGGAACTCATTCGCCGGTTGTTTGAGCCGTTAGGCTACGCCGTTGAAATCCAGGAACACCCGCTGGATGGGGACTTTCCCGAATGGGGAGCCAGTCCCTGCTTTGGCGTGGGCCTCAAGGGTGTGGTGAGGCTGCGGGACCTGCTGGCCCACCTCTACGTGCTGCTTCCCGTGCTAGACGACGCCAAGCACTACTGGGTGGGCGACGACGAGGTGGACAAGCTGCTGCGGTTCGGCGCGGGCTGGCTGGGCGATCATCCACATCAGGAGACGATCTCCACCCGTTACCTGAAGCGCCAGCGCAGCCTGGTGCGCCAGGCGTTGGACCGGCTGTCGGATGATGGTCAGGCGAACCCTGACGCTGCCGCCGAACGGGGTCAACACGATGAAGAGCGTCTGGAAACCCCGCTCCGGTTGGGGGAGCAGCGGATGCATGCGGTGCTCGGCGCGCTGCGGGAGGCCGGAGCGACGCGCGTTCTGGACCTGGGTTGCGGAGAGGGCAACCTTTTGCGAGAGCTGCTCAAGGATTCCGCCTTTCGCGCTATCGCCGGCATGGACGTCTCCCACCGCGCATTGGAAACAGCCCACTCCCGCCTGCGTCTGGACAGCCTGCCCACGGCCCAGCGGGAAAGAATCACGCTGCTCCAGGGGTCCCTGACCTACCAGGACCAACGGTTGTCCGGATTCGACGCTGCGGTGGCCATGGAGGTCATCGAGCACATTGAACCGGACCGGCTGGAAGCATTTGAAGCTGCCGTGTTCGGAGCGGCGCAACCCGGCGCGGTGATCATCACCACGCCCAACTCCGAGTACAACGCGCTGTTCGAAAACCTGCCGCCCGGCGAGTTCAGGCACCGGGACCACCGCTTCGAGTGGACCGGGGGCAATTCCAGGGCTGGGCGCAAGGGGTCGCCGGTCGCCGGGGCTACGATGTGCGTTTCCGGGACATCGGCGCCGGACATCCCGAATACGGCGCGCCGACCCAGATGGGGGTGTTCACCCGATGAAACTGGAAATCCCCGAACTGTGCCTGGTGGCGCTGGTTGGACCGTCCGGCTCGGGAAAGTCCACCTTTGCCGCCCGGCACTTCAAACCCACCGAGGTGGTTTCCTCCGACGCCTGCCGGGCCATGGTGGCCGACGATCCCAACGACCAGGCGGCCACGCCGGAGGCGTTCGCCCTCCTGAATTTCATCGCGTCCACCCGCCTAAGTGCCGGGCGTCTCACCGTTGTTGACGCTACCAGCGTGCAGCCCCAGGCTCGCAAGTCGCTGGTCGGACTGGCCCGGGAGCATGACTGCCTTCCCGTGGCCGTCGTGTTGAACATGCCCGAATCCCTTTGTCTCGCCCGCAACCGGGAACGCGACGACCGGAACTTTGGCTCCCACGTCGTCCGCCAGCAGTCGCAGCAGTTGCGCCGGTCCATCCGGGGACTGAAGCGTGAGGGTTTCCGCTACGTCTACGTGCTTGATAGTCCGGAGGATGTTGAGGCGGCCAGCGTTCAGCGTGTGCCGTCGTGGACCAATCGTCAGCATGAGACGGGGCCCTTCGACATCATCGGGGACGTACACGGTTGTTTCGAGGAACTGGTCTCACTGCTGGAATCCTTGGGATACCAATTCACGCCACCGCCAGCCGAGGGCGGCGCAAAGGACGGTTTTTCGGTGTTTCACCCCCAGGGACGCAGGGTCGTTTTCGTAGGCGACCTGGTGGACCGCGGCCCTGGCGTGGTCAACGTGCTGAAGCTGGTTATGTCGATGGTGGCGGACGGGACAGCCTTTTGCGTCGCCGGCAACCACGAGTCCAAGCTGGTCCGCAAGCTGAAGGGACGGAACGTCCAGGTGTCCCATGGACTGGCGGAGTCGCTGGAGCAACTGGAACTGGAGTCGCCGGAATTCCAACAACTAGCTACGCAGTTCATGGACGGCCTGATCAGTCACTACGTGCTGGACGGCGGCAACCTGGTGGTGGCGCACGCGGGGATGAAGGAGGAATACCAGGGGCGGGCCTCCGCGCGGGTCAGGGACTTCTGCCTGTACGGCGAGACCACCGGTGAGACGGACGAATGGGGCCTGCCCGTGCGCGCCGACTGGGCCGCGGGTTATCGCGGCAATGCCATGGTGGTCTATGGGCACACGCCGGTTGCGGAACCCGCGTGGTTGAACCGCACCATCAACGTCGATACCGGCTGCGTCTTCGGGGGACGGCTCACCGCTCTCCGCTATCCCGAAAGTGAACTGGTCTCGGTTCCGGCGGCACGGGTCCATTACGAGCCGGTGCGGCCTCTCACGGTTGGCCCGCAGGAAGAGCCCAGGGCTGTCGCAACGGATCACCGCCCGTCGAATCTGTTGCACATCGACGACGTGATGGGAAAACGGGTGGTGTCGACCCGGCTCCGGGGCAACGTCACCGTCAGGGAGGACCAGGCTGCGGCTGCCCTGGAGGTGATGAGCCGGTACGCCCTGGACCCCCGGTGGCTGGTTTACCTGCCGCCCACCATCTCTCCGTGCGAGACCAGCAAACTTCCCGGCCTTTTGGAACACCCTGCCGAGGTCTTCGACTATTACCGCAACAATGGCGTCTCCAGCGTCATCTGCGAGGAGAAGCACATGGGGTCGCGGGCCATAGTCGTGGTGGGCCGCAGCTCCGACGCCATCCAGAGGCGGTTCGGCATCGCCAGCGAGAACGCCGGCACGTGCTACACCCGGACGGGCCGCAGGTTCTTCGAGGACTTGGCGCTCGAGGCGGAGTTCCTAGAACGGGTCCGCGTGGCCTGTGGCGAATCCGGCCTCTGGGAGGACCTGGAGACCAACTGGGTGCTGCTGGACTGCGAGCTGATGCCCTGGTCAATGAAGGCGCAGGAATTGGTGGAGGAGCAGTACGCGCCGGTGGGAGCGTCCGCTCGCGCCGGACTGTCCGCGGCGCGAACTCTCCTGCGGGAGACGTCGGCACGGGGTATTGACACCGGCGAATCCTTGGCATCGGTCGACGAACGCCTCAGCCTGGCGCAACTCTATCGCGATGCCTACACCAAGTACTGCTGGCCGGTGGCCTCGCTGGATGACGTCAAGCTTGCGCCCTTCCATCTGCTGGCAAGCGAGGGAGCCGTCCATTCCGATAAGGACCATCTCTGGCACCTGGCTATGGCCGAGCGCCTGCGCCAGGCCGATCCCGGGCTGTTCCGCGAAACGGGCCACCGGGTCGTGGACCTCGACTCGCGCGATGAGGATGACGCCGTCCGCTGGTGGGAGGAACTTACCGCCGTGGGAGGCGAGGGGATGGTGGTGAAACCTATGGACTTCGTGGCCACAGGCCGGCGGGGCTTGGTGCAGCCGGCAATGAAATGCCGAGGCGGAGAGTACCTGCGCATTATCTACGGCCCCGAATATACCCTCCCCGAGAACCTGGAACGCCTGCGGGGACGGGGCCTCTCCACCAAGCGGTCGCTGGCGCTGCGTGAATTCGCCTTGGGCCTGGAGGGACTGCAGCGGTTCGTTGACCGCGAGCCGCTGTACAGGGTCCACGAGTGCGCCTTCGCGGTGCTGGCACTGGAAAGCGAGCCAGTCGACCCGCGTCTGTAATTCGCCCGTGGAGGATCGTGGCAAGACCGGGTTTCGAATTGTCCAGTCCGAGGCAGATGCACTATTCTCCAGCGGCCTCTTCACGGCTCGGTTCTCCCCCCTCACCACCTGCCGCAGGCGATGGGCCATGCCAGGGGCAGGGAGCAAATCCGGTAGTTGATTTCCGGCGCGGTGGCATGGCGCCTCGTCTTGTTAGGGGTCCTAGTGGTTTGTCCGGGTGGCTTTGGCCTGATGTTGGTCGTGATAGTATAGTCGCACCTTGGCCACCAGCAGCCAGATGGAAAACGTCCGCCAAGCCGTGCGCTGCAAACATTTTTAGCTTGGCCTTGCTCGCCAGGTGGGGCCGGGGACCGGCGGCGGGTGATCGTCGGGCACGTCGGAAGGCACCAGGTGACAGGGACGGGTTGATGAAAATGACGGCATTAAACCGACCAATGACCTGCCCCACCCGTCAATGGAGAAGGACTCTGCGCGCCGCCGCTGTTGCGCAGGCACTCCTGGTGGCTTGGGGCTGTTCGCGGCATGCGCCCAGAGTCCAGCGGCGCCGGCCAATCCGACTGCCACGCATGTCCCCCCGCCTACGGCCACGGCCGCGCCGACGGCAACCCCCGTCTCGGAAAATGATGGGCTCCGATCTTTACCGTCCGCCGAAGTTTCGATCACCGGCTCAACGGTGGAGTTCAACGGTATCATAGACGATTCGTCCTATAACCTTTTCCGGCGAACCGTCGCCGCAAGCGACGCGGCTATCAAGACGGTTCAGATACGCTCCTATGGTGGAGAATCCAGTCTCAGCATTGATATGGGCAAATGGATCTATTCCCAAGGGATTGACGTGGTGGTGGAGGATTACTGCTTTTCCGCCTGCGCCAATTACATATTCACCGCAGGAAGAAACGAGGTGATAAAGGATGACTCAATAATCGGCTGGCACGGCTCGAGTTTGACTGCGCAATACGTGGCAAATGATCAAGGCATCACGCTGGACGAACAGCTAAAGCGGCAGTTTGACGCATCCATGGTGGATGCGCCTATCAAAGTGGAATCCCCTGCTCATTATCAGGCCCTATTAAACCAACACAAGAGATACTCTCTAAAGCAAATTGATAAAGAGCGCAAATTCCTCAAGGAGACTGGCGTCAATCCCGAACTTATGGCATATGGGTTCTTGTCTGAAAATCACGAGGCCATGCACTCCGCCGACAACCATCACTATTCGCTGTGGACCTTCTCCATCGAGGATATGGGGAAGTTCGGTGTCGGCAACGTCTGGTACGAGGGCGATGACGAATATCCCAGCGATCTGACGCTCGAAAGATACCCCGACATTGTTGTTCTGTCGGTGCCGGAGTAGCGCCCTTGTAGTGGTTCCGTTTGCTTGTGGCGTATGCAATCAGGAAGTAACCTGCCCCGGGAGCAACATACGCTACAAGCAAAGGGAACCCCTCACTCCCTTTTGTGTCTCCCTGTTCGGACTATGCCGATCCATTCTCGGCCCTGATCGTTGCCCTGATGTCGTACTGCCTCCATTCCTAAGATTTCCGCCTCCCAATCGCTGATGCGGACATCAGGCGGCGGGTGACTGACCCCGCCCGTTGCCAAGTCAACTACTATCCTCGCCTGAACTTTGCCAGCGCCGGCACGGACGGTCATCGTATCACCCACCCTGGTTGACATCAGCAAAAGCCGGTTTTCCCACTGGCCCCGATACACGTACTCCCCGCGCTGGACGGCGGCTACCAATTCGGGAGACCAACTTGCCGGGTCGGGTAGATAGGCATGCCAGTCAACTGCATTCACGTCCGGCACCTCGTCCCTCTGATATCAATTATCATAATATCGCATATTACGCCTTAAGGGTCGGTGCTGCACCGTTCCATTTTGGCCCAAAAGCCAATACGGGACGGTGCAGGAATTGGCGTTAGCGATGGACGATATCAATAGCTGTATTTTCGGTAACTGAGATGGACCCCATCGGTTGGCTCTTCCGCGCATTTGGTGATGATCAAGGGATGAAAACTGGGAATGGTAAAGCCAAGGGGGTCCTGCTGCGCCAGCGGGCCTGGCTCATATACCGCGCATGACCATTGGCTTCCCGCCCATTCGATCTTTGCGGTCGCTTTTGATTTGTTTCACCAAATGTGCGGAAGAGCCAAATAACGGGCTCCACCTCAATCAGGCAGTGCCATCGCCGGCAGCCGCAGGTTCAAGCTGCCACTGCACCTGACCGCGCTGCTGGGCATAGCTATTATGACCCTGTGCTGCACTCTCACCCTGGTGCTGTCGCTGGGTCTGATCGTGGCAGTGGCCCTGACTATGCTGACTGCTTTTGGACTGGGCCTTGCGATGGTCGCCACCGACACGCTGATCGTGAACCTGACCAAGGGAGGGCGAGCCATCACCACGTCCCTAAACCGGGCCGCGGCAAATATCGGAACTGCCGTTGGGGGTATTTCCGGAGGACTGGCGTTGTCGCAGGGCGGTTACCGGTTGCTCGGGATTTCTGCTCTCATTTTCGGGTCAGCAGCATTCATAGCAGTAGCCGCCTCTATGGCAAGGAGGCGGACTACAGTTACGGCCTGAAAGTCCAGGCGTCTATCAAAATGATCAGAGAATCCGAAATTGCTGCCACCGATTCGTCCCATAGGGAACACCCCACACTCGGGGCAACGCTCATTGTCGCCCCAAAGTCAAGCAAATTTTGCGTTCAGAGAATAAGGACTGCCAGATAATTCTGACGAAACGGCGCTGGCCAATCCCGTCTCACATCGGCTTTGAGACCACCTCACGAGGCAGGAGTAGCGCTGTTAACAGGACAGCCAAGCCCGGCGCGGAGCGGCGCAAACCAGAAAGCCGGGTAGAAACGAGCCGGAGTAGTCACGCATGGCTCCCACCAATATCGGAGAGAGAAACATCGCAATGCCCGAGAACGTCATGACGGAGCCGTAAATCACCGCCAGGCGCTCCGGCGAGACCCACTGGATCTTCAGCGGCAGGGTAAACAGCGTAGGGATGTAGAACCAGGAGCCTACCCCCAGTGCGGCGACCGAAACGTAGATCAACGGCAAGTCCGTTGCTAGGAAAGGCCCAAGCCCGCCGACCCCGGCAAGCAGTCCCTCTGTGTTCTTTGTACACAGTGGGGGTTCAAGGTTTCTCGTGATTTGGTGCCGTCCCGGATTGCTCAGGTATCCGTGGAGAGTAGGTTTATCCAGCGATCAACACTCCCATTTAACCCACCTACGCATTCCTGGATATCGGCATAATCCAGCAGGTGCATCAGCACCGACCGCATTGTGCCAATGGTGGAAGGTTCATCTCCCAGGCCCCGCGTGGCCTCATTTATGAGAGCTATCATTTCGTTCGCCGCCCGTTGGTGCAAGTCATTCCACTCATCAGGCTCTTTAATGAATATGTGCTGGCCCTCCCCGGCCGGCTCTAGAGTGGGGGGCGGTCTGATTGGCCTCCTCACCTGTGTCACCCAGTAGCTGTTTCGGTTGGCCACGATCTGATATTCCGTGTTCAGGGGCCTCATCAGGTCAGCCGGGAGTGGCATTAAAGGAAGCATGGGCAGGAAATCTCTCGCCCAGCGGCGCACGTCGATAGCGAAGACTCCCAATGCTTCAGCCAACGGATAACTCGCATCCCCTAAACGGTAGAGGCACGCTGAGAGCAGATGGACACGACTTGGAAGTTGCCAGAGAATATGGGCTTCGTAGAAAGCGATTAGACGAAGAACCACCCGGTCGTCGAGATTGGCAGTCATATTGGACTCTTGCGAAAGAAATTCCACTCCCCAACCATACCATACGGACATGTTGGCCAAACCGAAAGGAATCGGGTCAAGAACGAATCCTAAGATACAAGAATGACCTGGGAGAGTGCGTTGTTCCTACTGGGTTCTGCCGCTTTTCCGGCGGCATATTGCCAATCTATTGGAATACATGGGTCGGCTCAAGCATCTCCGGGCTGCGCCAAGCCTTTCCAAGCGGCCCCACTTCTTCCAGCAGCGCCGTGTGGGAAATCCACAGGGGCAGGTCCACGCCGGTGCGTTCCGTCTCCTTGCGGGCGACGCCGAGAAAATTACTTTCGGCGAGGAAGTCGTCGAAGACCACCAGCACCAGGGGCCACTCACCGTGGTCGTCCAGGGGCTGCTTGGACGAATAGTAGCGCAGGTAGGGCGCCAGCCTCGTCGCCATGGTGCTGGGCCGCACCGCCCGCCGTTCCCATTCCAGGAAGAAGGGAAACGTCTCGCCGCCCCCGCGCAGGATGCCGAAGGCGTCTGGGTGAATGGAGCGGAGCCGGCCCCGGTGCCGGAAGCGCCGAAGGGCTCGGTGGGGCGGGTCCAGCTGAACGACGCGGCAGCCCCGCTTGCGGGCCTGTCGGGACATCTGGCCCAGGAACCGGTGCACCGCGTCGGTGTGCTCGATGGTGCGGGCCAGGGAACGGCTGCGGGTTCCAGGGACCTCCCGCCAGGTGGCAGGGGGACCCCCGTCCGCAGTCTCCACGCCCCACCGCTGCGCCGCCTCCGCCACTGAGGTCCGGTCCCGGCGGGCGAGATAGGCCAATCCCCGGTGGGTGAGGGCCAGGCGGGAGCGGCCTGCCAGCCGGAACCTACCCGCCAAGCCCAACCTTTCCAGAAACGTGGTGACCTGGGACAAACCGGAAGGCGACAGGGCGGTCATCGCTCTCAGATCGCTGGCGGTGATCCAGGGCCACTCGGCCAGCCGGTCCAGCACTCCCTTGTGCGAGGCCTTGAGGACAACGGGCAAGAGGTGGTCCGGAACCTTCTCCGGTTTCCCGGTGGCGGAGAGGTCCCTGGGCGGCGATCTCCTGGCAAGCGGCGGCTCCGCCAAGAGGCTGCCGCCGGAATGCAGACGCTCCAGGACCTCCTCCAATGAAAGAACGGCGGGGCCGCTGGTGACATGCCATACCGGGTCGCCGGAAACGGCGCTGGCCACGTCCCGTTCCCGGGCCAGGAACACCGGGCCGGGGTACCGGGACAGGAGTCCACGCTCCTGTCGCAATCGCGCCTCGTCGGGCATCAGGGCCAGCAGGGCGCGGGGAACAGCCTCCCGTGGGTCCAGCAGCCGGCGGAACCGGTCGGAGAAGGCGGTCCGCTCTGCGGTTGCTCCCTGCCGAATCACTCCCAGGGTCCTGCCGCCGGGCAACGTCAGGGCGGCGTCCAGGGCAGCGCCCCGGTACCAGCGGAACCGGAATCCGCCCTCTGCCGTCGCCACTCCGGAGGCCAGGCGATAGATCACCGCCACCGCGTCCAGCCGTTCCAGCAGCAGGCGCTGCCAGTGGGCCGACACCGGGTGGACGCCCAGCAGACGGTCCGCCGGGACTTCGTCCAGCCAGGCCAGCAGGTTCACGCCGCACGCGGTCAAATGCCAGCGGCGGGTGCTGGCGGTGAGGGGACCGGCGTGCCGCACGCAGTCCGCCTGTCCCTCCCTTCGCAGGCGTTCCAGGGCGTTATGGGCGGTGCCCTCGGACAGGCCGGAGACGGCGGCCAGCTCCAGCCGGTCCAGGAAGGGCATGGACGCCAGCGTCCGCAGCGCCGCTTCGTCCGTCGGGAGGATGCTCATTCACCCTCGCCCTCTGACGAGTTGGGTTCAGGGTCTGGGTCTGGGTCCTTTCGCCTCCGCCGCCCCTTCTTGCCCTTGCCGCCGCTGCCGCCGGAGCCCTTTCCTTTCCCCTGGTTGGGATCCTGGCCGGTATTTCCAGAGTCCGCCTCCTCATTCTCCTGCTTCACCCGGTCCCGGAACTCCTTCACCAGCCGCTCGGCCTCGGCGTCCAGGGATGCCAGGGTCTCCGCCGAGGTGGTATAGTCCACCGCCCTGGCTTTCACCCGTTCCGCCACCGCCTCGTCTCCCGGCTCGGGCCGGCGCACCGCCAGCGAGTAGGTGGGCTCACGTTGCCCGTCCACCGTGGCCCGCACGTAGCAGTGGTGCACCGGCAGCGACACCAGGTCCTCTTCGCTGACACGATCCCGGTCCAGCTCCCCGATGAGTTCCTGGGCATCGGCGGCCGCCACCTGGAACACCGCCAGGTTGCCCACGTTGGCCAGCAGGGTGTCCTGCAGGGTGGGGGACAGCTTTTCCAGCCGGCCCAGGCTCTGGGTGGCCAGCATGAAGCTGGCGCCGAACTTGCCCAGCTCGCTGAGCATGGACTCGTAATCGACGCCGGGGATGGACGTCATCTCGTCCACCACCACCAGCGCCCCCCGGCGCTGGTCCTGGGGCAGCCTCCCCTGTTCCCGGATCACCGAGTCCACCAGGTTTAGCAGCGACGCCCCGACCAATGCCGACACGTCCTTGCCCACGTCTCCCTGGGCGGTGGACACCAGCAGCACGCCGCCCTTGGCGATCACCTCTCGGATATCCAGGGTGGAGCGGCGCTGCCCCAGGATGGCGCGCGCCTTCTTGGACGAGGAGTAATAGGCCAGCCGGGTCTGCACCGGGGAGATGGCCTCGGTCTGGATGGTGCGGGTCCAGTCCAGGAAGACACTGCCCCACCAGCTGACAATGTAGGGGTCCTCCACCCGCAGCAGCACCCGGTTGCGGAACTTCCGGTCGGACAGCATCCGGGACCCGTCCAGGATGGTCAGCTGCTCGTCCTCCCCGGTGTCCTCGTGGCAGTTGTACTCGTGGAGGCTCTTTATGGTGTGCTCCAGGATGGACTGCATCCGGGGCCCCCACTGCTCCCACAGGCCGTGGGCCACCTGGACCACCGAGTCCGCGGTGCGGTCCCGGTCGGGGAAGACGCGGGTGTCCAGCAGGTTGATGCCCGGCGCCTGCTCATCGTTGGCCAGGTCGATGAGGTAGACGTTGTCGACGATGGACTCGGGCACCTGCTTCAGGAGGTCCTTGACCAGGTCGGCGTGGGGGTCGACGACGATGATTGCGTCTTCATTCCTACCGGCCGCCTTCTCCCGCATCAGGTGGGTCACCACGTGGTGCATCAGGGTGGATTTGCCCATGCGGGTGCGGGCCACCAGGAACTGGTTGCGCCGGATGGCGTCCTCCGGCAGGTGGACCTTGCGCGGCCTGCTCCCCACCGTGTCTCCCAGGTAGACGCCGGCGGAAGTCGCCTTGGCCGACGGGGACAGTATCTTCGACCCGCTGCGGGTCACTCCCGCCGGCTGGTTGCCGCTGCCCAGGGGATGCCACAGGGAGGCAAGCTCCCGCACTCCGAGGACGTTGCGGGACTGCCACATGCTCCGGGCCGGTGGGAAGGGTTCGGTTTCCGGGATGACGGGGCGGACCTTGCCCGCCTTGAAGCTGGCCCCGGCGGGATTGTCGTAGCCCTGGTAGGCCAGGGCCGCGCCGCGCAGCATCTCCCTGGCCCGCCGCTCGTCGCCGTGTTCCGACAGGACGGCTGTGACCTCCACCTGGGCGTCGTAGCCCAGCTGGGAGACCTTCTCCTTGATCAGCAGCGGGTCGTGGGGCCGGTCTCCGTTGAGGAACCTCTTGATGCGCCACCAGGCCCAGCCGGCCAGGGCCAAACCCGCCGCCACGCCCAGGCCCAGCAGCACCGCCTTCCAGGTCTCGCCGTTCTGGACCCAGAAGTAGCCCTGGAGTCCCACCCCGGCCGTCGCCGCCAGGAGGATGAAGGACGCCCCCTGCTTGGTATCAAACTGGTGCTGGCCGTCCGATGGAGAGCTGGCCTGGCTGGACTGTTGCCGCTGCTGGGCCCTCTCTTGGTGATGGCGCGCCCAGTCCGGTCCCAGGGAGAGCAGCCTGATCCGCGCCACCAGCCTTTCACCCTCTCCCATGTCGGACATAGCGCCAATGAGGGAGACCAGGGGGTCGGACCCCGGCTCCCGCAGGTGGTCGTCCTTGAAGACGCGCAGGGGCAGGTACTCCGGTCCCCGGAGCCGCAGGTTCATGGACCAGGCTTGCTCTCCCTCCGCCAGCCGCAGCGGGTCGCTCTCAGGTGGGACCTCGCTGACCCGGGCCTGGGGATAGAAGGCGCCCACCTGCTGCTTGACGAAGGAACCCTCGCGGCAGCGGGCCAGCAGGGTGACCCCGGTGGAGTCCCCCGCCAGCTCCAGCGAGAAGGGTTCAGGGATCGCGATGGAGTTCAGGAGGCTCTCCACCCCCGACAGGCTGTGATCGCCGGTGCGCTCCGGCGTGACGGCGATCAGCCGCTTTTCCGGACGGGGCTTGTGTCCCAGGATTTTCCCGATGATGCCAGTTTTCATGTATTTTCCTCCCTCGGCCCGGGACCCGTCTCCGGTGCCCGGCAGCCGATACCGGATGCCCGGTCCCGGCCTGTTGACTGTGTTGGGTTTGGGCTTGCAGTGAATAGAACATTTCCTCTCCTCAATGACGCCCCGGCTATGACAGTGGGGCAAGATGAACGGGAGTTCACAGAGGCTCACGCCTCGCGGCTACTCCCGCTCCGCCGGTTCCAGGGCCCCGCCCGGGACCTTGCCGCAGGCGACTGGCGCCTGTCACCCATTTTCGCTCATTCGGTGCCGAAATGTCAGTGTACAATCGGGGAAAGGCCGTTTTCGCTGGCTTTGGCCTGTACATGAAAATGAAACTCGTTGCACAGTACAATCCGGGGCTGATTCCAAGCTGAATCAGGCAGGAAATGGGCACGGTTAGCGCCATTGGAGTAAACAATTTTCTTTAATCCCCGTG
Source organism: Dehalococcoidia bacterium (assembly GCA_963664175.2). Lineage (GTDB taxonomy): Bacteria > Chloroflexota > Dehalococcoidia > Lucifugimonadales > UBA3495 > VXOI01. Next base: position 139,558 of record CAXXOI010000034.1, read on the forward strand.
TCAACGGGATTGTATTGATTGTACTCTGGAGATTGTACTTCCGACGTGATCCGGGAGGGCGTGATGGACGGTAACGGACCAGGCTTTGGGGATGCGGACGGAGCCGTAGACGACGCCGACCAGCCCCTATTGGACCTGCTGGACGCCTTGGTGAACGACCGGGGCCCGACGGGCGCTGCCGAGGCGCTGGGGGTGAATTACCGCACCGTGGCCCGGTGCCGGCAGTCCCGGCGAGTCTCCCAACTGATGCGCCAGGTGCTGGCGGAGTTTCGCGACTCTCAGGGTGATGGCGCTGCTGGGCCCGGCATTGTCGCCGGGGACAGCGATGGAGAGGATCCGGGGGAATTGCCGGAGCATCGGGCGGCGCAATTGGAGCGGGAGAACCGGGAGTTGCGGGAGACGGTCGAGGCCCAGGCTGTGGAGATGGAGGCCCTGAGACGGCAGGTGGCGGAGTTGGGGCAGCAGGAGCAGCAACCGGATGAGGACCATGCGGTCCACGGTGGCCAGGGACTGCCTGAGCAATGGCGCCCTCCCCGGCGCGGGCCCGGTTTGCCCGACGCCGGCGTCGTTACGCTGGATGAACAGCCAGACGAGGCACACGCCTTCGGCCCGGCGGCGGAACTGGTTGCCGAGTGGAGGAAACTGCGAACTGGCGGGAATCAGCCTGCCAGCCGTGTTGAACGGGCACAGGCCAGGGTGCGCCGTTGGGAGCTGGAGGTGGAGTTGCTGCGGGACTTCCAACTGACGCTGCCGCCCGAGACGGACCCGCTGGATGAGTCGCGGCGTAAGGATCACGTACGCTGGCGGCGGGAGGCGCTGGCGGAGGCGCAGAGGGAATCGAGCCGGGCCAAATGGGCGCGGTTGCTCAGGCGGTTGCTGACGCTGGGCGTGTGGCGAACGTCATCTGGATGATCATCCTGAGCGCCATTAAGAGGCCGGACGGAGCGGAACGGCTGAGGTGTTGAATGCGGCTGGACGACAGCGCTTTCTCCGAACTGCTGGCTGGCTGCGGACAACGGCACGCGATCGGCCGCCGTGCGGACAATATCGTGATTGTCCGCACTATTTTGACTTTTAACAGCGGAGGCTGGGACACTGGTTGCAACTCCACATTGGAGGTGCGAGATGAACTACCTGGTCTTGGAGGAAAGGCCCCAGAGGAGCGCGGTGGTGCACCGGGTGGGATGCAGCAAGGCGAGGGACCAAGAGCGGCGGGCGACCAGAGGAGGACTGTGGCACGGCCCCTTCCCCACGGAGGTGGCCGCCCTGGCGGCAGCGAAGAGGACGAAGCCCCGAGTTGTCCGCTCCTGCCATTGCTGCCTGACAAGGTGATACTGCACCCTGCGGCTGGAGGGCGGTCCTGATTTCATCCAGGAAACGGCGATGGCGATATTTCTCACAGTGCTCATCTTGGTCATGCTGTTCGTAGCAGGATTGACACTATGGATCCGGCTCAGAAAGTGGCGGCCCGTCGGGACTTTGCTGATGCTGCTGCCAATGGCAATTTGCGGCAATGTGGTGTTCAGCGTGGGTACGTCCTATTACATCACGGAGACCGTCGCCTTGGTTAACCCGGACTCTCCCGGCTCCCAGGAATCCCGGGAAGAGTCCGTGGTGGAGACGGAGACCCTCGTGGAGGTGGACGCGCAGGCGGTGGCCTTTGTTGTGGGCATGGGGGTACTGTTCGCGCTGGGGCTGGTGGTCTGGGGCACTATGTTCCTGGCGTGGCTGCGGCGGCGGGGCGGACCGCGGACCCCGCAGGTTCAAAAATAGGCAGGAGCGTTTGATAGCCAGGGCAGCAACGGCGGTCCTGCGGGATTTCGCGGATGGTTTGATCCTGGGTGTCTTTCTGTTCCTAATGGCCGTCTGCGTCCTGTTGATGATCACCGCACTCCTGAAGCAGGGAATTTGGAGTTTGGGGCTGGTTACAGTCAGGATGCCGAAATGCCAATTGACAATGGGGTGCGTGACAGGGCCTCAAACTGCCCCGGTGTGGGGAAACGCCCGAAAGCGTCACTGATGTGCCGGAGCGTTACGTCCCGCGCCGGCGGAATGCTCGGCGTTTTTGTGTTGGTGCTGGCGACACCGCCGTTTTCACGAATTGCTCATCCGCCATTCCCCTGATCAGTTGGCGGCACTGATGGGTTCCCTAATGCTTCCCGCCGCAGGTGGGCGCGGACGATCATCCGGGCCAGGATGCGCAGCCCCTCCTGCATCCTCTCCCGCTGTGCATTGGTGTACTCCGGAGACGTTGACCCTGGAGTATTTCTGCCGGCGGTCCCTGATTTCCGGTCGCCTCCAGAGGAGCGCGTCTTTCCGTTTGTTCTCGTCTTGTCTCGCATAGCCTCTCGTTGGGGTTGTGTGATTGGGCCACCGTGCCGAGTTGGATTCTCCGATTCAGGAACATGTCATTCACCTCGGTTCCGTATTGGTGGGATTGGGCCACCGGCATCGTCTCCGGCTCTGCTGTTGAGTGTGCATCACCGGGACGCTGGAAAGAACCTCTCACAGGGGGCCGCACGGGTGCGGGTCCATACACGCCCCGTCTTTTCCGTCTCCCTTTCGCTCCTCCTGCCGGGTTTCGGCGGGATGGCGTACCGATTCCCCCCCGGTGCCTATGGCTATGTGGTGTTCAGCGGCCAGTCTGCGGGCTGGGAGAATCTAGCGTTATCCCTCGAAAGGGATTTCATTGATGTAGTGGGCCCGGCGCCTCCCCGGATGCCTTGATCCCATCTCCAGGACAATGCTGAGAAAAACGTTGCGAGGTCAGGGGGCTGTACAGGAAAGTGGTTCGGACGCAAGTTTGCAGATGCGGGCAGTTTCAAAGCTGAATCGCGGGTAAATCGCCCCCTACCGGACCGAAACAGCGAACGCTTTTTGTCAAGGGCCGGTTGCGGCGAGCGAGCAAGGCCCACATTGGAAAACGACAAGTTTGCGTTCGTCGGAACTGCCCCGGGTGGCCGGCCCAGCCGAAAACGACAAGTTTGCAGGGGGTTGAGGATCGTACAACGGAGCTAGGGAGCCAGACCGCAGACGGCGGCGACCGGCCGGACCTGCGGCTGATGCTCCTGCCACCGGAGAAGGCTCCGCCATTGGACCTGGACCGCAACGAGCGGTTTCAGTGGCGGTTGATGGAACTGGCCAAACTCCGGCGCAGGCGCGCCAGTCTGGAAATGCTGCGCCGGGCTGGCGGTGGGTCATCCCTGGAGCTGTGGCGGCGGTAGCGGCCTGAGGTGAGGATAAGACGACGCCTTGCCGGTGGTATTGATGGTGGTCAACGGCGTCGCGGGCCCGTGCTTAGGGTTTTGCGAACAGTTTGCGCGCGATGGCGGCAAGAGCCTTGCATCCGGCCTCGTGGTGCCGGATACTGGATTTCGTGATCAGGCTTTTGCCAGTGATTCCAGCCGAGAAAACTGGAGGGTCCCGTCCCAGGACCCGGGATTGGCCGCATAGGATTGAGCCCAGCTCTCCGAACGGCCGCCCATGCCGGATCGACTCAGGAGGATCGAGCATCGCGCTCTCCCGATGGGCGTCTGCGAGGGACGTTTCCCTAGGCGCACCGTGCGCTTCACCTGGTATCCCGACCCAAGGCGGATTCCCTGCCCCACGGACTGAATCTTAAGGAGGTGGCAACCGGAGACAGCACGGCACTCCCTGCGTCCTTTTCCCTATTGAATTCACCTGCGTACCGGTTGACTTGCTTCGCTGACCCCTCGCCCTCGGGTTGGGGTTGATCACCAACTGCTGACGCTCCCATCCTTAGTGCGGCATAGCTGTTGGACAGCATTGACCAGGCCGCAGGTTCCACACGCTCCGGTCGTTTGAGAACAGCGGACCGGACGCTTTGGTTGCGACGCAGTCTCCAACGGTGCGCTGGCTGACGTCGTGGCCGCTGGTCCCGCTGCGACCCTCTCCCTTTTCCCCTAACGCCAGTTTTCCGGCAAGTTTCACCCTGGGCTAACTGCGTCCTGCGCCAACCCCAAATCCGTCGTTCCGAGTTACGCCAACCTGCCCCTGGGGGCAGTGTGTCCGGCACCGGGCGGTCGGATTGAGCGCTTGACACCTAACCTGGGCGATCCGTGCCTTGCACCAATCCCCCACCGTCATTTCCTGTTGCGCTGCCTGACCCTGGGCGTATTGCGCCCTCCACATGGCCTGGTTTGACCTGCTGAAAACCACCCTGTGCGGAGTGCGTCCTGTGCGGGGTGGCGTGAGACAGTGCCGGTTGCGCCGTCAAGGGACATGACCATCCCGTGGCTGTCGGTTGCCGACACCGGCATGGGATGGTTCGGACGGGCAACGGCGTCGTCTCCAAAGTCACACACTGGACGCGAGAATGTGGATTTCCAAGGTCTTTGACCCAGTGATTTACACGGACATTGACCCACCCTGAGAGCCGGTGATTTTCAGTAATATCAGGTCGCGAGTTGCCGGTCAATCACCTCCTTCCCGACCCGTGCCCAGCAACGCCAGGTGCGGTGAGAGTCGTTCCCGGTAGCTCTGGCCCTCGATGACGATCTGATAGCTGGCATTGGCCAGGCGGTCGAGAGCGCTGTTGCCCAGGACTGGGTCCTCGAACAGGCTGAGCCATTCGTCCACGGCCCGGTTGCTGGTGATGATGAAGCTGGAGGCCCGGTGCCGGTTCAGGATCAGGTCGTAGAGATCGGCCGACTGCTGGGAGGTGAACCGGTGCAGGCCCAGGTCGTCCAGGATCAGCAGGTCCGGAGACAGAAAGGACCTGAAAGTGCGCTCCAACGAGTTGTCCACTCTGGCTTGGGCCATGGCCTTGAAATAGTCGTCGGAGTGGACGAAACGCACGGTGTGTCCGGCCCTGACGGTGGCGTAGCCCAGGGCCTGGGCCAGGAAGCTCTTGCCGACGCCGGCGGGTCCCACCAGCAGGACGTGCTCGCGCTTGTCGAGGAATTCCAGGGAGAATGCGGCGTCCAGCAGCCTGCGGTCCAGAGTGATGGACGCCGACCAGTCGAAGTCCTCCAGGCGGCAGATCTCCTGGAAGCCGGCCTGTTGCAGGCGCATCTCGATGCGGCGGTGAGCGCGGCGGTTCACCTCGTCCGAGAGGATGATCTCCAGGAAGGAGGCGTAGTCCAGCTGCTCCCTCCGTGCCAGCGCGATGCGCTCGGGCAGGGTGGCCGCTATGGGTCCCAGCTGCAGCCGCTTGAGCAGCGGCGTGAGGTCGGTGGTCTTGGTCATGGCTGTCCTCCTCAGGCGGAACGGCGGTAATTGTCGGTTTGGGCAAAGACGCTGCCGGAACGGGCGAAGCGCCCGGTGGGCAGTGGCGTTGGCAATTCAGGCGTGGTCTCCTGCTCCAGGGCCTGCACCAGGATGCGCTCGACGCGGCGCACGTCGATGAGGTCGACGTCCAGTGCCCTGCGACAGGCGGCGTCGAGGCGCTGGGCCGTGTAGCGTTCGCCGATACGAAGGAGCTTGTGTCCCTGCCTGACCTTGGCCCACGGCATCGGGCCGTCAAAGAGCCGCCGGGCGAATTCAGCTACTGCCGGTCCCAGCTCGGCCGCCTTGCTGATGATGCGGTCGGGCGCCCTGGTGGTGTAAGCGGAAAGCTCCGCGGGGTAGTCTCCGGGGTCGGTGGCCCGGCCGCCCTTGGGCTGGCGGAGGTGGGTTTTAATCAGTTGGCCCCGGTAATGGATGCGCACCAGCTTGCTGTCCATCCTCACCTCCACCTTCTGGCCTGGCGGGCAAAGAGATGACGGCACCGAATACAGGGCTGACCGGCACTGGATGTGATGGTCCTGGTGCACCTTGGCATTGCGCCAGTCGGCCATCTCGTAAGGCTGGCCGTCCCAAGGGAGCAACGCCTGGCGCTCCTCGTCCTGGAAGACCAGCAAGGGCTTCCTCCGTGTGGTGCCGTGGATCCGCAGGCCGGCCACGTCGCGGCACCAGCGCCGGGCTTGATCCCTGACGTCGGTCAGGCCACTGAACTCGCCGCCCTTGAAAAAGCGCTCCCTGGCGTAGGGCACGCCACGCTCCACCTTGGGCTTGTCCTTGGGATGACGGGCCCGGGCCGCGTCGGCGATGAAGCCCCGGTGCTGGGAGTATTCCAGGAAGCCCCGGGTAAAGGCGGGATGCAGCGGATCGGCCACCGCCACTGCCGGAGGGCAATTGTCGATAACCACATAGCGGGGGATGCCCCCGAAAAAGGCCCAAGCCGACTCCAAGCCGGCGATCACGTCCTCCAGCGTCTGTCCAAAGCCAGGCCACACGAAGCAGTGCCTGGAGTAGGACAGCACCACAATCAGTGCCCACACCGCGCGGCGGCGTCCCGTCTCGGGGTCGTAGATCAACCCCAACCGGCCGAAGTCCACCTCCGCCACTTGGCCCGGCGGGGTGTCCTCCATGCGCACCGTGGCCCCGCTGCGCCTGCTCCAGTTGCGTTTCTGCACGAAGCGCCGCAGCGACTGGTAGGACACCGGGCACCCTCGGCCCAGCAGCAACTCGTGGATGCGCGTCATCAGCAGCCGGTCGCCGGTGAGCCATCGGTAGATCTGGTCGGCCCACGGGGTCAGCAGCTCTTCGCTGGGCGCATCCGCCTGACGCGGGCCGGACTGTCCGATGATCGCCAGACGGCTGAGCTGCGCGTCGGTGGGCGCTGTCCCGTCCTTGGCAATGCCCTCCACCGCTGCCGCCGTCAGGTACTTGCGAACTGTGTTCCGAGACACGCCGGTACCCGATGCAATTCGACGGTATCCCTCACCCGTCTGCCAACGCCTAATGATTTCCTGTATATCCACTCTGGTAACCTCCCGGTACGCCATCGCCCCACCTCATCTCTGAAGTGAAACCATGGTCGCCCCTCCGGCTCCCAGGGTGGGTCATAGACCCTGTCAATCAGGGGGTCAATGACCTTGTCAATTTTCCGATTCTATCGGGTCAAAGATCCTGGTCATCTACACGCGAGAATCGGGGCAAGCGACCGGCACAGGTTGTCGTGCCAATCACCACCGCCGTCAGCAACCGCGTCGGCAGCGGGTAGAACGTCAGCGACCACGGCGACAACTACAACCAGATCCACATCGAGGAGGTAATCGACTGCAAGAACAACGATCATCGTGAGTTCAATGTCATCACAGGCCGGTGGCAGCGACCGGTGAACCGGCAGTAACCCAAGTCCGCTGCCCGAAGCGCGGCGGGGTCAACCGGGGCGGCTTGATGGGCCGCCAATGACAATCGAATAGGCGCCAACGAGCGGGGTCGTCTCTCCCAACGGGGGGAGGCGGCCCCGCTCTTCGTGTTTCGCCGCCGGCGAACACCACAGCGGCTGAATGGACCGCACCCAGAGACCTGCATCTTGAACCAGAGAGCGGGGTCGGTCCATTCGGACCGCCTCGCTTTCTGCCTTTCGGAGGAAGCGACATGAAAGGGACTACCAGCATCGACAGGACGGAGATCACCCACAACCTGGATGCCACACTCAACGCCCACAGCGACATTGACACCCTACAGGACAGGGAGGCAAGGGCCCGGGCGGGGCAAGAAACGGCGCAGCGGGGCAAGCCCGAGAGCGAACTGCGGGCAGCGGCCCGGCGCAAGGGCCTCACCCTCAAGGAACTGGCGGACAAGATGGGCGTAAGCTACAACTACCTATCCCAGGTCAGCAGCGGGCGCAGGCCCTGGACTCCCATGCTGCGGGAAAGGGCCATGGTAGTGCTGGGCGAGGTGCCCGGCACTGGAATCATCTACCGCCAGGGTGGCGTGGTCCAGGGCAGTGATAGCAGCTACATCCGGGAACGGGCCCGGGAGAAGGGACTGAGCATGGGAGAATTGGCGGACCTGGTCGGGCTATCTCGCGGCTACTTAACTCAGGCATCCAGGGGCGAGAGGTGCCTGAGCCCATCGGCCCAGGCGCGGGTGGAGGAGGTCCTGGAGGCCCCGGTCAAGGTCGAAGCCGCCCAGCTTCCCACCGTGGACCCGCAGGCCCTGTGGGAGCGAATGGATGCTCACGGCTGGAGCCAGAACGAGGTGGCCCGTAGGGCGGGCATCAGTGTCTCCTATCTCTCCCAGATCATGAACGGTCAGCGCACCCCGTCGGGACCCGTGCTGCGGCGCCTGCACGACGTCCTGTTCGCACCGACGACACAGGAACTGGTGGCCCCGGTGGAACTCAAGGTGATGGCCTGGAAAAAGGGCGGGCGCAACGGCGTGGTGGTCAAGGGCGCCGGCGGGCCTGGCGCTGGCACGATTCGCACCGGCGGCAAAGTACCCTGGGGCGCCGAGGTTGAGTTCGCCTACACCACCGGCTACGATAGCCGGGGCCGGGTTTCCGTGAACCACGTGGTGGACGAGCGGGGCTGCTCCGTGATGTTGAAACAGCGGGAACCAGAGGGCGGTTAGTGCAGTGGACGCCGAGCCTGCTGAACACCGGCTGGAACCGAACGGCGGCCACCATCGGGGACAAGAGAGCCGGGAGTCGTTTCCCTCCCGGCTTTCGACTTGTCCCTGTTCTGAAGTCCAGTGTTTTCGCCCACCGATGACGCCTAGTGTCCTATAATTCTTTGCCAAGACGTGGTGGCGCAGCAACGCCGCCTGGCTGGACGCTGCCCAAGGCAGCCGCCAGCCTTCAACTCGCATCAGGAAAATGAGAGCATGCTCAAGGGCAATAACAGAGAAGCAATCTACGACGCCGTAGCCGGGATTCGGAGCCATCCCTACGCTGGAGGACCTGGAGGCCAGCAGTGTAATGCTGGGCGTGGTGCTCCGGTTGCTGGACGCTGCCGGTTGGGACGTTTTCGATGTTTCACAGGTCGTACCGGACTACCCTACCGGATATGGCCGGGTCGATTTCGCCCTGAAGCCAGCCCCCTCCCGTGGCGTAAGCAGACCCGCCGCGCACCAGGTGGAGGTGGTTGTGAGGCCCTTTGGCGAAGACCTCGACGAAAGGAGGCGCGAGCGCCGGATAGTGGCCCAGTGTTCCAGGGTGGGCGCGCCGCTAGCGGCAATCACCAACGGACAGCGGTGGCTGCTGCTGTTCCAGGCCCCCGACCTCCAGAGGAGCGGTAATCGATTCTGCGAGGTGGACCTTGCCGGAGACCCCGTAGCGGCATCGGAGGAACTGAATAGGTACCTCTCCCGGGACAGGGTCGCCAGCGGCCAGGCGGCTCGGTCGGCGGAAAGGAAACTCCGGGACCAGAGCAGGGAGACGGTTACCCGCCAATCGGTCCTGGACGGCTGGCGGCAGGTGGTGCTGGGCCTCCAGGATGGACTGCTGGAACTCGTGGCCACAGCGGCCGAGCAAAGAACCGGCTACCGGCCCGAAACACGGCAGGTCAGGCGGGTGCTGGCAGACAGCAGGGCTGAACTATTGCCCCTGGCTGAGGACCAAGGGCGTCCGGCAAGCGCCATTGGCGGGAAACTGCGCCGGAGGCCCGCCTCGTTCACCTTTCTATCGGAAACGCGGCCCGTATCCTCCTGGCCTGACTTGTTGGTCCAGGTCTGCCTGCTGATCAGCCAGCGGCACCCCGAGGATTTCGAGAAGATACTTGATATAAGGGGCAGGAGACTCCCCTATTTCTCAAGGTCGCGTGAGGACGTTCCCCAGCCGAAGGCAGTTGGAGATACGGGAATCTGCGCCTCCTGCCAGGGAACGGGCGCACTGCTGAAAATGCGGACCAGGCGGGTGGTGGAGTTGTTCGGCTACCAGGCGGACTCCCTGATCATAGAGCTTCATTAAACAAAAAGCTCCGCTTATCCAACGTCAACAGTCAGTTGGGGAGGCCGTGTTTCTCCCTCTTTTTCGTTGTGATCCCGTCCAACCCGTGGGCTCTCCCGCAAATCTGGTGAAGACGACTAAAAATAGATGTGGGCAGCAAGAGCACCAAGGTCCGACGGGCGTGTGGCCCATTGGTTCGGTCCCAATTTTCGACAATATGGGGGGCCTTTTCCGAAATATCACCAAAAGCGCGGAAGAGCCAACCCGTGGGGTCCACCTCATCTGCGGCCAGCCTGTGGCAGAGGAAGAGGATCTGAAGAGAAGGAGGTGCTCGGACCAACCGGCCTTGGTATCATACGGAGGAACGCAGAAGTCCCACTTAATTGTGGCCTGATCCTGTCTAAATAATGGGTTCCACCTCAGTGACTCCGCAGGCATCAGCTGGTTCTACCTAACTACATCACATTCCACCCGACTTGTTCAGAGGATTCTTAGAAAGCATCTCGTTGATCGTCTCTGGCGAAACTGTGTAGAAGAAGCCCTCGGAGCTGGAAAGTCCAACATTGACGCCCCAGACTTTTCCTTCGGCGGAGATAAGAGGCCCCCCGAAGTAGTCAGAATTCAGTTGTGCATCGTGAGCGAACATGCCTAGCCTGTTCGATTCATAGGACTGTATCATTCCTGACGTAGCAGTCGCACAGGAACGGACGTGGCAGCCTGACGAAGCCCTGGTAAGGTATTCAGGATAGCCGATTGCTATTACTTGCGTCCCTGGCAATGGGCTTCCTGAGGTCTCAAGTTCCAAGGCCGCGAAGTTGTCATCGCAGCATATGGAAATCACTCCAAAGTATCGGTCGGAATCGTATCCCAGCACTTTGGCCTGGTAAGTGTTGGCCTTATTCACTCGCACCTCTATCGGATTCGCGGTTTCTCCTTCGAACTCGATAAAGGGGCCATAGGTAACTACAAAGGCCGTAGGGCCGTCTACCGCAAAAATGAACCCAATGCCAGCGGTGAAGCTGTTACCCCCGGGTTCGTGCGCGGTTATCTCCACCAAGCCTTCTTCCGCTTGTTTCGCCAGGCTTGCGAGGAGTGTTTGGGAAACTGGTAAAGTCGTGGGTTGTCTCTCTTCATCTTTGGAGGGGCCGACTATTTTCACTGACTGAATGTCCACTGGGTTCACTGGGGTGGATCCCTCGCCTCCTGGCTCAGTGGGAGCGCTTGCTATCGCGTCGATGGTCTCCAGCCCAGACACGGTCTGCCCGAATATGGTGTAGTTGGGCGGCAGCGGGTAATCAGCGTGCATGATGAAGAACTGGCTGCCGTTGGTGTCGGGACCGGCGTTGGCCATAGCCATTACGCCGCGTTTGTAAGGGCGCTGAACCTGCTCGTCCGCGAACTGGTAACCGGGCCCGCCGGCACCCGTGCCAGTGGGGTCGCCACCCTGGATCATGAATCCTTCGATGGTGCGGTGGAAAACCAAGTTGTCGTAGAATCCCTGCCGCGCCAGGAACACAAAATTATTAACCGTGTAGGGTGCCTCGCCGGGCAGGAGCTCCACGGTGATCTCCCCTTCCGAGGTATTCAGTACGGCGGTGTAGGATGATGCAGGGTTAATGGACAGCGGGGGCGGCAACGACCACTGTTTGGCGGAATGACCCTGGTTAACCAGGTCATCAGATGCTGACCCACGTGGAACCCTGACCACCCGCCCATCGGTTTCAATGCGCAGGCCGACTATGGGACCGAGCTTCCGGTTGAAAGTGTCGGCGATAATCGGGTTACTGGTATCACCAACCCAGTTCACCCACGCTGGCACAACGTGCTCCATCACTGCCGTGTTCAGGCTGTGGAAGTTCATCTCGTCAGAGAATGGGACGAACTCCATTGCATATCGTCCCGCAGCACGTTCTGTGGTGTTTCTGATGAGCCCCATCTCGTTCTGTATGGCGGCAAGGCGCAGCGCCTCCAATTCAGATTTAGCGGCTTCCTCCAGCAGAATCTGTTGTAAATCGGCAGGAATGGTATTCCACACGGTATTGCTAACCACATTGCTGTGGAATGGGAAACTCAGCAGCGGACCGATCATGTAGTCGGTCACCTCGTACCAGCGTTGCCCAGGAGCCGGGTCTGCTCCGGTCACTCCGCAGTCCAAGATGCCGCGCTCCAGGGCGGTGTAGACTTCGGCAAAGGCCATGAACCGGGCTTCGCCGCCCATGCCGTAGATCCAGTCCGACAGTCTTTCGCTATGGCTGCGAATTCGCCTGCCACGAAAGTCGTCAAGAGAATCAAGCTTATCCCGGCAGAACAAGAACTGGTCGTTGCCAGCATACCAGTTGTGGTTCATTATTACCCCGCCGGTCTCGGCCAACACCAGTTCCTCGATGTCTTTGATGATGGCTTGAGAGGCTCCGAACTCCTGCTCGGAGGAGGAGTAGATGCCCCATAGGTTCTGAATATCGAAATGAGGAATTTCTCCGGCCACGTATCCTGCGTAGATGGTGGCCGAGTCCAGAGTGCCATCAGTCACCAAGCTCAGCGTATCGGGACCGGCCACCCCCAGTTCCACGAGGGAAGAGATGACTAATTCCAGCTTCCCGTCGGTTCGCTCCAGCAGGTTGGGTGCCAAGTATGTTTCCATTACCTGGCAGGGTCGCAGAGCCCGGTTGATGCAGACGTGCTGAATCGTGATGGTCGGTCCGTCGTAGGTCATGGGCGTGGGATCGGTGAGCCTGGCCTTCTCCAGCAGTCCCTCGTAGAAAGGACTCTCGTAGATCCAGAGATGGCGCTCCAGCGCTGCCAGGGGCACGTTGCCGTCGAAGTCTCCCTGTTCCACCGTGGGTGCAGGGCCAACGAGTTGGTTGATGTCGCCAACGTATATCGCTCCCGGACCTGCGGCGTTGCGGTCCGCGTATTCCAACAGATCTTGGGGGACTTGCGCGGGTTCCGGCGTACTCTCCTCGGGGCCGAGTAGGACGCGGGGAGCCGGGACCGAGGAGAGCGTTGTGCCTTCCGCGGTGCAGATACCGCCCGAGTCGCATGCCTTACCGGTGAGCAGGGTAAACGTGACGTCCTCGTTCCCAGTTGGGTCCAAGAGGAAGATCCACGCGTTCTCTAGGCCGTCCTCGTTGTGCGAACTTACGCTCCAGATGGTTGCGTTGGTAAGGGCGACGGAGGGTGTCGTTTTGGTGAACGCGGTTACCTCCGAACTGAATTCAACGATCACCTGCGGTCGGTCGTCTGTGCCCTTGTGTATCGTCGACTGGAAACGGCTCGAGGGGAATGCAGCCGATAGGGTTGAGGGATCAGCTTCATCACAATGCTCGGACAGTTCGTCCCTGAACTCAGATGCCGCACCCGCTTCTATCCCTAGCCTGAATATGGAAAGAATCAGCTCTCTATCGTCCAAGTATGACTCCACAGTTGCTCGCGCCTCATCTCCGGTCATACCTGATTCTTGCAATTCTACTGATATATCAGACAGAAAAGACTGTCTGAGGTTTTCATTTGTCGTAAAACAATCATAGAAATCATTGATCAATCTTTCTGACTCAGCCGACATCGGTTCCTGGTAGGGAGCGGAATTCGCCGTTAGTGGAGTGCCCTCCGGAGCTGTTTCCACTGAGAGCCAGTAACCTCCATTTGCATTTTCGACCGCCTCTGTGACGACCACGAAATATTCCCCGGTACGGGGCGCTCGGTAGACTATTTCAGAGTTCAGGCCGAAGAGTCCCCCGCCGCTATCGTCGTCGGAGACAAGCTCCTGGTACTCGGCTTCCGAGGGGACTACGTACAATAGAGTGTCCAGGTTAAGGGAATCCGCGTAGACTATAACCGTATCCCCTTCCTGCAATCCGACGGAATACCAGTCCCAATCCAGAGGAGAGTCCAAGCTTGCGGCAATGGTGTCTCCTACGACGATAGTCCGTCCGTCGTCCGGGTCGCCCAGAGGCCTCAACCTGACGCTGCTGGTTACTCTAAAGGTAGATGGATCCCTTCCAGATGCCATCTCTACCTGGAGAAAATGGAGCCCGCTGGTAGTCAACTCCACCGCTCCCCGTTCAACACCGGTAAATCCGTCGTCCACCTCCAAGATGTGTTCAAACGGGCTGGAGACCTTGAACTTTCCGTCTCCCGCACCCTCAACTTCTATTTCTACTGTCGTTCCTTCCGCCGCCTCAAACACAAACTCGCTGGTATCCCATATGTTGCGCAGTTCTATCTCGAACTCATTGCTGCCATCACCTTCTGGCAAACGGCGGTCTCCCAAGTCGGACGCGAATTCTCCCTGCGTCAGTTTCTCCAAAATGGGTTCAATGTCTGCCGTAGACGCAGATAGGCCGTTTTGTGCCTCACCAAAGGAAAATGTTGGCAGTCCAATGACCTCTCCTCTCGAATTGACAAGGGCGCCACCGCTTTGGCCGCCTGCAACCCTGTGATCGGTCTGCAGGTAGGTTATCCCTCCCCGTTCCCACTCTCTCCGGTTGGAAAGGATACCCCGAGTGATGGTGGGCTGTGGGAACAGGAGGTCCACCTCGTCCTGGTAGCCGATTAGAAACAACTCGCTGCCGACAGGTGTGCTCTCCCCATCCACGAGTCTGAGCGGCTGGGCAGAAACATCGACGGGTCCCAACACCGCTAGGTCTGCCATCGGGTCCCATCCGACTACCGGCACTTCCTCCAGTTCAGTTCCGTCCGGAAAGACGACCCTGACCGCCCTAGAGGGCCAAACTACGTGATAGTTCGTGACAACATATTCGTCGTCGATCAGGAGGCCGCTTCCGAAACCGGCCTTGCTCTCGATAAAGGCCACCGAGGGCGAAATCAGCGCGAACACCTCCGCGCTGGACAGATCGTCTTTGGATATCTCGGTTCCTGGGGATGGTGGAATGGAAGTCCCGCGAGCTTCCTTGTCGTCAGGGGTCGGGGTTGGAGTTGGGTATGAAGTTGAGGTTGGCATAGGACGCAGATGTTGGGTGGGCTGCGCTGTTCCCTGGGGTTCAGGGCCATTGCTGCAAGCAGCGAGAGCAATGACAAGGAGCACCGCCGATACGCCAATTAGCACGACCTTCGGAAACCCACCGCCCGGTTGGCACAAAGGATGTAGAGACCTCACCCCCGGTAAGGGTAGCTTGAGGCACAATTGCCGAAGGGCTTTACCCGGTCCGGAGATATTTTCACCTGCTCCGCATGAAATCGAGGCGCTCAAGTTACGGACGGCATTCTGAACCTTGCAGAACGGGGGCGGTCCGGCAATCTCTCCCCGGACAGTTCAGGCGGCACCGTCAAGCGAATCCGCCATTGCCGACCGCAGAAGGTTAAAGTCAACGGGCTTCACGACGAAACCGGACGAGCCACGCTCACGGGCGGCGGACATCCGGCCCGAGTCGCCATAGGCCGAAACCACCAGCGAAGGCACGTCCGGCCACGCCTCGGCCAGGCAATCCAGCAGCGTCAAACCGTCCATTTCCGGCATGTTCAGGTCCGTAATGACCAGGCATACGTCCGGATGCTCCGCCAGCACCTCCAGAGCGTGGACGCCGGAACGCGCAAAGACTAATTCTTACCGGCCGCTCCGGATGTCCCGCCGCATCTGCTGGCGAAACATCGCCTCGACGTCGGGCTCATCGTCAACCACCAGAATCTTGCGGAGATCGCGGAGCTCGTCCATGGCCTGCCTCCAGCTGGGGTCAGTATAGCGTGGTGAATTCCGCGTGCCAAACATCCCCTGACGGCGAACCGAAATAGGGGTGGCAACTTCGCATAAGTTGGTCCAGGGCCGTGACGGTACGGCCCTGAATAACGACAGCCTTGACCAGACCAAGGCGGCGGACGTTACGAAACCCTCTCTGCCAGCCCTGAGTGGTTTCGTCTGAATTCGGTTGTCCCTATGCAAGAATCCCCCGGTACACCAGGTACGGCTGAAGTAAGCCGTACGCCGCGCGGCCTGAGACTTCCATGCTTGGCGCCGTGTTCTATAATTGAGATAACGAACGGGGGAGAATTGAATGACAGGCACAAGGATTGGGAGCTTGGCAGGCCTGACTAGAGAGCAGGACTTGGCTGTTGTAGTGAATTATATGAACGTGGATCCATTTGTTCAGAGCCTTGCCCATGAGAATCGGTCGGATTGGTACGAGACGCATCTTGCTCAAGCAATGAAATACGGAACGACTGTATCTGAGCAACTGTTGATCACCGCGCAGATAGCTGATGGGATAGACGATACACAATGGGCTGTTAGTTTGCTAAGGCAATTCGAAGAGTTTGTGGATGGTCTTCCGAGGGAGGTGAAGACATCTTGGGCCTGCGCATGAGTTGAGGTTAGACGTAACCCCATCTTGCCCGTATGCCACCATTTAGGCCTACTGCATCCAAACGGCGCCGTGGCCCCTATGGGTCAGACTGCAATCATCTCTGGTGCTTTCCCGCAGTGGGCGCCCTGAAAGGAGATATGGATGGGATTGTAGAATACACTCAAGGGGCATTTCCAAAGGAGAGAAGAGCATTTGGGGAAGTAATTGATGGGTTTCGGGCCGGGCAATTTACTGCGGCTATATAATCACTTTATTGCAGGGATTGCATTGCAGTCACTGTACTTTTCCCTATAGTGAAATCCGTGAATCACAATGATGACTTCGCCCACGGGGTGGATGGACCACGCCCCTCAATCGGACGGCCCCCTTCTGGACCTGCTGGACGCCCAATTTGCCGCGCGAGGCCACTGCCCGCCCCCGAGATCCCGGTTGGTGAACTACCGCGCCCAGGCGCTCTGCTGCGACACCTAGCAGGTGTCCCGAGGAATGTTGCAGATACTGCTCAAGTTCGGGATTGCGGGTGGCGTGGTCGCGGATCAGCCCGACAGTGTGGGCGATAACGACGCGCTGGAGGAAGGCTACTACGAAATGCTGGCTCGGCTGGGGTGCTGAGGATTGTCTCTAACCCGTTGGCGGTTTGCTCGGTGAGTGCGCTATAATAGTCTAGACAGACTAGACGGAGGTTCCGATGACCACCTGGCAACTGCAGGACGCCAAGAACCGATTCAGCGCAGTGGTGGACGCCGCTCTGACCGGGGAGCCGCAGGAAGTCACTCGCAGGGGCAAGCCGGTCGTGGTGGTGGTGTCCTTTGAAGACTATCAGCGGCTATGCGAAAGCGCTGCTCAGGACGCCCCCTCCTTCGTGGACCACCTGCTGGCCATTCCCAGAGGCAGTGACGACGATGGCTTCGAACTGCCTGTTCGCACCCGAGACTACACGCCCAAAGCCGTCGATTTCTGAATGTATCTCTTGGATACAGTGGTCGTTTCGGCATTGCGACGACCGGAGCGACACGCAGCGGTTGCCCTTTGGGTGCAGGTTCAGCCGCCTGAAGACCTCTACGTCAGCGTAATCACGATAGGCGAAATCAAGTACGGAGCCGCCCTTCAGCGCAGGAAACAACCGGCCTTTGCAGAGTTGCTGGATCGTTGGCTGGAGGCTGTGGCGAACTTGTTCCGCGACCGTGTCCTCCCATTTGATGAGGCGGCAGCCAGGCGTTGGGGTCTCCTGCACGCGGAACTGGGTTACACCAATTCTGATTTGCAGATTGCCGCGATTGCGCTACACAACAGTTTGGCGGTGGTCACCCGCAACGTCCGCGACTTCGTGCCCACCGGAGTTACGGTGCTGAACCCCTTCCAGGGCCCGGATGACTGACTGCGTGGACTTGCCCCGCCGCCACCGTGAGCAGCGTGAGGTGCTGCCGGGCCAACGTGTGCTCCGCGCAGAGATGTGAGATTACGGCAGCCGCGTGAACTGTAGTAGCCACGACAGCAGCGACCTGGGTCTGGCGCTACGCGACCCTACCCTTGAAACTCCTGGATCACGAATACGTCGAACCGGTCGAGGCGCCGGAGCAGTCCAACATCTCTTATCCTGGTGCAAGCCCACGACCGGGCAGGGTTGCCGGAGCGTGTCCAACGAGAGGTCGATCACGCTTACGCTTATGTGGTAATGTAGGAGCGCCACATTTTAACGCAAGACCGGCGAGGCGGCCCGGTGAAGTTTTCTCCACCGGCTCTATCGTGTCAAATGCAACCCCTTTTAGTCGCTTCCCGCATGGGCGCTCTGAAATGAGAATTGACGGCGGTACGGCCAGCCTTGTGGGCGGAAGCCAGCTATGAAGAAGAAACAGGAAGTGTTATGCCGCTACGCCGGTTACGATCTATACGGCAACGAATTGCCGCCAGACCGTAGCTTGGGAAAACACCAAAAATTGTGTGAGAAAGGAACTACCTGCAATCGCCCTTGGGACCCTATGAGAGACGAATTCGGGCTGAATGAACTTGAGGAACGTCAGCACATCAACGCAATGCTCTTGAGAGAGTGGAACGTATCTTTACGCAGCCCATATTGCCAATGCAAATATCCATCAGGTAACCGCCCAAAATCAGGGTGCTGCAGTTCGTGTAACCGACCTATGGACTCGCCAACAGGTGCTGAAACTGATCACTCGTTGAGAACAGATAGCGACGGACGAGAGCGTATCCGCAGGCTTCATGCTGGGCCAACATGGATAATAGTCTACGAAAATGTCGTGAGAGCGGCCGAATTGGCTTTGAAGCTGCTAATCAAAGCAACCGGACCGGCGGCCGAGAATGATTCCCCGGCTTTTGGCAAACATGATCTGCGAGATCTTTGGAAGCAAGTGCCAAGATGCGCTCAAGCTCAAGTCATCGATGAAATTTGCATGGGGCATCATTTCGATAACAGTCCCCATGCAATCAGAGCAACGGGCGAGATTGTCTCGGAGCCGATGCCAATTACCGAACAACCAGTGTTCGGCCGGTTTGCGAAACAATTCGATTCAGTCAGGTACGCGTGGGACGATCTAGCCAAAGAGGGACTGAACGAAGTCAACGAACAAGCACGGAAGTGGCCAAACCCTATGGACCTTTACTACCTTTACTCGGCTACAGGAGTTGTTTTGTCGGTTCTTCAACGACACCCTTGGGATCGCGAAACCAGAGGCAATCGTTGGGATAGGAGGGTACAGCTTGTTCTAGGGTTGGACGAATCGACTTTTCACTCAGATTGGCCCCGGACTTTCATATCGATGGATACGGATAAATGGCGGCAGCCGGAAGACATGTGACGGAGGCCGTGGAGGACTATTTCTCAGAGCTGCGGCGCATTAGGTCGTCGGGCGGCGCAACGAGCGAGTTGTCCTACTATCCTGCGCTGTCCAACTTGCTGAACACGGTGGGCGGCTCGCTTCGCCCCAAGGTCTATTGCGTGAGCCAATTGGCCCAGCAAGGAGCAGGACATCCCGACTTCGGCCTCTACCACGCCAATCAGGTGCATTCTTCGAAGCCCAAGGCGGGCCAGACCCCGGAGGCAGGCGTGGTGGAGGTAAAGGGGACGGACGACGATGCTTGGCTCACCGCCGATGGCCCGCAAGTCAGCAGATACTGGGAACGCTACCGGCTGGTGCTGGTTACAAACACCCGCGATTTTGTCCTGCTGGGCGAGGATTTACAGGGCAATCCAGCCAAGCTGGAGACCTACCGGTTGTCCGACTCCGCTGCCGACTTTGAGGCAAACCTGCACCACCCCCGTTCATTCGCCAACAGGACCGGCTCTGCTCTGGCCGAGTACCTCGGTCGAGCCTTGTCCCACCGCGCGGCACTGGCGGAACCCCGCGACTTGGCGCGGCTCCTGGCCTCATACGCGCGCGACGGCCTTTCGCGGGTTGAGGAATCAGACGGCGCGCCTTCGCTGACCACTATACGGTCGGCCCTGGAGGAGGCGTTGGGCGTCCGGTTCGAAGGTGAAAGGGGATCTGCCTTCTTTCGTTCTACGCTGGTGCAGACCCTCTTCTACGGGATTTTCTCAGCCTGGGTGCTGTGGGCGCGGCAGACTCCGGCTCCGACAGGCGCATTTGACTGGCGCACTGCCGTCTGGCATCTGCGGGCGCCCGTACTGCGGGCGTTGTTCCAGCAACTGTCGGACCCTGGCCGGTTGCAGCCCCTGGGATTGGTGGAGGTACTGGATTGGGCGGCGGCGGCTCTGGACCGGGTGGACCGGGACGCCTTCTTTGACAGGTTCAACGAGGGCGACGCTGTGCCCTACTTCTACGAACCGTTCTTGGAAGCCTTCGATCCGGCTTTGCGGAAACAGCTGGGCGTCTGGTACACGCCGACAGAAGTAGTGCGTTACATGGTAGCTCGCGTGGACCACGCCCTCAAGGACGACTTGGGGATAGCTGATGGGCTGGCGGACGAAAATGTCTACGTCCTCGACCCGTGTTGTGGCACCGGGGCCTATCTGGCAGAGACGTTAAGACACATTGCCTCCAACCTGAACGGCAAGGGGCTGGGCGCCTTGACCGGAGCGCAGGTGAAGAAGGCAGCTACCGAGAGGGTGTTCGGCTTCGAGATAATGCCTGCGCCGTTCGTGGTGGCTCATCTGCAAGTGGGATTGACCATGCAGGAACTGGATGCTCCTTTGGCCGACGACGGAAACGAGCGGACCGGAGTCTTCCTGACCAATGCCCTGACCGGGTGGGAGCCCAGGACCACCAAACCCTTGCCCTTTCCCGAGTTGGAGGAGGAGCGCGACCGGGCAGACCAGGTGAAGCAAGATACCCCGGTGCTGGTCATATTGGGTAATCCTCCCTACAACGGATTCGCCGGCATGGCTGTGGACGAAGAACGGGGACTGTCCGAGGCCTACCGGACCACGAAACAGGTACGCCCGCCGGAAGGCCAGGGCTTGAACGACCCATATGTAAGGTTCTTCCGAATGGCGGAGCGGCGGATTGCGGAGAAGACTGGCCAGGGTGTAGTCTGCTTCATTTCCAATTATTCGTGGCTTGACGGTCTCTCTTTTACTGGAATGCGGGAACGTTACCTGGAGGCTTTTGACACCATCCGCATTGACTGTCTTAACGGCGACAAGTACAAGACGGGTAAGACCACGCCTGACGGCCGGCCAGACCCCAGTATCTTCTCAACTCCCGGCGACCCGGTGGGCATACAGGTAGGCACCGCCATCACTATGCTGGTCAGGAGAATGCAACACGCGCCCATCCAATCCGTTGCTTTCCGGCACCTGTGGGGCTCGGAAAAGCTCGAGAACCTGACTGACACGGCGGAGGCGTATCCAGGGGAGTTGTACACAGACATCACGCCTGTGCTGCCATTGGGATTACCTTTCGCAGACCTCGCGGTCAACGACGGTTGGAGCGAGTGGCCGTCGCTGCCTGAGCTGTTCCCTGTTTCGTTCCCGGGCGTGAAGACCAGCCGTGATTCGTTCCTCATCGACATTGACCAGGACCGACTGGAAGAGCGCCTGGGGAATTATTTCGACAAGGAATTGAGCCACGAGGACATCGCCGGACTATATCCATCGGTGATGAGCTCCTCAAGACGGTTTGACGCTCGCGCTGTCCGCGATGCCTTGCTCAAGCGCGGTGCAGTCAATGAGAGAAGTGGATTCGTGCGGCACGCCTACCGGCCATTCGATACCCGGTGGCTGTACTGGGAAGCCGAGACCAAGCTGCTGGACGAGAAACGTGCAGACTACAAGCCACACGTCTTTAAGGGCAATCTGTGGATGTCGTCTGCTCAACATCTGCGAAAAGGCTCGGATGAACCACAAACGTGTTTTACGACTCACATCGGCTCCTTGCACCTGATTGAGCGCGGTGCTGCCATGTTCCCCGCTTTCCTACGTGATGAGGGTCTGTTGCTGCAGGTCGGTGAGGGACAGAAAAGACCCAACCTGTCGCCGGAGGCGCAACACTATCTTGGGCGTCTGGGATTGAGTGTGGAGGACCTGTTCCACCACGTGCTTGCGGTACTCTCCGACCCGGAGTACCTGACGGCCAACGCTGGGGCTCTACGGATGGAGTGGCCGCGAATCCCATTGCCGGGATGGCCGAACGGTGTGGCTACGGGCTCCGCCAAAGTGCTACTTGCGTCGGTGAAACGCGGCCGAGAGTTGGCAGCGCTACTGGACCCGGAAACTCCGGTGGAGGGAGTTACCACCGGCTCGCTGCACCCGGAGCTGGAAACCATCGCCGTGCCGTCAACCGCCAATGGACGAAATATGAGCGGCAACGATTTCGCACTGACCGCGGGCTGGGGGCATTTCGGGCCGGGGGACGCCGTGATGCCTGGTGTGGGCAGAGTGGTGGAACGCGATTACTCCACCGTGGAGCGGGAGGCTATAGGCGAAGCAGTTGGCGTTTTGGGAGAATCCACCCTCGATGTTAACCTGAACGATGATGTTTACTGGAGCAACATCCCCTCGGCAGTTTGGAACTACAAACTGGGTGGGTACCAAGTTCTTAAGAAGTGGCTATCGTACCGGGAGAGCAAGGTGCTGTGCCGCAACTTGATGCCGGAGGAAGCGCGGCATTTCACCGACACTGCACGGAGAATAGGATCGATTCTGTCACTAAATTTCAGCAAGCTTTAGAATGGTATGATGAGTGTGCGTTGTGCAAGAATCCGCTGGCCAAGCAACTTGTCTTGTCTAGGGATGGATCTAAATACGCACAATTATCCTTCTACAATTTTCAGGCTGGCTTGACACTCTGCACAGGCTGCAAGAGTGCCCAGAGGGTGCGTTATGACCATCCAGTGTTACTCTGTGAACCAGTACCCAGTCGAAGCGCTCTTGACTTGGATCAAGACTGGCGACATTGCAATCCCTGAGATCCAGCGTCCTTTCGTATGGGACGGCGCAAAAGTGCGGGACTTCATTGATTCTCTCTACCGGGGGTATCCGGTGGGTTACCTTGTCGCTTGGCAAAACCCTGATGTTCGTCTCAAGGATGGCACGCTCTCAAAGGGCAAGCGCATCTTGATCGACGGCCAACAACGGGTAACTGCTCTTCTGGCTGCCCTGATTGGAGATTCAGTGGTAACTAAAGACTACAAGCGCACCCGCATCTCCATAGCCTTTCATCCGGGCGAGGAACGATTTGAGGTGACCAACGCTGCGATCAGAAGAGATAGAGGTTGGATCTCTGATATCGCCGATGTCTTTGCACCAGACGCTTGGATGACGCAGACTATTGACGAATATTGCGAAGCCAATCCACAGGTTGACAAGCGTAAGATCGACGAACGTATGAGGCAACTTGCCGGAACCAGGCAGAATGCGCTCGGCCTGATCGAGTTGAATGCTGAGTTGGACGTGGAGGACGTTGCTGAGATTTTCCAACGTATCAACTCGCGGGGAGTCTCTCTAAACGCAGCGGATTTCGCGATGTCCAAGATGGCTGCAAGCGAACAGTTCGAAGGCCACATACTCCGGAAGTGCGTCGATTATTTCTGCCATTTGGCTGTTGCGCCAGAAGCATACGTCCAACTCGCCGAGGACAAGGAGTTCGCTGCCACAGAGCATTTCCGTAGAATGCAATGGCTAAAGCATGAAAGAGAGGGCATCTATGACCCCACCTATACAGATATGCTTCGCGTGGTATTCACATCGGAGTTTAAGCGCGGACGACTAAACGATTTGGTTCAACTGCTCTCAGGACGCGATTTCGCGACTCGGACTTTCAAAGAGGAGATTGCTGAGGACTCGTTTGCAAAGCTAAAGGGTGGGATTCAGAACTTCATGAACGAAACGAACTTCAAACGGTTTGTTATGATTCTGAGGTCCGCAGGGTTTGTCGATGAATCATTGATCAGATCTCGCAACACCGTCAATTTTGCCTACATCCTTTTCCTGACCCTTCGCGCTCAGGGCAAGCCATCGCATCTTATCGAATCTGTGGTTCGCAGGTGGTTTGTGATGTCGATCCTCACCAGCAGATACACCAACTCTCCGGAGACGGCTTTCGGCGTGGATATCGGGAACATACACAGGCTGGATGCTGACAGGTATCTCGACGACATTGAAAGAGCTGAACTTTCGGATGCTTTCTGGGAAGTGGGGTTGCCACAGCAGATGGACACTTCGGTCGCCAGCAGCCCCTATTTCAACGTCTTCCTGGCCAGCCAGGTTAAAGGCAACAACAAAGGCTTCCTCTCAAGAGAACTGACTGTCCGCGACCTTCTCGAAGGCCAGTCAAACGTTCATCATATTTTCCCGCGCAATTACCTGCAGAAACACGGTCTTCAACGTGGTCGATACAATCAGATTGCCAACTACGTGCTAATGCAGAGCGAGATTAACGTTTCTATAGGAGACAAGCCTCCATCAACCTATTTTTCGGGATTGCTGGAACAATGCCAGGACGGAACAAGCCGCTATGGAGGGATTAACGACGCTGACCGACTCCATGAGAATCTCAGCGCCCACTGTATTCCTGTTGGAATGGAGACAATGACCGTAGAAAGCTACGATGAGTTCCTACGACAGCGGCGAGAACTCATGGCGGCTAAGATAAAGGCATACTACAACGGACTTTGAAATCTCACCGAATATGCCAGTTGGATGGGCAGAGGCCTATAGCCCCATCCACATCTCGAAGATGGTACTGCCTATCGTCAAGTCAGGCCCACCAAGCTGGATAAAATCAAGAACTTTCACGTTGAGGCTCGTCTTGAGCCTGTAGAAACAGACCCTTCGTTGCATCAAGCTCCACCTTTGGAGTTCCACCTCCAGGGTCATTCGATTATCCAAGCACAAGGCGCGGCCTTTGCCGGAAGCCCCCTCTCTCACCTTACGCCCTTCCTTTGGCAGGCTAAGGATGAGCGAACTCCCGGAGACGCCTACGATAATCGAAAGACCCTGGTTCCACCTCTCAGAGAAGTTGACCATTGGACTGTTGGGCTGCCATACTAAATTTGGAGTTCGCCCAGGATACTTTCCGACTCCAGCATGAGAGATAATACAACATGCCATACACGGCGGATATCAGTAGAAACAACCCCGGTTGCTTCCTCTTTCTGATTGATCAGTCGGGTTCGATGGCGGATGCGCTGGGTGGTCAGCCGGAGTTGCGCAAAAAGGACGGCGCGGCCGATGCCGTGAACCGCATCCTCGACGCCATCTCCCAACGCTGCTCACAGGGCATGGACGTTCGCGACTACTTCCATGTCGGCGTAATCACATACCACACGGACTCCTCGGGAATGCCGGATGTGCAGACCGCCCTTCCAGGGACCTCTCCGAAGGAACCCTTCCTCCCCATCAGCCAGGTTGTCGACGCCGCCATCGTGGAGGACAGGGAAATGAAGGAGTCGGACGGCGCGGGCGGCCTGGTGGAAGTGACCCGGAAGTTTCCGGTGTGGCTGCGCCCGGAAGCGAAGTACGGTACGCCAATGTGCGCGGCGTTGTCCACGGCTTCCCATGCGCTCCACGGCTGGATACTCGATCACCCCAGTTCCTATCCCCCTATGGTAATCAGCGTCACCGACGGTGCCGCCACCGACGGGAATCCGGTGGCCTTAGCCGAAGAGATCATGGACATGGGAACCGAAGACGGCAACGTGCTGATCTACAACGCCCATCTTTCGGCAATGTCCGCGATGCCGGTGCAATACCCGTCCGACGAGAGCCAAGTGCCTCCCGATGAGTACGCGGCGCAAATGTTCCGCATGTCTTCCGAATTTCCCGACCCGGTGGTGACCCTAGCCAATGCCATGGGCCTGCCGGTCACTCAGGGATCACGCGGCTACGTCTACAATGCCGACATGGTGGCCCTGGTGCAGTTCCTGGACATAGGTACGCGCGCCGCTTCGGACCTGCACTGATCGGTTAGAGGGTGAGGTGTACCTTCGACCTCCCACAGAGTTCTGGCTGCCCAAGGCGGGCAACGACCCGGAAGAGTACGAGGACGCTTTCCGCGTCGTGTGCCCTCCGCAAGTTGGAGTATCCGGGCTTGGCGCGGCGCGAATAGCCGTCTCCGACGGCGCCAGCGAGTCCTCGTTTGCCCGCGAATGGGCGAACTTCCTGACAGATGCCTTTGTGACCCAGCCCCCGGCGTCATGCGGTCTGACCGAGGATTCTCTAAACACATGGCTGAAGTCCCCGCAGGAAAGATGGCATGCCTCCGTGCCATGGGACCGCCTGCCCTGGCACGGAGAGACCAAGACACAGGCAGGGTCTTTAGCGACTCTCTTGGGACTAACAGTCATGGCTGCGCCGGACAACTCCGGGCAACTTTCCTGGCAGGCGCTGGCAGTGGGGGATAGTTGTCTCTTTATCGTTCGAGACAACCGGCTGTGGGTGTCCTTTCCCCTGGAAGACTCCGCCCAGTTCGATAACAACCCCGCCCTGCTCTGCAGCAATCCTGATAACTCCGGGAACATGTGGGAAGGGATACACCAGCGCAGCGGGGAATGCGCGACGGGCGACCTTCTCATTCTCGCTACCGACGCCCTGGCCTGCTGGCTCCTCGCCGAGAATGCTGCAGAAGAGAGGCCATGGGAGACGCTCCTAGGATTGGACTCGTCGGAGTGGGAAACTTGGGTCGGGGAGCAGCGGCAGGGTGGGTTCATGCGGAACGACGACACGACGTTGGTCATCATCCAGGTTATGTAGGACCATGAGGTGAAACGAGAGCCATGCCCTGGCCCGGGATAACCGACTATAGCGAGGCTATCCAGAACCCCCAGCTTTGCTTCAAGGGCACCGGACTCGCATCCGGTTCGGTGTTGGTCAATCAACGTCGTATGCCGCTGGTGTTCTCCGGCGCCTTCGCTTGCGTCTACCCCATGGAGGTGGGGGGCAGCAAATACGCGGTGCGCTGCTTCACCCGCGAAGTTAAAGACCAACAGGCCCACTACAACCATCTGAGCGAATATCTCATCAATGTCCTCCCCCCATCCTTTGTGCATTTCAGGTACCTGGAGAATGGGATTAACCTGAAGGGTATTTGGTATCCGATCGTCAGGATGGAGTGGGTGGAAGGAGAGTCGTTGAGCAGCTTCGTAGGCTCCCATCTCAACGACCCAGATGCCCTGCGACGAGTTGCGGCCCAGTGGCGCGGGGGCCCGGCAGCCAGTCTGCGGGGGCTGGGTATCGCCCACAACGACCTGCAACACGGCAACGTTATGGTGCAGGCGGACGAGAGAATCCGTCTGGTGGACTACGACGGCATGTTCCTGCCCCGATTTCGTGGGGAGCGCAGCCCTGAACTGGGCCACAAGAACTTCCAACACCCCCTCAGGACGGCCGAAGACTACGACGACTACGTGGACAACTTCCCGTCCTTGGTAGTCTATCTCAGCCTACTGGCCATAGCCTCCGACCCCAACCTGTGGGCCTTCTTCAACGACGACAACCTGATCTTCACCAGGAGCGACTACGCTGCCCCCGGGAAATCCCGGATATTCGACCTATTGAAGAAGTCGCCTGACCAGACCGTGGCGAAACTGGCGGAGCGCCTGGTGGAGTGCTGCACGCTTCCCGTGGAGAAGGTGCCGGACCTGGAGAGCATCCTGCAGGCCATTCCACTCACACCTGCGCCCTCGCCCTCAACGTCGTCAGCTCTTCCGCCATCAGCAGCGCCCGCGGTTCCTTCGTCCTCAACCCCGCCGAGCGCGGCCCCGCAGGGATATCGGCAGATGCTCCTCCGTGCTCGACAGCCAGCGCAGCCCGCCTCACTTTCGACACAATCCCATCCTCCCACGACGAATGCTACCAGTCCTGTATTGGCCGCACAAACCGCTCCGGGACCGACGACTCAAGCCGCCGCCAACCTCCCAGGGGGGGTCTCGCGCAGGGCCGCTCCCGGAGAGATCAGGAAGGTGCTGCTGGGAGTGACGGTCACCGTTGCGGTGGTCACAATGGCTCTCGCGGCAACGATAGTCTGGGCCATCTCGGTGCGAGGATGGTAGTACGAACTATGGCCCTCCACCGGCCAGGAGGTGCGGAACGATCCCCGTGACCAGGACGATAGCGCCTGTACCGGAGAAGAAGCTGGCCACGGCACCAAGGAAGAGGAACGAGCCAATTATCCCAACGACGACAAACGCCAACGAGAGCCAGTTGATCCATCCATAACCCGGCTTGGCCCACCCCACACGGTCGGCCCAACCGAACAATGTGCCGCGGATCCCACTCCCCCGGAGCAAGAGTGTGATGAGGGAGCACACCAAGAGTAGAACTCCGATCTTCGCGACTTCGTCCAGCGCCGACGTAATCCCCCGGACTTCGAACTCGTGGTCGACGAAGAGCAGGGAGACAAGAATGCGGGGAAACGCGCCAGCGGCGAACACGACCAACCCGGTCGCCGCCGTGCCCAGCGCCAGCTTTCCCGGCGGCCTCATCCTGCGGGTCGCTATCGGCGCGCCGGCCAGTCCCAGCAGTTCGAGCACGAGGCGCACGCAAAAAATGCTGATTCCCACGACAATGTTGCAACTGCCAAGAACCGCCAAGAGCTCTATGCCCGTTCGGGGTTCATCCGAGGGAAGAAACTGCCGGTCTTCCGGCGCTCCCAGCAGTTCAATGAGTGGGGTTATTGCCTGGGTGTGCAGAATGCCTCCGGCCATCGGACTCAATACAATCAGAAAGACACCGGCCGCCATCACGCCCAGTGCCACCTTGTAGGCCACACCCCAGTCTGCGAGGGTAGTGCGGATCCTCGGTAAGCTGGTTTGAGGGACGTTCCTGTAGGACACGTCCACGCCTCCTGTCTCGCGCCGGACTTTGGTCCTTGAAGGCCGGGGCTTAGCTCGACCGGCACACGGCGGTTATCGCCGGTTGCCGCGGCCTCCTCTCCGTGAAGGAGATACTTCTGAAACTGCTTCGGCTTCTGGGCCGCGTTTCAGCGGTTGAGCCACCCGTATGCCAGAAGGGCTACGCCGCCCCCGAAGAGCACGATGCCCGGCAACATGACCATGGCCCCACCGGCCTCAAAGATGATCTGCAAAAAAAGGGCGAGGACAAGCAGGAGTGCCCCGATCACCACCCCCGCCAGTCCCATCCTATTCGTCCAGCGCCACCTGACGGTCACGACCCTGTACCCCTGTATAATGCTCCGCGCCGCGCCAATAGCCGCAGCGCGTCGGCGGGATTCCACAAACAGGAGTGCCCCGAGCCCGCTCAGAAGCAGCACCCCACCCATTGCCCTGATCGTCGCGCCGAAGCCCACACCGTAATCGTCTTGGAGAACTATCCCGAACACGACCAAGACGATTCCACTTGCCACCCCGGAGGCTCCCAGCATATCGGCAGGACTTGCCTCTCGGATCCCCCTGAGCAACTTAGGCACACCGGTCCTCAATAAAGACATGTCTGCTCCTGACTCTGGAAGGATTCCAAGCGCAATCGCCGAATACCATACACGCTTGCTCCCCTGGTATTGTGTCTTGAACCAGGATTTCCCACATTGGAAGTCTTTAAGCTCAAAGGGCAGTCCAAAGGAGATCATAGCATTATAGCCAAGTACTGTAAGCCCGAATCCACCGAAAGGTTGAGGATTGAGGGGTGTGCTGAATTGGTCAAAAATGCCGGACCGATTCTTACACACCCCTGGTCTCTCAGCGCCCATCTCTCCCACCAGACCTCTCCCTGTCAGGACGATTGCAAAGTCGTTGTCTGGATCAGGATTTCCAGCATTATAGAATTCTCAGGATAAATGTCCTAATCCTGCACATCTTTCAATCCTGATTCAGACAATTGCGATGGACAACAACTTTGCAATCGTCCTGATGGGTGGGGGTTGTAAAGTGCACTGGTTGTAGATATAGTCCTCTGAGCCACCAACCCAGGTAAATCTGACGTCCCCATCTGTGAGAATCACCATACTGGCCCATCCCCTGGCCCTTCATTCCCAGTCTTTCACCCCAACCCTTTCTCTATCGGTGGATTTGGGATAGGACATCCTGATTTGCCGACTTTTTCAACACTCCCGTCTCTGTAAATCGATAGTATTAGGAAGGACTTCCACTCTCGGGGTCTTCCAACTTCCTCACGTATACGAGGGTTTACCCTCGCAACCCAGTGGTTTTAATAGCGCCGGTCGCCATACCTTTCCTCCAGGCGCTTTTTCCAGCCGTCTGCAGCAACAAACCTGCACAAATCCTATCCATACCCTAAGTCTAGCTATATCCTATCCATTTCCTATCTACATCCTAGCCGCTTTTGGTTTATTTCCTATTTGTCTTCCCTTATCTTAACCGTTAGACAACAGAGGGCAATTGAGAACATCTTGCTTTGCTAATCTGCTCACCAATTAGGATATAGATTGGATAAAGTGTATCGAGTTGGGATAAGCAGAGCAGCAGCAACCGGTTCGCATCCGGCGCCATGGATGGGAAGGCTGCTGGTCATCTCCCTTCTGGTGATGTTGAACCTACCGGTAATCTTGACCGGCACCACCGGAATGGACCAGTACGGTCTCTTTACCCTTGAACCAGTGGCGTCCCGGCCGTGGCCGTTGGTGCTCTCGATTGCGCTGGGCACATTTTCCGCCGGAGCTGGCTATCTGGCCTATCGTCTGTTGCAGAGGCGGGCCTGGTTCGCCGGAAACAGGTACGAGGCTTACCATCGCAACGCAGTAGTCTTCGGGGCGCCGGTCGCCATCGCTTTTCTCCCGGCATTCTTTCTTACTGGCTACGAAAGCAAACCCCTAGTGCTGGGCGTGGCCGGAATCATGGCCGCTTCACTGTGCCTCACCGCCGCCCTCAATAACCGCGAGACCCCGCTTGACTCTGCAATGGCCCGCCTCTGGTTCATTGTCTTCGCCGCCTTCATCCTCGTGTTGTTGACCCTATCAGTGTCGGGAATGCTGGCGATGTATTTCGTTGAGCATTCGCCTTCCGGCGGCAACTTTCTCTGGTCATGGGAATTCGACTGGAGCGATCTGGGATACCCGGCGGAAGAGTTCAGCCAGCGCTACCGGAACGGGCTGCTGGCCTTCGGCATTGCGGGAACCTTGTACATGACCGTTGGCCTCGGGGGCTCCATGCTGGGAGCGGTTCTCAGGTGGACCAAGCCTGACGAAAAAAGGGCTGAAGAGGAAACGGCGACGCCACATCCGGCAGCGTCGGCTGAGGACTGGTTGGATGCCGGAGAAGAGACGGGGCAGGAGTCCCCGGAGTTTGTGGTGGCGATGAACGGAGAAGAAACCTTCATCAGCCAAAGGGAGTACGAGAACCTTCTCGCCGAGAAAGACATACTCCTGACCGACACCAGGCTACTGGTGGACAAAGCGTCGGGAACCGCCTTCGCCAAGAACGGCGGCAACTGGGAAAAGATTCCTTTCCGTGGCAGGCGCAAAGGCCCATTCCTGTTGCTGTGCATCTATGCCCGGCACCCGGGAAGGCGGTTTACCACGGGAGAGCTGGAAGTCATGCTGCGGACTGACCTGGAAGGCCGGGACGGGTTTAACGTCAGCGATTTCTTTGCTCAGTTGCGGAAGAGAACACCCTTGGTGCCCGTGCAGCGCGACGGCGGCCGCTCCTATATCCCGGATACGGTCAGCGTTTGCTTCCTGGACCATTTCCCGGCTCTCCGGTCTGCAGACGGAATCACCGCCTCCACAGAGTAATACCCTGACCTCCCAAACAAGCTGAGGGGACCCTGCCAACCTCCTCCTCAAAGCTGGACCGGCAAATCCTAGAGCGTGTTTACAAACTCTGCCGGCAAAGATATTTGGGTATCGGCGCGGTTGTTTGATGCCAGGATTTCACCCTCACCCTCGAGGGAGAGGGGATATTGCAGGTTAATTCCGCCCTATTTTCGGTTTGTAAACATACCCTAGGTATATCCTATCTACAACCTAGCCACCTTCGGTTCATTCGAGCCTTTGCGTCAGTAATAATCAGGAACTGTCAACTATGACCATCTCATCCTGAAGGAGGCGCCTCAATGACCACACCCGAAAATTCCGCTCAGGCTGGACAGCAGTCCCTGAGCGGCCTGACCGTCCTCAACCTCGGCATCGCTCTCACCATGAGCCTATTGATGTCCACGTTGCTGACTCTCCTCTCTGCGTCCGGAGATATTGACGAAGGCCTCGGAAAGACATCGTTGGTTTTTCCATTCCTTGTCATTCTTCTGGCAGTTGCCACAGCCACCTTTTCCTTCTGGCATACCACCATTGCCGCTTCACGTGAAGGGTTGAAAAACGCTATTAGGTTGACAAGCTGGATCCTCACTTTTGTCACGCTGGGGTTTGGCTTCATTTCGCTGATTCTGATGGTAGTTGTGGTTTTCAAGCTCTGATGGCCGCAAAGTCCGCCTGTCCTGCTTCTTCGGGCCGCGTCCCGGCGAAGCGGGGCCGCGCATTTTGGGGCGAATCGTAGCGGCGGTAAATGTCGTGGACAATCGCTGAACTTACCCAATCTACTGACCGCCAAGCCCGTCTTCATGCGGCCGACAGCAAGACCCCATCGGATTAGGAGTGAACCATGCCCAAAATTCTCGGCGTCCTGATTCTGGCGGCCTTGGCCGTAGTTCTTGCCTGCGGCGGAGGTGGCGAGCGGCTAACCGTTCGAGAGTATGCAGAAGAGTGCGGGGATTTGGGAGTACAACTTTCCGGTTTCAACCTCGACTTGGACGACATAATTGAGGATTCCGACGATGCTGAAAAGGCGATTGAGGATCTTCGAGATTTCATTGGCGAATACGAAAGACTAAATCCGCCTTCTTCGCTTCAAGACCTTCACGACGCTCGCCTAGAGTTGATGGATTTCCTGGATGATGAAGTCCTCCCCATCATGGAAGATGTCTTGCCTCTCGTAGAGGATGCGTTGTCAGCCCTGGAAGATGGGGATGAAGACGAACTCGAAAAGCTTCAGGAAGAATTTGAGGAATTTGAGGATGCCTTTGAGGACCTGGAGGAAGAAGCTGACGATCTAGCTGCGGAAGCTGAAGAGCAGTTCGAAGACTTGTCATCCAGGAATCAGGAAATTTTGGAAGATTCGGATTGCGGATAAATCTCGGAGCATCTTCATTCGCTGGCGGGGCGATAATGCCCTATTGATAATGCTTCCCGAATCCGCCAATAGCAACTCTGTCTCGAATGTCAAGAGGAATGACCGATCAAAGCGGTAGCTCTACTAAGCTAAAGCCAAGGTGGGATGTGCATTTATGCACGACGATGATCAACTGCGTTGGGCCGGCGCCCCTCTCTCAGCCGTACCTGGAAAATGACCCGGCTCCGTCAGTTGACCCCTACCGTCTGCGCATTTCACCTTGGCTTTGGTTTAGGTTTTATACAAAGTCTAGTTAAGGGAGGTATCCAAAATGGAAAGACCCATGAATGTCACAATAAGCGCCAGCCGCCTCGGCGGGCTGATTGGATTTATATCCGGCAACAGCAAGAGACGCACCATTGAACGCGGAATACAATCACTGAACCGCAACGGCTACCATGTGATCATGGTCGTGGACGACGAGTGGGGCTCCCTGGGCTTAATCCTCCGACTTCTTCTCCTCATTGTCACCCTGGGCCTGTTTACCCTCGAACCAGGCCATATTGTCATCGGTGAAAGGGACGAGGAACCATCACCGGCGCGCACGGCAACCCCCAGAGCCAGAGTCCAGGTGGGGAACTAAAACAATGTACGAGCAGAAGGAAAACGGGTTCGACCAGTTGATCGAGTCAATCGGCGGCTATAACCGCAGAACCATAGGTATCATCTTTGCTGCCGGAATTATCACCGGAACAGTCGGGGGTGCAATAGTCGGATTCATGTTCCTTATACTGTTGGTCTTCATTGCGGTCCTGGTAGCAGTCATCGTGCTGATCGCACGCGCACGGCGAAGGGACACAGCCTCCAGCGAAGCAATCCAGCAGCCTGTCCAGCCGGTCAGGAATCCAACGCCGCCGCCGGCCGCGAGACCAACTCACGTTCCGGCACTGGAACGCCGCATCCTCACAATAGTGAACAGCGGCAACGAAAATCTATCGGCCAGCGCCCTAGCCGAGGAATTTCAGGTGTCAACAGATTTCGTCCGCGAGACGGTCCAGAATATGGCCGATCGCGGCCTTTTCAATTTGGAAGAGTGAAGCCAGCTCCATGATGAGGAAATGGCGCAAGACTCTCTGAGAGCCGCCGGGCGATGTGCCCGGTGTAAGCATCCAGCTTCTTTCCCCGCTGCTGGGGCCGGATCGCCTCAGGCGACCTCAGATAGCGCGATACCGTGTTCCGGGCAAGACCCAATTTCCGATCGATCGCCCGAGCCGATTGGCCCCCTCCCTTCGCCTCGTCAATCTCTTTCACCTGTCCACATCTTAGCAATTTGTCCAATGCACCCCCGCAGATTCTCCGCAGATGAGGCACTCGCTATCGGGGGGCTTATTTCTATTTCGTAACTAACACATTGGAGGAGGTCTCGAAGAGCCCGTGTCAAGAATCAACCCGAATCCGCCAATAGCAACTCTATCTCGAATGTCAAGAGGAATGACCGGTCAAAGCGGTAGGTCTACCAGACTGGCGAGACGGCTTGCCCTGCTGGGTGTTGTTCTTACGCTGGCGCTGTCGGCAATCCTCATGGCCTGCGGCGGCGACTCCACCGAATCCGGCGGGGAGGATCGGCCCCCCACTCGGTCGCAGCCTGCCGACGCGGGGGAGTCCCCCGGAGAGGCGGAACCCAACGGCCCGCCAGTCACCCCCCTCGCCGAACCAGAGGGCACCCAAGAGGCTAACCCCGAACCCACGCGCCAAGGAATCTTCGGCGCCGGCAGCCAGTCCACCGCCGGGCCGGAGGCCACCGATGAGCCGACGGCTACCAGACGCCCCCTGCTGACCTTTGGGCCGACATCGGCAGCAACGGACCGGGAGGCGCTGGTTGCCCTCTACAACGCAACGGACGGTCCGAACTGGGACGACGATGTCAACTGGCTGAGCGACGCGCCCCTGAACGAATGGTATGGCGTCACCACCAACGACGACGGGCGCGTTACGAAGCTGGACCCCGACTTTAACGAGTTGAGCGGGGAGATACCGCCGGAGCTGGGCAGCCTCGCCAATCTGACAGGGTTGAGCCTCAGCGGGAACGAGTTGAGTGGTGAGATACCGCCGGAGTTGGGCAGCCTCGCCAATCTGACAGGGTTGAGCCTCAGCGGGAACGAGTTGAGTGGTGAGATACCGCCGGAGTTGGGCAGCCTCGCCAATCTGACAGGGTTGAGCCTCAGCGGGAACGAGTTGAGTGGTGAGATACCGCCGGAGTTGGGCAGCCTCGCCAATCTGACAGGGTTGAGCCTCAGCGGGAACGAGTTGAGCGGTGAGATACCGCCGGAGCTGGGCAACCTCACCAGCCTGACAGGACTGTTCCTCTACGAGAACGAGTTGAGCGGGGAGATACCGCCGGAGCTGGGCGGCCTCGCCAACCTGGAAAGGCTGATCATCCACGGGAACGAGTTGAGCGGGGAGATACCGCCAGAACTGGGCAGCCTCGCCAACCTGACACGGCTGCGGCTCGACGACAACCAGTTGAGCGGTGAGATACCCCCGGAGTTGGGCGGCCTCGCCGGCCTGGAAGAGCTGAGACTCTACGACAACCAGTTGAGCGGTGAGATACCGCCGGAGCTGGGCAGCCTCGCCAATCTGCAAGGGCTGAGCCTCAGCAGGAACGGGTTGAGCGGTGAGATACCCCCGGAGTTGGGCAACCTCGCCAACCTGACATGGCTGAGCCTCGAAGGGAACGAGTTGAGCGGTGAGATACCGTCAGAGCTGAGCAACCTCGCCAACCTGGAATCGCTTTGGCTCAGAGAAAATCAGTTGAACGAGATACCGCCGGAGTTGGGCAGCCTCGCCAACCTGGAAAAGCTGAGACTCGAAACGAACCAGTTGAGCGAGATACCGCCGGAGTTGGGCAGCCTCGCCAACCTGGAATCGCTGCACCTCAGTGGGAACCAGTTGAGCGAGATACCGCCGGAACTGGGCAGCCTCGCCAACCTGACAGTGCTGGACCTCAGTGGGAACCAGTTGAGCGAGATACCGCCGGAACTGGGCAGCCTCGCCAACCTGATATTTCTGTCCCTCCGCGATAACCAGTTGAGCGAGATACCTCCGGAATTGGGCAACCTTGCCAACCTGGAAGCCCTGGACATCTTCGGGAACCAGTTGAGCGGTTGCGTGCCAAGCAGCCTGGCAGGCCAGTTGGATCTTCACCGCTCTTACCTTGACGACCTGCCCTTCTGCTGAAGCCAGCAGTTCTCAGCCGGGGGTGGGCGGCATACCGGCCTTGCAGGCGCTCCCGGCGCGTGTTGGCTATGGCGCAATTGAGACTAGGAGGTAGAGAAAATGACCGGCAACCGAGCGAGAAGATGCGGGACCCTGTTGAGCGTCGTCCTGGCACTGTTCCTCACGATGACCCTCGCGGCCTGTGGCGGCGAGGGCGACCCCGGAGGGGAGGGAACTCCCAGCTCGTCCTCAAGCAGCGGTGACCGGGAAGCGACGCAGGAGGCCGGAGCCTCGGGATCGCAGTCGCGGATCCCCTTCGCCCGGGCCACGCCCGGACCCACCGAGGAGGGCGAATCCTCGGCGACCGCCCTGATTCCGTCATCGGAGGGAGCCGACGGAGAGGGCGAATCCTCGGTGACCGCCCTCATTTCGTCATCGGGGGAAGCCGCCGAACTCGACCGGGACGCCCTGATCGCCCTCTATGAGGCCACCGGCGGCGACGACTGGACCGACAACGACGGTTGGCTCAGCGACGCCCCCGTCGGCCAGTGGCGCGGCGTCACCGTCGACGACACCGGGCGGGTCACCGCCCTGGTCCTCAACGGCAACAACCTGGTCGGGACCGTGCCCGATGAGATCGGCTACCTGGACGCCCTGACCCTGCTGGACCTGGGCGGGAACCGGCTGGACGGCTGCGTGCCGGCCAACCTGTACGATCAAGACCACGTGGAAGTCCGCCCGCTGGGACGCGCTCCCAACCCGCCTCTGGCGCGGACCTCGGCGGAGACCGACAAGGAGGCACTCCTGGCCATCTACAACGCCACCGACGGCGCCAGCTGGGAC
Organism: Dehalococcoidia bacterium; assembly: GCA_963664175.2. Lineage (GTDB taxonomy): Bacteria > Chloroflexota > Dehalococcoidia > Lucifugimonadales > UBA3495 > VXOI01. Next base: position 176,104 of record CAXXOI010000034.1, read on the forward strand.
TGGAGCGGCACCTGGGCCGGCTTCTTGCCCATCAGCGAGTGGGAGGGCGTCACCACCGACGAAGACGGCCGCGTCGTTGAACTCAACGTCCGCCTGGGCTTAGCGGAACTCCCGCCCGAGGTCGGCTACCTCACGGGCCTGAGGTCCCTGTCTCTGGACCAGTTGACCGGTGAGATACCGCCGGAGCTGGGCTATCTCGTCAACCTGGAGAGGCTGAAGTTTGGGTGGAGAGGTTTTGAGAGGGACGAAAGCAACGACTTGACTGGGGAGATACCGCCGGTGCTGGGCAGCCTCGCCAACCTGACAGAGATGGACCTCAGTGGCAACTCGCTGTGCGGGGAGATACCGTCGGAGCTGGGCAGCCTCGCCAACCTGACAAAGCTGTTCCTCTACGAAAACCAGTTGAGCGGGGAGATACCGCCGGAGCTGGGCAGCCTCGCCAACCTGACAGAGCTGTGGCTCGAAAGCAATCAGCTGACCGGGGAAATTCTGCCGGAGTGGGAGAACCACGTCAACACTCTGGAGACATTCAATCTCGCATGGAACCAGCTTGGCGGATGCATATCCGACTTGCTGAGAGACTACGTCGACGTCCGTACCTACGGCAACGTCCCAAGAGACTATATCCCGGTATGCGCTCCCGAAAACCATCCCGGCGACACCGAAGCCCTGATCGCCCAGTACAACGCTTGGGGGCAGTCGGACTACCTCTACAACTGGCTGAGCCGGGAGCCCATCGGCGAGTGGGAAGGCGTTTCCGTGGGCGCCGATGGCCGCGTCGCAGCCTTGAATCTGAGCGGGAAGGGGCTGACCGGGGAGATACCGCCGGAGTTGGGCAGCCTTGCCAGCCTGCAACAGTTGTTCCTCCAGAACAACCAGTTAACCGGAGAGCTGCCGGCGGAGCTGGGCAGCCTTGCCAGCCTGCAAGTTCTGGACCTGTCCGACAACGCCTTGGCAGGGGAGATTCCCCCGGAGCTGGGCAGCCTTGCCAGCCTGCAAGTTCTGGACCTGTCCGACAACGCCTTGGCAGGGGAGATTCCCCCGGAGCTGGGCAGCCTTGCCAGCCTGCAATCGCTGAACCTCAACTATAACGGGCTGACCGGGGAGATACCGCGGAACTGGGCCAATCTGTACAGCGTGAGGTCCCAAGTCGACGTGCAAACATCTGGATAGGACCGAAGTTCGCCTCCGTCAGCGCCGGGGAGGATCACACCTGCGGGGTGAGGACCGACGGCTCCGTCGCCTGCTGGGGCAGCTGGAACGACGACCCGCCGGAGGGGCAGTTCGCCTCGGTCAGTAGCGGGAGCGTCCACACCTGCGGGGTGAAAATCGACGGCAGCGTCGCCTGCTGGGGCGGTGACTCTTTTGGCGAGGCCACGCCGCCGGACGGGACGTTCGCCTCGGTCAGCGCCGGGAGTTATAGGACCTGCGGGGTGAAGACCGCAGGCGCCGTCGTCTGCTGGGGCAACTGGAACGACGACCCGCCGGAGGGGCAGTTAGCCTCAGTCAGCGTCCAGACTTGGTCTAGCCACACCTGCGGGGTGAAGACCGACGGCACCGTGGCCTGTTGGGGCAGTGACTCTTATGGAGAGGCCACGCCGCCGGAGGGTCAGTTCGCCTCGGTCAGTATCGGGCGCATCCACACCTGCGGGTTGAGGAGCGACGGTGCCGTCGCCTGCTGGGGCCATGGCAATGATGGCCGGTCCACGCCGCCGGAGGGTCAGTTCGCCTCGATCAGTACCGGGGATGATCACACCTGCGGGTTGAGGACCGACGGTGCCGTCGCCTGCTGGGGCGAAGAAAAATATGGCCGGGCCACGCCGCCGGAGGGTCAGTTCGTCTCCGTCAGCGCCGGGCGCATCCACACCTGCGGGGTGAGGACCGACGGCGCCGTCGCCTGCTGGGGCATTAGTGGGGGGAGCACGCCGTGGTCGGGAGAGGAATCATAGGCGAGAGTGCGGAACTCCGTCCCAGTCTCTGCGGGAAGGGTCACGCCAGCGCAGCAATCGCCAGCCCGGCGGGGCCTGCCGTACGGTTTGCCTCGGGTAGGCCCCCCGCAGTGTAGCGGGATGACACCTTCGGCAGCGATGGGAGGCCACGATGATGACGAGTACGGAATGGGGGAGCCAGCTTGCCCTGCTGGGCCTTGTCCTGGCGCTGGTCCTTGCGGCAGCCCTCACGGCATGCGGTTCCGATGAGCCGGATGCCGGTGGGGAGCGGGCCGTGGCGCCCCGGACGGAGACTGCGGGGACAGGGGACCCCGCCCCAACGCGCCAGGGAATTCTCGGCATGGGCAGCCAGTCCGCCGCCGAGCAGGAGGCCACCGATGCACCGCAATCGGCGGCTGCCGGACGCCCCCTGCTTCCCATCGGGCCGACCTCGGCGGCAACGGACCGAGAGTCGCTGGTTGTACTCTACAACGCAACGGACGCCCCGAACTGGGAAGACGATGAAAACTGGCTGAGCGACGCGCCCCTGGACGAATGGAAGGGCGTTGCCACCAGCGACGACGGGCGCGTTATAGAGCTGGACCTCAGCGAGAATCGGTTGAGCGGGGAGATACCGCCGGAACTGGGGGACCTCGCCGACCTGGAACGGTTGAGCCTAAACGGGAACGAATTGAGCGGAAAGATCCCGCCGGAACTGGGCAGCCTAGCCAACCTGGAATTGCTGAGCCTCTACGGGAACCGGTTGAGCGGGAAGATACCGCCGGAGTTGGGCAACCTCGCAAACCTGACAGAGCTGTGGCTCAACAGCAACCAGTTGAGCGGCGAGATACCGCAGGATCTGGGCAACCTCGCCAACCTGGAATCGCTTTGGCTCAGGGGGAACGAGTTGAGCGGATGCGCCCCGGCCAGTTTGAACCGCGAGGGCCTGAAAGTGCGCCTGCCGTCTTCCGTAGTCGGCTTTTGCCGGTAGAGTGGGCGCTCAGCAGATATAAGAGACAGGAGGTCACGATGACGACGAGTACGGGAGCGGCGAGACGGCTGGCGCTGTTGGGCATTGTCTTTGCCCTGGCGCTGTCCCTTGCGGCAACGCTTGCGGCCTGCGGCGGCGATTCGCCCGATGCCGGTGGAGAGCAGGCCGCGGCGCCCCGGCCGGCGGCTGCGGAGAGCGGGGATCGCGGCCCCACGCGCCAGGGAATCCTCGGCACCGGCAGCCAGTCCGCCGCCGAGCCGGAGGCCACCGATGGAAGTGAGGGAACTCCCGGCTCGCTCCTCGAACGGGGGTCTGAGGGGGGCGCGACGCAGGAGGCCGGGGACGCCGAACCCACGCGCGAAGGAATCCTCGGCATCGGCAGCCAGTCCACCGCCGAGCTAGAGGCCACCGATGAGTCGACCTCGGCGGCAACGGACCGGGAGGCGCTGGTTGCCCTCTACAACGCAACGGACGGCCCGACCTGGAGTGCCGATAGCAGGTTTTATCGCGATTGGCTGAGCGACAAGCCCATCGGCGAATGGGGCGGCGTCTACACCAACGCCAACGGACGCGTTACAGGGCTGACACTCGGCGGCAACCAGCTGACCGGTGAGATACCGCCGGAACTGGGCAACCTCGCCTACCTGGAAGAGCTGACACTCGGCGGCAACCAGCTGACCGGTGAGATACCGCCGGAGCTGGGCAACCTCACCTACCTGGGATGGCTGGACCTCGGCGGCAACCAGCTGACCGGTGAGATACCGCCGGAGCTGGGCAACCTTACCTACCTGGGATGGCTGGACCTCGGCGGCAACCAGCTGACCGGTGAGATACCGCCGGAGTTGGACAACCCCTTCTGGCTGACTGGGATGGACCTCTCCGAGAACCAGTTGAGCGGATGCATATCCGACCGACTGAGCGACCGCATCCGCTACGACGGCGAGGTACCGGTATGCGCTTACGAAGACCACCCCGGCGACACCGAGGCGCTGATCGCCTTCTACAACGCGATGGACGGCCCGAACTGGCGTAGCAACGAAAACTGGCTGAGCGACGAGCCCATCGGCGAGTGGCAAGGCGTTTCCGTAGACGCCAGCGGCCGCGTCACAGCCTTAAACTTAGGCGGCAAGGGGTTGAGCGGGGAGATACCGCCGGAGCTGGGCAACCTCTCCAACCTGGAATCGCTTTGGTTCCGCAACAACAGGTTTAGCGGGGAGATACCGCCGGAACTGGGCAACCTCGCCAACCTGACACGGCTGCACCTCGCCACCAACGAGTTGAGCGGGGAGATACCGCCGGAACTGGGCAACCTCGCCAACCTGAGATCATTGGTCCTCTACGAGAACGAGTTGAGCGGGGAGATACCGCCGGAGCTGGGCAACCTCGCCAACCTGATACGGCTGGACCTCCGCGTGAACGATTTGAGCGGGGTGATACCGCCGGAGCTAGGCAACCTCTCCAACCTGACAGCGCTGGACCTCCGCAACAACAAGTTGAGCGGGGTGATACCGCCGGAACTGGGCAGCCTCTCCAACCTGACAGAGCTGGGCCTCTCCCGGAACCAGTTGAGCGGGGTGATACCGCCGGAACTGGGCAACCTCGCCAACTTGGGTGAACTGCACCTCTCCCGGAACAAGTTGAGCGGATGCGTGCCAGGCAGCCTGGCAGACCAGTTGGATACCACCTACTCTAGCCTTGACGAGCCCTTCTGCATCGGCAGCCAGTCCACCGCCGAGGCGGCAACGGACCGGGAGGCGCTGATTGCCTTCTACAACGCAACGGACGGCCCGAGCTGGTGGGACCATAGCTACTGGCTGAGCAACGAGCCCCTAGACGAATGGGAAGGCGTCACCACCAACGACGACGGACGCGTTATCAGACTGGACCTCATCAACAACGGGTTGCGTGGGGAGATACCATCGGAGCTGGGCAACCTCGCCTACCTGAGATGGCTGGACCTCGAGGACAACCAATTGAGTGGGGAGATACCGCCGGAACTGGGCAACCTCGCCAACCTGATACGGCTGGACCTCTACGACAACCAGTTGAACGGGGAGATACCGCCGGAACTGGGCAGCCTCTCCAACCTGACAGAGCTGGGCCTCTCCCGGAACCAGTTGAGCGGGGTGATACCGCCGGAACTGGGCAACCTCGCCAACTTGGGTGAACTGCACCTCTCCCGGAACCAGTTGAGCGGGGTGATACCGCCGGAACTGGGCAGCCTCTCCAACCTGGAATCGCTGATCCTCAACGGGAACCAGTTGAGCGGATGCGCTCCAGCCGGTTTGGACCGCGACGACTTAACCGTTGAACTGCCGGACACCGTGGACGGCTTCTGCCCGTAGAGGTCTGCGCTCAGCGGCGATGGGAGGTCACGATGAAGACGAGTAGAGGACCGGCGAGACGGCTTTTCTCACTGGGCATTGTCCTTGCCCTGGCGTTGTCGGCAGTCCTCATGGCCTGCGGTGGCGGTGATTCGCCGGACGCCAACGGTGAGCGGGCCGCGACGGCGCCCCGGACGGTTGAAGAGTATGCCCAACTGGTGTGTGCTGAAACTGCGCAAAGTACAAGGACTTGGGGCGATCAGGTCAGCGGCCATGAAGAGCTTCTCGAAACCCTTGAGAGCATCAACCCCCCTGGTGAACTCAGGGAATACCACGACGTAACGATTGACGTAGGGAGGATATATTTGAGATTTGCGAAGGGCATGCCGCGTGACGGCGAGGTTGACCCCGGCGCTCTGCATGCGCAATTGGGAACCGGCGTCATGCAAAGGGTGGATGCAGCACGCGAAGGATTATCGCAGGAAACCAAAAGCATCCTCGATTCTGCTCGCTGTGCCACATAGCCCTCTTTGTATGACCGCCCCAGCGAACCCGGTGACGGCGGTCCGGTCCTAACGGATCGTCCCCGCCTTCAACCGGGCCAGAGGGTAGATGCAAGACCGGCGGAGACGCGGGCGCGCGCTCCGCGTGCTCCAGGAGGCGGCGTTCCTGCCGACCGGCCAGCCAGGGGGGCGCCTGCGCCGGATATGAACGACATGAATGGAGAGAGAAAAATGACCATTAGACGAGCGGGGAGATACGGGACCCTGTTGAGCGTCGTCCTTGCGCTGTTCCCTCACGATGGCCCTCGCGGCCTGCACCGATGATGGGGGCGACCCTGGAGGTGAGGGGACTCCCGGCTCGCTCCTCGAACGGGGGTCTGAGGGGGAAGCGACGCAGGAGGCAGGGGAACCGGAGCCCACGCGCGAAGGAATCCTCGGCATCGGCAGCCAGTCCGCCGCCGAGCCGGAGGCCACCGATGAGTCGCGACCGGCGGCTGAGACAAGCTCCCTGCTCACCTTCGGGGCGACCTCGGCGGCAACGGACCGGAAGGCGTTGATTGCCTTCTACAACGCAACGGACGGCCCGAACTGGGAAAACTGGGTGAGCCACGCGCCCCTGAACCAATGGAATGGCGTCACCACCAATGACGACGGGCGCGTTACCGGGCTGTCGCTCTGGCGGGACGAGTTGAGCGGGGAGATACCGCCGTGGCTGGGCAACCTCACCAACCTGACAGAGCTGGACCTCTACGGAAACGAGTTGAGCGGGGAGATACCGCCGGAACTGGGCAACCTCGCCAACCTGACAAGGCTGAACCTCTCCGACAACGATTTGAGCGGGGAGATACCGCCGGAACTGGGCAACCTCGCCAACCTGACAGAGCTATTCCTCAGCGAGAACCAGTTGAGCGGGGAGATACCGACGGAGCTGGGCAGCCTCACCAACCTGCGTCTGCTGTTCCTCAGCTACAACTCCTTGAGCGGGGAGATACCGCCGGAACTGGGCAACCTCGCCAACCTGACAGAGCTATTCCTCTACGACAACCAGTTGAGCGGGGAGATACCGCCGGAACTGGGCAACCTCGCCAACCTGAATTATCTGGACCTCAGCGATACCCAGTTGAGCGGATGCGTACCAAGCAGCCTGGAAAACCAGGTGGATATCTACTCTAACTTTGGCAGCTTGCCTTTCTGCTAATGCCACCAGTTCTCGGCCGGGGATGGACGGCCTATCGCCTTGGAGGCGCTTCCGGCGCGTGTTGGCTATGGCGCAATTAAGACCGGGAGGTAAAGAAAATGTCCCACGCACACACGACACGATACGCGACCCTGTTGGGCCTTGTCCTTGCGCTGGCCCTTACGGTAGTCCTAATGGCCTGCGGCGGCGACTCCACCGAATCCGGCGGGGAGGATCGGAACCCCACTCGGTCGCAGCCTGCCGACACGGGGGAGTCCGCCGGAGAGGCGGAACCCAGCGGCCCGGCAGCCACGCCTGTCGCCGAACCAAATGGCACGGAAGAGGCTAACCCCGAACCCACGCGCGAAGGGATCTTCGGCATCGCCAGCCAGTCCGCCGCCGAGCCGGAGGCCACCGAGACGGGGGAACCTGAACCCACGCGCGAAGGGATCTTCGGCGCCAGCAGCCAGTGCACCGCCGTGCCGGAGGCCACCGATGAGCCGACCTCGGTGGAAACGGACCGGGAGGCGCTGGTTGCCCTCTACAACGCAACGAACGGCCCAAACTGGTTCGGCTATGACAACTGGCTGAGTGACGCCCCCCTGGGCGAATGGTTCTTAGTCAACACCAACGCCGACGGACGAGTTACAAGTCTGCACCTCTACGGGAACGAATTGAGGGGAGAGATACCGCCGGAGTTGGGCAACCTCGCCAACCTGGAATGGCTAGAGCTTGCCAACGACGATTTGAGCGGGGAGATACCGCGGGAACTGGGCAACCTCGCCAACCTGGAACAGATGGACTTCGGAGGCAACGATTTGAGAGGGGAGATACCGCCGGAACTGGGCAGCCTCGCCAACCTGAAAGTACTGGACCTCGGCTACAACCAGTTGAGCGGGGAGATACCGCCGGAACTGGGCTGCCTCGCCAACCTGGAAGAGCTGGACCTCATCGGCAGCGAGTTGACCGGGGAGATACCGCCGGAACTGGGCAGCCTCGCCAACCTGAGAGAGCTGGACCTCTCCGTGAATCAGTTGAGCGGGGAGATACCGCTGGAACTGGGCAGCCTCGCCAACCTGGAACATCTGTCCCTGTACGGGAACCAGTTTAGCGGGGAGATACCGCCGTGGCTGGGCAACCTCGCCAACCTGAGAGGGCTGTCCCTCGGAAGGGACCAGTTGAGCGGGGAGATACCGCCGGAGTTGGGCAACCTCGCCAACCTGGAACATCTGACCTTCTACGGGGGCCAGTTGAGCGGGGAGATACCGCCGGAACTGGGCAATCTCGCCAACCTGAAAACGCTGGACCTCCGCGAGAACCAGTTGAGCGGGGAGATACCGCCGGAGTTGGGCAACCTCGCCAACCTGACGTATCTGGACCTCAGCGGCAACCAGTTGAGCGGTTGCGTGCCAAGCAGCCTGGAAGACCAGTTGGATCTTAGCAAATCTGACCTTGGCGACCTGCGCTTCTGCTGAAGCCACCAGTTCTCAGCCGGGGACGGACGGCATATCGCCTTGGAGTCGCTTCCGGCGCCGTGTTGGCTATGGCGCAATTACTACCGGGAGGTAAAGAAAATGGTCCGCACACACACGAGAAGATACGCGACCCTGTTGGGCCTTGTCCTTGCGCTGGCCCTTACGGTAGTCCTCATGGCCTGCGGCGGCGATTCGCCGGATGCCGGCGGGGAGGATCGGAACCCCACTAGGTCGCAGCCTGCCGACGCGGGGGAGTCCGCCGGAGAGGCGGAACCCAGCGGCCCGGCAATCACGCCCCTCGCCGAACCAGAGGGCACCCAAGAGGCTAACCCCGAACCCACGCGCCGGGGCATTCTGGGCGGGGTCGGCAGCGTGACCACCACCGAACCAAGACCAACCGAGGAACCCAGCGGAATTGGCCTTATTCTGCGAAACGCCGACACGTCGGAGATCCGGTTTGCCACAGTCGATGCCGGCTTCGGGTACACCTGCGGAGTGCGGACCGACGGCGCCGTCGAATGCTGGGGGGATCCTAGTGATGGACAGGCCACGCCGCCGGCAGGGGAGTTCGCCTCGGTCAGCGCCGGGGGGTCGGCTCACGCCTGCGGGGTGAGGACGGACGGCGCGGTGGCCTGCTGGGGCCGTGATGGCTCTGGCCAGGCCACACCGCCGGAGGGGCAGTTCGCCTCCATCAGCGCCGGGGGCGGCCACACCTGCGGGGTGAAGACCGACGGCGCCGTCGCCTGCTGGGGTGGTGACAATTATGGCCAGGCCACACCGCCGGAGGGGCAGTTCACCTCGGTCAGCGCCGGGGGGTCCCACACCTGTGGGGTGAAGACCGACGGCGCCGTGGCCTGCTGGGGCAGCAATCAAGATCACGAAGGCAACGTAGTTGGCCAGGCCACGCCGCCGGGCGGGCAGTTCGCCTCGGTTAGCGCCCGGAGGAGCCATACCTGCGGGGTGAGAACGGACGGCGCCGCCGAATGCTGGGGCCGGTTTGCCTATGGGCCTGAGCCTGAACAGATCGCGCCACCGGACGGGAAATTCACCTCCGTAAGCGCCGGGGGCATTCACAATTGCGGGTTGCTGCTGGACGGCACCGCCGAATGCTGGGGCTGGGACCGGATCTCGCCGCCCACGCCGCCGGCCGGCGAGTTCGTCTCCATCAGCTCCGGGGGCGGCCACACCTGCGGGTTGCGGCAGGACGGCGCCGTCGAATGCTGGGGTGATGATAGTTATGGCGAGGCCACGCCGCCGGAAGGAGGATTCGCCTCGGTCAGCGCTGGAGCAGGCCGCGGCAATACCTGCGGATTGAAGCGGGACGGCTCCGTCAAGTGCTGGGGCATTCATACAGACAATCATCGCACACCGCCGTCTGGGGAGTTCGTATCCGTCGGTCCCGGGGATTCGTACTCCTGTGGTATGAGGCGCGATGGTTCCCTCAGATGCTGGGGCAATTTCTATGTACCGTCCCCGGCGGACTTAGCCGGGGAGTTCGCCTCTATCAGCATCGATGAACGGTACTCTTGCGGGGTGCTCCGGGACGGTTTCATTACTTGCTGGGATCCAGGAAACCCCAGCCGATTTCCGCCGCAATTTCCGCCGGAGGACAACCAGTTCACCTCCATCAGCATCGGCGAAGCGGACATAGATTATGAACAGCCCCCTCACTTCTGCGGCGTGAAACTGGACGGCTCCGTCGAATGCTGGGGAGAGAACCGTTACGGACAGGCCGCGCCGCCGGAGGGGGAGTTCACCTCGGTCAGCGCCGGGTTTGAACATACGTGTGGTCTCAGACGGGATGGCATGGTCGAATGCTGGGGCAGTTATGGAGACGACTATAGCAACCCAGGCAATCCCATTGACCAATCCTCGCTGCCTGGAGGGGAGTTTGTCTCGATCAGTTCCGGGGGGGACTGGGTTGAAGGTGGCCATTCCTGTGGGCTGAGATCCAATGGCGCGGTCGAATGCTGGGGAAATAATGGTGAGGGTCAGGCCACCCCGCCGATCGGGGAGTTCGTATCCGTCAGCGCCGGGAGTGACTATACCTGCGGGGTGCGGACAAGCGGCTTTATCGCCTGCTGGGGCAGTCGGACGCGAGGGGTGACGGAGGCGCAAACCGACCGCGCCGCCCTCATCGCCCTCTACAACGCTACGGACGGCCCCAACTGGACGGAGAGCGCCGGCTGGAATACCGGCGCTCCCATCAGCGCCTGGCAAGGCGTCCATACTCGCAGCGGCCGCGTGACCGGCTTGGACCTGGATAACAACGGGTTGTCCGGCTCCATACCTCCGCAACTGGGCGACCTGACTGAACTGAACAATCTGCGCCTCGGCGAAAACCAGTTGAGCGGGGAGATACCCCTGGAGCTGGGCAACCTGACCAAACTGACAGGGCTGTCGCTCGATGAGAACCAGCTGAGCGGGGAGATACCCCCGGAGCTGGGCAGCCTCGCCAACCTGGAAGTTCTGGACCTCGAAGACAACCAGTTGAGCGGATGCGCTCCAGCCGGTTTGAACCGCGACGGCTTAGAGTTTGACCTACCGGATACCGTGGACGGCTTTTGCCCGTAGAGGCTGGCGTTCAGCAGAGAATAGGAGGTCACGATGATGACGAGTACGGGATCCGTGAGACGGCTTGCCCTGTTGGGCATTGTCCTGGCGCTGGCTCTGGCGGCAGTCCTCATGGCCTGCGGTTCCAATGGGCCGGAGGACGGAGGAGAGCGGGCCGCGACGCCCCGGACGGAGGCCACCGAGACCACCGAGACCGGGGAACCCGAACCCACGCGCGAAGGAATCTTCGGCACCGGCAGCCAGCCCGCCGCCGAGCCGGAGGCCACCGGTGAGCCGCGACCGGCGGCTACGGCAAGCCCCCCGCCCAGCATTGGCTTGACATTCGCCAAAACGGACCGGGACGCGCTGGTTGCCCTCTACAACGCAACGGGTGGTCAGAACTGGAACAACTATGATAACTGGTCAAGTGAAGCGCCCTTGGGCGAATGGTACGGCGTCACAACTGACGACAATGGACGGGTAGTCCGTCTGGACCTCAGGTCTAACTGGTTGGAGGGGGAGATACCGCCAGAGTTGGGCATCCTCACCAGCCTGGAAGTCCTGGACCTCGGCTTCAACGGTTTGAAAGGGAAGATACCGCCGGAGCTGGGCGGCCTCGCCAACCTGGAATTCCTGAACTTCAGCGGGAACCAACTGACCGGGGAGATACCATTGGACTTGGGCAGTCTCGCCAACATGACAGAGTTGTACCTCAGCGGGAATCGGTTGAGCGGGGAGATACCGCCGGAGTTGGGCCGCCTCTCCAACCTGACATTTCTGGGGCTCGGCGCAAGTGGGCTGGAAGGGGAGGTACCGCCGGAATTGGGCAACCTCACCAGCCTGGAAGACCTGGACCTCGGCGCAAACGGCTTGGAAGGGGAGATACCGCCGGAACTGGGCAACCTCACCAGCCTGACAAGGCTGTGGCTCTACGGGAACCAGTTGACCGGGGAGATACCGCCGGAGCTGGGCAACCTCGCCAACCTGGAACATCTGTGGCTCTGGGAGAACGATTTGAGCGGGGAGATACCGCCGGAACTGGGCAAACTGGCCGGCTTGACCGTGCTGAGTATGGGAAGCAATCAATTGAGTGGAGAGATACCGCAGGAGTTGGGTAGCCTCTCCAACCTGTTAGAGCTGGACCTCCGTGACAACCAGTTGAGCGGGGAGATACCGGCGGAGTTGAGCAACCACGCCAGCCTGCTCTCGCTGGACCTGAGTGGGAACCACCGGTTGATGGACAGTGGAGGCGCAGAAACCGGCAAAGACACCGGGCTGACTGGAATTGCCGGTGAGGCAGTGGACCCCGCCGCCCGCGCCGCCCTCATCGCCCTCTACGACGCCACCGGCGGGCCCAACTGGACGAACCAGGACGGCTGGGGCAGCGACGCCCCCCTTGGCGACTGGTACGGCGTCGTCACCGGCGAAGATGGGCAGGTGATTGAAATCCGCCTCCCGGAGAACGGCCTGTCCGGCGAGCTGCCGGCGCAACTGGGCAACCTGGCCAGCCTGACCGTGCTGGACCTGGATTACAACAGGCTCAAGGGCGCCATACCCCCGCAACTGGGCAACCTGGCTGGCTTGACCGTGCTGAGGATGGGAAGCAACCAATTGAGCGGGGCAGTGCCCACGGAGTTGGGCAACCTGGGCAGTTTGAGCATTCTGGGAATGGGGAATAACCAATTGAGCGGCTCGATACCGCCGGAATTGGGCGGGCTGTCCAACCTGACACAGATCAGCCTGTGGAACAATAAACTGACCGGTCCCATACCGGCAGAGCTGGGCAACCTCTCCGATTTGACCAAGCTGAACCTGGGGAAAAACCGGCTGAGTGGGCCGATACCGCCTTCTCTGGGCAATCTGGCCGGCTTGGAGGAACTGAGCCTCGGCAGAAACCGGCTGAGGGGCGCCATTCCCGCGGAGCTGGGGAACCTCGCCAACCTGCGGTTGCTTTACCTCAACAACCAAAGCCCCTTCAGGGCGCTGGAGGCATCACCCCTATCCGGGGGTGCCCAGACTTTCGAGGACGACGGGAATTATCTGCACGGAGAGATACCGCCGGAACTGGGGCGCCTCGAGAACCTGAAGGCGTTGGACCTCAGCCAGAACCGGCTGAGCGGCCGGATACCCTGGCAGCTGGGCAACCTCACCGGACTGACCAGACTGTACCTCTACGACAACAAGCTGGTGGGGCAGATACCGGGGCAGCTGGCCAACTTGAAGAACCTGGAACACCTCAGCCTCAGCCACAACCGGCTGGTCGGCGGAATTCCACGCGCGCTGGGCGACCTCCGGGGCCTCAGTACCCTGCGCTTGAGCAACAACCAGCTGATAGGCCTCATACCGGCGGAACTGGGCAACCTGGAGGGATTGGAGATCTTGAACCTCAGCAACAACCGGCTGGGTGGGGCCATACCGGAAGACCTGGATCTCCTGCGCAATTTGATCACCCTGGACCTCGGCAACAATGAATTGACCGGCAACATACCAGTACCCAGGGAGGATGCCGACACCGGTTCGTACCGGCTTCCCAACCTGGTCACGCTGAACCTCAGCGGGAACAACCTGGAGGGCACGATACCCTTTAAGTTGCACGGTCTTGCCAGCCTGAAGACGCTGGACCTCAGCCGCAATCAGCTGGAGGGGGTGATACTGGAGGGGTTGTCCAGCCTTACCAAGCTGGAAACGCTAAGCCTCAGCGACAACAGGCTGAGCGGCTGGATACCGACTTGGCTGAGCAGCCACGGCAACCTGATCGTGCTGAATGTCGAAGGCAACCCTGGGTTGGAGGCAGCCTTCGAGCAGGTCCAGGTCAACGAAGACGCCATCCGGCGGGACCGCCAGGCGCTGTTGGACCTGTTCAATGCCACCGGCGGCTCCAACTGGAAGAATAATGACAACTGGAATACCTCCACGCCCGTCAGCCAGTGGTACGGCGTCATCGTTGCTTCCGGTCACGACCCTAGCCGGCCCAATCGTACCGGCCGTGTCATTGGCTTGTCCCTGGCCGACAACAACTTGGCGGGGGATATTTCCGACTGGGTCAACACGTTGAGAACGGATGGAGAAAGACAGCAGGGCGATGCTTTGTACTGGCTGTCGTCGCTGGAACTCGACGTTATTCCCCATGAGATGGCGCACCAGGGAGATGACCTGGCCAGCATGTTGTTGCCGATTCTCCCCAACCTGGTGAATCTGACCGCCACCATTCACTACAGCGAAGTCTATCGAGTGTCCGAAGAGGTGCTTGAGGGGGCAACTCCCGTAATCAAGGCGCCCATAGGCGGCGCTAACTGGACAGTGAAAATCCTGAAGACTGTCGGTGTGGAGGGCGGAAGAGCTCTGGCATGGACCCATAATCTCTTGCAGACCCCGCTAGGAAGAGTCGCGACGAGGGCCAGCACGGTCACAACCGTGGTCACAGCGGCCTTGGATACGGAATTCACTACATGCGTCGGCGTGGAATTGATCCATGCGTTCGGTTGGAGGCCGCCTGGTGAGGGACACCAAACTGACTACGGACCGTGCTTGCGTGAGGTTGATAACATTGTTGGCGACGCCATCACGTCGGTGGTTGAACCCTTCGTTGATATCGGCGAGCCGGTCATATCCTGGGTCAAGAGCTTGTTTGATTAAAGAGCTGGTATTAACTGCTGGCCGATGTGATTTCCCACCATCGGGCCTCTCCGTGTATCAGGTTGGCGAGATGCCGCCGGAGCTGGGCAGTCTCGCCAACCTGACAGAGCTGAGACTCTACGAGAACGGGTTGAGCGGATGCGTGCCAAGTAGCCTGGAAGACCAGTTGGATACCTACTCTGCTTACTTTGGCGACCTGCGTTTCTGTTGAAACCATCAGTTCCCAGCCGAGGGTGGACGGCCTATCGCCTTGCAGGCGCTTCCGGCGCGTGTTGGCTATGGCGCAATTAAGACCGGGAGGTTAAGAAAATGGCCCGCACACACACGACACGATGCGCGACCCTGTTGGGCCTTGTCCTTGCGCTGGTCCTTACGGCAGTCCTCACGGCCTGCGGCGGCGATTCGCCGGAGGCCGACGGGGATCGGGCCGCAGCGACGCCTCAGACCGAGGCCGGGGACCCCGAACCCACGCGGGAAGGAATCTTCGGCACCGGCACCCAGTCCACCGCCGAACCGGAGGAGGCCGATGAGCCAACGCCTACCAGGCGCCCCCTGCTGACCTTTGGGCCGACCTCGGCGGCAACGGACCGGGAGGCGCTGGTTGCCCTCTACAACTCAACGAACGGCCCGAACTGGGACGACAATGACAACTGGCTGAGCGACGCGCCCCTGGGCGAATGGGAGGGCGTTTCCACCAGCCACGACGGGCGCGTTACAGGGCTGTTCCTCTACGAGAACCAGTTGAGCGGGGAGATACCGCCGGAGCTGGGCAACCTCGCCAACTTGGCAGTGCTGCAGCTCTACCGGAACGATCTGAGCGGGGAGATACCGCCGGAGCTGGGCAACCTCGCTAACCTGAAAAGGCTGGACCTCTACCTGAACGATCTGACAGGGGAGATACCGCCGGAACTGGGCAACCTCGCCAACCTGATAGAGCTGGACCTCTACTACAACCAGTTGAGCGGGGAGATACCGCCGGAGCTGGGCAACCTCGCCAACCTGACATCGCTGCGCCTAAGCGAGAACCCGTTGAGCGGGGAGATACCGCTGGAGCTGGGCAACCTCGCCAACCTGGAAGAGCTGTGGCTCAACGACAACCAGTTGACCGGGGAGATACCGCCGGAACTGGGCAGCCTCGCCAACCTGAAAACGCTGCACCTCCAGGTGAACCAGTTGAGCGGGGAGATACCGCCGGAGCTGGGCAACCTCGCCATCCTGACATACCTGTCCCTTTCGGGGAACCAGTTGAGCGGATGCGTGCCAAGCAGCCTGGGAGACCAGTTGTCCACTGTAAACATTGGCGACCTGCCCTTCTGCTAGTGCCAGCAGTTCTCAGCCGGGGGCGGACGGTCTGTCGCCTTGCATGCGCTTATGGCGCGTGTTGGCTATCGCGCAATTAGTACCGAGGGGTAAAGAAAATGACCAGTAGACGGGTGACGAAATAAGGGACACAGTTGAGCATCGTCCTTGCGCTGGCCCTTACGGCAGTCCTCATGGCCTGGGGCGGCGATTCGCCGGAGACCGACGGGGATCGGGCCGCCCGGCCGGGCATCGCGGTCGCCGTGCTGGTGGTGTGGTGGCTTATCGCGAAGCGGTGGCGTGGCTCCTGCTGACATGAGAATTGACTGGCCGCTCTTGAGCCACACGCGAATGACCGATAAAATGCCTCATATTGACTCCAACTATGATGCACAGGAGCAACACGATATGAACCAACTTACGGTCAGGGGATTCGATGACGAACTGGATGCCATCATGCGCCGCCTGGCAAGGCAGGAGGGAATCTCCCTGAATCAGGCGGCGTTGAGGCTGCTCAGGAAGGGCGCCGGCCTGACGGACAACAGCAATGGTAATCCCAACTCGATAGGCACTTCGTTGGACGATCTGTTCGGTGCATGGAGCCAGGATGAAGCCGAGAATTTCGATGCGGCTCTTGAGATCTTCGGGGCGGTGGACGAGGCGGCGTGGTCATGAGGATTCTGCTGGATTCCAACGCCTACTCCGCGTTCATGCGGGGCAGCCATGAGGTGAGAGATCTGATACAGGTCGCCGAGGAGGTGCTATTCTCGGCTGTTGTAGTAGGCGAGCAGATGTACGGCTTCCGGCAGGGGGCACATTTTGAGCGGAACCTGGCGGAACTTCGATCCTTCCTCGAACGTCCCTACGTGTCCTTCGTTCCCGTGGGTCCGGTGACTGCGGACCGGTACGCGCGGGTTATGACGGCGCTCAGGGCGAAGGGGCGCCCAATTCCGACCAACGACGTCTGGATTGCGGCCCACGCCATGGAAACGGGCGCCGACCTGGTTTCCGCCGACAGCCACTTCGAGCACGTTGACGGGATTGCGTGGGTCCGGTTGTCGGCAAGTTGAAACCTGATACAGCTAACAGGAGGAGTAAGAGATGAGGAAACAGTTCCAACCCCTCACGCCGGCGGCCCTCTACGCCAGGGTGTCCAGCGACCGCCAGGACGTAGACCTCTCCGTCGCCGCCCAGATGCGGGCGCTCCACGACTACGCCGAGAGCAACGGCTACACCGTGGCCCGCGAGTAGATGGACGAGGCCGAGAGCGGCAGAATCGCCGATAGGCCCCAGTTCCGCCGGATGATCGACGACGGCGGCAAGGCACGGCCCCTTTCCAGGTGATCCTGGTCTGGAAGTTCAGCCGGTTCACCCGCAAGCGGGAGTACGCCGTGGCCTTCAAGTCCGTGCTCCGGCGCAAGGGAATTCGAGTCGTCTCCATCACCCTAGTAGACCGACTACTTTGAAATGATGGGCGACGAGGGCAACCACAAGGGTTGCCCCTACCAGTCAGAGGCAGTTGCGTAGGGGCCGCCCCTTGTGTGCGCCCTGACCGATTCCGCCAAGGCTACCCATCAATGCAAAGATTTCGCACCCTAGCACGCCGACTACTCGTCCACCGGCAAGCTGATGGAGGCCATCATCGAGTCGGTGGACGAGTTCTACAGCGAAAATCTTGCCGAAGAGGTTCGGCGGGGAATGCGTGAGGCCGCCTCAAGGGGGTTCTGGGTCGCCAGCCGGGTCTCTTACGGCTACCTTCTCGCCGCCCATGACAGTCGCCAAGGCCATGCGGGGTGTTGAGAACTACAAATCCCGTTGGGTTCCTGCTGGCCAGTCAACTTCCCGCATAGCCCAGCGAGCATTATCAATCTGTCCGAGGGCTCTAAGATAGACTGCGCCATCGGAGAAAAGATACGCTGTCGTTGTGAACAACTTCGCATTACCGGGGAGGGAAGCTCGGTCTGTCGTCCATCCATTGGAAGCTACCGTCACATCCCATCTGTCAGGACCCGAAGTTGCCCACTGCACGGAATTTGGAGCAACCGGCCAAACTTCCGCTTCCACGTAGAGGTCACACCATCCCACCCCGCCAGCGGGAAGACCCCTAACCTCGCCATCTCCCTCCTCGTATCCGATTTCTAGCATCCTGCACCATCTCAGGACTTCGGAGGGTGTTCGGAATATTGGGATACTATTCAGGGCGGGAGGCAACACTGAACCCTGGCGAGGAGGGCCAGGCTGGTACAAAGCGAAGTCATCTAGAATGCCGAAGTCGTTGGGGTCAGGCGACCCTACATGGACCTCGCCCGCATATCGCGCGCCGTAGAGAGCCCCAGCAAAGAACGCCGTGTCAGGGTTGGACAAGGGCAGATACAATATAGCTGAGCTTCCGTCCACGAGTTCGTGTAATTCGTCCATCTCGGTGGTCGCTGGCGCCCTTACCAGCATTCCACCTGACACCAAGGCCGTCGTCACACCCGGCAACCACGTATCGCCGGGATCCCCGACGATGCACACGTAACGAGACATTGATCCCTCCTCTTGAACGTCGCTCCGCTGTTCTCAAACGACCGGAGCGTGTGGCATCTGCGGTCTGGTTAATGCTCTCCAGCAGCTATGCCACACTAGGGATGGAAGGGTCAGTAGTTGCTGATCAACTCCAACCCGAGCGTGAGGGGACACCGAAGCAAGTCAATCGCTACGCAGGTGAATCCAATAGGGAAAGGGGCGCAGGGAGGGCCGTGCTGTCTCCGGTTGCCACCTTGTATCTTGGTTTTGGTGTGTAACAATCACTCCATTAAGGCGGATCGGGTGCGGTAGACCGTTGTCACCCAGGTCTTGGAAGACCGTCGAGGAGCTAGTGTCGCCGCACCCTTCCGTGAGCAGAGCTCGAACAGTTGCATGGGCCAATTGAGCCCGTATCGTGCAAGGATGGGCCAACGCTCACATAGGAGGCACTGCGATTATATTTGTGTGCCATCCCCGCTCGAGTCTGACCCTATTTAAGACTGGCTCTCATGCCTTTCAACTGATCTGTCGGCTCGACCTGGAGATGGCCTATTTGTCGCCATCGGCCGCTGGAGCAGTGACCTTATAGGAGCCTGACTTCAAGTCCCTTCGAGTCTTGTCCGTTCGACCGGCCGACGCGCGACTCCTACAGGAGGCAGAAATGACAGCAGTCGTCGGTCTCGAAGCTATCCGCGCGGTCTAGGTGGTCGTCGGAGTCGATACTAACCAGGACGGGCACGTGGCCGTTGCCATCGACCAGCGGGGCGTGCGTCTTGCTGAGCGCCACGCCCCAGCCAGCAGTTACGGGTATAGAGAACTCGAACGGTGGTCCGAAAAATTGGGTGAGGTATGCGCATTCGGGGTCGAGGGCACTGGTTCATACGGCGCCGGACTTGCCCGATTCCTGAGCAGTCGCGGCTTCACCGTTGTCGAGGTCAACCGGCCGGACCGGTCAACTCGATACCGGAAAGGGAAGAGCGATCCCACCGACGCGGAGATGGCAGCCAGAGCAGTCTTGGCCGGCGTAGCCGATGCTATTCCCAAGTCGGGCCAGGGCGAAGTCGAGATGATTCGCATGCTCAAGAGCGCCAAGGACTCAGCCGTCAAAGCCCGCACTCAGGCAATCAACCAGATGAAAGCCCTGATCGTCACGGCACCAGCCAAGCTCCGCGAAACCCTTGATGGTCTCTCCGTCAGCGCCCTCTCCACCCGGTGCCGGAGCTTCCGCATACATCGCTTGAGCGATCCAGTGTCGGCGGCGAAGTACGCTCTACGTTCCCTGGCCTGCCGCTACCATCAACTCAGCGAGGAGATCCGCAACCTGAAAGCCGAACTGGCGCGACTCATCGGGGTCGCATCGCCAACCCTGATCAATATCCTCGGCGTGGGACCCGACACTGCGGCGACCCTTCTGATTGCCGCTGGCAGCAACCCAGAACGCCTGCGATCCGAGGCTGCTTTCGCCGCGCTGTGCGGGGTGAGTCCGATACCAGCTTCCTCGGGCAAGACCAACCGGCATCGGCTCAACCGCGGTGGCGACCGCCAGGCCAATGCGGCGCTACACCGCATCGTGGTAGTCAGACTTCGATGCGACCATCGAACCAAAGAATACATGCGCCGCCGAACCGGAGAGGGAATGAGCAAACTCGAAGTCATGCGTTGCCTCAAACCATACGTCGCCCGCGAGATCTTCTCCAACCTGCAAACTTCCAGAGAATTGGCCAGCAGCACGGCTTGACAACTATAGGAGCATCAGTTGCTCCTCGATTCAGTCTGTGAGGCAGGGAATCCGCCTTGGGTCGGGATACAAGGTGAAGCGCACGGTGCGCTTGGGTTAACGTCCCTCGCAGACGCACATCGGGAGAGCGCGATGCTCAATCCCTCTGAGTCGGTCCAGCATGGGCGGCCGTTCGAAGAGCTAGGCTCAATCCTATACGCCAAACCCGGGTCCAGGGACGGGACCCTCCAGTTTTCTCGGCAGGAAGCACTGGCAAAAGCCTGATCACGTAATCCAGTATCCGGCGCCGGGTCCGCCGTGGCAAGACCACAGGCGTTCCGACGGGAAAGTGTTGCCTTTTGTTGACCCAAAACCTAAGCGCAGGCCCCACGCCCTCACCGCTGCCGCCCGCTACCGCCACCTGCCCAGGGTCAGCGCCCGCCGCACCCAGTGCAGCTGTTCTAGCCTGGCACGCCGCCGGCGCACCCGCGCCAACTCCCGTTCCCGCCAGGACCACTGCTCCCGCCGGTCCAGGCCACCCAGCGGCGCCGTCCCCGGCGACAGGGTCAGCCCGTGCTCCTCCAGCATGGCGATCTCCAGCTCCAGGATCCGCTGCCGCCTCGCCGTCCAGGCCAGCCCCTTGCCCTGGGGCGGATGCCCCGCCCACAACTCCCGCCATTCCTCCACCAGGGGCCACGCCGCCCCGAAGACCTCTTTGCATCTTCGGCAGCCTCCCGGGTAACCGCGTTGTCATAGCGCCGCTGGGACCCGGCCCGCCCAGTCATAGAGCCGCCGCCGGGGGCATTGTCGCCGTCCTGCGCCGCGCCCAGCCGGTCCAGCCGCCGCTCCAACCGCTGGATCTCCCGGGCGAACTCCTGCCGCAACGCCTCGGCCACCGCGTTGTACACATCCATTGCTCCGGTGTTGCCATTACCGCCGCCGTTCACTGCGGCCAGCGCCGCCTCCAGTTGGCCCTCCAGGTCGCTGACCCGGTCCTCCAGCACCGCAACCCTTTTCCTGTCCTCCTCCATCGCCGCCACCGCCCGCTCCAAGAGCATCCGCTCCAGTGTCTCCGCCAAGCGCGGGGGCAACTCAGCGGCCCGCTGCCACCGCCACAATGTCTTGCGGTCCACGCCAAACTGCTCGGCCAATTTCCCGGGGCCCATGTCGTTCACCAGGTCGTGAGCAGGGCCCGCAGGCGCAGCTCCCGCAGGCTCTCGATGCTGGGGGTGCCATCCCCCGGCCATCCCGGACCCATCATCCGCGCCACCTCCGTCCTCGTGTTCCAAAATGCCCCAAGTCCTGTAGGGGCGTGCCACACCGCCCCCTGAATCCCCGTGTTCCAAAATGCCCCACTCCCTAGCTGGCCTTGCCCCAAGCCCCTGGAACCGGCCCTTCCCGGAAAGTGTTGCCCGATTCTGCCCCAAAACCCCTTGATTTCCCCCATTTCAGCTACGAACAGGACCGCCCGAGTCCCATGCCTCAAACTCGAATCCCTGTACACGTCTATGACATCACGGGAAGGCCGCCGGGCGTCAGGTCTTATAGGGTGGTTCATGGATGAATCATGGTTCACGGGTGAACCACCCCATAAGGGGTTACCTCCGGTGCTGGGACTCATCACACTCGACGCTAAAGTCCAAGTCCGGCGGCAAGTGGACGCCGGGAACCATCGGAGGGACATGACGCGAGAAAACATTCGCCCAAACCGCCAGGAGGCCGACACGGGCGCCGGCGCCAAGACCGGATCCCCGGGCTGCCCGGCGGGACAGCGGAAGACCGTGCGCGGTGGGCTGCGCATCCCGGCTGGGACCATCGACCGCGCCGGATGCAACGCACCGGCACATCCCCTGCCATTTTCGGGACTTTTCCCACGCCAAGGCCGTTTTTCGCCCCGTCACGGACCCCCACGTCAATCGGGAATTCAGCATCCGGACCGGAACCCGCCCTTAACTCCAACTGTTCACTCTTCAGGTCCCGTAGGGGGACGATTTAACCCTGTTTCAGCTTTGAAGCAGCCCCCGTCCGGCGGCTCCGCATCGAAACTCAATCTCCTGTACACCTGCGGCACAGCACGCGCTGGACCCAGGTGCCGAGGGACCCGTAAGCGTTATCAACGTTGATAACCCCCACAGGTAGTTTCCTGGCGCCGTCCCACTGCTCACACTTTATCGTGGCAGCGGCAAAGACGCCGATGACCCAAACCGATGCAAGGTGAATGACATGATCCTGGAACTCGAACCCCGGCACGACACGGAAGCCCAATCACAGACCCCCAACGAGAGGCTATGCGAGACAAGACAAGAACAAACGGAAAGCCGGGTCCCCCCGGGAGCAACCGGAAATCCAGGCCCTCCGGCAGGAGAACGCCAAGTGGAACATCCCCGCAGCACACCGCCCATGAGCGGGAGCAGATGCAGACGGGGCTGCGCCTCCTGGCCCGCATGATCGCCCGCGCCCACCTGCGGCGTCAGGCATCGCGGTCCGCGGCAGAACCGCCACCGGAGAGGAGGGCTGGTGGCTGAGCACCTCTCGGAACCGGCACAGCGCCGATGCCAATCCGAAACCACTGGCCGAAATCCAGGAAGAAACCCAGCGGCTGTTATGTGCCACGCCATTACTGACACCTGCCTGCTGACCGTGGCGTTCCCGGTCTGCTAGGCTCGATACATGAGCGTCTCAGACCAGGAACTGCTGCACCACTTGAGCCAAATGCCCTTCGTGGACACGGCGGAACTGGCGATGATCACCGGGGAGTCACACGCGACGGTCCACCGAGGTTTGACGGGCCTGCTGGACGACGGCCTGGCCGGGCGGGTCAGTCACGGTACCGCCCAGCTGCCGTCGAGCAAGCGGCACTACCTGACGAGGAAAGGCGTCGGCGCGGCCGCCTTTATTCTCGGCTACGACACGCCGTCGGACTACGTGCGGGCCTACCCGGCGTCCAGGGAGTGGCTCACCCTGCTCATACGCCGGATGGACGCCGTGGCCACGGTGTACCGCCTGGCGGCGTCCCTGTCTCCCGGAACCTATGGGCTGCAAACCCAGGTGGAGTTTCACCGCCGGGGCCGGTTCGACGCGGTCATCACCCGGCACGACGGGCGCAGCTTCGGGGTGGTGCGCCAAGGCCCGGCGCTCAGGCGGCGCTCCCTCTACGACCGGCTGCGGGCCATCGCGGAGTACAGCTACCGGCGCCGCCCCGGCATGGTCCTGGTCCTGACCCCCAGCGTCTGGGAGCAGAGGCTGACGACCCGGTTCTGCGAGCGGCTGAACATTGACGACTGCTACGTGGCGGTGGAGTCCCGGGATACGCTGGAGGACCGGAACCGCAACGTCTGGCGCTACGCCGCGCGGGTGTTCGGCAGCCTGCCCTACTCCCTGGAGTTCATCAGCACTCGCGGCAGCCCGAACCGGGGGCGTTTCACGGAAGCGCCGGAGCGCAAGCGGGCCTCGCTGCCCGACGCGGAGCGGATGGTTTCGTCGGCGCCGGCCTTCGCCCTGACCCCGTCGGAAAAGCGGATGCTGGACCTGATCACCGACCACCCGATGATTCCCCGGGAGCACCTGGCCCGCTGACTGGGCGTCTCTGAGGGGAGGGTCAGCCAGATGCTGCACAACCTGGTGAACGCCTGCGGCCTTGTCGAACGCCGGGGCAAACGCGGCGACGTCCGCTACACCCTGTCGGAGGAGGGCATCCGCTACGTCACCCGCCGGGACCGGGCGGAACTGCCGACGACGCGGGGCATCTGGAGCACGGAGCTAACCACCGACAAACACGGACGGCCCCGGCACCTGGGCCACCGCATCGAGACCTGGGCCAGGCAGACCAAGCACGCCGACGGGGTGACCTGGTTCCTGTCGGAGCTGGCTGCCGAAGCGCGGGCAACAACATACTCCGAGCTGACCTGGTCCATCCCTATGGCCAAGACCGACCGGGCCTTCGACTGGGGAGAGTCTGCCATCGCCCCCGACGCCGTGGGCCATCTCATTGTTGACGGTCTGCACGTCCCCTTCTACCTGGAGCATGAGCTGCGCGCCCGCCATCCCAAGGGCGTCCTGGCTCGGTTGAGGCCCTACACCCGCTATTACCACTCCAACGCTCCCGGGGAGGACATGGCCCCGTTCCCCACCACGCTATTCGTGGTGGACAGCGAGGAGGTTGAGGAGACCTACATGAGGACGGCGGCCGGGATGAACCTGATGACGCTGCCCATCCTGGTGTCATCCGCAGACACACTGACCCGGCGGGGGCTGCTGGGACGGTCCTGGCGTCCACTGTGGGAGTCGGGCTCCCCGAGGCTGGCGCTGTCGGAACTGCGGGCCTACCAGTGGGATTCCCTGCGGCACCGGATGCGTCCGATAGAGGGGGTTACGTGATGGGGCAACTGACGCGGCCCCATCTGCCCTCTACGCCCGCTGGGTGTCCAAAATTGTCCCGGGAGGCCCAAAACCAGTGGTCCGGGGAGGCCGAAAAAGGCCCGAAATGGGCTGGTTGCAGCTACGAACTGGGGTTGACGCATCGCCTGACCTGTCAAGAGCAAAAATGAAAAGCGGGGCTAAAATACATAGAGAAAAATGTACCAGCTTTGCACCACTTGCAGGCCCCCGACGTGTCAGCCCATAGCGAGGTGAAAAACGATGTCAAAGCAAGTCCGCTGGGTGTCCAAGGCGGAGGCAGCGGAGGAGCTGGAGGTCTCCATGTCCACCCTGGACCGGATGATCCGGCGTGGCGAGGTCGAGGTTCGCCGGGAGGGGCGGCGGGTGTACGTGCGGATGGAGGGGCCGGATTACCTGAGCGATGAGGAACTGCTGCTCCGGTCCCTCGCCAGGGAGGAGGAGCTTCGGCGGACCGTGCGGGAGTTGGAGCGGAGCGTATGCGAGTGGCAACTACGAGCCTCCGGTCTGGAGCGGGAGCGGGACGAGGCCAGGGAGTCCGCCGCCAACGCCAACCGGCCTTACCACGAGCTTGAGATGGAGCACCGGAAGGAGGTCGCCGAGCACAAGGATACGAAAGATGCGCTCAGCGCAGCCCGCGTAGGCGCCCTGGTGTTGCTTGTGCTGCTGGTTAGCATCGTTCTCCTCTGGTGGTTCGTGCTGAGGTAGGGACCCAGGTGCCGGGTTGGCGCCGGATGGTGAAGGTGAGCAGGCAATTTCGAAAATTGGCCGCCCCGAATGCCATTTCCCGCTTGCATATAGGGTATCCGTAGGGATAACGTAATGAGGGTACGGGTCAACCTTGCGACGGGGGAGAGCGGCGATGGGCAGTAACGAAACTGTGGCGTCACATCCGGCCACGTCCGACGAGATGACGGCTGCGCTGAATGCCGCCCTGGAAGCGGGAGACCTGGAACTGGTAATGGGTATAATGGGGCAGATGGCCCGAGCCCACCGGATGCGGCGGGTGGCCCGGGAGACGGGCCTGGGCGAGAAGAGTCTCTACAAGTCCATGCGGGCCGGAGCCAGCCCCGAGTTCGACACCGTGCTCCGGGTGCTGCGCTCTCTGGGGTTCAGGTTGCAGGTCATACCGTCGGCCAGCGTCGACGGGCAACAGCCAAGGAAAGAAGGAATATAGAGGATATGACGAAAATCACGGCACTCTTGCTGGCATCAATGGCCCTGGTGGGATTGTGGGCCGGCTGTGGGGGCGGAGAGAGCAAAGAGAACATAGCGGCCGGAGTGGCAAAGGAATGGGTAAACACAAGCATCGACCTGATTTCCGAGGCCACCGTGGAGATAATCGTTGGCGAGAGGCCCGCTCTGGCTCAATTGGCGGGAGGAGCAATCGCCGACCAGATTCGCGAAAACCTATCTTGGACTTACTCGGTGCCGAAAGAGGAGGGCGAGGACAGGTACTCGGTTACTGCAACCGCCGTGGCTGATCTCAATATCGACCTGCCCCTCTTGGGAGAAAAGGCGTATTTTGTGTCCGCGCCGTTCAATCTCGAAATCGATACCGGTGCCCGCGCTGTGTCAAAATGGTCTCTCGACCTCCTATCCGCAACAGTAGACGAGCGATGATGATGCGGGCATGCGACATCGGAAGGTGGTTATCTCCGCTCCCTGGGTACTGTAGAATCGGCCTCGATAATTCGAGGCCGATTCCTGTTTGTCCCCCTCGATTTTCTCATCAGCACCGTCGTCGGCGGTGATGCAGGGCATTGCCTTTGGCGCTGCTATGCCAACACCGACCGAGGGTAGAGCCAGCCGGCGGCTGCCACCCGCTGCCGGATGATGTCGTGGTCGATCCAGCGCATCGCAGCCCGGGGGCTGTCCTCGTGGGACAGGGTCTCCCGTTCCGGCCGCCTCCCCTTCACCGCACACTCCTCCCTCGGGTATTCCTCAATGATGACGTAGCCACGATAGTAAATTCTCATATCGCCACCTCGAAAATTAGAAATACTGCAATGCCCAGGATTGACTCCTTGGTCTGTTGGCCGCCGGAGTAAACTGTGCCGCAAATCTGTTCTAATGATTAGGCCGGGTGGGTCAGCGGACTACTGTCAGGATCCCGTCGCCGGATTGCCTGTCCGGCTGATTCCACATTATGATATTCTTTATTGTATGTTTTGAACCAGAGGGGCTGCAACATTCGGAGGCACTAATTTCCCTGTTTCTTCCCGCAGGGAAAGGTCAACTTCCCTCAAGAGGTAGTAGTAGAAGAATTCATGACACGGATTCTGGGTCTGCAAACCGAAGGACTAAGTATCTATCTCAAAGTGTGCATATTCTGCGCGGATCACCCGTCTTCCAGCTTTGGACCACTGGATTCCTGCTTTCGCAGGAATGACGTTTTGGGGACCCAGCGAGTTTTGAGATAGTTTCTTATTGGGGCCTTGTCAACCGCATACGACAGGAATGTTTCTTATGGCTATAATCGCGACAGCCTCCAGAACAGGAGCCATCGATTATGTCCTCGCCCTCCGAACCCGTTGAAATCTATTGCCTGAAGTGCCGGGTCACGACCGGCTCACAGGATGTTGAACCGGTGACCATGAAGAACGGACACCCTGCCCTTCGCGCTGTGTGCACCGTGTGCGGCACAGGCAAATACCGCATCGGCTCCGCCGGATGAACCTGGGCCGACTGGCGGACCTCCGGATACACTCGTCTCTTGTGGCGCGCCACGGGGCACGACCTCCGCTCCGGGAAATGTTCAGAGTGGCACCACCGGCCTAGGGCTTACGGCGTCCTACAGGAGGCCGGGTCGCTCGAGGCCACCCTCAGGAAACGCCGTCCCATTTCCCGTGTGCGTCCCCGAAAGCCGGACCCCGAGCATCGAGTTGCGCTCCCCGGGACGGTCGTTGCGCACCGCCATGGCCAACGCCCGCCGGCTTCCGACAACCACGACCAGTCTCCTCCCTCGGGTGATCGCGGTGTACAGCAGGTTGCGCTGCAGCATCGGGTAGTGTTGCGTCAGAAGCGGAACCACTACCGCAGGAAACTCGCTTCCTTGGGCCCGGTGTACGGTCATTGCGAAGGAGGGCTGCAGTTCGTCCAGTTCCGAGAAATCGTAGTCCACGCCGGTTTCCTCGAATCCCACCGCGACCCGGCCAGCGTCGTGGTCCACCCCGGTCACCCAGCCCAGGTCGCCGTTGAACACATCCTTGTCGTAGTTGTTGACCGTCTGGAGCACACGGTCGCCCACCCGGAAAGTCCGCCCGAATCGTGTTATCTCGGTCCCCATCGGGTTTAGGGCCTCCCGGAGCCTGTCGTTGAGTTGATGGACACCGACGGCCCCCGATTCATGGGGCACAGCACCTGAACGTCCCTCACGGGACGCAATCCGAACCGCGCCGGGATCCGTTCCGCGCAGATGCGGACGACGGCACTGGCCGCCGCCGCCGGGTCTCCGACTTCGACAAAATAGAAGTCACTCAAGGAGTCCCCGGAGGCAAGGGAGGGCAGGTGGCCCTTGTTTACCCGGTGGGCCACCTCGACGATGCCGCTGCGGTCCCCCTGACGGAAGACTCGCTCCAGACGAAGGAAGGGTACAACTCCGGACTCAAGGACGTCCCCAAGGAACTTGCCGGGCCCGACGGAGGGCAGTTGGTTTGCATCTCCGACGAATAGCACCGAGGCATGACGTGGCACCGCCTGCAGCAGGTGGTGACACAGCACGATGTCCAGCATCGAGGTCTCGTCGACCACCACGGCATCGGCGTCCAGGGGCCGCTCGGCGTCTCGTCCGTACCTGCCCTCCCCGGGCTTGAATTCCAGCAGTCGGTGCAGCGTCTGGGCCTCGCGACCAGCAGCCTCGCCGAGACGCTTGGCCGCCCTTCCGGTGGGAGCCGTCAGGGCCACCCGCTGGCCAAGAGCCTCGAGGATCGCTATCACGGCCCGCAGTATGGTTGTCTTGCCGGTCCCAGGACCGCCCGTCAGGACGAAAACCTTTTGCAACACGGCCTCGTGAACCGCCTGCCTCTGTTCCTCGGTCAGCTCCACTCCCATCCGGCGGCTGGCCCACTCCACACTGGCCGGAGCGTCGAACTCCCGCCGTTGCCCGGGGCTGGCAGCCAGGGCTCTGATGCAATCGGCCACGGACCGCTCGGCAAAGTAGAGGCCCCGAAGGAAGACGGCCTCTCCATCCAGCACGATCCGTCCTGCCTCTCGTAGAATTCCTACCGCCGCCGTCAGCAGGTCCCCAGGGAGGTCGAACCGAGTTTGACACAGTTCGATCAGCTCGGCGCTGGGAGTAAAGACGTGACCCTCGCCGGCTTGCTCCAGCAGCAGGTGCTCCAGGGCGGCCTGGGCCCGGTGTGGCGAATGTTCATCTATCCCCATCTGACGGGCGATCTTGTCGGCGGTGATGAAACCAATCCCCCGCACGTCCTGGGACAGCCGGTAGGGGTTCTCCCGGACGACCTTGACCGCCTCTTGGCCGTAGGTTTTGTAGATGCGGTTGGAGTAGGCGGCGCTGACCCCGTGGCCCTGCAGGAACAGCATCACGCCCCGTATCTCCTGCTGCTCCTCCCAAGCCCGTTTGATGCTTTCCACCCGGCGTGGCCCTAACCCCGGCGCCTCGGTAAGACGCTCCGGCTGCTCGTCGATCACTCGCAGGGTGTCGTCGCCGAAGCAGTCCACCAGCCTCCCGGCCAGCACCGGACCGATACCCTTGACCAGGCTTGAGGCCAGGTAGCGGCGCACGGCATTAGCGCTGGCGGGCAACTGGGAGTTGTAGCTGTCAGCCCGGAACTGATAGCCGTAGATGGGATGATTTATCCACCTGCCTCGCAGGTGCAGCCGCTCTCCCGGCTGAATCCCCGGCATGGTTCCGGCGATGGTCACCAGGTCGCTCTTGCCCGCAACCAGAAGACGGCAGATGGTGAAACCGGATTCCTCGGAGCTGTAGACCAGCCGTTCCACCTCGCCATGCAGCTGTTCCAAGTCGTTCGTCATGGGACTAATGATACACACCAGCCAAGCCTCCCGGCGACGACGCTCCCAGCAACACCGATTCCGTCGAAGTCGTTGGCGCCGGGAGGCGCAGCGTCTCCAGCCTCAGAAGAACCGGACGAAGAATTGATTGCACCGTCATCCTCGCCTCCTCCTACCCCGTAACCTCGCAGCTCCGCTTGAACAACTGCCGTCAGTAACAAGTCAGTGGTACACGTTTGCTCCGCCACAGTGGCCCACAATCTCGACGCCCTTGACACGGTGCCTGCGGAGTCGCGTAATTGTCATGCTAACGAAAGGAGAGAGGAATTCTGAACAGACTTTAGCCCCATTGAGTAACGGGCTTCCGGTGGCTTGTGACGACGCTATCTTCTTGGCAGTAGCGATTATTTCTGCCAGAAGCCCAAAGTGGCCATCCTTTTCAGCAACCGCGCCCGCTCGGCCCGACCCAACTCATTCCAGGCCTCCGCCAGCGCTTCCCACCG
Source organism: Dehalococcoidia bacterium (assembly GCA_963664175.2). Classification (GTDB taxonomy): domain Bacteria; phylum Chloroflexota; class Dehalococcoidia; order Lucifugimonadales; family UBA3495; genus VXOI01. The sequence goes on from CAXXOI010000034.1 coordinate 206,093, forward strand.
CCACCGCACGGGGTCTTTACGCCACGACTCGTCCAGCGGGTCCTTCTCAGGTGGCAGCGTCAAATGCCAATCCCGCGGCATATCCACCTCAATCTTCCAGTGCCGCACCCTACAAACTGCCCGATCAACACGGCTGCTCACCTGTCCGCAGCCAGCTCGCAGTTTCCGCCACTCGGCAACCAGGGGCACCGCCGGGCCGAAGGCGTGTGCCTCGTCTGGCTGTTCATCCAGCGTAACCACGCCGGCGTCGGGCAAACCGGGCCCGTGCCCAGGAGGGCGCCATTGCTCAGGCAGTCCCTGGCCACCGTGGACCGCGTGGTCCTCACCCGCCTGCTGCCCCAACTCCGCCACCCGCCGTCTCAGGGCCTCCAGCTCCACCGCCTGGGCCTCGACCGTCTCCCGCAACTCCCGGTTCTCCCGCTCCAACTGCGCCGCCCGATGCTCCGGCGATTCCCCCGGGTCGTCTCCCGTGCCGTCGCTCTCTCCGGAGCCAACGCCAGGCCCATCACCGCCGACATCTTGCGCGTCCCGGAACTCCACCAGCACTTGGCGAATCCGCTTGGAGACCCGCCGGGACTGCCGGCAGCGGGCCACCGTGCGGTAATTCACTCCCAGCGCCTCGGCAGCGCCGGTCGGGCCCCGGTCGTTCACCAGGGCGTCCAGCAGGTCCAATAGGGCCTCGTCCGATAGGGGCGTGTCAGGCTCCTCCCCGGGGTCATGGTCAACCTCGAAAGCGTGCTCATCGCGGTCGTTCACGGTCCTCACAATGGGTCGGGACTACAATGACTGCAATGCAATCCCTGCAATAAAATGATTATGGATCCGCAGAAAATTGCCCGGCCGGAAGTCCTTCTGGCACCGCCCCATAAGGCCTTGTCCAAGGTGAAAATCCCCATGGATTGCATTCTGCAATCCTTCCGTTTCTCCTTTCAGGCCGCCCACTGCGGAAAACCGCTGTAGAAGATTGCAGTCCGACGCGCCGGGTCCGTCCGAGAGAGTTTCGCCAAGTCGCCGCACCGGGCCGCCGTCGGGCAGGTCCTGGACCGCTGGAGCGCCGAACCCAGCCTCAACAACCCGCAGGTCTACGCCGGCACCGCACTGCGCGCCATGGCCTCCCAGCCGGAGCACCACGCCGCCCTGACCACCCTGGCTGCCAAGCTCACCAGCGAATGCGCCCACAGCCGGGACCACGGCCTCCTGGACCTGCTGCCCACCTCCCGCTCCGCCGTGGGGTACTGGCACAACGACAAGAACTACGTGGTCCACCCCGACGTGTCCTTCACCCTGGACTTGCCGGAGGGATACCGACACTGCTTTATGGAATACGAGCGCCGGGCCACCACGCCAAGACGGGTCCGGGCCAGGCTGGAGAACTATCGCCGCTATTTCCGGAGCGGCTACGCCCGCCGGGACCACGGCGGGGAACTGCCCCTGGTGCTGTTCGTGTTCGAGACACCCGACGACGAGGACGCCTTCATGGACGCCGCCAGCTACGTCGATCACGCCCCCTTCGCCAGCTCCAACCTGGAGACCATCACACAAAGAGGCATCCTGGCTGACACATGGCTGCCGCCCGCCCCGGAACCGTGGGAAAGGCTGCCATTGCAGCGACTGGTCAAAGTGCAACTTTTCCGGTAAAGCGGTTCCCGGGGTTTCCTGTAGGAGAGGGACAAACCAATAGGGATGACAGGGGTATTTCCCCGTCTTAACCCTTTCTGACCCCAAAAGCCCGTTGGATTGCATTTTGTTGCAGAAATCGGGACTTTCGGCAGAGGCGGACCGGCCCGGCGACCACGGACGAAAGAGCCGCTGGCACGTATGACACAACAGGATTGACCCGTAAATGAAACGTAATGACACGATGGGAGGTGAGGACATGAGACTGCTGACCAAGGCGGAAGCCTGCCGGGAGTTGAGTTTGTCCCTGTCCACGCTGAACCGGCGCATCGCCGCCGGGGAGGTGCCGGTAAAGAGAGAGCCTCGCGGACGGCGGCACCGGGTGTACGTGATGCTGGACGATGACCCGCCGGTGAACACCGACATCCCCGATCCGGAGCTGGCGGCGGCCCAGGAGCGGATACGTGGGCTGGAGGCACAGGTGGAGTCGTTGCAGGGACGGCTTGACCAGGAGCGGCAACGCAACGCTGATCTAGCCAACCAGTTGACGGCGGTACAAACAACACCGGCGCAGGAGCGACGAGGCTCCTGGTGGAGGCGATTCTGGCAACTCAACGGGAAGGCGCCGCCACCGGCGCCGTGATGCCCGTCGTAATCTGCGGAGGATCTGCACGCGATACCGGCTTGGCCCGTTTCTATCGCCAAGATGCTTGCATAGAAATAACTAACTCACTATAATACAACTGAAACTCCACCCTCCAGCCACGTAACTAACGATGAGGAGACACAAAATGGCGCTGGACCAAAAGGACAGGTATCGAGATATGGTGCTTCGGGGCAAGTACCAGCCACTGTACCAGTACCTCAGCAGTCTACAGACGCAAGAATGGAAAACCTCTTTCAGCGAGGTCGAAGTGGTGATCGGGTTCGAGTTGCCTCCGTCAGCACGGCTGCACCGGCCCTGGTGGGGCAATCAACGGGGTGGCAACGGTCACAGCCACGCTCTGGCCTGGAGTGTGGCCGGGTGGGAGACTGCGGAGGTCGATATGGAAGACGAGACTTTGCTGTTCCGGCGAACGGACCCCAGGCCCGTACCCAGGCTTACTCTCGACGAGGCATGGCCCACCCACCCTACGGCTGTGTGGCCGGAGGGCCTGAGTCTCAGGCGAGAGGACCTCTACGAGGATAGGGTCTAGCCTCCCATGTTCATAGACACCAACGTGCTGGTGAACTCCCGTGTCCCCGGCGCGCCGCACCACGACGACGCCCGGGCCAGCTTGGAGCGAGCCTTCCGGGACCCCGAACCGATGAGGATCAGCCGTCAGGTCATACGCGAATACCTGGCCGTGGTCACTCGCCCACAGACCTGGCCGGTGGCTATCACCCGCGAGGAAGCCTTGGAAGACGTAAGCAGACTGACCGGAAGCTTCCAGGTACTTGAGGACGGCCCGGCGGTCACCGAGTTGCTGGTGGCGCTGTGCCGGGAGGTTCCCGCCGGGGGACGGCAAATTCACGACGCCAACATCGTCGCCACCATGCTGGCCCGTGGGGAGCGAAGGTTGCTGACTTTCAATGTTGCCGACTTCCGACGATTTGAAGGCCGAATCGAGTTGGTGGAGATTTAGGGGCAGCAAATGGAGTATCTGAATGTTTGGGATTTAAGCTCTATGCCAACAACACGTAAATGCGGCATCTGCGTCAGGGCCAACTGGGAGGGTGTATGAAGTATCACCTGGATCTCTTCACTCCCGAAACATGGACGGCTTTCCGCGAGGCAGGGGCTACGGTCACAGGCTTCCGGGAGCGGCACCGGCGCTTGGCTGAGGAGCGAGTAAGCAGAGGAGATATCCTCCTATGCTACTTAACGAGGGTGTCTCGCTGGTGCGGTGCGCTGGAGGTCGAATCCGAGCCCTACTTCGACGATAACCCCTTGCTTGACAACCCCGACCCATACACCGTCCGATTCAAGGTCGACCCCATCGCCACCTTTGACCCGGACTTGGCGGTGCCCATTCGAGAGGAACGAGTTTGGCGTACCCTGTCCATCACCAACCAGTACGACATGAGTCATCCCTACTGGACGGGGTTTTTCCGAGGCTCCCTCAATACCTTCGAAGATGATGATGGAGAATTCCTCCTGAATCTGATGAAAGAACAGCAGGCCAACCCTGCGAGTTATCCCCTTACCGATAGGGACAGGCGTCAGCTTGTTCGCAGGAAGAGGGTTCGGACACTGGATCGGGAAGTGGAGGTGGAGGTTCCAGACCATGAGGACGAGAATTCCTCAATGGCAACGGAGACGACCGAACCTGCTCACACACCGGAGATCCGGGAGTCAATTCGCTACCAGGCGAAGGTGGCGCAGATCGGGGCCGAGATGGGATTTCACATATGGGTGCCAAGGAACGACAAGGCTCGCGTCCTTGAGCTCGTCCCGGTGCCGCTGTACGATAGCTTCCTGGAGATACTGCCTCTGAACTATGACGACACGACCCTGAGAACCGTTGAGCAAATCGACGTGCTTTGGCTCAGGGGTCGGTCTATGGCCAGGGCATTTGAGATCGAACACACGACTGCGATTTATTCGGGCTTGCTACGGATGGCGGACCTCCTAGCCCTTCAGCCCAACATGAACATCCATCTCCATATCGTTGCGCCACTGGACAAGCGGGAAAGGGTGTTGCGCGAGATCAGAAGGCCAGTTTTCTCGCTATTGGACCCACGCCCCCTTTACGAGCAGTGCTCGTTTCTGTCTTATGACTCAATCGACTCGTTGGCGCAGACACAGCACATATCCCACATGAGCGACTCCATCATCGCGGAATACGAGGAGTCTGCGGAGGTTTAGCAATGAGATGTCGAACTTGCCCACAGTGTCAAGATCGAACCAGGGGGCCGGTGAGTGCATGCCAGCGGGAGGTCTTACATAGAGGCAGTGGGCGGAAAGCTGAAGATCGTCGCGAAGTTCCTAGAGGGTGACGTCGCCATCACCAACTTCTCCGATGTGGGAGAGGATGGGGCGCTTCCCTGAAGATAGGAGATTCGCGCCGAATTCCCAGTATGGGCCAGCTCGTAAGAGGGATTTGTTGAATGCGCTTCATTGATCAGGTAGGGGTTCTGAGAAGTAAGGTGCAACGGGTTGATCAGCTTGCGCAGGGTCCACAGTGGGAACCCTTGGAAGTTGACATCATAGAGGCTGCGTTTTGGGCGCGGTCAGTTCTAGACATCATCAAAGACGTTAAGTTTCATAGGTACGGGCATAAGCTCAGGACGACCATCCGAACAACCCACTCTGTCAACGATCCGGATCACCCTGGAACCGCTAAGGTTGCTTATGAACACAACCGGAACATCTCACTCTACGACTTGCTCGGGTTCATAGTTCACTTTCGCTACTTCACATTCACCAGGCATGTAGACGGCCACCACTGTCTGGACGTTATGAGCGACCGCAACGTCAGACAGCAAGTGTTCTATTCGGACTTCACAGCAGCACTGCGGTCAATCGTACTTTCAAAGAAATTAGTGGCCCTGGCAATTTGCGACATGGTGGAACGGGACTGGCAAAAACTGGCTGAGCAATCTTGGGTGCAGACGGATCCGTTGATCTTTCCTAATGTCAATTTCCTGAACCTCACGGGTGAGCTTATGAAAAGCGAGTCCAAGTTGAAACTAACGATCATGGACGAGATATTCGATATTGGCAATGTACCCGATGAGGTCTTAGCAGAGCTAGTTTTCTTCCCAAGCATACTCGGGCCTGGCGAAAACATCGTGATAGGATTCGCTCCACCCTGGGAGACCGAACAGGACGTGTTCTCCCCGTCATTTAATCAGAGCTTAATGTTTAACCTGATAAGAAGATTCTACGCCGCCACCTGAGGTCTCTCGGAACGGTAAATGTTGCCGCCGCCCCATTCGGTTAGGACAAGCGATAAACAAGGAGGACGGTATGAAGAAGACACACCTACAGCCGCTTACCCCGGCGGCCCTCTACGCCCGGGTCTCCAGCGACCGCCAGGACGTGGACCTGTCCGTGGCCGCCCAGCTTCGGGCGCTCAGGGACTACGCCAAGAGCAATGGCTACACTGTGGCCCGCGAGTACGTAGACGAGGCCGAGAGCGGCCGCATTGCCGACCGGCCCCAGTTCCGCAACATGATCGACGAGGGCGGCAAGGCCACGGCTCCGTTTGAGGTGATTCTTGTCTGGAAATTCAGTAGATTCACCCGCAAGCGAGAGCACGCCGTGGCCTTCAAGTCCATGCTGCGCCGCAAGGGCGTCCGCGTCGTGTCCATCACCGAGCACGCCGACGACTCCCCCACCGGCAAGCTGATGGAGGCCATCATCGAGTCCGTGGACGAATTTTACTCGGAAAATCTTGCCGAAGAGGTCAAGCGGGGGATGCGGGAAGCCGCATCCCGGGGCTACTTCCTTGCCTCCAAGGCCCCCTTCGGCTACAAGCGCATCAAGGTCAGCGACGGGGTGAAGGACCGCCCCACCCTGGAGGTTGACCCGGTGGCCGCGCCTATCGTCAAGGAGATATTCGAGAGTTCCCGCCGGGGCAACGGGCTCGCGGAAATCTGCAAGGAGTTGAACGGGCGGGGCATCACCAACCGGGGTAAGCGCTGGCAGAAGAACGTGGTCCACTACCTGCTCACCAACGAAGCCTATACGGGAACCGCCGTGTGGGGAGTCAAGAGCAAGGACGAGAAGGCGGGTGAGCCGGTGAGGGTGGAGAACGCCTGGCCCGCCCTGGTGTCAAGGGAGTTGTTTGACGAGGTGCAGCAGGGACTCCACCAGCGGGCGCCCACGGTGCAACGGCCCGGACGGGTGGGCAGCCAGTACTTGCTGAGCGGACTACTCCGCTGCGGGGTGTGCGGCAAGCCCTACTCGGCCCAGGGGGCCAAGAGCGGGAAGTTCGCCTACTACGTCTGCGCCAGCCTGTTCCGCGAGGGCGCGGGAGCTTGCCGCAACGGGCGCTACCTGAACGCCAGCAAGGTCGAGGACCTGGTAATCGAGAAGGTGCGGGAGCGGATACTCACCGAGAAGACCATCACCGAGCTGGTGACCCTGGTGGCCGAGGAGATCGACAACCTGGCCGGGGAGGTCAACGGACGGCTGACGGCCATCAACAGTGAGCTGTCGGACGTGGAGACCCGCCTTGAGAACCTCTACCAGGCCCTGGAGACAAAGCAGTTGCCCATCGAGGTGATCTCTCCCCGCATCCTCGCCCTGAAGAGCCGCCAGGACCAGTTGACGGCGGCGCGGGAGGGGGCCGAGGCCCAGTTGGAGCAGCGTCGGGCGAAGTTGCCCACGTCGAAGGAGATCAAGGGGTACGTGGCGGATTTCCACGCACTCTTCCAAGACGGCACATTCCCGGAGCGGAAGGCCCTGATCCGCAACTTCGTGCAGGGCATCGAGATCGTGGGGGACGAGGCGGTTCTGACGTACACCATCCCCATGCCGCAGGATGGGGTGACGTCGGAATCGGCCTCGGTTCTTGATTTTGTCCAGTCCGGCCCACTTGCTTATGATACATGTGGCTCCTGACGTCAGCCGTCAGGGCTGAACGGGAAAGACACTAAGCGGATTGTGCTGCAGTTCAGTCAAAATGTTTACGGGGTCCAGTTTTTCTTCTTTGAGACGCGCAGCAATGACTTGGCGAAAATCTTCGTTGCTGTCCCCGGAGGCCTGGGCTCGAAGGGCTCTAACTACAGCAGCTACCCTGCGTCCAAGTGCCCTCACCCATCCTAAGCTAACGACATATAAAGCTTCGGTGTTGGGGACTGCATCGGCAGATATTGTGGTGCGATCCGTTAGAATGACGGTAAACAGCGATGTAGTATCAGTCGACCGCATGTTGCTCTTTACCCAATTGATGTGCGCTCGAGCCTCCCTAGCTGTTCTCAGAGAAATCGGACCATCCGGGCTTTCGTTACTTTTGGCCTCTAACGAGACGATTGCATCTTCAGCGAACGGCCACACTCCATCCGGAACACCAGTACCTGGAGGCCTGACGGCGCTGTAGCCGAGCCATAACCCCAAATGTTCCAGCCCTCGCTCGAACGGGGTCGCATCCTCGCTATCCAATAGATCAATCATTTCTTGGACTTCATTTTCAAACGCAGCACCAACAACGCCGAATTGCTGTACTCTCCGCTCGATCTTTTCGGAGGCTTCTAGCAATAACACATTGTCAATTAAATTCTCACCAGCGTCAAAGTTCACTGCACGCCCTGCCTCTACAAACCAAGTCGACCTAGGTGAAGCTTGACATGCGCGGCGAAAAAGATCACGCCCGGCTTCCCTAAGATGCACGTTGTTGTCTTTAGTGGCTGAAAGTAATGCTGCGCTTCCTGCTAGGTAACACCACCACGCTCTATAATCAGCAAGTGCTTCGCCACCTAGGCGGTCGACACACACTCGGGCTTTTTCGAGAGCGCGTTGGTAGTCGCCCACCCACATTGCGTCCGCATAGTCAATTTCGTCATGAACATTGTCCATTAAAGTTCGGGCAACCTTATCTTCCAACCTGTAATAGGAGTCGCGTTCTTCTCGAATCCATTCATCGACACCTTCCCAGCCTGGCTTTTTTTCCAAGAAGGCGCGAGCATCATCTAGGAAATCCGCCGCCCACCTATTTTTGGAGGCGTCCAACCCGTATTGAATTTCGGCTTGGAGTTCAGGGTGAAACCCAGACCGGTTCTCCACTTTATTGCAGAAGTCGAGAGCTTCATTGCCTGTAATGATAACGACGGCGTGGTCAGTCGGATTCCTGGTGCACCTACCCAATGCCTGGGTGAGTCTTGTTCTAATGCGGTCTCTTAGAAGCGACTGGACACCCAGTCGATTTAGCAGAAAGGTTTCTTGCGGATTCGTAGCCCCTGGCAACCCGCAAATCCATTCTAGCCGACATGCATCGCCAGGGAGGTCCAAGCCGTCGTATCGATTGTTTAAAACTAGGGCGGCATGGTCCTCGCCCAAAAAAGGTTCGAGAGTGCTTTCGACGTCAGATGCGGAGAATATAGTTGGGTTCGGAGACAGATCATTCAGTTCCTTGATGACAGACTCGGCGGACCTTCTATTTGGGGTCAGGATTAGCGACCGCGTAGGATCTCCCGCCAAAACAAGCGGCACCATAGTAGCTGTCTGAGGAGGCAGACTCTGGTCAGGAAAAATAATGAATCTGCGCCCAGTCCCTTCTCGGTCCCAACCTTCGGGAACTGGCAATCGCTCGATTCTGCGAACTCCAGTTATTCTCTCGAGTTCACCACCCTCTCCGAGGGTCGCAGACATGTATATCCTCTGGCGGGAATTAGAGAACGGTGGATGGAAATTGGTAGGAGGAGTGATAGGCCTAATCGATATGGTCGGCCAAGTTACGAAAATGTGACACGCATCTAGGTGATCCTTCACCATCAACCACGGATAGATGAGATTCGTATCTGTGAGGGCTGATTCAAGGAATTCACGCAACCCTTCTCTTAATTCACCAACTAGAGGAGATGGGATCTTTATGCACTCTGTCTGCGCTGAAAAAGTCGATTCACTCTTCAAATTCCAATATTGGGAACCTGGTATCCCATCCTTAAAGAATTCGAGCAGAGCCGAATAAATATCACGTTGATCGTTGCGGTCAATCTCCACGTTCCAAAGTGACGCTATAAAGTCCTCGCTAGCGTGCGCATCGTCGAGAATCAGCAAATTCGCAGAATCGATCCGCGGGTTAGTATTAAATATTGCTGAATACGTGGTAATCGCGATGGCAGAAGAACTCGTGTATGCGTTGAAGTCTTCTGGGTCGTACTGGTTTTGGCGCCCTACCAAGACTCGCGCATCGATCGAATATTCCTCGGCGAGCGCTCCAACTTGATGTGCAAGTTGGCGATTTGGACACATATATGCAACCCGCTCTTCCCTAGTTTGCCTGACAAAGTCTCCAATCAATAGCCCTATAAGCGTCTTTCCAGTGCCAGTGGGCAACTCTAAAGCAAGGTCACGAGTATCGACATGGCTAGAATGCCAGCCTCGGAGAACATCTGCTTGATGAGACCAAAGGTGCTGTATATGGGGTGACCTCCGGCTAAGACCTCTGAACAGACTTTCCGGATCTGCAGGCTTACCTCCTCGTCTTGACGGAATTCTGAACGAATGCGATCCAGACTGACTCATTGTGAAACGCTTCCAAAGGCTTTAGAAATGTTGTCAGGTCTAAAGGCCTCTTTGAGAATAGTGGCACTTCTACACATTATACGCTGGTCCAATCCGAATTAGTAAAGCCTGATCACATCGAAATTAATTTCTTCGCCAATGTAGGAAGCTACGATTTGCGGCGCATTATCCTGAGCCTCGCCCGTCGTACAGAGAATGCCAACGTGACCAACACGAAAACACTTACCCCTCCCCCATCGCGGCCAGGCGTTCGGCTACCTGGTCGGGGGTTACGTCCTCGATGTGGGTGGAGATGGACCAGTGGTTGCCGTTGGGGTCGGTGATGCGGCCGAGGCGGTCGCCGTAGAACTGGTCGGCGGGCTCGGCGACGGAGGTGGCTCCGGCGGCCAGGGCCTGGGCGTAGACGGCGTCGCAGTCGTCGACGTACAGGTGGATCAGGGTGCTGGTGGGCGGGTACTCGGGCGGCAGGGCGTCGGAGAGCATGATGGGGACGCCGCCGATCTCGACCTCGGCGTGGCCGATGCCACCCTCGGGCATGGGCATGCGGAAGCGCTCGACGGCCCCGAAGGCGCTGACGAGGAAGTCGATGAATCCGGCGGCGCCCTCGACTATCAGGTAGGGCGTGACGGCGGTGTAGCCGTCGGGGATGGGCTTGACGTCGGGCATGGTGGCTCCTGTGCGGGTCCTAGCGCGTCGCGCGCGGGTGAGTGCTGGGATGGTATAGGAACAGGCGGGGCGGCCACAAGGGGGACGGTTCACCACAGAGGGCGCAGAGGCCACAGAGTTTTCGGGGTCCGGCTTCGGGGTTCGGGGTTGTACAACAACAGGGGCAGCCCTTGTGGCTGCCCCTGCATTGTTTGCTGGCGGTCCGGCGCGTTGCCGAATAAGGCTGATGGGTTACTGGCTCGGGGGCGCCGCCAGGGCGGCAGCGGTAGTTAGCTGAACTTGCATCAACTCGTCGTCGGTCATGCAGCCGTACTGCTCGTTTCCGGCGGCGGTGATTTCGACGAACTCGTCGGCGGGCATTGCCATAATGCCTTCGAGGCCCAAGTTGAAGAGTTGGACGTATTCGGGGTTGTCGTTGGCAAAGTCTGTCAGGCAGCTGTGGGTCTCCTCGGCAACCCCCCCAATGGCCCACTCTACGCCGCTGATAAAGATATTAACGTTGGTATCGTGGCTGATGCAGCCGGACGATGGGCTGCCGATGGTGATGGCCTCGAGAGGAGTGGCGTTGACTATGGCGGCCATCTGTTCCGCGGACAGGACGTCGCCTGCGCAGGCTGCCTCCTCTTCGGTCAGCAGGGCAAAGATATCGGCGCCGGTGGCTCCGGAGACGCTGTCGAGGGCCATCCACATGCCAACCGTGAACTGCCTCTTCTCGTCGTTGGACAGGCAATCGAAGATCCCGATGTTGTAGTCCATGGTAGTCGCGGGGTCGATGGGATCGTCTCCCAGGTGCAGCCCAAGCCGGACGTACACGGCGTCGGGATGAGTCAGGCCGACCTCGGTGATGCAACTGCGGCTTTCCGGGGACCATCCGCCAGCCTGCAGGTCCAGGAATGCGACGGCGAGGTATATCACGTTGTCCTGCTCCAGACAGTTGAACAACGGGGCTGTCTGGGAAATGTCGCCGGCAGCCATCAGCATTATGGGAGTGCCCAGAATGAGCTGGTAGAGGGCGTCGCCAACGCCGGTCTGGACGCAGGAGGCTTCCTGTTCGGAAAGAAGGGCCATCAGTTCGCCACCGGTGGTGGACTGGGTGATGACGAAGTCCTCCAGCGACATCATGGCCTGGGGCGACGCGGGCTCGTCCGTGGGCGCGGGATCGGCCATGGCCGTCGGCTCCGGCGCCTGGGTAGGCGGCGGAACTGGGGTGTTCGTGGGCTCGGGCTCAGGCGTGGCGGTGGGCTCCGGGGCCGGCGTGGGTTCGGCCATCGCAGTTGGCGCCGCCGCGGATGTGGGGTCAGGAGCGGGCACGGACGTGGCGGTAGGCTCCGGGTCGGACCCACAGGCGACGAGGAGCAGGGCCAGGGCAAGGGCGGATACCAGTATGGCCGCCCAGCGGCCAGCGGCAAATTGGACCAGCATAATAACCACCAATTACAAATGAGTGATGACAGGGAGCGCTTTGAAACGCCGCGGTAACACCCAAAGAGCGATCACCGGACATCAGTCCACCACACAACCGCGGCGCGCATGATTTTACTTGCACAACTTGCACAACTTGTGAAAGAAATGTAAAAGAATTGTGCAACTTCTGTAAGTGAAATGGGCCTCCCAGGAAACGTGAAACCGTGGTGGCTGAACCACCATTGGCGCTTACTCCTCAAGTGCAGTTTAAACGATAGGGCATCCGGATTTCACGACAATGATTGCTGGGGATGCACAAGTTTTTCACCCGCCTCCAAACCATACCTGCGTAGCCAGTACGATTGCTAATTCGGCGCAACAGCCTGTCATTCTGAGCGCAACGAAGATTCTCCCTCCCCTCGATGGGACCCGTCGCTGCGCTCAGGGAGACAAGTATCAGGACCTAGCAGGGGTCCTGGCCAGCATGGGATCGTTGGTAGTCTTGTACCGGTACAGGCGTTAGAATGGCGATGGAGGCGGCTGAAGGGATTCTTGCGACATCGATTGGCTCCCGGGCTGCTGTCCGGGAGTTTTCATTTGAGGGACGGTCCATTGGCTACTGCAGAGGTTAACCAGCACGTGCGATACGAGCCAGAGGAAAGACCTCCGGGCGCGATAACTGTCGGCCTTGGCGTGCAGGCGGGGGTGATCACCCTGCCGGCCATCGTCATCGGCGTGGTGATCGTGGTGAAGGCCGGCGGCGGATCGGACGGCTACCTGGCGTGGGCGGCGTTCGCGGTGCTGCTGGTGAGCGGGTTCACCACGCTGGTGCAGGCGGTGCGGTTCGGACGTATCGGGTCGGGGCACATACTGATCATGGGGACGTCCGGCGCGTTCTTTGCGGTGTGCATCGCGGCGCTGCTGGAGGCGGGTCCGGCGACCATGGCCAGCCTCGTGGTGGTGTCGTCGCTGTTCCAGTTCCTGTTGGCGGCCAAGCTTTCGCTGCTGCGGCGGATATTCACGCCGGTGGTGGCCGGGTCGGTGATCATGCTGATCACGGCGACGGTGATGCCCGCCATCTTCCCGCTGCTGGACGCCGTGCCCGAGGAGACGCCGTTCTACGCCGCGCCGCTGGTGGCGGTGATATCGCTGGCGGTGCTGTCGGTGGTGATCCTCAAGGGGACCCCGGCGCTGCGGCTGTGGGCACCGATAGCCGCCATCGTCGTGGGTTGCGTCCTCTGCGTGCCCTTCGGGATCTACGACGCGCAACCCATCATCGATGCACCCTGGTTCGGGATACCCGGAGCATCGTGGCCGGGGCTGGACCTCACTCCTGGCGTGGAGTTCTGGGCGCTGCTGCCGGCTTTCGTGGCGGTGACCATCGTCGGGGCCATCGAGACCGTCGGCGACGGCGTGGCGATTCAGCGGGTATCGCGACGTCGGCCGCAGGCGACGGACTTCCGGGTTGTGCAGGGCTGCCTGAATGCCGACGGGCTGGGGAACCTGCTGTCGGGGATCGCGGGCACGCTGCCGAACACGACGTACTCCAGCAGCATATCCATCACCGAGGTCACGGGCGTCGCGGCTCGCCGAGTGGGAGTGGTCATCGGCGTGACGCTGATGGTCCTGGCCTTCTTCCCGAAGGTAGCGGCGCTGCTCATCGCCATCCCGGGACCGGTGATCGCGGCGCACGCGACGGTGTTCCTGGGGATCCTGTTCGTACAGGGGATGCGCATCGTCATCGGCGATGGCATGGACCACCGCAAGGCCACGATCTGCGGGCTGACGTTCTGGGTGGGCGTGGGCTTCCAGAACGGCTGGATCTTCCAGGACCAGCTGGGGGACGGGTTCCTCGCCGTGCTGCTGGGCAACGGGATGACTGCCGGGGCCATCACTGCGGTTCTGCTGACGCTTTTCCTGAACCTGGCCGGAAGCCGGCAGAGGCGGCTGCGGGTTCCGCTGGTAAGCGATTCTCTGGGCGAGATCGACGAATTCCTACGGCAGTTCGCGCGTCGGGCCGGGTGGAACGAATCCTCGACGGAACGTCTGGCGTCGGCAGGAGAGGAGGCGCTGTCCGTACTGCTGCAGGAGCACCGGGACGAGGAGTCGCCGCTGCTGCTGACGGTGTCCGTTCGTCCCGAGGACGGTGCCGCGGAGATGGAGTTCGTGACGTCGCTGGAAGGCGAGAACGTTGAGGACCAACTGGCCTACCTGAGCGCCCTGCCGCCGGTGCCGGACGAGCGTGAGGTGTCGTTCCGGCTGCTGCTGCACTACGCGTCATCGGTGAGCCACCAGAAGTACCACGGGGTGGACATCATCACCGTGCGAGTGGACAGCGCGCGGTAGTCGGAACTGTGGTTCCTCGTGGCTACGCTGATGGGCTGATTGGGGGTTTGGGTGGCCCAGGTCGTTGCTCTTGACCCTCCTTACTTTACTTTGTTTTGGTCCCAGGGTAGGGAATAGGCGTGAGTCTCTCCACAAGCAGAAATTTTTTAGGAGAACACAATACCAAATGGGGCTATCAAAGACATTTGCACTACTGACCTGTCTACTGCTCGTAAGCGTCCTGGGATGCGGGGATAGCGAGGCGGAGAAAGAGGCACTGGCACTGAACTCTGCGCGCAGTTGGACTGAGGGAAACACGGAACCTGTAATTGGCGAAATCGTTACCCTGGTGACCAGCGGCGTGCCGGGTGCATCTCTGCTCAGCGGGGTCATAGCCGAGCAGATAGCAGGCCTGCTGTCGTGGGAGTATTCGGAACCTGTAAAGACGACGGATGACTCATACCGGGTCACCGCGACGGTCCTCACCCGAGCATCGATAGACCTGCCGCTAGTGGGCTCAAAGACTTACGAAGCGAGGCTCCCCTTCGATCTTCAGGTGGATGTGAATACCGGTTCGGTTACCAAATGGTCACCAAACTTGACCAGCGCCACGGTTGGTGAAATAGAGGCCAGTCCGTAGTAATCCGATTGACAGTTTCTGACAGGCTTGCTGGAGACAGAATTTCATTCCCTGAGACCAAAGGTGGTCGGGCCAGGGAATAGTACCCCCATCAGCCGTTTCCACACGAGTGGGGAATACTGCGCAACCGCTGGTGCTACAATTCCGATTGAAACCCGAGTCGAATACCGGAGGTGGAACGATGGTACTGGCAGGTCAGCAACTTGAGACGGGAATGATCCAGTATGCCAGCCGCGACGGGACAATGATCGATGCGCTGTACAGCCGTCCGGCGGAGCCTGGCAACTATCCCGCAGTGATCGTAACCATGGAAGGGATGGGTCTGATGGACCACCACAAGGACATCGCGGTGCGGTTCGCGGGCCGCGGGTTCCTGGCCATCGCGCCGGACCTGTACACGCGGGAGGGCACGCCGGAGCCCGAGAGCGTGCTGCCCACGCTGTTCGCCAGCCCCGACTCGCGGGCGATGGACGACCTGGACGGCGCGGCGGTGTTCCTCAAGTCGCAGGCGCACAGCAACGGCAAGGTGGGCATCATTGGGTTCTGCTCGGGCGGGCGGTACACGCTGATGATGGCATGCACCAGCAGCAACATCGACGCGGCAGTGGACTCGGCCGGCGGGCACATCGCTGATCAGGAGATCACGGACCTGAGGCCGAAGAACCCCATCGACATGATCGCCGACCTGTCGTGCCCGCTGCTGGCGCTGTTTGGCATCGAAGACCAAAACCCGACGCCGGAGCAGGCGGAGCGGCTGCGGGCGGAACTGGACAAGCACGGCAAGACCTACGAGTGGGTGATGTACGACAACGCGGGCCATGCGTTCTTCGCGGACTACCGCCCCAGCTACCGCGCCGCCCCGGCCCAGGACATGTGGCACCGCGTGCTGGAGTTCTACGGCAAGCATCTGGCGTAGGGGGCAGCTGACGGGGGGACGCGAGGGGGCGCATCGGGTGGTGCGCCCCTTTTGTTTTGGTGCGAAAGAGATTCTGTCTGAATCAGGATTCACAGGATTAGAGGATGAGCAGGATTGGGAAACATTCTTGGAACTCCAAGATCCTGATCAGCCTGACCAGGCGACAACTGTGCAATCGTCCTGATGGAAATGAGCTTCTTTTGAACGAATGAGTCGAAGCGGATGTAAAATAGTTGTCATGGAGCGAGCATGACCACTCCGATCAACAGCTTCCAGGACATCCTCGACGCAATGGAGAGGGACCCGGCCCTCAGGGACGCGCTCAGGCGGTACATCCTCACGGATGAAATTCTCGCCCTTCCGGTGCAGGTAAAGGTCCTTACCGAGGCAGTGGAAGCGCTTGTAAATGAGTCCAAAGAACTCCGAACAGGACAAGAGCAGATCAGGGCGGAAGTGGGCGAACTCAGGACAGGTCAAGAGCGAATCAAGGCAGATGTAGCAGACCTAAGGGCGGGGCAAGAGGAACTCAGAGCAGGAGTTAGCGAACTACGGACCGACGTAGGGCGAATGGGAGGCGATGTCAGCAACATGACGGGTACCGACTACGAGGGAACCGCTGCCCGAATCGCCGACCGGTTGGTGAGGAGAGAACTGGGCTTGACTAGTCCCACAGTGGTGATGCGAGGGCGGGGCATGAACGCTACGCCCACATTGCCAGAGGTCGATCAAGCTGCCGCCTTGGGAACTATCACCTGGGAGGAGTCCGATGACCTGGCCTTGGCGGATGTGATCGTAAGAGCCTCCGGGGAGGATGGTTCATTCGTCTACGTGCTGGCCGAAATTTCGATCACGGTGCAGGAACGCGACCGGGTCCGAGCGCACCGGCGAGCGGCGTTAATGGAAAAGGCGACTGGGGTCCCTACAATCCCGGTGGTCATTGGAATTGACGAGGAGACGTCGGCGGGAGATTCGGAAGTGGCGTTCTGGCAGTTCGACCCGGATGCGTAAGTGAGGGAGATAGCGGGGGACGGGAGGAAGTCGGGGAATTCAAACGGAGTTCGCGTGATGAAGGATGCCGATTGAAACACACACTCATTTTCTTTTGGAAGGAAAAGATAATTGGAACGATAAGCGTGAATCTGAGGATTTCCAACCTTACTTTTCCTTCGAGAACTTTTACGAGAAATTCAAAGAGGCAGGAAAGCTTGACCAAAACGAAAGGGTGCGCCTCAGCAGTTTTAACCTTGCTGATGCTGTTTTCCATGGAACAAATCTAAGTCAAGTTGATTTTCTGCACGCCGATCTACGTCGAGCAAAATTTAGAGGAGTTAGAATCGTCGGTACACACTTTGGGCAAGCTGATCTGACTGACGCAGAGTTTGGTGTGGGATATCTCGGAGATGCAAATTTCTCCAGCGCGACACTCAAGAACACTGACTTGGTTCAACCCAACCTATCTGGAGCGGATCTAGGTTGGTCCCGGTTCTGGCAAGCAAGACTCTTCCCTGATTCAGCTCAATCAGCAAACCAAACTTCTCCCAATATTCACAGAATCAAAAATGTAGCAAAGCTAATTCAAATTTGCTTCAAAATAAAAGCTCGTTACCAGGGATTTGAGATTTATTTCAGGGGAGAACGAGACAAAGCTTGGTGTCTCCAGCCCTCGGTAATGCGCCCTTCAGAAGATCGCACGTTCAAACTCCGAGCAAACGAAGGTGAAATGCTGCGGGGCCTCATTGCAAAGCGGCCGGAGAACTTCCGTGGAATGGATTCGGCGTTGGAGCAAATGGTCGTAGCCCAGCATCACAACCTGAAAACTCGTCTTCTTGATGTAACCAAAAATCCTTGTGTTGCCCTCTTCAACGCCTGTGACCCTCGTGACGCTGCGGGATACGAACAAGAAAACAACATGTCTGGCCGCATCCATGTATTTGCTGTCCCGAAAAAACTAGTGAAATCCTTTGATAGTGACACCATTAGCATCATCGCCAATTTCGCCAAACTGGACCGGGGCTATCAAAATCTCCTGTTGGGAAAGAACGGAGACGACGCTCAATCTGAGGACCCAGGTGTCCAGATTCAATATTTGTACGAAGAGGCGATGCGTCGCTTATATCATTACATCCGACAGGAGAAGCCGCAATTCGAAAAAATAATAAATCCACGGGATTTACTTCAGGTGTTTGTTGTGGAACCCAAGCAATCGTTCGAGCGCATCCGGGCTCAAGAGGGCGCTTTTATAATATCGGCCTTTCATGACCGCTTCGAGCGAAAGGAAATTCAAACCAAGGTAAAGAACATACCAGTTTACGAGCACGAACAGATTATTGTGCCAGGGAATAGGAAAGAACGCATCCTTGAAGAGCTAAACCTGTTGGGCTTTAATCGCGAGGCCCTTTATCCCAGTCTTGATGAAGTGGCAACTAGAATTACTCAACCTTACCAATAGTCCAATCCTCTACCGCCCCGCCACCAACCGGTACACCCCCTCGGTCTGCGAGAGCAGGTACAGGTCGCCGTTGTTGTCCTCGGCGAAGGACATTATGCGGAGGTTGGTGTCGGCTAGCTCTTTGCGCTCGGTGACTTGGCCGTTTTCGTGGCGCAGGCCGTAGACCTTGCCGCTGCAGAAGTCGCCGTAGACGTAGGCTCCGAGCAGCCAGGGGATGGCGTCGCCCCGGTAGACGTAGCCGCCTATGACGGAGCAGGGGCGGCCGTCGAGGGAGTACTCCCAGACCGGCGGGATGGTGCCTTCGCGATCGCAGTTGTCGCGGGGGCGGAAGCAGTGAGTGCCCTCTAGGATGTTCCAGCCGTAGTTGCCGCCACGCTCGATTATGTCGATCTCCTCCCACTCGTTCTGTCCGACGTCGCCGGTCCACAGATCGCCGGTCTCGCGGTCGAAGGAGAAACGCCAAGGGTTGCGCAGGCCGTAGGCCCAGATCTCGGGGCGGCCTCCGCCGTCGGCAAAGGGGTTGTCGGGCGGGATAGCGTAGGGCTGCGCAGCGGTGGACTCCGACACGTCGATGCGGAGTATGGAGCCGAGGAGCGTCGTGGTGTCCTGTCCGTTGCCCTGGGGGTCGCCGGCTGCACCGCCGTCGCCGAGGCCGATGTAGAGGTAGCCGTCGGGGCCGAAGGCGATCTGTCCGCCGTTGTGGTTGGCGTAGGGCTGTTCGACCTGCAGGATGACCAGCTCCGATTCCGGGGCGATTTCCAGGTTGTAGTTGAACCTGGAGACCACGGAACGCCGGGGGTTGGCCGCCGAGTAGTAGAGGTAGAGGTGGCGGTCGTTGTGGGGCGACAGGGCGATGCCGAGCAGGCCCTCCTCGGAGGCGCGGCTGCTGACCCGTTCCCGGAGATCCAGGGGTTCGGGGATAAAGATGTGCTCCTCGGACAGCTGTTCCTCGTCAAGGACCAGGATGCGTCCAGCCTGCTCGGTTAAAAGGATGCGGCCATTGCTGGCTTGGACAAGGTTTGTGGGAGCGGAAACGCCGACAGGTTGTACCTGCTCCAGCCCCAGTGACTGCAGCCGGGGCGTGTCGGATGTGGCGGCAGACGGCGTGCTCGGAACCTGCGTCGGCGGAGCGGCAGAGCAGCCCGCGAGCAGGGCGCTCATAAGGAGCATCAGTACGGAGATTGCGGCCATGCCAACAGTATGGCATATCTGTGGTGCCCAGTCGGCATGGTCCGGGAGGATGTTTCAGCAGGGGATATAATGGGGGCGATTCTCCTCAATTCCGGGGTGCTCGGGAGTAGCGTGGTGTTGAACGTAAGACTGGCAACGAACGAGGATCGGGAAGAGGTGCTGACGCTGGTGCGGGGCCTCCTGTTTGAGCTGGGCGGCAATCCTGCGCCTGCCCAGGCATTGTACAGCGTGTTCAGTTCGCTGGTATCCGGCAGCTCCGGGTTCATCGTCCTGGCCGAGGTGGACGGCGTGCCGCGGGCCGTCTGCACGGCGTCGTACACTACCGCGCTACGTACGGCTGGCCGATACTGCATCCTCCAGGAAATGTTCGTGGAACCGGAGTCGCGCGGCTCGGGCGTGGGCCAGGCCGTGATCGATTTCGCGCTGGAGCACGCCGCCGACAACGGTTGCCAGGTCGTGGAGTTGGGGACGCCGAGGCGCGGGAGCCGAGCGATCGAGTTCTACGAACGGGCGGGGTTCGAGAATGTCGGGGCCCGCATGCGGTGGCGGACGAGCGATAACAGGTACCGTTAGAGGCGAAAATAAACGCTACTTAAAACGGTGACGCAGTCGGAGAGTTCACCCCCACCCCAACCCTCCCCCTGAGGGGGAGGGAGCTACTTTCAAACGTATAATTCCCTGACAAGGGAGCAGCGGGTCTCCACTAGGGAGATTTTGAACCTATACAGACGAGGGCACGATGAGCGCAGTCGACCACTGGCGGCAGATGATTCTGCAGGAACACGCACAGACGGACCGGATACGAGGGCCGCGTCCCACCGACCACTGGACGCAGCTTGCCAGGAACTTCAAGGACGACCCGCACCGCACCGGCGACGAGATGGTGGATGGGCTGCGGGCGCGGGTGATGCCGGGTGAGACGCTGATCGACGTGGGCGCCGGCGGCGGGCGGCTGGCGCTGCCCCTGGCACTGACCTGCAGCTGGGTTCACGCTGTTGAGCCCTCGCCCAGCATGTGCGACGTGCTGCGGGAGACCGCCAGCGAGGCCGGCATCGAGAACGTGTCGGTTACGCAAGCGACCTGGGAGGACGCCTCGGTGGATACCGCCGAGGTGGTGCTGAGCAGCCACGTGGTCTACGTGGTCCAGGAAATCGAGCCGTTCATTCGCAAGCAGGAAGCCCACGCCCGGCGGCTGGTGCTGTGCGTGGCCTTCCAGTCGCCGCCCCAGGCCGCCATGGGCGGGTTGTGGGAGCAGGTGCACGGCGAGGGGCGGCTGCGGCTGCCGTCGCTGCCGGAGCTACTGCCGGTGCTGGAGGAGCTGGGCATCCGGGCGGAGGTCACCGGGCTGGAGCCTCGCCCTGTGCAGACGTTCGAGAGTTTCGAGGACGCCCAGGTGTCGTTGAAGCAGAGGCTGTATGTCAAGCCTGACTCGGCTGAGGAGGCGCGTCTGGAGAGTGCGCTGGAGGAGTGGCTGCACGAGGTGGACGGCACCTGGCAGATAAAGAGCTCACAGCCCATCCGGCCCTGCATCGTTGCGTGGGAGCCGACTAGGTAACGGTCTCGGTCCCTGAATGATGTATGGTCTCTTGACCCCATTAACCAGCCGTGGAACTAAAGACTTACTCCTGAGGTAAGCAGGGGACGCCTCAACCCCTTCGACAAGCTCAGGGCCGACCGGACCCTCCCCTACGAAGGAGGGGGAACCGTTAAGAAAACTTCTCAGAAGCTGAACGGCGTCCAGGGCTGCAGGGGGACGGCGAACATGCGGTCGGCGCGGAGGAGCGCTCCGGGGGTGTGCTCGTCGACGAGCCCGGCGCCCGCCAGGGCTGTGAAGGTGACCGTGCCCAAGTAGGCCGAGGCCAGTCCGGACGCGTCGACAGAAATGTCCGGGGACCCGGCGGCCGTGCTGCAGACGGCTCCTTCCGGCGCGCCCTCGAGCTTGAAACAGCCATTATTCCAAGGGCAATGGGAGTCGCGCACCTCGATGGTCAACGCGCCGGGCTCAGCATAGGTGCGCTGCCCGAGGGCTGCTGCGGCGTCGACTATGCGAATCCAGACGCCATCGCGGACGGTGCGCTGCAAGCGGCGGGGATCGGCGAGCATCCAGGGCAGAGGGTCGTCGAGGGGCCGCTTGATGGCCTCGGTCTCGCCCATCAGGTCGATGTCGAAGCAGAATCGCCACAGGGCGGTGGCAGCCTCCCGGGTCGCGGCCATCAGGTCGGTCACCGTGATGGTTGGACGGTTGGAGCGGTAGGACACGTAGCCATCGATCCTGCCATCCTGCTCATAGGCGGCGTAAAAGATGCCCCCCCGGCCGCGACCCCTGACGCGGGGATGGGGGTCATGGGCATCTGAAGCACTGGACTCCTCCTCCCACTTGTGCGGCGGCTTGGGGAACACTCCCGGGCGGCCGGCGGTTACGCGGCGATAAACCTCGGGGAGTTTTTTGCCGATTTCGTCCGGGTCTACAAAAACGATTCGCCCGGGTGTCTCGAATTTGCGGGCGTAGGCGTTGTGATGGCGGTCAATCTTCCAGAATTCGTGCTGGGTCCCTACGCCGTAACCGAACCTGCCGTAGATGGCGCTCTCAGAGGCGAACAGGGCGGCGACCGGCTCGCCCCACTCGTGCATATCGTTAAATTGGCGGCGCATCATTCGGGACATGATGCCCTGGCGGGTGTGGGTGGGCTGGACCGCGACATTGGAGACGCCGCCGACAGCCGAATTGCCGCCGGGAATGGACATCTGCAGCTGGTGGCATTGGCAGCCGCCGACAATGTTGTTGCCCTCGAAGACGGCCAGCGAGCGGGACAGGTCGAAATGCGGACGCAGATCCTCCGGGTCGTGGTCCAGCCGGTTGCTGTGGGCCCGGGATTCCGCCCTCAACCACTGGAGAAACTCATCGTCTGTCACGGGCCTGAGTTCCTGTTCCGGCATCTGCAGCGCGCCCCCGTCTCAGTTTACTGCCCTGAAGTATAGCGGATTGAGAAAGTCTGCATCCTCTCCGAGGCTGTCGACAGAAGAGTGTCACGAAATCCGTAGCATTTTGGTACAAATTTGTTGACACAAGCTAAAGTGGCTGGTTTAGTAAGTAGAAGTATTTTTAATTTCGTTGTTTAGTGAGGGGGTAAATTGTGGTGCAAACACACTGGCGACTGATTCTCTTGACGTGCCTGCTCATCGTGCCGGCTCTGCTGCTGGCGGCGGCCTGCGGCGGCGATGACGAGGCGCCCACGTTGGACCCGACACCCACACCTGTGGACGTAGCCGCCATAACCACGGACCTGCGCCAGTCAATCACCGACGCCGTGGCCGGGATAGAAATCCCGGAAGGAATAACTCAAGCCGATGTTGAACAAATCGTCGAGAGCGCGGTGTCCGCAGCGATAGCGGACGCACCGGAACAGATTTCGGAGCCTGAGATACGAAGTCTGGTCGCCGAAGCCGTAGCCCAGGCGATCGCCGATTCGCCCGATCCCCTGACGGAACAGGAGATCGCCCAGATCGTCAGAGCCGTCATATCCGCCGATACTTCCGATCCGGCCAGCCCGGACGAGCCGTTTGTGATCGGAGTGATGGAGTCGGTCACCGGGCCGGGCGAGACCTACGGGAACGTCGCGGTCCAGGCCAAGCAAATGGCCGTGGACGAAATCAACGCAGCCGGAGGCATCAACGGGCGAGAGCTCAAGCTCGTCGTCGAGGACTCCAAGTGCGCCGCCCAGGATGCGATCACCGCATACAACAAGCTTACGGACGTGGACGGGGTGAAGATCATTCTCGGCACGTCCTGCAGCGGGGCGATGCTGGGAGCGGCCCCGCTGGCCGAAGATGATGGAGTCGTTCTTTTCTCCGGCCTGGCTACCAACCCTGATATAGCCAATGCCGGCGACTACATCTTCCGCACCGCGCTGAGCGATCAGCAGGTGGGAATAGACACCGGGAACGTCATGTGGGTCGACGGGGCACGAACCCTGGCCACCATTACCGAGGCCACCGATTACGCCGAGGGGGTCAGGCGGACCACCGTGGCCCAGTTCGAGAAGCTGGGCGGCACAGTGGCAGCCGAGGAACGCTACGCCTCGGACATTACTGACTTCAGGAGCCAGCTGACCAAGCTGGTGGGCGCCAATCCCGACGCCATACACATTGCATCGCAGTCGGAATTCACCGGCGGAACCATCATCAAACAGCTGGATGAGCTGGGCTACGGCGGGCCGATCTACTCCGAGATCGTTCCGGTCGGGGCCACGGCGCTGGAGATCGCCGGCGACTCGGCGACGGGCGTAAAGGCCATTCTGGCCGACATTGATCCGGGCAACGCAAAGGGGCAGGAGGTCTTGTCCAACTTCAGGGAGCGCTACGATTACGTGACGCTGGCCTGGTATCTCGGCTCGGCCTACGATGACGTCTACATCACCGCCGAGTGCCTCAAGCAGACAGGCGACGACCAGGATGCCGACGGCTTCCGCGACTGCCTGTACGACATCACCTGGAGTGGCGCCATCGGTGACAACTACAGCTTCGACGGCGACGGCGAGGTTGTGGGGCTGTCCAACGTGGTGATCGAGGTGCTGCCCACCCGTGAGCGCACCGACGAAAACCAGGGGTACCGGGTCCTTGGTCCGGCCCCAAACGAGGCCATGGCCATGGGATCAACCGTCCCGGAGTCGGATGAGCCGTTCGTGATTGGCGCAATGGACGCCCTGACAGGCGTCGCCGAGTCCTATGGGAACCCGCTCCAGCAGGCCAAGCTGCTGGCGGTTGAGGAAATCAATGCAGCCGGCGGCATAAACGGACGGGAGCTGCAGGTCGTTTTTGAGGACTCCAAGTGCGCGGCGCAGGACGCAATCACCGCCTACAACAAGCTAACCGACGTGGACGGAGTGAAGGTCATCCTGGGAACCACCTGCAGCGGCGCGATGCTCGGTGCAGCGCCACTGGCCGAAGCTGAAGCCGTCATTCTCCTGTCGGCGTCGGCTACCAGCCCCGACATAGCAACTGCAGGAGACTTCATCTTCCGCACAGCGATCAACGACCTACAGCTGGGCATCGACATCGGCAACACCATGTGGGTCGACGGCGTGCGCCAACTGGCAACGATCACCGAGTCCACCGACTATGCCGAGGGCGCCAGGAGGACTTCGGTGGCGCGATTCGAGGAGTTGGGAGGCGAGGTTGTAGCCGCCGAAGGTTACGCCACGGAGACCATAGACTTCCGGAGCCAGCTGACCAAGCTGATCAACGCCAATCCCGACGCCATCCTGCTGGCGGCCCAGGGCGAGGTTTCCGGCGGGACCATCGTGAAGCAGGTGCGAGAACTCGGCTATGAGGGACAAATTTATTCGGAGGTCGTGCCGACGCAGCCCGACGCGTTGGCCATCGCCGGAGACGCGGCCACGGGGCTGAAGGCTGTGGTGCCGGATGAGGACCTGGCCACGAACGTCGGGAAGGACTTCCTGGCAAACTTCGAGAATCGTTTCGGCTACGTTGCCCCATTGCCCTGGTTCCAGGGCTCTGCCTACGACGACGTCTACATAGCGGCCGAGTGCCTTGGGCAGACCAGGGACGACCAGAATTCGATCGGCTTCCAGTCCTGTCTCAACACCCTGACCTGGAGCGGAGCCATCGGAGACAACTACGGATTCGACGAGAACGGCGACGTCTCCGGCCTGTCCAACGCCGTGGTGGAGATTCTGCCACTGTCGGAGCGGACCGAGGAGAACCGCGGCAAGACGAGGCTGGGTCCGGCGCCAACGCCATAGCGTCGATCATCCAAATATTGGGAAACAGGCCTAACAACAGCGAATCGGGGCCGGTCAAAGTTGCCAAGACCGGCCCCGTTGCTTTGGGGTAAGGGCGCAAGGGCTGTGGTATTATCGTAACTCGATCCAGGCTGATTCCGTTCCGAGAGGGACGTTTTGCTGGGCCATTCCGCTGGCGATAGCCGTTTCACGACACTTTTCAACATCACACCGACGCGACTCTTGGCCATTGTCCTCACTCTGGTCGCGGTCGCCTACCTGGGCTGGAAGATCAGCGAGTCCCCGACGCAGGCGGTGCAGTTCACCTTCAACGGACTGTCGGTGGGCGCGGTATATGCGCTGCTGGCCATGGGCTTCACCCTGGTGTACAGCACGGTATGGTTCTTTGACCTGTACTACGGGGCCGCGGCGGCCATCGGAGCCTACAGCGTCTTCTACCTCAGATCATCGGAAACGCTGGGCGGGCGATACGAGGTCAACGAACACGCGGTCAACGTCGGTTTCGCTATGGTGACTGCGGGAGTAGTGGCGTGGGTGCTGCACACCGCCGTCTATTCGAGACTGCGGGCAAGATTCGGGCGGGCGGTGCCATTGGCGGGAACGGGCCTCGTCGCAGGAGGCGCCGGGGCGTACATGGGTTTCGTGCTCACGTTCCCGGGCAACCTGCACGTCGTGTTCGCGCCCGCCGTCGGCGCGGCGGCAGCCGCCGTCGTGTTCCTAGCCATGCAGAAGGCCTATCAGAAGGTGGCGCCAAACGGCGGCTCGTCTGCATTCCTGCCATTCGCCCTGCTGGTTGCGGCGGCCCTGGGTGCGTGGAGTGCGTTACTGGTCTCCGGGGAGCCTGGATCCAAGCTGTATCTCAGCTGGGCGGTATCCTGCCTCCTGGCGGGAGTCGCTGGCCTTGCGCTATACCGGGGGCTGTACGTGTACATGCGGCAACGCTCCCGGTCGCCGCTCATCATGCTGGTGGCCTCCCTGGGGATATTGCTGGCAATCACGGCGGCTACGACCATCGTGTTCCAGAGCGCGCCACGACCCCTGCCCGACGCGTTCGGGAGTTCTCCCTGGGACGTCGGCGGCGCCTTCATAAAGGGATTCAACGTGTTCACCATCGGTGTGGCGTTGGCCGGGTTCGTGGGGCTGCTGCTCCTGCTGCGGATGACAACGTTCGGCAAGGCCGTGAGGGCCATCGGCGACGACGAGGAAGTGTCGAAGGTGGTGGGCATCAACACCACCGTGATCATCGCCGCGGTGTTCTTCATCGGAGCCATGTACGCCGCCATGGCCGGCATTCTCAGCGGGCACGACACGGCGATTCAGCCGAGGATGGGGCTGCTCCTGTTGCTGAAAGGCTGGATCGCGTCGGTTGTGGGCGGGTTGGGCAACATCTACGGAGCCATCGTCGGCGGATTCGCGCTTGGCATGGTCGAGCAGTTCGGCATCTGGGACTTGGCGGGCGAGTGGAAGGACGTCATTTCATTCGTGCTGCTGATACTGTTCCTGTCGTTCTGGCCCCGGGGCCTGATACCGAGAAGGTAAGTCGGCGCGCCGACTTGCGGTAGACGCAAAATGCGAATTGGTGCCAGCAACATAGTCGAGAGGATACGGGGCGTGCGCGACGCCAGCGGACTGCTGCAGCTTGGGCGAAGCAACATCGAGCTGTGGGCGAACCTGCTGATACTGTCGTGGGCCATCGGGTTCATGCTGTGGCAGGGCGCAGGATTCGCCATCACCATTGCCACAGTTTTCGGCATCTGGGCGATACTGGCCATCAGCCTGAACCTGGTGGTGGGATTCACCGGGCTGCTCTCGGTGGGGCACATCGGTTTCTTCGGCATCGGGGCCTACACCGTGGCCATCCTCACGTCCAACGCGCCCTACGAGCAGCTGCGGACCGAGGCCATACCCACCTTCGGCTGGGCGTTCTTCGCGGCGCTGCCAGTGGGGGTTGTGCTGGCCGGGCTGGTGGCGCTGGTGGTCGGCGTGGTGTTCAACCGGTTCCGCGACGATATATTCGTGTTGGTGTCCTTCGGTTTCACCATCATCTCGTTTAACGTGTTCCTGAACTGGCGGAGCGTCACGCGGGGTGCGTTCGGCATCCACGAGATTGCCAGGCCCACAGTGGGTTCCAACGCACTCACCGGAGACCTGGAGTTCCTCGGACTGGTGATGGGGTTCCTGGTCATCGTGTTGGTAATCTCGTGGTTCATCGTGACGTCCTCGTTCGGTAGAGTGCTGACGGCCATCCGGGAGGACGAGCAAGCCATCGAGGTGTTCGGGTACAAGGCCACGCACTACAAACTGGCGGTATGGACCATATCGGCGATGATGGCCGGGCTGGCCGGAGGGCTGTTCTCCAGCTGGACGACGTTCGTCGACCCCAACTCGTTCATCCTGTTGGAGTCCATGCTGCTGGTGGCCATCGTGATCCTGGGCGGGCTCGCGACCATCTGGGGCTCGCTGCTGGGGGCAATGGCGTTCGTGCTGCTGGAGGAGGGGATGCGGTTCATACCGTTCCTGCCCGTTGAGTACGTGGGGCAGTCGCGGCTGGTGGTGCTGGGAGTGATGCTGGTGCTGCTGATGCTGTTTCGTCCGCAGGGGCTGGTCGGGAGGTTCAGACTGTGAGCGCAGAGAGGACTTACCCCCACCCTAACCCTCCCCCTGAGGGAGAGGGGACAAGTGTTCCGGCCATTGAAACGGTCGACATTTCCAAGCTGTTCGCAGGGGTGCATGCTGTCGACGAGCTGTCGCTGACCATTCCCAGGGAGGGGATGACCAGCATCGTCGGGCCCAACGGGTCGGGAAAGTCGACCCTGGTGAACCTGCTCAGCGGCGTGCTCCCGCTGGACGGCGGGATGGTGATCATCGACGGCGTGGGGATGAGGGTCGTGCGCGCCCACGAGAACCCGGACCACAACCTCACGCGGACGTTCCAGGAGGTACGGCTGTTCGAGCAGATCACGGTCTGGGACAACATCATGGTGGTGCTCACGGCGAGGGGGATGCTGCCGGCTCTCCTGGAGCGAGTGCGGCCATCGCAGCGGCAGAGGACGCAGAGCATCCTGGAGACCGTGGGCCTGTGGGACAAGCGCAGCGAGCTGGCGATGAACCTGTCCTACGGCCAGCGCAAGCTCCTGGAGATCGGCCGCGCCATGGCCATGGACGTCAGCACGTACCTGTTCGACGAGCCGTTCGCCGGGCTGTTCCCGAGGATGCTGGAGCGGGTACTCTCAATCCTCAAGCAGATGCGGGAGGACGGGTACAAGATCATCTTTGTGTCGCACAACATGGATATCGTGCGTGAGATGTCGGACCACCTGATCGTGCTGGACAGCGGTCGGCTGCTGGGGGAGGGGGAGCCCGACGAGGTGCTGGGCCGGCAGGAGGTTATCGAGGCGTACCTGGGAGCGTGATCGCAAAGAGATTGTCAGAACTGTGATTCGTTTGATTGCAGGATTTCGCTGATTGACCCCGATTCTGTAAATCCTGATTCGGACTTCTACCGTGACAATCGAAAGGTCCTGGGGTTCCCAAGATTGCCGCTCATTGGCATGATGATTGCTGGATGCAGATATGGCAACGACTGATGGCACCCACTACATACCCGACGACAGCCTGCTGGAGCTGACGGACGTGTCGGTGCGGTACGGAGTGGTGTCGGCGCTGAGCGAGGTGTCGCTGGGCGTAGCGCCTGGCGAACTGGTGGCGGTGATGGGGCCCAACGGTGCGGGCAAGTCGACGGTGCTCAAGGCGATCATGGGCCTGGCGCCGGTGGTGGACGGGACGGTTTTCTGGCGACAGAGGCCGCTGCACGCCGCGACCCACGAGATTGTGCGGGAGGGCATCTCCTTCGTGCCGCAGGGCCGCCGGGTTTTCACCCACCTTTCCATCACAGAGAACCTGGAGATGGGGTGCCTGCATCTGAACGACAGGACCGAAAAGCAGCGTCGGCTCGACTCGGTAATGGAGCTGTTTCCGGTACTGTATGAAAAACGCAGGGACCTCGGCAGCCAGATGTCGGGCGGGCAGCAGCAGATGCTGGCCCTTGGGCGGGGGCTGATGGCCAACCCGGACGTGCTCCTGCTGGACGAGCCTACGCTGGGGCTGGCGCCCATCATCGTCAAAGAGGTGTTCGAGAAGGTGTCGGAGATCGGCGACACGCTGGGAACAACAATCATGGTGGTTGAGCACAACATCCGCGGAGTTCTGGCGATCGCGGACCGGGGCTACGTGCTGGACAAGGGCCGCGTGGTGTACGAGGGAACGCCGGACAACATTCGCGACTCGGACATCCTGACCCGCGTGTTCCTGGGCGAGGTAGGGGATGACGAGGAGGAGGAGCCTTAATTTACATGGATGGACAGGATTCACAGGATGGGATTGCGATGAAGAGGTAATTCTTTTCCTGTTCAGGGTGACTGGACGTTGTTGATAGTGTCTCGATTGACCCAGAGCGCCCACCAGAGACGCCCCTACAGCCAAGATGGCATCGCAATGCAGGGGCAACCCTTGTGGTTGCCCCGCCCGATTCGGCAAACTCAAGTGCTGCCACATTTATTCCTTGCTTGACACGCCTGATGGGGCGTGTTTTTCTTTGGCTGCAATAAGGGCCAAGGACAACGATGATTAGAGGAGGGCAGCCATGGCTGAGAGGCTGGTTGGAGTAGCGGTAAGCGGGGCCAAGATTCAGGACATCCAGAGGATGATAGTGCGGGCTGAGGAGTTGGGGATTCACGCGGCGTGGATGACGACGGGAGGCGCACGCCCCGACAGCATCACAGCCTTCGCGGCGTCGGCCGGGCTTACCGAGCGCATCAAGCTGGGAACATCCATCGTGCCCACGTACCCGCGGCATCCGCTGGTGATGGTGCAGCAGGCGCAGATCGTGGCGCAGCTGGCGCCGGGCCGGTTCCGGCTGGGCGTCGGGCCAAGCCACCGCCCGACCATCGAGGCCATGGGCATCGAGTTCAACGCTCCGCTGGGCCACCTGCGGGAGTACCTGCAGATACTCAAGGCGATCCTGCAGCAGGGGCGGGTGGACTTCGACGGCGAACACTACACGGCGCACGACGGCATCGGGGAGCCGCTGGACATCGAGATCATGGGCTCGGCCCTGCGCAAGGGTTCGTTCGAGCTGTGCGGCGCGGAATCGGACGGCGCGATCAGTTGGATCTGTCCCTTCAACTACCTGCGGGACGTGGCGCTGCCGGCCATGCAGGCCGGGGCGCAGCGTGCCGGACGGGAGACGCCGCCGCTCATCGCCCACGCTCCGGTATGCGTACACGACAACGCCGATGAGGTGCGGGAGGCGGTCCGGGCGCAGGTGATGAACCCCCGCCTGCCCTTCTACCAGCGCATGCTGGTGGACGCGGGCTACCCGGAGGCAACGGAGGGCACCTGGAGTGCCGGGATGATCGACGGCGCGGTGATCTGGGGCGACGAGGAGAAGTGCGCCGAGGGTGTGCAGCGCTTGTTCGACCTGGGCGCGACGGAGGTGCTGGCGTCGCCCATCAGCGCCGGGCCCGACGCGGCGGCGTCGGTGGACCGCACCATGCGCATGC
The DNA here is from genome assembly GCA_963664175.2 of Dehalococcoidia bacterium. GTDB lineage: Bacteria > Chloroflexota > Dehalococcoidia > Lucifugimonadales > UBA3495 > VXOI01. The sequence goes on from CAXXOI010000034.1 coordinate 236,797, forward strand.
TGGGGCAGGCGGCCGCAGCGCAGGGGTAGGGGCGGCCTGTCTGGACGGAGTGAACTTGGGGGGCGTACGGTGGTGCGCCCCTTTGCGGAATAGATGATGCTACTTCGAGCATCAACTGCTCGTGTCTGGGTACTGTTTAGTTCAGTTGATTTCAGAATTAACCTTATGCGAGTTCCCTTTGGTAGAATAGCGCCTTGGCAATCTACCCACATTTAGGAGTCCGACGTGAGTCTCAACATCAAGAATGAGGAGACGTGCCAACTCGCTAGTGAACTGGCGCAGCTAACCGGAGAGACAATGACCGGCGCCATCACAGTGGCCCTGCGGGAGCGGCTGGAACGAGAAAGGAAGGCCCGTGACGCCGAGACCCTGGTACAAGACCTGAAGGCCATAGCCCGCCGGTGCGCCGCCACCCTCCGCGACGGCCCGTCCGCAACAGAACACGGCGATTTCCTCTATGACCAGCGGGGACTGCCCAAGTGATCATCGACACCTCGGCCATCCTCGCCATCCTGTTCGAAGAGCCGGACGCAGACCGCTTCCTAAGTGCCATAGCAGCAGATTCCTCCCGCCGCATGTCCGCTGCCACACTCCTGGAAACCACAATCGTCCTCGAAAGCCGCTCCGGACCTGCAGCCGCCCACGAACTGGATGCGTTCCTGAGAAGGGCGCAAATCGAACTGGAACCCGTAACTACCGAGCAGGCCCAGACGGCGCGACAGGCGTGGCGGAGATTCGGAAAGGGCAACCATCCTGCAGGACTGAATTTCGGAGACTGCTTCGCTTATGCCCTCGCAATGGCCACGCAAGAACCGCTCCTTTTCAAGGGCCGTGACTTCACACTGACCGACGTGCCAACCGCCTGACCGTCTCCTTCCATTCAGCCAAGGCAAGACACTCCATCACAAACGGGGTATGCCCCAAACCTCCCCTCAAGGGCAAGGGATTTGCCACGCTCCCTCTTTGTCTCCCATTGCGCCCCATATTGCCAGCCATATTTCAACCACACACCGGCAGCACCGGGATGGCCAAACGCCAGGATCCACGGCAATCCGGAGAACCATGGTCCAGAGCCCTCTTTTGCTATGGAGTAGAAAACAAATGCCGAGTTTGCCATTCCTGCCCAGCGCTCATAATATGACTCCAAAAGATGGAAGGGAGACTGAGCTTTTCTTTATTTTCGGAGATTTCCATGAAATATGACGTGATCATAGTCGGCGGGGGGTCGGCGGGGTGCACCCTGGCTGCGCGGCTGTCGGAGGACCCGAACCGCTCGGTGCTGCTGCTGGAGGCCGGACCGGACTACCCGGAGTTTGAGCAACTGCCTGACGAGATCAAGTACGGCTACAACAACGGCGCGTCGGAGCTGGACTCGCCCTTTAACTGGAAGTACCAGGCCACCGGCAGCGCACGGTCGTCGCAGCCGATGGACATCGCGCGGGGCAAGGTCATCGGCGGCTCGGGGTCGGTGAACGGCCAGGTGTTCCTGCGGGGCCTGCCCGAGGACTACGACTCCTGGGCGGAACAGGGCAACACCGAGTGGAGCTATGTCAACGTCCTGCCGTTCTTCCGCAAGCTGGAAACCGACATGGACGTGCGCGATGACTTCCACGGCACGGAAGGGCCGATCCCGGTGAGGCGGGTGCCTCGGGAGGAGTGGCTGCCGGTCTACGAGGCGTTCCACCAGTCGACGCTGGACGAGGGGTTTCCCTACGACCCGGACATGAACAACCCGGAGACCACCGGGACGGGCGCGGTGCCCATGAACAACCCCGGCAACATCCGGATGAGCGCGGCACTGTCGTACCTCAACCCGGTGCGCCACCGACTTAACCTGACGGTGCGCGGCGGTGTGCAGGCCCGTCGGGTGGTGTTTGAGGGTGGTTCGGCAGGTTCACCACGGGCCGTGGGCGTCGAGGTTGAAAGCGGCGGTGAGGTGTTCACCGTCGAGGGCGAGGAAATCGTCCTGTGCGCCGGAGGGCTGGCGTCGCCGCAACTGCTGCTGCTGTCGGGCGTGGGTCCGTCGGCACACCTGCAGGAGATGGGCATCCCGGTTGCCCTGGATTCACCGGGCGTGGGCCGGAACCTGCGCGATCACCCCATGGTGCTGGTGGACCTGGAGCCAAGGGAGGGAGTGGCGCTGTCGGAGGACGTGCCGCGAATCCAGACGGGAGTGCGCTATACCGCCGAGGGATCCCACCTGCGTAACGACATGCAGATCACGTTGACGTCGTATTCCGGCACTGGCGGCGGCGACCCCATCGCCGGCGCCAGCCAGAGCAGGAACGGCAAGACGCTGCACTTCACCGTGATCCTTGAGCTGGCCGAGAGCGCCGGTGAGCTGACGCTGGCGTCGACGGACCCTTCGGCAGGGCCGAACATCGACTATCGGTACTTGGAGGATGAGTTCGACGTGCGTCGACTGCGAGAGGCCATTCGCCTCTGCGCCGGACTGACGGAGCACGAGTCGTTCCGTCCTCTGGTACACGGGCTGGCGGCGCCGGGGCCGGATGACCTGGAGACGGACGAGGCGCTGGACGCGTGGCTGCACGAGAACATCAGCACGACATTCCACACCTGCGGCTCGGCGCGGATGGGGCCGAACGGCGACCCAATGGCGGTGGTGGACCAGTACTGCCGGGTGCGCGGCGTCGAGGGCCTGCGCGTGGTGGACCTGTCGGTAGCGCCCAACGTGGTGCGCGCCAACACCAACGCCACGGCCATCATGATCGCGGAGCGCGCGGCGGTGTGGTTCTGAGGGTGCATGCGCAAAGAGGAAACTCAGGCATATAAAGCAGCCAGCGAGGATAAGAGATGGGTATTCTGACCGACGATATGAAACGCGTGGTACGGCAGCAGCGGTTCGGGTTTATTGCCACCGTGTGCCCGGACGGGACGCCGAACCTGTCGCCCAAGGGCACCACTGCGGTGTGGGGCGACGATAAGCTGGTGTTCGCGGACCTGGCGTCGCCGACGACCATGGCCAACTTGCGGGCCAATCCGGCGCTGGAGTTGAACGTGGTCGACGTGTATTCACGCAAAGGGTACAGGTTCAAGGGAACGGTCAGCATCGTCGAGAAGGGCGAGGCGCTATTCGACGAGATATTCACAGCCTTCGACACCGGCACACGCGGGGTACACAAGGTGCAGCTGCCGGCCCGGTCGTACGTGCTGCTGAATGTAGAGCGGGCGCTGCCGGTGGTGTCGCCGGCCTACGTTCCGGGGACGACGGAAAAGGCCACCCGAGAGCAGTGGGCGGAGTACTGGGCCGGGGTGCACACCGACCGGATGGCGGAGCTTGAGACGTAGGGGTAGAGGGTGCGCATCAAGCTGAATTGTTCGCAGTCGCTCCAATCGTTTCGGTGATGCGGACTACACTGGGCATCAGCCGCTTTCCAGGCTCCGCTCATAGGGAGTGGCCATCCTCTGCCTCGTTGGATTGGGCAGGCGCAGGCCTCTGCATTTTGTGATAAGCATAGATGCCCAGCCCCAACGCGGCAGGCACCGAGACGAATGTGAGCAGATAAGCAAGAACCACGTGAGCGTTGCCCCACAGCGCGTTGTCCTTGACATCCGCAGGAGTCAGACTCGTCCATTGGTACTGAACGGTAACCAGCATGAGCAGGGTTCCCGTTATGAAAAACCCGCAGGACACCAAGAACCACATCCGCCCACTGAGAAAAACCGCAGCGACAGCTATGACCCAGAACGGAAAGAATCCTGTCGCCCAGATGGCAGGATCTGGCCAGTCAGAATCGTAGTTGAATAGGCCAAGAAAGCCGGATGCGAATATGGCCGCTCCCGGGAAGGTCAGCAGGCTGAACATGAAGACGTTTGCGAGAATCTCTTCCACTCGCATGCCCAGCTCCTTGAGATCATGCAGCTTTGTCATTGGCTGGACACCCTCCCGAGGTTGATCGCATTGCCTGCGGTGGCGGAACCAAGGTTGCCCCGGTTACAGTCAGCGCCCATTATGGCCACCGGTTCTACCGCACCCCGGCCTATGCGGCCCGGGCCAACGATACACCTTGCGTACCAATTGGCTCACGGGAAATACATCCCGATTGAGGTGAATTCAGGGCCACGTGTCCTGGCTCGTAATCCGTCCGCAATACTTTCAAGAATGGTCCCTAGGGTTCAGGCATTCCGGAATGAAACGAGACTCTTCCCGCCCGGAAGGGTTTGAATTTTCGAGTGGGTGTAATACTATTGGATAGTGGTTCATCCAGTTAGAGCGGGTGTAACTCAGTGGTAGAGTGCTTGCTTCCCAAGCAAGACGTCGTGGGTTCGAATCCCATCGCCCGCTCCATTCGTCACTAATCGCTTGTCTTCCACCATCTGAGGCCTGAATTGGCCTTTTAGGCGGTCCGCGTTTCATTGCCGGTGGATTGGCCCTGTGGTAAATTACCGGAAATATTCAAGCGGACGTCGAAAAACAGGGAGTTCTACATGGCATACGTTACCCCCCGCGAGGGCGAAGGCCCTGAGAGCCTGGTCAATCGGTTCCGGGCATCGGTACAGCACTCCGGCATACTGCGCGAACTGAAGGACCGCCGTTTCTTCCGGTCCAAGGCCCAGAAGGAGAGGCTGGCCGCCCAGCGGGCCGCTCGCCGTCGCCGCCGTCAGAACCGGCGCAACCGCTAGAGACAACTTCCGGTTGGCAGCAAATCGCGGGTGGCAGGCCTTGGGCACGCCGCGCGCGGTTGTTGTTTTTGAGCAGTCGGCTCTCGCGCCGTTCCCTTGCCGGGAGTTGGCCCATTTGCTACCATGGTTGTACACGGAGGGATCGCATAGTGGCCTAGTGCGGGCGCCTGCTAAGCGCTTAACCTGCTAAAAACGGGTTCATGGGTTCGAATCCCATTCCCTCCGCCACAAAACCGACAAACGCCCGATTCACGGGGCAATTCAGAGCCTTGAGCGCTACGAATTGCTCCGTTTGTTTTTTCCTGGACCGGTATACTGAGCATGGTGTCATCCGAAGGTTACTCGAGGAGAACCTGCGATGAAGTACGGAATCATGCTGCCCTCCCGGGGGGAGCTGTCCCGCCCCGAGAACATTATCCCCATTGCCCGGAAGGCGGACGAACTCGGCTACGCCGTCGCCATGTTTCCGGACCATGTCATCCTGCCCAACGCGGTTGATTCGCCCTACCCGTACACCGAATCCGGCATTTTCCCAGGCACGGACACCAACGAGACCGTCGAGCAGCTGACCATGCTGGCCTACCTGGCCGGTCAGACGGAGTCCATCAGGCTGGTCACCAGCGTGATGATCGTGCCGCACCGTCCTCCCGTGTTAACCGCCAAGGTGCTGTCCACCATTGACGTGCTGTCCAACGGGAGGTTGACCGTGGGCGTGGGAGTCGGCTGGCTGCGCAAGGAGTTCGAGGCATTGCAGACTCCTCCCTTCGAGGAGCGGGGCGCGGTAACCGACGAATACATTCGTATCTTCAAGGAACTCTGGACCAGCGAGTCACCCAGCTTCGAGGGCAAGTACCACAGTTTCTCCGACCTTTCCTTTGTGCCCAAGCCGGTCCAGAAACCGCATCCGCCCATCTGGGTGGGCGGCGAGAGCCGTCGCGCCATGCGCCGCGCCGCCGAACTGGGCGACGGCTGGCAGCCCATCGGGACCAACACCCGGTTCCCACTGGCCGACCCCGAGGAGATGTCCGCCGCCATAGCGAGAATGGACCGGTACGTGGAGCGCGCTGGCAGGCCCACGGGCTCGGTTGAGATCATTGCCAGAATGCACGGCTACAACCTGGACACCAGCGGTGGCGGGCACGACTCCCCGGACCGTCCGACTTTTTCGGGCAGCCCGGCGCAGATGGCATCTGACATCCGCCGGTACGAGGATATGGGCGTGAGCCATCTTATCGCTTCCTTCGTCCCTGTGGCGCAGCTGGCCAGCAGCAAGGAGGAGATGATGCGGGACATGGAAACGCTGGCCGACCAGGTCTGGCCCAGGGTATGACCCAAAAGTAGAGTGTGCCAGCGGCCTCGGAGCGGCAGGTCCTGGGGGTTAGGAGAATCTCAACCTGCAATCCTTCTCAATCAAAATGGTTGGGTTTGTACGCCGTTTGGTGTAGCTTGAATATCGCGCCGTGCTGCGGTGCGAACCCCTGGAGTTGCGTGGGATTTTGCGGCACACTCCGACGCCAGGGATTCAACCCGTCATTGCCGAGGAACGTTTATGAGATTCGCAGCCTTCACCACCGTGGCAGCGTCGGCCGGAGAGGCCACCAATTCCGCCGATATGATCGACAACCTGCGGCAACAGACAATCCTGGCTGAGGAGCTGGGGTTTGAGGCGATCTGGTTGGGGGAGCACCACTTCGGGCCATACGGTGTGGGAGACCTGCCCAACCCGATCCTGCTGGGAGCCGACCTGGCCGCCCGGACCTCGAGGATCCGCATCGGGCAGATGGCGAACATCGCTCCGTGGTGGCACCCCATCCGGCTGGCCGAGGACCTGGCCATGCTGGACAACATGACGCGGGGCAGGCTCGAGGTCGGGTTCGGCCGGGGCATCTGGCCCTACGAGGGGCCGCAGTTCCATCCCAACGCCGACCCCCGGAAGGACCGGGAAAACCGGGAGCTGTTCCGGGAGACGGTAGAGATCGTGAGGAAAATCTGGGCCGACCCTTATTTTTCCCACGAGGGACCCAATTACCGGTTCCCCGCCGATGGCACGGTGTTCTCGCATCCTTCCATCCCCCCTGACCCCGAGTGGCAGGACGGTGAGCAGGTGAAAAAGCTGCGGGTTACGCCCCGGCCGTACCAGCAGCCGCACCCGCCCCTGTGGATGACGGTCTCCACCGACAACTCGGTATCGTCCGCCGCCGAGATGGGGCTGAACGCCTGCTACTGGCAGCCGCCGCCGCTGCGTATCCGGCAGAGGATGGAGCTGTACGCCGAGGTCCGTTCCAAGGCTGAAGGGCGGCCCTTCGGTCTGGGCGAAGGACAGGCGGTGATGCGGTCCACCTACGTGGCGTCGTCCATGGAGGAGGCCCGCCGGGACGCCGAGGCGGCGATGATGTCCTCCTTCACTTACAGCGACCCGTTCAGGGGGCGGCAGGTGTTCACCAACCCCGATGAAGAGCTGGACCCCAGCGTCAAACTAGACTGGGACTTTCTGGAACCCCGGACCCTGCTGGTGGGCTCTCCGGAGAACGTGACGGAGAAGGTGCAGGAACTGCAGGAGACCTGCAACCTGGACTACCTGCTTGTGGAGTTCACCCATCCGGGAATGCCGCTGGAAATGACGCTGAGAAACCTTGAGAGGTTCGCCACCCACGTGATGCCCGGGTTTGCGGGATAGCCAGGGACAAAGGCGGGTCCGGCGCGTACCCGGCAATAATTTCAGGGCCCTACTTAACTTATGGATGGTGGGTAAGGCCCAGAGAAAACCGGTTCCCGACTGTTGCTTCATCTTGCCCTTGTTTCGAGGGAAAGTGAACTTTCCAAACCCGCAGTATTCCGTGTTACTTCAGGTTGACAAAACGACCGACGCAACGTACCGTGCTACGTAACTGGAACTGCGCCCGTTAAGGGTTGAGCCGAATATCTACAGAGGTGAAATTCATGGCAACGGTACAGAACCGCACCTCATACTGGGAACAGGCGAAAGAGCAGGGATTCGACCTCTCTTGGTTGACCCAGCTTGAGGAAAGCGTCACCAGCAGAGAAGTCGACGAGCGTTCCGCGAATTACACGGGCCGCGTCGAGGGTTCCATACCTCGCAACGACGTAGCTCGTTTTGGGGCCTACACCTTCAATACCAAGAGCGAGGTCTGGGCGCACAACCTGACCAAGCTGTACCAGGAATTCATCACCCGCCAGTGGAGTTCGGCCACGGACATCCCCTGGGACACCATCCAGGAACTGCCCGATGACATTGAGGCCGCTCAGTGCCAGATGTCCACGTTCTTCGCCCAGGTGGAGTTCGTCGCCTCTGATGTGCCGGGCCGGTTTATCGCCGCGATGTCCCCCGACTACCACGAGGTCCGGTTGGCCCTGATGGCCCAGGTCATGGACGAGTCCCGCCACCTGGACGTGTTCCGCAAGAGGGCCTTCGCCAACGGCGGCGGCCTGATGCGCATGATCGACTCGGTCAGCGACGTTGTGGGCGGAAGTACCGACAACGCCCGTGAATTCACCGAGTTTTCGTCCCGGTTGCATATCACCGGTGAGGGGAACGTACTGACGCTCTTCCGGCTGGGCGAGATGATGGCATACAACGAGGCGGAAAAGGCCATATACCGGCGCTGTGCGCAGGATGAGGCCCGCCACGTGGCCATCGGGGTGCTGCACCTCCGCTACATGAACGAGTTCGCCCCCGAACGTCGCGAGGAGATCCATTGCTACCTGGACGAGGGCGAGTCCCGCCAGGCCACTGGCGCCGGCGGGGAGAACCCCGCAGGGCAGAACCAGCTCACCAGCGAGGCCCTGGCCATACTGCTGGGCGGCGGCAAGGACAAGATCGACGAGGGCCAGAAGATCCTGATGGCCATCCGGCAGCGGCAGGTGAAGGAATACTTCCAGCGCCTCAAGTCCGCTGGCTTCGATGACCGGATCCACAACGGCCGCGTCAACCCGGCGCTGCTCGAGGCCTACCAAGCGGCCGCCTAGGCAAATTGCTTTCCAATTTCGAGATCTCCCCCGAGCTGTCGAGGGAGGTCTCGTCGTATATGGCCCCAACCAGAAATCATCGCACGGAATCTCGCGAGGACTGTGATGCCGTCGGATGAAGAAAAGGTCGAGTCGACCGAAGAACAGGAATCCACTGAGGCCTCCGGTGAGGCCACGGGACTGGCTGCCTCCCGGGGCGCGCCCCTGGCATGGATGAACGACACGCTGGAGTGGGGCGTTCGGGTGGAACCGGGCAAGCATGGCATGACCATGCGGGGCATCAACGTCGGCAGCTATGCCGATGTGCCAGAATTCAGCACCGACATGAGCCGTCGGCCCCGGGGCGCCTCCCCGGTACCGGGCGTCCCTCGCACTGACTTCTACGCCCTGAGTTCCAAGGTGGACATCTGGTCGGACAACGCCGTCGACCTCTACGAGGAGGCGATACAGCGGCGCTGGATGTACCACGAGGACGTTCCCTGGGACCAATTGACGGTCCAGGCTCCCGAGGTCGAACTGGCCATGCGCCAGCTGTGTACCGAGCTGGCCCAGCAGGCAACCATCGAGACCGACACGATAGGCAACTGGCTCCACAAGATGAATTATGCCTATCACGAGGTCAAGACCTTCCTCGCCACCGAGGTCTTCGACTCCGCGCGCCATTACTCGGCGTTCCGGGAGCGGGCACTGGTGAACGACGGCGTCCTGGGAGTGGAGAGTTCCGGGCACATCAATCGACGGCTGGTCGAGGTGCGGGCCGGATGGACGGAGGCTGCCCTCTATCTGTATATCATTCGAAGTCCGCTTACCCTCCTGCTCTACCGCTACGGGGAGGCCTACGCCACCAACCCGGCCGACAAGTACCTGTTCCGGCGCAGCATGGAGGACAAGGCCCGCCATATGGCTTATGGCATGGCTCACGTCAAATACGCCGTGGACCACCAGGGCGAGAGCTTCGCCAGGGGCCTCAGCAACCTGATGCAGGGCGTCGAGTTTGACATTGGCCAGGAAATGAAGGACCCGGTACTCTGGGAGGCGCTGGCCATCATCTATGGCGGCGGGCTGGCCAACATATCCGCCGGCATGGAGGTGGTGAGGGACCTGCAGCAGCAATACATCGAGGAGTACCTCGCGCGTATGGCCTGGGTGGGGGTCCCCAGGACCGAGGCTAACCTGTCGCCGGCCCTGAGACAGTACCTGCGGCGCGAAGAAGCCACCACGGCCTAGGAAACTGCAATGCCGATCTACGAATACCGTTGCCAGGACTGCCAGTCGGTCAACAGCGTGTTCCTGCGCTCCTTCAGTTCGCCGGCTCCAACCGGCTGCCAGTACTGTTCGGGTGATCAACTGCAGCGGATAATTTCAAAGGTCACCTACGTTCGCTCTGAGGCCGACAAGTTCGCCCAGCTGGACCCCAAGTACACCAGGATGGTGGACCGGGCTTTGGGCAATGCGCCTGCCAACTCGGACCCGGACTATCACATGAACAAGATGGTCCCCTTCAGCCAGGCCAAGGAGAAAGGGGAGCCTTACTTCAAGGAGTAGCGCCCCGGATGGGGTCGCCGCTCTGCATTCCCGTCAACGGTTCACAGGAGGAAACGGATGAGCGCCCAAGGGGCGAAAACACTGGTATTCCCGTCAGTAGAGTGGTTTCAGGGCCTGCAGGAGCTGGTCAACAACGACCCGGAGTTCCGGCGGCTCGGTAATGTGGACGCCGTCATGGGCGTGACGGTCGGGGAGCGGGTCTTCCTGATCACCTTCGAGGCTTTTGAATGCGTCGGGGTCAAGGAGGGGACCAAGTTCGATCTGATCGATGCCGATTTCTTCCTGAATATGAGTGCCGAGCAATGGCAGGAACTGATCGTCAACACCAAGGAGAACGGAGGCGCCGACCGGAGCCACACTCTCAACACGCTGGACCTGATGATCGACGGCGGCATCTCCGACAACGCCACCGGCGACCAGCTCCGGGCGGACATATTCTTCCGGATCAATCAAAGCCTGCAGCACTTCTTCGACAGCTCGGCACAGCTCGAGACCGTATTCGAGGACAGCTAGGGCAGACATTCGTGGGCCTGACGTAGGCGGGGCGATGACAAGGATTGCCCCCACAAATTGGGCGGCGTGGAAACGGTAGGGGCGCCCACAAGGGGCGCCCCCATTTTGCTTCATATACGTCAGGGCTTACGCCGTTAGAGAGCTCACCCCCACCCCTAACGCTCCCCCTTGAGGGAGAGGGGAGGGGGTATGACGCGGACGCCGTCAGAGGCCCAGCGCGGCCAGTCCGGCCCTGGAGATGGCCTCATCGTCGAGACCACTGGGCAGGCCGCCAACGCCGATGGCACCGATGACCGCACCGTCGTGAACGACCGCGACCCCGCCCGTCAGGTTGGTCAGCTGGGGATCGTTAAAGGACTCCAGCGACCTCCCGGAACTCTTGATCTGCTCGGCGAAAGCGGCCGTGTCCATTCCGCGTACCGCTGAGGTGTAGGCCTTGCGGATGGCCATGGTGGGCCTCGGGCAGCGGTCGAGACGGGCGTAGGCCAGCAGGTTCCCGGCATCGTCCACCACGGCCATGTCGACCTTACGCCGGTTGGTGTCCTTGTTGTAGTCGGCGATCATGGCCTCAATGGCCTTCTGGGCCTGTTCCAGGCTGATCATTGGCTTGTTCCACATGTTGTTGCCTCCTCCTCTGGTTTTAGTTTGTGAACCGGGGTTCTGTTGCGTGGATTTCACCCCCACCCTAACCCTCCCCCTGAGGGAGAGGGGATTAAGCCGGGTGTTCTACCAGTGATGGTCAGATGCCAACTGTCGGGGGTCTCATGGTGTGCCAATCGGTGTTCTGTTCGTAGGCATGGGCCATCCTGAGCACCATCTCCTCCCCGCCGGGAGGCCCGGCGATTTGCAGGCCTACCGGCAGCCCCCGTCCGCCGAAGCCGCAGGGCACCGAGATGGCGGGCGCGCTGGACAGGTTGAAGGTGTTGGTGCGCATGAAGGGCAGCCGAGACGACGCCTCCTTGCTGGTGACCGGGGGGTCTTCGGTGAGGGGCACGGCCTGCCTACCGGAGGTGGGCATGATCAGCGCATCGTACGTTTCGAAGGCCGCCAGCACGTCGTTGCGCAGCATGGTTCGGAGTTTCTGCGCCTTCAGGTATGCGGCGGCAGGCACCAGGCTGCCGGTGAGCAGCCCGACGCGGTTGTCGTGGCCGAAGTCGTGGAGGCGCTCCCGGACCCACTCGCTCATGTTCATGGCAGGCTCGACCGCCAGTAGCGTACCGGCGATGGTGTTGGCGTGGGCGGCCAACGGGATGGAGACCTCCTCGACAACGGCGCCCAGCTCCGCCAGCGTGCTGGCAGCGGCGGTAACGGCGTTGGCCACGTCTGGTTCCACAACGTCGCTGTGCAGCAGTTCCGTGACGATGCCCACGCGCTTGCCCCTGATATCGCCGTCGAGCGACTGGCGGTAGTCGGGCACCGGCGTGTTCCAGGTGGTCGGGTCCTTGGGGTCGTGACCCGCGATGGCTGAAAGCGTAATGGCCGCGTCCTCCACGGTGCGGGAGATGGGGCCGATGGTATCCATGGACCAGACGCCCCGCATCAGGCCGTAACGGCTGACCCGTCCCCAGCCGGGACGCAGACCCACGACACCGCACCAGGCCGCGGGTCGTCGGATGGAGCCGCCGGTGTCCTCTCCTAGCGAGGTGGCGCAGAGGAAAGCCGCCGTGGCCGCTCCCGAACCTCCGCTGGACCCACCGGCGGAGATGTTCAGGTCCCAGGGATTGCGGGGAGTGCTGAACCGGTGGGTGAATCCGGTTACGGCGAACTCGCTGAGGTTGGTCTTGCCCAGCAGGATTGCGCCTGCGTCCTTGAGCCTGGCAACCACCGTGGCGTCGTCGTCAGGCACGAAGTCGGCGGTGATGCGCGCACCGCCGGAGGTGCGTATGCCCCTTGTCCAGATCTGGTCCTTGACCCCGACGGGTATGCCGTGGAGCGGCCCGCGATAGTTACCGGCCGCGATCTCCTGCTCGGCCTGTCTCGCTTCGTCGAGGGCTCGTTGCCACAGCACCGTGATGTAGGAGTTGAACTTGAAATCGAGGTCGTCGATCCGTTGCAGGTACGCTTCAACCACGTCCACTGGAGACACTTCCCTGCTCTCGATGAGGCTGGCCAGCGCAGACACCGAGTGAAGGGGCAGTTCGTTCCGGTCCATAAAGACCTCCGGCAAATACCGATTTTTAACGGCCAATGCGGGACTGTTGGCAATCGTAGGTGGGTGCCGGTGAGCCGTCAACTCAAGGTGGATATCGCCATGCCCGAAGCCTGACAGGAGTTACGCTGTAGGAAGGATCACCCCCACCCTAACCCTCCCCCTGAGGGGGAGAGAACTTTGGATGGACCCCGGCGCCGTTACCCTGCTCCATACAGACGGTTCAGGTTGACGAGGCTGTCGGGGTTCAGGTCCCTGCCCTGCAGGGCGGGATGGTCGGGGCCGTAGCGGTGTGCGCGGAATACGCTGTTGGCCATCCCAAAGTTGGACATTACGACGAATGGACTGACGAACTCCCAGACGATCTCGCTGGCGGGAGTGACCTCGAACAGCCGGCCGGTCATGCCCTCGGTGATCAGGGTGTTGCCGTTGGGCAGACGTTGCGCCCCACCGGTGAAGTGGGTGAAGAACGACACTCTCGGCAGACCTTCGTACTGCCAGACTATCTCGCTGGTGGAAGGGTCCACCTCGACCACGCGGGAGTAGCTAAGTCCCCGGCGGTGGCTGCCGTTGTCCAGCAGCAGCACGTTGCCGTTGTCCAGGTAAGTGGGATGGTGCTGGTGGGAGATGGCGCCTGCGCCCCACTTCCAGGTCATCTCGCCCGTTGACCGGTCCACCAGCGCCACGGTGTCAAGAATGCGGAAGCTGATCAGGAAGCTGCTGCCATCGACCGAGGCGGTCAGGTCATTGGCGCCGCCCCACGCATCGCGGGTTTCCAGTGGGCAGATTATGTCCGTTTCCGGGTCCAGGTGGTCGGCGGAACGCCAGACGTTGACCTCTGTCCCGTCTGGCGTGACTTCCACCACCTGGTCGCTGAACATCTGCTCCGGATCGTTGGGGGTGGTGAAACCGCCGCGGACCCTGCCGGACAGCTCGACGGATATGCGGTCCCGCTGCAGCAGGAACAGGTTGTTGCCGTTGGGCAGCCGGGCGTGGCGCCGCAGCGTGGGGTCGTGGTGCTCCCAGACCAGCCGGCTGTCCCAGTCGATCTCCCGGATATGATCTGCCCCGGGGGGCCGGGAGCCCTGGTCCCGGAACAGCAGGTTGCCGTTGTCCAGCAGGTAGCCGTAGTTGATGCCGCCCGGATGGTGCCAGCGGTGGACGAAGTTGCCATCCATGTCGATGAGGAAGGCCCCGTCACCGCCGTTGGGGGAGAAGAGCGTGTACCCCCGGTAGGCTCCGGCCGAGTGGTATCGTTTCAGTCCTGAGGGACGGTACGAAGTGGTCATTCGGCTCACCTCCTGTCAGTGACACCTTCGATTCCCGAAAAAAGAGGGACCCCCTCACCCTGGCCCTCTCATGATGGGAGAGGGAATTTGTGCCGCCCCATCCCTGATTTGATGGAATTTGCCGGACGCCGCTACACTGGCGGCTGGAGGCGGTGTTGCGTGGCGTCCTCGTAGGCGTGGCCCACCTGCACCAGCAGTGGCTCCGTCAGGTGCCGGCCGATGAACTGGATGCTGAGGGGCAACCCTTCGCTGTTCAGCCCTGCGGGCAGGGATATGGTGGGCGATCCGCTGAAGTCGTAGGGGATGGTGAACCGGCCCCAGGTCCATTCCTCCTCGTCCATGGGCCCGTACAGCGCCTCCTGCGTGACCCGTTCCGGCGGAGTGGTCATGGACGGGCAGACGATCACATCGATACCGTCAAATATTTCGGCGAGAGTGCCGTTGCTGGCAAGCCTGGTATAGCTGGCAGCGGCGTAGTCGATGGCGCTGTGCCGGGAACCCATCTCCAGCCAGCCACGGAACCAAGGGCCGTACTCGTCGGCGCGGGCCGGGAAGAACTCTCGGTGGGCCGCAGCCGCCTCCGCCGAGCACAGCACGCCCCAGGCCTTCGACAGCGGCTCGGTATCCGGCAGTCGGACCGGCATCAACCTCGCTCCGTGGCTCTCCAGCAGCCGGGCACCCTCCATAACGGCCGCTGCCAGCTCAGAGTCCACATCGTCGCCGATGCGTACGCCGCGCACTCCCTGGCCCAAACCCTGCAGCATGTTGGGCACCGGCGCGGTCAGTGAGGTGGGATCGTTGACGTCGTGCCCGGCAAGGGCCTGCAGCATGACACCGGCGTCGGAGGCACTGCGGGTCATGGGGCCAACGTGGTCCAGCGACTCGGCCAGTGCCAGAACGCCGTAGCGGCTCACCCGTCCCCAGGTCGGCTTGATTCCCACCGTCCCGCAGGCCGCAGACGGGAACCTGATGGAGCCGCCCGTGTCGCTGCCCAGCGAGCCGTAGCACAGGCCAGCAGCGGTGGCCACCCCCGAGCCGCTGGAGGATGCGCCGGACCAGCGATCGGCTCCCCAGGGGTTGACCGGTATCTGGAACTCCGGGTTGTAGCCGGCCATGGCTCCTTCGGTGAGGTTCAGCTTGCCGAGGATCACCGCGCCGGCGGCATTAAGCTTCCGAACCACCGTGCCGTCGAAGTCAGGCACGAAGTCCCGCAACACTTTGGCACCGCCCATGGTGGCGACACCCGTTGTGAAGCAAAGGTCCTTGACAGCGATGGGCACCCCGTGGAGGCCTCCCCGGTAGTTCCCGGCAGCGATCTCCTGCTCGGCGGTCCGGGCCGAGGCCAGCGCCGAGTCGGCCATCACCGTGGCGTAGCTCTTCAGGTCGCCGTCCAGGGTCTCGATGCGCTCCAGGATGGCCTGCGTTAACTCGACCGGCGACAGTTCCCTCGACCGGAGGCGGGCGCCCACCTCTGCTATTGTCTGGTAGTGTAAGGGCATATCAGGCATCATTTCACTCCCCGAGAAATATACGGCAGCATTTCGCAGAGGATACTGTATGCGAGGCCAGTGGTAAACTTGGCCAGCCGCCAATTGTCTAAATCAGGATTTTCAGGATTGTCTAAGATTCCTCTTTCCTCGATCTTGTGGTTCCATCGCAGGAGTCACAGTTCAAGACTTTACCAGACACTCTAACCCTCTCCCTTGAGGGGGAGGGGATTTTGAACCGTTTCGCAACAACGCAGGAGACAACCCACATGAGACTGGCAGTGCCCGACCTGGTGTCCAACTCCTATTTTCCGGCGGTGGCTGCCGTGGAACTGGGGGCCTTTCGAGAGCAGGGACTGGACGTCGAGCTGGAAATGGTTTTTCCCATCGGAAAGGCCATGGAGTCCTTGCGCGACGGGCAGATCGACTTCGTTGCCGGGCCGGCCCACGCAACGTTGTCCGCGTTCCCAGGGTGGCAGGGCGCTAAGCTGCTGGCGGCGCTGTCGCAGCACACGTTCTGGGTGCTGGTGCTGCGCTCGACCCTCGGCGTCAAACCTGGGGACGTTGCGGCGCTCAAGGGCCTGCGCATCGGGGCGGCCCCCGGACCGGACGCCGCGCTGCGACGCCTGCTGGCCGAGGAGGGCGTGGACCCCAATCAGGACGTGTTGGTAGCTCCTGTGCCCGGTAGCGGAGAGCCCGGCGTGTCCTTCGGCGTTCACGCGGCCCAGGCCCTGGAGGATGGGGCGATCGACGGGTTCTGGGCCAACGCCATGGGCGCCGCAGTGGCCGTGCGGAGTGGCATCGGCAGTGTTGTGCTGGACCCTCGGCAAGGCATCGGCCCGGCAGCGGCCAGGGACTACACATTCGCCGCGTTGGTGACCACCGACCGACTGATTGACGAAACACCGGCCACGGCGGAGGCAGCGGTGCTGGCCATCGTGCAGGCGCAACGGGCGCTGCAGACTGATCCATCGCAGGCTGCGGGAGTCGGCCAGCGGCTGTTCCCGAACGAGGAGGCAGCGCTGATCGAGGACTTGGTGCGGCGGGATGCTCCGTACTATACCGCCGCGATCTCCCCGGAGTCTGTGGCGAGCCTCAACCGGTTTTGTTGCGATCTCGGTCGGCTGCCTGAGGATGTGGACTACGAGCAGGTCGTGGCTGCCCGGTTCGCCCATTTGTGGTAGCGGACAGGCAACTGGAGCAGTTCACCAGTCCCCTGACCCTCCCGCTCAAGGGAGAGCTTGACGGCCGCAAAGTACTGTCTGAACTGTGATTCGCTTGATTTTGGGATTTCGATGATGGGCTCCCAATCCTGTCAATCCTTTAATCCCGGAAATCCTGATTCTGACAGTTGCTTAGCAATCGCCCCTCTCAAGGAAAAAAGGATAATCGAAAGAACAGCAAACCGTGGAACTAATCTGTGGACTGAATAGCAGGGGATTTCGATGAAAGTGGATATCAGGGTGCCCATGGGCCTGCCGTTGCCGCAGACCGCCGACTTCATTGCCGGATGCGAGGCCGCCGGATTTTCGGGCGTAGGCATGCACGACCATCAGCACAGCGGTCGCGACGTGTTCCTCACCCTGGCCCTGGCCGCCGAGCGCACCTCCCGCATCTCGCTGTATCCGGCGACAACCAACCCGGTAACCCGCCACCCCATGGTGCTGGCGTCGCTGGCCCACTCGCTGGAAGAGATTGCCCCGGAGCGGGTGCGCCTCACCGTGGGCCCCGGCTACCTCGCCGTGGGCAACATCGGGCGGCCCCGGGCGACGGTGGACGCCATGCGGCAGGCCATCCTGACCATC
This sequence comes from Dehalococcoidia bacterium, assembly GCA_963664175.2. Lineage (GTDB taxonomy): Bacteria > Chloroflexota > Dehalococcoidia > Lucifugimonadales > UBA3495 > VXOI01. Next base: position 254,216 of record CAXXOI010000034.1, read on the forward strand.
CGGGGCCTGCTGCAAGGTGAGCGGCTGCAGTTCAACGGAGTGGAGTCCCGGCTGCGCAATGTGAGCGACCGGCCCACGCCGGTGTTCATGACCGCCGCAGGCCCTCGTATGGTGGAGCTGGCGGGGGAGGTTGCCGACGGCGCCATGCTGCTGGTCGGGTTGCACCCAAAGGCCGTGGAGGCCGCCCGGCGCAGGCTGGAGATCGGGGCGGCCCGATCAGGGCGCAGCCTGGACGACTTTCAGGCGATATTCATCACCCCGACCACCGTTTCGGACGACGGCCCGGGGGCCCGGCGCTTTCCGCAGCAGTGGTTCCGTTCCGACCAGCCTTACCTGAAATACCCCAGCGACTCCAACCTGGTATGGCTGCGGGAGGCCGGCATCGACCTTGCCGACGATTTCGTCCCGGAGAACATCAGCGACGACCAGGCGTCCGAGATCTGCGACGCCTTCGGCCTGTTCGGAACGCCGGAGGAATGCCTGACCCGGCTGAGGCGCGCCCGCAAGGAATCGGGAATCGAACACGTTTTCATTTTCCCGACCCACACCCAGGACGGCGGCTACGAAATGCCGCAACCCGACGTCGACGCCTTCCGGGATACGATAATTCCGGGGCTGGCCGACCTGTAGCGGGCTACCTTCTGGCACGAAGTCCCCTCCCTTTGATGGGGGATGAGGAGGGGCAGGGTAGGTAACAAAACCCCTACCCAAGGGGAAGAGGGGATTATCCGTGTAGCCTCACAGGGCCCCTTTTGTTACCCTTCCAGCGCGCCCTCGAGGTAGGCACGGAATGCGGCGGGATCGTTAATCAGGGCCTGCAATTCAATGGCCGGAAGCCGGTACGGGTCGGTGTGTTCGGTGATGTACCGGGTGCTGTTGGGCGGGCCGCCGTCGGCCTCATCGGGTTCGTCCGAGCCGGCCAGATCGGCATAGCGGATCGGTTTGCCGTCGGCCTCGTACTCGGAGCCTATGACCCAGAGGCGGCCAAAGCGGTACCGCTTCTTGACCTCGGCCTCGGCGGCGGCGCTCCAGCTGGTGCCGGTGAAGGCGAAGTCCTCCGGGACGAACCCCATGTTGTCCTCGATCACCCGATTGCAGCGGTCCAGCTCCTCGCGTATCACTGCTCCGTCGTGGTCTTCTGCGGCCAAGTTCGACAGGTTGGGGTGGCTGACGGTGTGGGCTCCGATGTGCCAGCCCAACTCGCGGAGTTCCCGCAGCTCGGACCAGGGCATGTGCTCGGGGACCTGGGCCAGCGCCAGCGGGCGGGGATACTCCGGGTCGTAGGGCGAAGTGTAGATGAACAGGTTGCCCTTGTAGCCGTATCGCTCGAGGATGCGGAACACCTCGCGCCGCATGGAGACCACCGGGTGATCGAAGTCGATCATAATCGGGCGCTCCGGCAGCGAGCCGGTTCCCGCCCGCCACTCTGCGAGCTGGTCGTAGTTGATCGACTGAAAACCCATCTCTGCAGCGATGCCCATCAGATGATCGAACCGCTCCTCGGTCAGCGGTTTGCTGAGGGCGCCAGCGGCAACGGGCCGGATACCGTGACACATGGTGATTGGAATTCTCATCACACTCTCCTCGTCGGCGCATGATCAGACAGCAGAGCCAGGGTCCGCAGTCTCGTCCATTCGCCAGACTTTGGTCAACAGGAGCTATATTACAGTAGCTATGCCTTGCGGAATAATCCTTCAGCCAAATATTGCTGTGCTAACATGAGCCAGTATAGAGATTAGCAGGGAGACTGCCATGGACGTAAAAGAGGCAGCAAAACTGGCCAAGGACTACGTGGCCGACCTTTTCGAAGAAGAGGGAATCGGCAATGTGGGCTTGGAAGAGATAGAGTCAAAGCGAGGGCCGGATGACCGTCTGTGGGTAGTAACCGTTGGATTCTCCCGGCCCTGGGATCAGGGTGGGTTGGCGACCATCACCTTGGGACAAAGGGGACTGAGGCGATCGTACAAAGTTCTTAGCATCAACGACAAGACTGGTAACGTTGAGTCGGTTAAGGATCGCATTCTCCCGGATACCGAGTGATTTGGTGCCGGTGCGCGGGTACTTTATCGACGCCAATTTGCTTGTCCTGCTGGTCGTGGGCAGTGAAAGCAGGGACTTGATCTCCAAACACAGACGCCTGGAAGCCTACACTGCAGAAGACTTCGACATCCTATTTGACCTGCTTGAAGGAGCAGACCAACTGTTTGTAACCCCCAATACCCTCACTGAGACTTCAAATCTTTTAGGTCAGCATGGGGAACCTGAACGGTCCCTCTTGATGACGAGATTGCAGTATCTCATCCACGGGAGCCAGGAAATCGTTGTTACCAGTGTGGACGCATCGTCCAACTCGCAGTTTGAACGACTCGGATTGACTGATGCCGCACTCCTCGAGGCTGCCACCATAGACACTCCGCTTTTGACTGTGGACTTCGGCTTGTACCTGGCTGCCTTGGAGTCTGGTGAGGAACGGGCAGTCAATTTCACCCACTACCGAAATTTGTAGGTATCCAGCTCCGCTTCGATCCAGTCATTCTGACTGAGCTAGGATGGCGCCTCGAGTCTTGCCGAGGTTTCACGGCTTCTGGCTGCCGATGGCCTCCACGTACAGGGAATACAGGGACTGGCTGCAGGTCATGAACAGGCGATTCTTCCTGACGCCCCCGAAGCACAGGTTGGCGCACGGTTCGGGGAGGATTATCCGGCCGATGAGTTCTCCGTCGGGCGTCAGGCAGTGTACGCCGTCAGTGCCTGCGCCGGCCCAGCCCCGGCTGGACCACAGGTTGCCGTCTCGGTCCGTTCGCATCCCGTCTGCGAATCCGGGAGACAAATCGGCGAAAATCTGGCCGCCCTGCAGTTTGCGGCCATCCACCACCTCGAAGACCCGGATGTGTCCCGGTCCATCGGGGTCATGGCTGATGGCGCTGTCGGATATGTACAGCCGCGATTCGTCCGGGGAAAAGCAGAGACCGTTGGGCTTGGTCAGGTCGTCGGCTACTACCGTGGCGGTTCCGGTCACCGTGTCCAGCCGGTAGACCCGCGTCGGCAACTCGGCCTCGGCCCTCTCGCCTTCATAGTTCATCAGGATTCCATAGCCAGGATCGGTGAACCACACCGATCCGTCGGAGTGGACCACCACGTCGTTCGGGGCGTTCAGCCGCTTTCCCTCAAAGCTGTCCATCAACGCGGTGATTCGCCCGTCGTGCTCGGTGCGGGTAACCCGGCGCGTTAGATGCTCGCAGGTTACCAGGCGACCCTGCCTGTCCCGGGAGTTGCCGTTGCTGTTGTTGGAGGGCTTGCGAAACAGCGTTACCTCGTTGGTGACCTCGCTATATCGCAGCATGCGGTTATTGGGTATGTCGCTGAAAACCAGGGACCTGGAATCGCCAAACCAGACCGGACCCTCCATCCAGCGCGCACCGGTATAGAGCCGCTCCACGGCGGCATTCCCGAGTCGGTAGGCACCAAAGCGCGCATCAAGCACCTCCACCGCCAGGTCCGGGTAGCGCACAATGCCCTCGTCCCAGCGCTGGCTCAGTTCAGGAGTCCAATGTGAATCGCCTACCATCGTTCAATTCCTCGCTCAATCGCCGGTGCCGAGACTCTATTCTCTGAACCTCGGCATCACATCTTTGCCGAACAGCTCCATGGAGCGCATCACCCGGGAGTGCTCCATGCTGCCGAAGGACATACTGGCGCCGAAGTATCCGATGCCGTGGTCGTCTCGCAGCCTGGTGATCCGCTCCACGCACTGCTCCGGAGTGCCGAAGTACGCGGTGCCCTCGAGCTCCGACTCGTAGCTAGCCGGCTCGACGGTGCGGATACTGCGCCAATGGTCGAGGTCCACGTTGATCTCGTCGCCGTGGGTAAGGGTGCGCCGGTAACCTGCCAGGTCTCGCACCCAGGTCATGGACTGCCGAGGGTATTCCCTGGCCGACTGCTCGTCCTCCTCTAGGTGCACGAACCGGAAGTAGGGCATGTCCGCCACCGACGGGTCCTTTCCTACGGCTGCCATCCGTTCAGAATAGAGGGAGAACAGCCCCAGGTTGTCCGCCTCGGGCGTTGAGAAACTGGTCAGGATGGGCAGGTCCCGCTCGACGGCAACATCGACGCTGGCCGGAGTGCGGGACACGGCCATATACACCGGGGGATGGGGCTGCTGCACCGGCCAGGGAGCGATGGTCAGGTCCTTCACCTGGTAGAACTCGCCCTGGAAACTGAAATCGTTCTGGGTCCACAGGCCCAGGATGACATCCAAGGCCTCCTGGGTGCGCACGTCCCGGGTCTCGAAACCAACGTTGAAGTTGCCGTACTCGTAGTCCGCCGAGCCACGCCCGACGCCAAAGTCCAGCCGGCCGTTGCTCAGAATGTCCAGCATGGCGCTCTCCTCGGCCAGGGAGATGGGTTCGCGGAGAGGTAGCACGCTGACACCTGCGCCGATGCGAATCTTCTTGGTGCGCGCCGCGATGTTGCTCAGGAACGGCATCAAGGAAGGGCAGATGCCGTAGCGGCTCGAGTGGTGTTCGGCGACCCAGATGGAATCGAACCCCAACTCTTCGGCGTACTCGGCCTGTTCCAGCATTTCGCCGAATATGCGACTCTGGGCACTGGCATCCGGCTCCGTCCAGGAACCCAGCAGAAAAAGGGCAAACTTCATGACGGGTTGGTCTCCTTCAGGCTGGCTTGGCCAAGGGTTGGGCGGTTGAACATTTCACCGCCCCATTACCCTCCTTTTGAAAGGGAGGGGTTTCAGGTCTGGTTGTCCCCGTTTGGTTTTTCCCATCGGAGCGGGCGGGGCGGGCCTAGGTCTCGGCTAGGAAATCGTAAGCCAACGCCACCATAACACAGGCGCCGCTGATCAGGCTCAGGATACCCTCGGCGCGTTGGTGCCAAGGCTGTAGGCTGGCATTGGATGTCGCCTGGCTGGGAGCCGTCCATCTCGCAATTTATGCTGACGAGGTTTCGGGTCAAGCGCAAATCGGCCCTCCGCTACAATCAACCAGCACGTTCCAAAAATAAATCCTGTTGCAACCTGTGGACCCGGGTGGGTCCATCTCCGGAATGACCGGTCAAATCTGATTCCACAGATCATCGTGGGCATCGCGGGTGTTTTGAAGACTCTCGCTCTCTCCAATCATCCACCCCTACCTGCGCTTCCACTGTCCTAGCCTAACTGCGGAGGCGGCCTCTGTACAGGCCGCACGCGTTTTGGACGGTTTCTTTGTATGTCTTCGTGGTACTGGGCAAAGGCCTTCGAAATGGGCATCAACTGCTCCAATTCAAAGTGACGGGCGGCCCCGAGGTACGGTCAAACGCAGAAGAGGCGGGCCAATGGGGGCAGAGATGATTGGGGAACCGGTGGACGCATAAGCCGGACTCTTCACTGGATTGAGCATCGGCGGTACGTTTGATGGCCGGTTCAACCACGGGGAGGTGTGTCTCAGGGATGGCAGTGCGACGAGTTAGATGTCCTGATTCCAGGTGCATTGCCCTGTCTGTGAGAAGGGCCGCAGGGCTGCCCGTGCCTATACATGGGAATACACATGCAGCGGAACTCCTTCTTCAAAGACGAATACTTCGACGGTTTCCACCGGGCCATAACATCAGGGGAATTGTTCGAGACGCTCTCGCGCTTTGTCCTGACGATGCCGGAGCGAACTGACCCAGAGGTAGTCGAGGGTTGGAGCCGTTGTTCAGGAAGGAGTGGTGGAGACGGGGGAGAGTCGAACTCCCCGTCCAAGAGAGCCTATAAACCGGATGTACTACAAGCTTGTCCGCCGGTTTGTTCTTGGACTCTTCAGGCACCGCCGGCGCATCCTGGAGAGACCCAGCCGGTTAATCTTTGGCCGCCCTTACCGGCATCGGTTTGGCCGCATCCCGGACTTATGGCGCCTGACATCCCCTCCTCCGGGAATAGCTGGGAGCAGACGTAGCCGCTTTAGGCGGCTAGAGCGAATTCACGTTCGCCAGTTGTTTTTTGCCACCTGATTAACGAGGGCGATGGCACCTCGGCTTGCAATCCGTTACTGGACGCCCCTGTCGAACCCGCGCGTCCCCACGATGACTATGGCGTCGCCGCCACCTCTGGCAGATACGAGAGTATCCACATGCGGAAAGAGGTGGCGACCCGGATGGGATTCGAACCCACGATCTTTGGCGTGACAGGCCAATATGTTAACCGCTACACCACCGGGCCATAAGGAACTGGGTATCGGATAACCCAGTCATTTGAGTGTATGACGAACGATTTTCGTTGTCAATATGCGGGCTGACGCCTGCCGTATTGCACGGTGTCGCGCTTGGTCACTCCGTAGCTGGCACAAAAACCGGCAGCACCACATCTGGGTCATCTGCGGAGGGGAACAGGGCAACCTGCACCGGCATGTCGATGCGGATGTCCTCCGGAGCCACGTTCAGGACGTTACTGCAGAGGCGCAGGCCCTCCTGCTCCTCCAGTTCAATCATGCAGACGTTGTAGGGCACCTGTTCCTTCTCAGCGATGGCCGGATGCACCGGGTGCCGGACGATGACGAACGAGTATACGAATCCCCGTCCGCTGACCGCCGTCCACCCGTAGTCCAGGGACGAGCACCCGGGACACATGGGCATGGGCAGGTGGCGGAACAAGCCGCACGCTGAGCACTGCTGGATGCGCAGTTCGCCGTTGCGGGTGCCCTCCCAGAATCCCCGCTCGTAGTCGGGAATCCGCTCGAGATCGGGCAGCGGCAGACCCTCTAGGGGTGCTGTCATGGGGCGGGACTTGGCGGCCTGTTCCTGCTGCTGGGTCATAGCTGCTCCTGGCTGTTCTCACTACCTCGTGGACTATCCCCGGCGGATGATGACTGCGCCGCTGAGCTGGGCCGTGCTGCTGCAGGTCAGGGCGCGGTTGATGGTCTTGTGCGGCGGCTGGGAGGTGGACGTGCCCCGGATGAGACGGACACATTCCTGGACGTGGGTCAACCCGTGTATGTAGGCCTCGGAATGGTTACCGCCATGGGTGTTGGTGGGCAACTGCCCGTCGAACCGGATGTTGCGGCCACCCTCGACGAAGTCCTTGGCCTCGCCCGGAGGCACGAATCCGTAGGTCTCCAGGTTGATCAGGCAGAAGGGCGTAAAGTGGTCGTAGAACATGAACGCGTCAATGTCGCTTGGTTCCAGGCGAGCGCGAGCCCACAGGTCGCGGGCGGTGTGCTCCGACTCGGCAACGGCCAGGTCGGGGCGGTAGATGATGCCGTCGTTGCGGGGGCCGGAGCCCTGGGCGGCGGCCTCGACCAGGGTAAGGGTGCTTGAATGGCGCAGCTCTCTGGCGCGTTCCGGGGTGGTCATGACCACGGCCGCCGCGCCGTCGTTCTCCTGGCAAAAATCGAGGACGTGCAACGGGTCCACCACCATGCGCGAGTTCTGGTGGTCGTCGATGGTGATTGGGTCCCGGCGCAGTGCCCGGGGGTTGCGCGATGCATGCTCCCTCAGGGTAACCGCCACCCACCCGAAATGGCGGCTGGTGGCCCCGTACTTGTGCATGTAGCGTCGAACGAACATGCCGAAGTGATGGGCGGGCGCCATGCAGCCCCAGGGCGCGGCAAAGCCTTGGGCGCCGCCGGTGATCCGCTCGGGTCCCCTGGCGCGGCCCAGGCGCATGCCGGAGCGCAGGTTGGGCGGCGCGGAAACAGACCACGTAGTTGGCGTAACCGGCGGCGATGGCGGCGGCGGCGTGGCCGATGGTGGCGTTGCCCGCGCCCCCGCCGTAGGAGACGGACTCCCAGTGGCGCAGGTTCTTAATTCCCAGGGACTGCGTGAGCAGGGTCTCGTGGTTGGACTCCATGTCGTAGCGGACCAGGCCGTCTATGTCCTGCGGGGCGATTCCGGCGTCATCGCAGGCGGCCCTGATGGCTTCGGAGGCCAGTTGCAGCTCGCTGCGACCAGAGTTCCAGGAGAATTCTGTCTCGCCGATGCCGACGATGGCGGCCTTGTCCCGGATGCCGTTGGTTTCGGCGGGGATGGTGGTCTGAACCATTGGCTGTTACTCCTCCTCCCAGTCCGCGATCTTACGTTCCTTGAGGTCATGGATCTGGTCGTCGGTATACCCCAACTCGCTGAGGATGGCGCGGGTGTGCTGGCCCTTGAGCGGTCCGGGACCGGCGCGGCCCGAGGTCTCCGAAAAGCTTATCACGGGAGAGTAGCGCCAGAACTCGCCAAAGCGCGGCGCCTCCACATCGGTCAGGAGCCCGAGTTCGCGCACGTGGGGGTCGTCGTTGAAGAAATAGAACATCCCCCGGTCCTCGGCCTTGACACAGGCGACGTCGACGGCGGTGAGCAGTTCCTCCCAGTGCATCGACTCCCCGGCGGCGAAGATGGCCGCCAACTCTGCGGCCAGGGCGTCGTCATTAGCCTCACGAGCTGCCTGTGTGGCGAATCGCGGGTCGTCCAGCAGGTCGGGCCGGTCGATGGCCCGGCACAGGGCCTGCCACTCGTCGTCGAACAGGCATGCAAGGAACACCCACCCGTTGCTGGCCTGGTACAGCCGGTACAGCGCGTGCAGGCCGTAGCCGTCAGCGTCGGGCAGCGGGCGTGGCTGCTTGCCCTCGTGCCAGTAGAAATCGTCGATATTCAGGTAGGCATTGGCGTTGATCATGGTGGACTCGACGTACTGTGCCGTACTGGTGCGTTCGCGGGCATAGAGGCCCAGCACCAGGCCCACGGCGTTGACCATGGCGGTGCTGTGGTCAGCGGTGCCGTCGTTGGCCCGCTTGAGCTGTTTGGCCACGGCAGCGATTTCGTCGATGGACATAGGCTGGTCTGGCGTCGGAAATGCGTCCCGCCCCATCTGGGCCACGCCGCCACCGGAGACAGCACCCGCGATGGGGGCCATGGACGGGCGGTGTGAGTACGGGCCGGTGGAGCCGTAGCCCCCAGCGTAGAGATAGACCAGGTTGGGGTTGATTTCCCTGAGCTGTTCGTAGCCGATGCCTGTGCGTTCCGGAGCGCCCGGGCGCATGCTGTGTAGCAGCAGGTCGGCTTTGGACGCCAGCTTGCCCATGATCTCCTGGCCCTCGGGAGCTTTGAGGTCGAGGCAGATGCACTCCGACCCGGCCATGGTGCGGTGTGCCGAGAATGGCAGCCCCATCCTGCCCCAGTCGCCGCCGGGCGCCTCGATGCGGATCACGCGGGCGCCAAGCTCGGCCACCAGTGCGCAGCCCAGGGGGCCGTTGATCACCGTGCCCAGGTCGAGGAGCGTAACGCCTTCCAGCGCTTGCCCGGGCATCGGGCCTCCTGCGCTGTTGGCGCTGGCCTTTGTACCGTTGCCGAGGCGAGCGAGGATTTCGTCGGTGTGCTGGCCCAGCGACGGAGCCGGGCCACCGGGGCTGCCCGGTGTGGCGCTCATGTTCACCACCGGGCCCAGCTGCCGGATGGGGCCGACACCCGGGACGTCCACGTCGCGGACGTTGCCGTTGTGCACGATCTGGGGGTGATCGAGGGCCTGTTCCGAGGTCAGGTACGGCTCGGCGGCGGCGTTGCCCTCGCGGCTGAGGAATATGGACATCCACTCGTTCAGGGTCTTCTGTTGGGCCTTCTCCAGCATTATCCGTTCCAGGACCGTGACGGCCTCCGCGTTCAGGAAGGGAGCATTCTTGAGCTGCGGGTCCTCGTAGATGAAGTCCATATCCAGTGAGTGCATCATGGAGCGGAACAGCCTCTCCACCACGTTGCCCAGTTGCATCCACTGGCCGTCCTTCGTGCGGACGGGCAGGTAGCCGGTGGGGTTGCCCCGCCCGGTTCCCACCAGCGGGTCAGGCGGGTACTCGTCCGGGCGGTTCTGCACCATCTGGCCGTGTACCCAGGAGACGTGGTCGTAAGTGGTGACCGCCTGCAGCATGCTGGTCTCGACGTGCTGGCCACGGCCAGTCTTTTCCCGCAGGTAAAGCGCCGAGGTGATGCCGCGGACCAGCGCGGTGGCGGCGGCGTGGCATACGCCCTGGGTGACGACGAAGTTGGGGCCCGGCCTGGGGTTCTGGTTGGAGAACATCATCATCCGCCCGCTCTTGGCGGCCACCACGGCGTCGTATCCCTTGTACCGCGCGTAGGGGCCGCTGGTGCCGAAGCCGGTCAGCGAGGCGTAGACCAGGCCGGGATGGCCGTCCCGAAGAGTGTCGTAGTCGATGCCCAAATGCTGGGCCACGCCAGGGCGGAAATTCTCGACGACCACGTCGGCGTGCTGGGCCAGGGCGCGGGCCTTGTCCTGCCCGTCCGGGGTTTTCAGGTCGAGGATGACGCTCCTCTTGCCGCGATTCCACTGGATGGACCCGGGCGCATCCCTGAACTTTTCGCCGCCGGGCGGCTCGATCTTGATGACCTCGGCGCCGAAGTCGGACAGCACCATGGTGGCGACGCCACCGGCACGGCCGCTGGTGAAATCGAGGACGGTGATCCCATCGAAGACCTGTGGCATGGCGCCCCCTGCGTTGACTGGTGGCGTTCCGGCGGCTCTGAATCGTACGCGGTTGGGACGGCAGTTGGCGTCTACCCGGACAATGTTGCAGTCGCAGCACCGCTACGATCCCGACCCCTTGCGTTCTGGGCTATGATAACCCTTGACCTATGCCCAGTGGTTGTACCACCCTCTGGGCCAGTTCGACAAGCACCCCGCGCTCCCGGAACCATACGCCGGCGCGGCGCCTGACGTCCCCGCACCATCCCGTGGTGTGGCGGGCGACAACGAAACCGTAATTTCGGAGGACCACCCATGCCAGTACAAGGGACCACACTGACCAGTTACCGTCCACTGATGCAGGGCCTCAACGGAATGGTGGCAGCCAGCCATCCCAGCGCCGCCATGGCGGGCCTGGAGATCCTCAAAAAAGGCGGCAATGCCATCGACGCCGGAGTGGCTGTCGGCATTGCGCTGAACGTTGTGCACGTCGATGATTGCAGCTTTCTGGGGGTGGCGCCCACGGTGATCCACCTGGCCGAACGCAGGGAGGTGGTCACCATCGACGGCCTTGGAGTGTGGCCCAGGGCTGCGTCAATCGAGTATTTCCAGAAAAACCACGGCGGCAGAATTCCGGCAGGCGTTCTCTCTTCCCTGACCCCCGCCGCCGCCGCCGCGTGGATCACAGCGCTTTCCCGGTACGGGACCATGACCTTTGGGGAGGTGGCCAGCGCGGCCATCGACCTGGCCGGCAACGGCTTTCCCATGTACCGCTACCTCGCGGGACGGTTCAAGACCGCCTTCGACCAGTACAACGCCTACCCGTCGACCGCCGAGATATACCTGCCCGGTGGGCGCGCTCCCAAACAGGGAGAGATGTTCTACCAGAAGGACCTGGCCGCCACCCTGTCCACCATCGCGGACGTCGAGGCGTCCAATGCCGCGAAGGGTCGGGAGGCCGCGCTCAAGGCTGCCAGGGACTACATCTACACCGGAGAGCTGGGCCGCAAGATCGTCTCCTACAACCAGGAGATGGGCGGGCTGCTCACCGAGGACGACCTGGCCCGCTACCACGTGCAGGTTACGCCTCCTGTTACCGTCAACTATAAGGGCTACGACGTTTACAGCACTGGCCCATGGGGGCAGGGCCCGACGTTCCCGCAGGCGCTCAAGATACTGGAAGGGTTCGACCTCGCATCAATGGGTCACAATTCCCCGCAGTACATCCATACGGTGAACCAGGCGCTGAACTTGGCTTTCGCCGACCGGGAGCACTACGTCGGGGACCCTGATTTCGTCGACGTTCCGATGAATGAAATGCTGGCCGAGGAATACCTGTCCAAACGCCGGTCGCTCATCGACCCCGACATGGCATGGCCGGGCACGCCCCCGGCGGGAGACCCGCGCGGTGGCAAGGCAACCTTCGAAGGCGCGCCGCAGTCGCCAAGAGAGGCTGAGGCTGCGGTGGCAACGGCGGGAGTCAGTGAGGGCGGCACCTCCTACTTCGGTGTGATCGACCGAGATGGCAACGTGTTCTCCTGCACTCCCAGTGAGGGTACCAAGAACGGCGGCCCCATCATTCCGGGCACCGGCCTGACGTTTTCGCTTCGCGGCACCCAGTCGAAATTGACCGAGGGCCATCCGGCGGCCATCGCCGGCGGCAAGAAGCCCAGGCTCACCCCGGCCCCGGCACTGGTGCTGCGCGACGGAGAGGCCGTGATGGCGCTGGGCGCTCATGGCGGCGACCATATCCCCCAAGGCACGCTGCAGTTGCTGCTCAACGTGCTGGAATTCGGTCGCGACCCACAGGAAGCCGTTGAGGAGCCGCGATTCTACAGCTACAACTTCCCCAACTCCAACTGGATGTCCAAGTACGAGCCGGGTATGCTGCGGTTGGAGGGGCGCATCGCGGACGAGGTGGCGGAGAAACTGCGGGACAAGGGCCACACCATCGAAAAGTACCCGGACTGGTGGGAAGGTTCAGCTTTATACTGTGTCATCACCCGCAACCCCGAGACCGGCGTGCTGCAGGGCGGGGCCGACCCGCGCTGCGAGGCCCACGCCGTGGGGTACTGACCGCAGGAACAACCACACAACCATCCGGAGGACAACAGATGCCAGACCTGAATGATCTGCTGGACCAGGTTGACGAGATGCGCGATGAGATCGTGCAGCTTGAGCAGGACATGGTCCGCATACCCACGGTCAACACCGGCTTCATGCCCACGGGCAACGAGACGGAGCTTTGCCGCTACATTGAGAACTGGCTGGCGGCGGACGGCATCGCCAGCGAGACCATCGAGTCCGCGCCGGGCCGGGGCAACCTGATCGCCCGCCTGGATGGCAGCTCAGGCAGCGCCGGGCTGATGTTCATGTCCCACCTGGACGTGGTGCCAGTGGAGGAGGAGGAGAAGTGGCGCTTTCCTCCCTTCAGCGCCACGGTGGCCGACGGCCGGATCTTTGGCCGTGGCGCAACAGACTGCAAGGCGCTGCTCACCTGCCAGATGATCGCCATGCGGATTCTCAAGCGGAACAACGTGCAGCTCAGGGACAGCCTGATCCTGGCATCGTGCGCCGACGAGGAGCACGGCGGCCGCTACGGGTTTGGCTGGATGGCCGACAATCACCCCGAAAAGCTGGCGGCGCCGCTGGCGGTGAACGAGGGCGGCGGATACCCAATAGAGGCCGCGGGGAACCTCACCTACCTGCTGGGCGTGGGCGAAAAGGGCCGCCTGCAACTGGAGATCGACGTGCGCGGCTCCAGCGCCCACGCCTCGACGCCGTGGCAGGGCACCAACGCCCTCTACGGCCTGTCGGAGGTGGTCAAGCGAATTGAGGCCTACGAGGCGGAGCGTGATACGTCGACCAGCCTTTTCGAGCACCTGTCGGTCTTCGCCATCGAGGACCGGCCCTCGGCGGCCAACATCGATCAGATCATCGCAGACACCGAGGACAGGAACCCGCGTTTCGCCTCGATTATGCGGGCGCTGTCGCGAATGACCATCACACCGACAATGATCCAGGGAGGCATCAAGTCCAACAGCGTCCCCGAATCTATCCGCCTCACCTGCGACGTCCGGACCCTTCCCCACCAGGACGAAGCATACGTCCGGCAGGAGCTGGACAAGATTCTGGACGGCATCCCGGGTGTGGAGATCGACATCGACTACATGTCGATTCCCAACTCCTCGCCATTCGAGACCGAGTTCGCAGAGAAGATCCGGATCAGCACCGCGCGGGCCTTCGAGCGGGACGACATTCAGTGGGTGCCGTCGCTCAGCACCGGGTTTACCGACTCGCGTTTCACCCGCAACCTTGGCACCACCACTTACGGCATGGTCGGCTCGCACCCCGACGACGACCCAATGCTGGCCTTCATCCACGGGACCAACGAGTCGGTGGGCATCCAGAGTCTGATCAGCGGCACCCGCATCATGGTGGCGCTGGCCTACGACATCCTGGCCGAAAAGTAGGCATTGCCGCCCGAGCCGTGGGGCAACGGCCCGACCGTCCCGCGAGTTCGTGGGTCCTCCGGGCTTGCAGGAATTGACGGTGCCAAACGAGCATCCTTTCCGGATGCAATCATTGCCAGGAAAATTGTGTTGATTCGGCTATGCGCGGTGGCTTGTCATCTTCTTGAGCAGACATGGAGGGTGTGACAAGTCTGCTTTGCGTCGAAATACAGCGGGATGCGGTACATCTGTCTGTTCTGAGGAAACGGGGCGCGCCCTCACCATAACCCGGCTCTCCCAGGGGCCCTGACCGCAATCGCAGACACTCGGCCCTTTGGCGGCATCGCCCGCGCTGGTCTTGACGCCACCTGTTTCGTCAAATTCGAGAACAGCGGTCGGTCAGCGCGCAGCCGGCCATCGGCGCTATGGCACAGTAGCCCATTACCAGCCCTGGCTGAGACTACTTTCTTGGAACATACCCGTCACTCGCGTGGGGCAACATTGCACTATCTCAAGAGGACGTAGTTCCAGCCCCGGAACAGAGTCTGCCCTCGGAACCTTTGCCCCCTCGAGACATTCACAGCCACCACCGTGGGCGGATTGGCCGCCAGGTTCACTGCCGAAAGTGTGTTGAAGGCAGCAAGGTCGGGATCCGGGTCAAAGAACTTCCATTCCTGTGTACGGCTGTCCAGCCACCAGGCCCGCTCCAGCGTCCGGTTGCCGATCAGCGGCTCTAGCAGCTGCCGCACGGGTTGGTCGCCGGTGCCAGGCGTCAACGGCTGCTGGGTAATTGGGATGTAGTTCCAGCCACGGTAAAGCGGGAATCCACGGAATCGTTGCTGCCGCGTAACGTTGACGGCGACGACGGTCGGCGTTTCGGAAGCCAGGTCGATGGTTCTCAAAGTATTGAAAGGACTCAGGGCCGGGTCGGGGTCGTAGAACAACCACCGCTGTGAGCGCGAGGTGCGTTTCGAGTTGCCAGACCCTGACCAGCGTGCCATTCCCCGCAAGCGGCTGGAAGATTTGCTCCACTCGCTGCCGGGTGACCTGCGGGCGCGGTTGGGCAGGGGCTGTCAAGCCTCCGCCTCCGAAGACAAACCCTGCGAAACCCCCACCACCAATGGGATTAGGCTGTTGTGGCGGTGGTTCCGGTTCCGGATCAGGTGTCGGTTCCGGTTCCGGATCAGGTTCCGGTTCCGGTTCCGGATCAGGTTCTGGATCAGGGATCGGCGGCGGTGGCGGCGGCGGCGGCGGTGGTGGTGGCGGCGGCGGGGGGGGGGTGGCGGCGTCCTTGGCGTACCCGTTGCGGAGGGCGACCAATTGCCGGGTATTCCGCCATTTACCGTCCTGACCTGTACCTCGTATGAAGTGCCGGTGGTTAACTGACCGATGGTGTGCGAGCGGCTCGAGCCTGTGTTGAGGACCTCATTCCAGGACGCATTGATGTCCGCCTCCCGGTAACGGATGTCGTGAGACTCGGCTGCGGGCGCCGACCAGGACACGCGCAGGCTGGTGGCTGAGGGCGTCGACACGCTGGGCCGACAGGGCGGCTCGCCCGGGGTCTGGCATTCGTCAGTAACGGCAACTGTAACGGTGGTTGTGGCCATCTGGCTGTTGTTGTCAGTGGCCGTAATTTCGACCGTCGCCCTTTGGTCCGTCTGGGTTTCGTAGTCCAGCGGGGGTGGCGCTGGTGCGCATTTGCCCGGTGTCATCGATTGTGAAGAAACTGGTGTCGCCTCCGGTCAAAGAGTAGGTCAGCGTCTCGCCGCTGTTGGAATGCCGTGCGGTCACACGCGATCCGACGTTGGTGTCAGCAGCCGCGTTTTCCCTCACGCTGAAGGTGGGCGGGTCCTGCGTGAAGAACGGGCCGAACTCCACGGACTCGGGTGTGAGGAACTGCTCGCTCTGGCCCGTCCCTGCCCGGTCGTCGTAGATGGCCGTTACCATGATGCAGTGTCCGTGGTCTGACGCGGTGGGTGTGTAGCTGCTGCCGGTAGCGCCGGGTATCAGCTCCCAGTTGGACACCAGCGGGCTATCAGCCGTGCCACAGGGGCTGTTGGGCTCGCCCCGCTCCCACTTCCATTCGCGAACTGATTCGCCGCCATCGTCGTCTGTTACGTTCAGTCGCAGCAACTGGCCGACTCGCGGCTCCTGTACGTTGGCCTCCATCACGCCGGGCTCGTCGACGTTCATCACCTGAACGGTAACGTCGAGACGACCGACGCTGGTGCCGGGGCTCTGCTCGCGAGCCTCGATGGTCACACGGTACTGGTTCTTCTCCTCGTAGTCGGGGACGTTGTTGAAGGTGAGGAAACCGCCTGACGACAAGGTGAAGGCATCGTTGTCAGTGCCCGCGATCACCAGGTCCACGCCCGTGTTGTCGGGGTCGGTGGCCGAGAAAGTCGCCACCGTGCCTGTCTGGTTTTCCGCAAACTCCGGGCTGGCGGGGCCGGACACCGTTGGCGTCTCGTCCACGTCTTCGACGGTGATGGTGACATCTATGTCGTCATCCGCTCCGCTGGGGTCAATGGCGGAAACCCGGATGGTATGCGTGGCCCGGTTCTCGTGGTCCAGCTCTGCCGTTGTGCGCAGTTGACCCGTGGACTGGTCGATCTCAAACAGATCGGAGTCGGCTATTGTGTAGGTCAGCCTGTCGTTGTTGCCGTCGGTGGCGCTTACCGGGGCGCCCAGGTTGCGGCCCGGGCGGCTGGTTCTCCCGGATGTTGCGGCCGTAGTCGCTGGCCACCGGAAACACCGGGGCCACGTTGCCGGGAGTCACCACCTGCACGCGGTTGGCGCTGACAGCGACGGCGGTGTTGCCGTCACTGAACCCGTCGTCGTAGGAGGCGACAGCCCGGAGATAGCGGCCAACATCGCTGGTGCCGGGGGTGTAGGTGGCAGAGTCGGCGTCGGTAATGGCCGTACCGGAGCTGCCTCGGCTGGAGGTTTGGTACCACTGCCAGGTTGTCCCGGTGGGGCCGTCGCCATCCTCCAGCGTGGCCGTCAGGGACGTGCCCACCTGGGGCTGAACGGTAGAAAGGGTTACCGCTCCTGGTTCTTCGATGTTCTGTATGTTAACGGTTACGAACTTATCCACCGTGTGCGAGCCAGCCACTGCCCTGACGGTGACGTCGTAGCTATCCCTGCCGGGCGTCTCGTAGTCCGGCGACTCCTTGAACGTCAGCACGCCGTTGCTGGAGAGGGTGAATTCGTCGCCGTCCGTACCGGTGAGCGACAGGGTGACCGTGGCCCCCTCCGGGTCGGTGGCGGTGTAGCGCCCCACTTGCCGGGTGATGGCGGAGTTCTCCGGGTAATCGTCGACGGTGTCGGGGCCGCTGATCACGGGTGGTTCGTCCACGTTCTTGACGATTATGTCTACGTGGTGAGTGCTCCGCTTGTTGTTGGAGTCGGTGGCCTCGACTATGACCTCGTAGTGATTGTTGCCGCCGGAGTCCTCGGGGTTTTCGAAGTCAGGCGTGGCGGCGAATTCGAGAATGCCGCCAGCGATGGTAAAGTCGCCTCGGTCCGTTCCGCCAAGGGTCCAGGTGATGGGCGTGTTGCCCTCGGGGTCGGTGGCGGTGTAGGTCTCGATGATGGCCCCGTCGTTTTCCTGCCAATTATCGAAGGTGGTGGCGCCGGTGATCATCGGCGGCTCGTCGATGGGGGGTGACGGTCACGGTGACGCCAGAAAAGGATGCGGCCAGCCTGCCCTGGGATGATGATGTCCCATCAGCGAGGTTCCCGTCGTCGGAGGCGGAGACGGCGATGTCGTATACGTTGTTACTGCCGGAATCCCTGGCGTTCTCGTAGTCGGGGGCGCCGTCGAAGGCGAGGTTGCCGGAGGAGTCGATACGGAAGGCACCCGCGTCGGTCCCGGTAACGCTCCACTGGATAGCCCGCCGCTCCGGGTCGGAGGAGCTGTAGTGGGACAGGGTGCCGGTGCTGTTTTCGGCCACCGTGATGCTGGCGTTGCCAGTGGGGGGTGGACGGCGCCTCGTTGACGTCATTTACGGTGACGGTAACGGCGTGGTCGCCCCGCTTGTTGTTGGAGTCCGTCGCATGAACCGTTATCTCGTAGATGTTGTTGCCGCCGGAATCGGCCGGGCGTTCGAAGTCGGGGGTGCTGTCGAACTCGAGCACACCGCCGGTTATGGTGAAATCGCCGCGGTCCGGCCCGCCAAGGGACCAAGTGATTGGCGTATTGTCCTCAGGGTCGGTGGCGGTGTAGGTCTCGATGACGCCGCCATCATTTTCCAGCCAGTTGTTGAAGGTGGAGGTGCCGCCAATCACGGGCGGCTCATCCACGGGCGTGACAGTTACGTTGACGGCAAAGGTGCCGTCCTGGGCCCCGCCCGGGGATTGGGTGCGGTCTCCGAGGGTGCCATCGTCGGTGGCAATGACGGTAACCTGATAGAGGCTCTTGGCGCCAGGGGCGTCCACATCCGGCGGCGAGGAAAAGGTGAGATTGCCCAACTGGTCGATGTCGAAAGCACCCGAGTCGGTACCAGACAGGCTCCATGCCACCTGGCCTCTTTCGGCGTCGGAGGCGGTGTACCGGTCCAGGACCCTGGTCACAGGCGTATTCTCGGGGTAAGACAGGGTGCCGTCCCCCGATACAATCGGCGCCTCGTTCACATCCTCGACCGTGACGGTGACATCGAGGCGGTCCACCTGGGCCGGAGTGCCGTCGTCGGTGGCGACCACGGTCAGGTTGTAGATGTTATTGCTGCCGGAATCGACCGGACGCTCGAAGTCGGGGGTGGTTGCGAACTGCAGCTGGCCGTTACTGTCGATGGTGAAGTCGCCGCGGTCCGTTCCTGAGAGCGACCAGGTCACATCGTCGCCCTCACGGTCAATGAACCCAAAGGTCGCCACCGGATTGGTCTGATTTTCCTGGTAGGTCTCGGAGCCGCTCCCCGTGATCTCCGGCGCTTCGTTCACGTCGGTCACAGTGACTGTGACCGTGAGCTCGCCGCTGTTGAATGAATCGGCGGTGTCCGTCGCGATGATGATGATGCTGTATTCGTCCTGGGTCTCGTGGTCGGGCTGGCTGGAGAATTTCAGGTTGCCGCCGGTGTCGATGGAGAAATCGCTGCCATCGATCCCTTCTACGGACCAGGTAAAGGTTACCGGGGTCCCCTCGGGGTCTTGGGCGGTATAGCGCGCCACAGCGTTGTTGATGTTGCTGTTCTCGTTGAAAGTGGGTGCGGCGTCGCCGGTGACCTCAAGGGGTTCGTCCACGTTTCGCACGAGGACAGTGACGTCAACACTGTCGGACAACCCGCCATCGTCCTTGACGATTACGTCGAATTCGTGCCGTGTGGCGGTCTCGTAGTCCAGGGCGCCATCGGCGGCAACCTTGATCTGGCCGGTGCCGCTGTCAATGCTGAATTTGCCGCTCGTATCGTCCAGCGAGTAGGTGAGTGTGTCGCTGGCATTCAGGTCCAGGGCCTCGACCAGGTCCCCGACTTCGTCATCCTGTCCAGCACTCTCGAACACTCGCCGGGTTGTATGGGTTCCCTCGAGGAAATACGGCGCCCGGTTGCCGTCGATTACTTTCACTTCGACATTGCGGCCCAGGCTGGTCCTGAAGCCGACCTTCAGGATGTGTTCGATTTCAGCGGGATCGTCGAATTCGTCGTCGTCGTTGCGACCGGTTACGGTCACTGTCTGTGGCGTACTCCAGTTCCCGCTGGCGCCTCCAGTAAAGGTGAGGTCATCCGGCGAAACGTAAATGGCGTTGTCAAAGGGGCCCGACTCAACGCTGATTTCCACCGTCGCGGTGGTGCCGTCGCCGGGGTCGCTGTCCAGGGCCACGGTGTAGGTCGCCGTGCCCCCCTCGTCGACGGTTACAGCCAGGTCTGCCGGGTCGAAAGTGAGCCCCGTCAGGGCCAAGTCGCGAATCTCGAGGGAGAGTTGCGCCACGACGTAGTCTTCGCCGCCCACTTCAACCCGATGCCTGACCGTGCGGAGCTCGTTGCGTTCATCCGAGTCGTGCAGGGCGGTGAGGGTGACTGGCTGCGGGTCGTCCCACTCCCACTTATCTGCGTCTGCAGCCTCGCCTGTCTCGGTGAATGTTATGGAGGCCGGGGTAACGGTCAGTGCATCGCTGCCCACGTAAAAGGTCTCGACTGCAACATCGCCCTCCGGCTCCTCGTCCAGCTCCACGGTATAGGTGAAGATGTCCCCTTCGTCCAGTTCCAGAATCCCGTCGTATTCTTGCCACGCCGACACATCGGCAGGGAATGTGACACCACTGGTCGTGCTGGTCAGCGTGGCGGTGCCCGGCGCCTCGTCGTCGGTCACAAATACGGGCAGGATTGCGGTGAGGTGAGTGCCGCCTCCGATGCTAACCTTGTGATGTATCTCATTGGACTCATGCAGAGCGTCGTCATCGGTAACGCCGTAGACCGTTACCGATACAGGTTCGCTCCAATTCATGGTCGTGAAGGGGATGATAAACACGGAACCAGGGTTTGGGTTGATTACGTCCGATCTACTGGCAAAGAAGACGACGATCTGCACCTGGACGGTGTCAGAGGGCTGTGATGCCAGGGCTATGGAGTAGGTCGTTTCGGTCGTTGAATCCTCGGTCACCTCAACCTTACTGACAGATAGGTCCAGCTCCGGCAAATCGTCAATCTCCACGCAAGGAGCGAACTCGGAGGTCGAGTCAGTCTCCTGCTCGGTGACCGTGGCGGTTACATGAGTACCTGTCGGGGCTGAGTATTCCTTCAACTCGCCCCGAAGTGTGTCGACTGTACGAGTCGTGGTGTCCGTAGACCCCGCACCAAAAAAGGAGAACCCCAGCCACTCTTTGCCCTCGCCGCTGCTGGAACTGTCGCACCCGTAGAAATCGACGACGTACCCTTGGCTCCTTGTGGAATCGATCTTGAACCTTGAGGAGGCGGCGTCATCCCGGACGGCGAAAGTAATGTCGGTCGGGTAGTTTCGCAGGGAGTTGGGACCGGTATCGGCGTCGCCGGTGTCGTTGGCCGTGGCGCCGTCGTCGCCCAGGTCTATGCCGTGGCCGGTGTTGGTGTGGATGGAGTTCTTGCGAATCGTGTTGCCGGTCGAGCCGCTGGAAACAATGGTAACGCCGTCGCCACTGTTGTTGGCGATGGTATTGTCCTCCACGGAGTTGTTGAGAGAACTGTCCCCGATGTGTACGCCGGAGCCGCCATTGCCCAAAGAATCGCCGGACTCGTTTGTTCCGATATAGTTGACATAGACCAGGGTGTCTTCTGTACCGGCACCGGTGAGGGCCACGCCGTGGGAGCCATTGCCCGAGATGGAATTGGCGGCGACGATTGCATCCTCCGCTCCGGAAATATGCACACCGGAACCGGTGTTTCCCACGCTGGCGTCGCCCGCGGCGTTCAGCCCGATGGTATTGCCGGATATTGATGCTCCGCTGGCTCCACCGCCGGAGACGCTGATGCCATGGGAGTCGTTGCCGGATATGGTGTTCATAGCCAGGAGAGCATCGGGGGCGCCGTCGATATGCACACCCGCATCGGTGTTACCCAGGTCTGCGGCGCCAGCGGCATTCAGCCCAATGGTGTTGCCCTGCAGGACAACGCCGGAAGCGCCGCCGCCGGACACATGGACGCCGTGGGAGTCGTTGCCGGAGATGACGTTGTCCCACAGCAGAACGCCGGGTGCGCCGTTGACGTACACACCCGCCGAGCCGTTACCGTCGTCGACCGAGCCGTCGACGTTGGTTCCGATGTGGTTACCTTCCAGGGACTGCCCTCCCGAGCTGCCCTCCAGCACTATCCCGTTCCCTTCGAAGCCGTTGACGACCAGGCCGCGGACCACGCTGTCCTCGCCGCTGAGGGTGAGGCCGTCGGCATCCGTGCCGGCACTGGCGCCGTCCAGCTCGATGAGCAGGGTGCCAGCGCTTGCCCCGGACTGGCTGTAGCCGTCGATGAACACCGGCCTGGTGATGGTGGGCAGGGCGGAGGCCGGGCTGATGGTGTGGGTGCCGGTGCCGCTTATGTTGAACTCGATGACGCCGCTTGACAGAGCGTTGGCCTGCTGGATGGCGGCGCGTAGGGTGCAGTTGCCGCTGCCGTCGTCGCAGATGGCATCCGTGGTAGAGCTGTCGGCCCCGTCGCCCGTGGAGTCGACGGTGAAATGGAAGGTGAAGGGCTCCCTCGAGTAGAGTTCGAAATCGTCGATGGACTCGACTGCGGCGAAAGCGTCGGCCCTGCCATAGCCGAAGGTGCCGTCGTAGCCTGGGTCGCCGAGGTCGAAGGCGGAATCGCGAATGGTCTGGGCGACAGCGTCGGCGACCTCCTTCTTCGTCATGTCGGGGTCGGCGAGGCGCTGGGCCTCCATGACGAGGGCAGCGATGCCTGCCACGTGGGGTGCGGCGGCCGAGGTGCCTGGGAAATATCTCCCTTCTTCGAGGGAGGGGAAGCCAAACCCCCCTGCGCCCGTAACATGCACGCCATCGATGCCCATCACGTCGGGCTTGTTTCTGCTGACCGTTTTCTCGTTGTCATCGGGATCGATGAAGATGGAGGGGCCACGGACGCTGAAGGACTTAGCATCGTCGTGGCCCGGATCGGAGGCAGGGATGGCACCGACGGCGAGGACGGCGGCGGCGGCGGGTTGTCCGATGATACCTCCCTCGGGGACGCCGTGCTCCGTGATGGTGCCGAACTGGTACTCGAGGAACAGCTCGAGGCGGCGGTCGTCTCCGGAAACCTTGCGGATGTAGATATCCGTAGAGCCGCTGCTGTCCAGGAGATACACGCCCTCCACGGGGTCGTCATCGCCGTCCTGCACTCGATCGCTGGCGTTACAGATACGGTTCTGGAGGTTGAACTTGTCCGGCCACAGGTCCGGGGGGCACATGTACATATCGTAATCGTTGCCGGAAGCTCCGAAGGGGTCGTTCCACTGGAGGATGGCACCGGCGGAGGCGCCGTGGACGCGCAGGGCGATATCCCTGTCCCCATCGAAGGCGTGGAAGCCGTCGCCGGCATCGACGAAATAGGCCTCATAGTGCCTGCGGGCGTCATTGCCGGCGGCGGAGACAAAGACGACGCCTCCGTCGACAGCGTCCTGGGCCGCCTGGGCGACCGGACCGTCCTCGAAGAAAGCGTCTTTGATATTGAGAGCATCGACGATGATATCGACACCCTCGCCGTTGAAGGCGTTGTTGGCCAGCCACAGAATGGCCTCGGCCACAACCAGCCCCGAGGTGGCGCTGGAGAAGGCCAGTTTGGCATCGGGGGCCAGGTCGTGGACGATCTCGAGGAGCGCAGTGCCCTCGTCGCCTGTCCGGGAGACGTTGGGGTTGACCTGCAGCGAGGCGGGCAGATCTCCGCTGGCACTGGCGTCACGCCAGGAGTCGACGCCGTCGGAGATGACTCCGACCCGGACGCCCCTGCCGGTCAGGCCGGTGAGATTGCGGACCAGGTCGGCGCGGAGAATGCCGTCGCCCTCGGTCACGACGCTGCCGGCCTTGGTGGAGGCGTAGTCGGGGGGCGTGATGTAGCGCACGGCGTCGAGCTGGGTGATGCGGTCCAGGGCGTCG
Organism: Dehalococcoidia bacterium; assembly: GCA_963664175.2. Taxonomy (GTDB): domain Bacteria; phylum Chloroflexota; class Dehalococcoidia; order Lucifugimonadales; family UBA3495; genus VXOI01. Next base: position 277,644 of record CAXXOI010000034.1, read on the forward strand.
ACGGGGACCCAGGCCTGCAGCTTGCTCCAGCGGGAGTTGACGACCTCGATGTCGGCGCCCAGGTCCCTGAGCTGCTGCAGCGTGGCGTCGCCGGTGTTGGTCAGGTTGATGTAGACCTGGACTCTGCCCGAGGAGTCGAAGCGCACGGGTTCGTAAACCGCGCCGGATGCTCCGGGGCTTTGCGCTTCCACGGAGTCCTTGGCCTCGGGGCCGGCGCCCGGCTGGGAACGGGGGAAGGTGCCAGCGGCGGGCTGTTGGCTGTCCTCGGGGGTGGCGCTCTCCCACTGCTCGATGAATTGCGACAGCAGTGGGCTGACAGGCGAGTCTACCTTTCCGGATTGGGAAGAGGGTCCATCAGCCAACGCCGATTCATCCGCAACCATCAGCCAGGAGGCAACCAGGAGCGCCAGGAGAAACAGGGGTAGTGTTCGAACGGGAAGCAAGGAATGAAATAACCGGGGTGAAAATTCTGTGAATTACCCGGTTAAATTCTTGCAGAACCTCTGACTTTTGTCACCGGTTATAAAGGTACCGACAGGACATATATACTTAGGACAGTTCTGATGTGACAGAGTGATGTGTTCTGTACTTTAGTTGCATTACGAATAAATGGCTGCTTTCATTTTACAACGTTTCGCCACAGGTCATTTGCGAACTGCTCATGGATCATTGGTACAAACCACTGGTACCGTGACCACACCCGTTACTTTATTGCCAAACTCTGCCCGTTTGTATGCAAGGAATTAATATAAATCAGTCTTGGCGTATCTGTTGTGGGGGCCATCCGAAAGAGGACGCAAGACTCATGCCCGCAATATCAGCGAGGCAGAAAGCGGCTGTAGAGTGGCTCGAGCAAAAGGACAGGGAAGTATTGCTCGTCCTGTAGCTGATCAACACTTCCCTGTGGTACGAACGCCTCCTGAGTAGTACCGTCGTACCTTGAGTGGTCCCTTGCCTAGCAATACCTTGGAAATTAGGTCTCCCACTTCTGAGGCCATCCTGACTTAGGCCCTGTCATCGTTGCCGATGTTGCCACGTTACTCCGGCAGCTCCACTACCGAAATCCAGCACGGCCCGGTCCCGAGGGCAATGGTCTCCGATCTGAACAGCGCGCCGGAATCCTGGTCGACCCGGAAGACGGCCATCTGCCCCGAGTCTTGCCCCGCCGAATAGATGTACCGGTCGCCGGGGCCCAGGCACAGCGCGTTGGGCCTGGCCTCCGACGCGACAATGCCGTTGCCGGTCAGCTCCCCAGTCGCGGCGTCCACGGTGTAGCAGGCGATGCTGTCGTGGCCCCGGTTCGGTGCGTACAGGAACTTGCCCGCTCCGGTGATCTGGATCTGGGAGCAGGTGTTGCGTTCGGAGAACCCCTCGGGCGGGAGGGTGGTTATGGTCTGGAACGGCGACAGGGTGCCGTTGCCTGAGTCCAGGCGGTAGCCGCTCACACTGCATCCCTGCTCGTTGGAGAAATACAGCACGTCCAGCGACGGATGGAAGCAGAAATGCCGAGGCCCAAGAAATTCTTCCGGCTCCACGAGGGCCGGGTTGTTGGGGGTAATCTGGCCCGTGCTCTCGTCGAACAGGAATTGCCAGACCTGGTTGGGACCGTTGCCCGCGATGTGGGGCACGAAGGCGTAGCGGTTGGTCGGATCGGTCTGCATGGCGTGGGCCCCGGTTGCTGTCTCCAGCGACACCACGGGCGGCCCGCCCACCGAGCCGTCATCACCGATGGGATGCACCTCCACCTTCGCGCCCTGGTAGTAGGACGACAGCACGTACCTGCCCCTGCGGTCGGTGTTGACGTATACCGGCCAGGAGTCCAACGGCACCGACCCCGTCTGCGTCAGCCCTCCGCCGGACTGGTCAATGCGGAAGCTGGCCAACCCGGGCGCCTCGCGGGTGCCGGCGTACAGGTGATTGCGGTCGGGGCTGATGGCCAGGGTGAACGGGCCGCCGGCCAGGGGAACATCGTGCTGGTGGTTGAGGCCACCGGAATCCGGGTCAACGGTGAACACCGAGATTTTGTCGTCTCCACTGACGGCGACATACATGTAGTGAGGCATAGTTCACTCCTCAAATGCTAAATTCCTCGGGAACCGAGAAAGTGCCTGATCTGTTGGACGCACCACTCCGGATGGATGGCGTTGATGCCGTGGCCCAGGCCGGGGTAGACCACCAGTTCGGAGTCGGGCAGCTGTTCCGCCATGAACTGTTGCTGCTCCAGGGTCGAGGTTGGCGACTCCTCACCCACGAGGAGGAGCGTCGGTGTTTCGACCTCCTTCAGGTGGGGGCTGAAGTCCAGAGTATCCAGATAGGCCTGCAGGCGTTGACCTACAGATGCGGGGGTGCGGTCCATCTCGGCGATGTACCAGTCCACCAGCCCCTGCGGCGCGAACCGAGTGTCCAGCCGGTTGTTGATGGTGGCGGTGGACCAGGCGCCCACGCTGCGATTCAGGGCCGCGTCGGTGTCTCCGCCACGGCCATGCCTGTCCCTGCTCGGCAGGCGGCAGGGGGTGTTGCACAGCACCAGCGCCCGCACCCGCTCCGGGTGGCGGTGTGCGACGTTCAAGCCCAGGATGCCGCCAAATGACTCTCCCACATAAACCACGTCCTCAATCCCCTCGTGGTCCAGAATGCGAAGCAGGTCGTCGACGAGGATGTCCAGGGAAGCCTCGTAGCGGGCCTCGTCCATGACGGACTCCCCCATCCCTCGCATGTCGGGACGCAGGACGCGGTACTGGCGGGACAGCAGGGGCACCCAGTTGTACCAGAATTTGCCGTTCCGGGAGAACCCATGCTGCAGCAGGATTGCAGGCGCAGGGCGCCACGGATCGGTGAAATCGTCGCCGTAATAGTGCAAGTCCACGCCGGGGTCGACGGTCAGATAGGGCATTGTTGTGTCTCCGAAAGATGTGGCGGGTGTAAAACAAATCCTCTCCCCCATGGGGGAGGGTCGGGACGTTGGCGACTCCTATGTAGATGACAGGGTTTTGTTCCCTAGAACCAGGAGCCTATCTCAAAACCAGGGCTTGCCTTGTCTTCACCTTCATTTACGCAGCCTTTTCACCCCCACCCCAACCCTCCCATCAATGGGGAGAGGATTTTTGAGATGGTTTTCAGTATTTCAACCTATTTGTCTTGGAGGGTAGCCTTGGCTTCGGTGGTTTCCCACGACCAGGGCACCCAGAAGGAGCGCCCCTACAGGACCGCCCTTACTGGTAGGGGCACCTTTCATGGTTGCCCTCGTTGCCCATCATTTCAATGCTGCTACAACACTACACCCGGCGCAGCAGTTCCTCCTCCAACCGGGCGGCGTCGAAGGACTGCGTCGCTTCTGCAACCTGGGCGTCCACCTCCCGCACCATCTGCTCGGCTTCGGTTTCCTCCAGGGATTCAGGCAACTCTTCCTCACGATCCCGGCGGCGCTGCACATCGCGGGCGTGTTCCACGAACAGCCGCCGCATGGCCACGACCACTGAATCGGTGGAAGACAGGTACTCCGGTGTGGCGTATTGAACGTACTTCTCCGCGTCGTAGTCCTGGTTGCGGAAGTTGAAATTCAGCTCCCAGTTCCGGTAGGGCCAGGTTGCGCCGCTCCAGAGCCTGCGGACGATGCCCGGACGCCTGGCGTATCGTTCCACGTTCAGGTAGACCATGCGCGTCAGGTTGGGTTCCACCGGTACCGCCCAGCGCGTGCTGCGAAAGAACTCGTTGTTGCCGCCCGTGCGTGACATCCCAGGCAGCCTGGTCCCGTTCCACTCGTTGACGTCCGGGGTGCCGGCTTGCCTCGGCTGCAGGCGTCCCGGCATCTGCCCTCGGCCCCTGGCCTTGCGGTCGAAGAACCAGGTCCACAGCAGCCGCCAGCGGTGCAGGGGCCAGACACCGTCCACGCCCGGATAGTACATCTGGTAGGGCACCTCGCCGTTCTCGTCCTCGTAGTACTTCTCAACGTGGGACTTGCCCTCGCCGGGACGGTAGTGGACGTTCCTCTCGTTGACCAGGGTGACCCGGTAGCCCAGCGGTGTGCGGGGGCGGCCTCCCAGACGGCTCTTCAGGATGCGAAGGGAGTTGCGGTGAACCATGAAAGCGTTGTGGGCGTCCATGGTGTTCTCCAGCACCAGCACCCAGTTGCAATCGAACATGGTGAAGGAAGGACGGAAGATGTTGTGCTGCTCGAACATCTCCGGCGGTATGTCCTCCTCCGGCGCGACTGGCTCGCCGTCGCCCATCCAGACAAAGACCATGCCCTTGAGGTTGACCGTCGGATACTTGCGGGCCTGCATGCCGGGCGCCCCGACCATCTTGGAGTCGGGGCCCTCGGTTAGGAATGCGACGCAGTTGCCTTCGCCATCGAATGTGGCGCCGTGGTACGGGCAGGTCAGGAATCCCTTGAAGTAGCAGCGGCCCATTGACAGGTACACCGAGCGGTGCGGACACCGGTCCTCCAGTGCCTGCACCTCCCCGTCCTTGTCCCGGAAGAATACGAGGTCTGTGCCCAGCATCCGCAGGACTTCCGGCTTGTCGCGTTTCACGTCCTTGACAGGTAACGCCGGGTACCAGTATTCGCGGTAGCCGGTGGGCGGTATGCGGCTGCGGCGGTCGAGGGGGTCTTCGGGAACCTGGAAAGGCGGCGGACTGTCGACGGGCTGCGTCCCCCGCCGCATGTGCCTGTAGCCGCCGGGATAGCCTGACAGCACCTTGTTTTTCAACTTTCCGAGGACCATCGGTCTACTTCCTCGTTGGTGTTTCCGGGCCGTTCTGCCTTACATTTATGCGCTGGCCCTGAGCTTGTCGACGGGCCGTCCGTTGGTGGTTCGACAAGCTCACCACCAACGGACTGACTGGCTGAATATCGATAGCGGTGGACCCACGGGCCTGAACTTCTACACCCACAGACCCGCAGTTGTCTATTTCATCTGAGGCGCTAAATCGGCAACGCCGCCTCGGTGTGGCCCTCCGGCAGCTCAACGCCGAAGGCGTTCACGTTGAACGCCAGCATGGCGTAGCAGCCCATCAGCGTGGCCAGTTCCGTGGCGCCGTTCACTCCAAAGTGGGCCACCACGGCATCGAAGGACTCCTGGCTTACCCGCCGTGTGCGAAAGAACTCGCGCCCGAAGTTGACAACCGCCTGCTCGTCGGCGGACGGGTTGGGCAGGTCCCTGCGATCGCGGAGGGCATCTACCAGTTCGTCGCGCAGGCCCTCCCTCCGGGCAGGCGGCGCGTGGGCGTTCCAGATGAACTGGCAATCGTTCTCCCGGGCTGCCAGCAGCATGGCCAGCTCCCGGATGCGCGGCGATAGCGACGTCTCGGTGCGAAGGTAGGCGGCCAGGCCGAGGGCCCGTTGGGCGGCCTCCGGTGCGTTGAGCATCACCGACCCGGGTCCGGTGGTTGGTATCTCTCCACGTGCGGCCACAAAGGCATCGAAGGCAGCGCGTTCCCGCTCGGGCACTGAATCCCTGGTAACTGTGGGGGTCCTGGCCATTTCGGCCTCCTTAATTGTGTTACTTGTGGCGACATTGTATTTCGCTGGTCAAACAGCCATGGCTATTTCACGACCATGCCTCGTAACATGACCTTGTGCCACGCCAGATAGGACAGCCGTCTATTCAGGCGGGTCAATCACGATGTCAGGGTGTGTGTCCACGCCGTAACGGGCGAACACGTCATCAATCTGCGCCATGTCCGCTCCCGACAGGGCCCACTCCAGCCCCGCGACGTTGTCCTCCACCTCCTGCACGGTGCGCATGCCGACCAGCGCGCAGCTCACGGCCGGGTTGGACAGCACCCATCGTAACGCCAGGTGAGGCATCCCCTTGGCCCGTGCTGCGGCGATGGGCTTCAGTTCCTCCACGACCTGCAGGTTTCGCTGGAAGTGCTCCTCGGCGAACACGCCCACGTTCCAGCCGGGTCGGCCTCCGGTGGAGCGCCAGTCGTTGCCGCCGAAGGTGGTGTCCGCCGTCAGCGTGCCGGTCAGCAGCCCGAAGGCCAGCGGGCCGTACGTCATGACTCCCGTTCCCCGCTCCAGGCAGTAGGGGAAGATTTCCTGCTCCATCCGACGGTCGAACATATTGAGGCCGTACTGCACGATGTCGATGCCGCGAGTCTCCTCGCACTCCCTGATCTGGTCCAGGGTGAAGTTGGAGACGCCGACAGCGCGGACCTTTCCATCTTCCACCAGCCGGTCAAGGGCGTGCATGGTCTCGTCAAAGGGGGTGTTGACGTCGGGCCAGTGGATGAGCAACACGTCGACATAGTCCGTGCTCATGTTCTGCAGGCTCTGCTCCACTGAGGAAAGGATGGATGTCATGCGGCTGTCGCGGCCCTTGGGCCGGTCCGCATAGCCCACGCCGCACTTGGTGACCACAATCACGTCCTTCCGCCTCGGGCCCAGCGCCCGGCCCAGCAGGAGCTCCGACTCGCCTCCTCCATAGGCCGGTGCCGTGTCGAAGCAGTTGATGCCGAGGTCGATGGCGCGGTTGACGGCGGCGGCGACTTCGGTTTCCGTGACGTCGCCGTAGGTGCCTCCCATCTCCCAGCAACCGAATCCGATGGCGGAAACCGTCATGTCCGTGGGCCCAAATCTTCGATATTCCATCGCACTACCGCTCCTGTTGATTTCTGGAGGCTATCACCGCGATTCTAGGGTTACGATTCAGCATCATGCAACCCGCAGGTGCGTTGACAATGGGATAGCCCGTTGCTAGATTAGCCACAAAATCGTCCCAATGTTTCCGAACGTATTGCCAAAAGTGGAGGCAGCATTGCCAGTCCAGAGATTCAGGCCGATGACCAAGGATTTCCCCACCTTCGATTGCGACGCCCATATCGTGGAGCCGGCCAGGGTGTGGGAGCGGGCCGCAGACAACCTTACCAGGGATGAACTGGATGCCCTGAAGGCCACCATGTGGTACGACTCCGAAACTGACCAGCTGCTGGTCAACGGCAAGGCCGACATCAACAGCTTCTCGCCGACTCCCAAGACCGGCCCCGGCATGATCGACATCGTCAGGCTGGCCGGCCCCGGGCTGAAGCACGACATCCAGCGGGCCCTGAACGTCCGCAACCTCAACGCAGACACCGCCCTGACCCAGGAGCAGTCGGACTACCTGGCCCACCCGGGGGCCGACGAGCCGGGACCGCGCCTGCGGGACATGGACATCCAGGGCATCGATCAGGTGATGATCATACCCACCAGTATCGACACCTATCCGTGGCTGCAGAATGCACTGGGCGCCAGGGCCGCGTGCAAGGCCTACAACGACTGGGCCCACGACTACACGCTGGAGGACCCGGAACGGCTGTTCTTCGCCGCGCTGATCCCAATGCAGAGCCCCCAGTACGCTATCGAAGAGGTGTATCGCGTCGCCGAAAAGGGCTGCCGCGTCGCCCTGATCCGCCCAATGGACGCCATGGGCAACTACCCGATTCAGCCCAAGTACGAATCGGTTTGGAACGCCCTGGAGGACACCGGGATGGTCTATGGCATGCACCCCTTCCCGGCCACCGGACTGGCCAAGCCGCCGGGTTACGCCGACCAGTATTCCGGGGCCGAGCTGGTCAGGAAGACCATCTCCACCTCCGGACTGCCCCACACCTTCCTGTCCAACGTGCAGAACTTCCAGGCCGAGGCGGCGCTGTGGGTGTCCATGGTGCTGATGTCCGGGTTCTTCGAACGCCACCCCAGGATAAAGGCGGCGGTGTTCGAGGCGTCCTCCACCTGGCTGAGCTTCCTGCTGGACGAGTGCGACAAGACCTACCGGCTCTACCGCAACGACCGCAGGCTTCCACCGCTGAAGCAGCTACCCAGCGAGACATTCTTCCAGCACTGCGTCACCGGTTTCGAGGGCGACGAGGCCCCGCCTTCCCGCCTGCCGGACTTCTACCGCGACATACTGGCGTGGGCGTCCGACGTGTACCATCACGACGGGGACGACGTCTGGCGGGCCATCGAGACCATGGAGGAATGCGAGCTGCCCATCGATGACCAGGCCCGGTTCCTCGGGGAGAACGCCCGCAGGCTGTACAACATCAAGGCGCCCAAGACCATCATCCGCGACCGCGTTACCGAGCTGCAGCGCCCCGACTGGTGGCCGGACGACGCTGAAATCGCCGAAGCCCTCAAGCCCGAATCGTCGGTGAAAAGCTACTAGCCCAAGCTACGGTTGGACAGGCGAGATGACTACCAGCAAAGACTTCGAGGTCTTCGACAGCGACTCCCACGTGGTGGAGCCCCGAGAGGTGTGGGAGAAATACCTGGACCCGGAATACCGGGTTCTGGGCAAGAACGCTCTTTGGCGGGAGGAGGGCAGGTTCGACTCCTACCTGAAGATCAACGGACAGGTGTTCCGGGATGAGGGCAACCCCAACATCCCCCGGCACGCCATCTGGAAGCCGGGCATGACCTGGGACGACGTCGGCGATCTTGACCCGGACACCCGGCACCCCATGACGGAGGGCGCCGCGGACCCGCAGGCCAGGCTGAGAGACATGGATGCCATGGGCATCGACCGGGCCCTCCTCTACCCGACCTGGTTCGCCGAGGGCTTCCACTTGGTGGAGGACCCGGACGTTTCCCACGCGCTGGCCCGGGCTTACAACAACTGGATGGCGGACTTTTGCAGCGCAGGCCCGGACCGCCTGTTCGCCGCCGCCATGGTGCCCCTGGGCAACATGGACTTTGCCCTGGCGGAACTGAATCGTGTGGCCCAACTCCGCTGTTTCAGGGCGGCATTCATCCGCCCCATGTTCCTAGAGGGACACTACTTCACTCACCCGTACTACGACCCTCTCTGGGCGGAGTTGGAGAGCCTGGGCCTGACCGCTGCGGTGCACCCCACCGCCGGCCTGTGGAACCCGGAGTGGACCTCCCACGGCCCGTTCATCGAGAAGGTCAAGGGGCGCCTGACCCAGACGCCCGCTCTCGGCGGCGGCGGTGGCGGGGCCTTCTCCGGCGGCAGCACCGATGACCGCAACCGCGTTTCTCCTGCATCCGGGATGGTCCCGCTGGGCCATCCCCTCGCGCCGCTGCTGTCGCATTGGCTGGACAACCACCTGTTCGTCGCCTCTACCCTGATCGGCTATACAGTGATGGAGCGGTTCCCGGACATGAAAGTGGTGATGGCCCATGGCAAGGCCTCGTGGATGGATGAGGTGCTGGAAAAGATGGAGGCATCCACCCGGGTCATCCCACTCCAGCATTACTATCCGGTCAGCACCGAGCCGGAGGAGACGTGGGAGGATGGGCACGTGATGATGGGATTCGACGCCGAAGAGCGAATGATCCAGGAACTGCCTTATTCCTTCGACAAGAAGGTGGTCTGGGGCTCCCGCTACCCGCACCACGACACCACCAGCGCCTGGGATGCCATCGGGATGCTGGAACAGGCGAAAGTGGACCAGCAACTCATCGCACGGATGATGGGAGGAAACGCCAGGGAGCAGTTCGGCCTGAACTAGACGTTCTTCCTCCTCCGCCGGATGGCGGTTCCTCAAAGAGGACTGCCTTTCAGCAACTGGCAATCGGACTGGCCGGTCCATGTTCAATGGGACCGGCCAGAATTCTTTCGGGACTGTGCTTGATAGCACAGAGGAACTGGCCGATACGGCCACCACACAATAGGAGGTCGATATGTCCAGTGAATCCGGCCGAACGGAAAAATTGGCGCCCGCGGACTGCACCGTTCCGGAGACTGGCGTCAGCGTCTACGAGGCGCTCTATCGCCGTCGAATGGCCTGGGAGTTCAAGGACCAGCCAGTGCCCAGGGATGCGCTGGACCGCATGCTGGAAACCGCCGTCTGGGCTCCCAACCACCGCCTCACCGAGCCGTGGCGGTTCTTCATTCTGGAGAAGGGCAGCGCCGCCCTGGAACAGCTCGCCGGGATGGCCCACGACTTCGCGCTGCAGCGCAGCGGCAACGCCCAGCGGGCCGAGGCCACCCGCGACTCGCTGCTGAACACGCCAGTGGTTATTTTCATGTACTCCACCCCCGGCCGCGACGAGGAGGGCACCCGCGAGAATTACGCGTCGGTGTGCTGCGCCGCCCAGAACATGGCCCTGGCCGGCGTGGCCGAGGGCCTGGCGGTGACCTGGGAGACCGGCGGTCCAACGCGCCACCCGGATCTCGGCAGGACGTTGGGCGCAGAGGACGACTGGGCACTGGCAACCATGCTCTCCATCGGCTACCCGGCCGAGGATCCCCCCTCGCAGCGCAGCCCGGTCTCGAACTTCGTCCGTTGGCTGGATTAGCCGGCCCGTTCCTCCGGTATTCCCCTCTCCACCATCCATCACCTCGCGGAGGAAGCATCTCCGCGAGGCAATAGGTGTTTCCTCAAACAATCATCCAACACAAACAGGAGGCGTCATGCCCATCATCAGGACAAGTGACCGCAACAGGAATGAGGGAATCTCGGCGGGGCTGGAATCCTACGGCATCGTGGACGCCGCTCACGGCAGCGATGCGCTGCGAGTGGGAGAGCTGACCATCGCTCCCATGACCCGCGTACCCCGGCACGCCCACACCAATACCGAGGAGGCAATGGTGCTGTTGGAGGGAACCCTGGAGGCCCAGCTCGGTTCGCAGCGAATGACCCTTGAGGCCGGCGACCTGGTGCTTGCCCCGGCAGGGTCGGTGCATGGATTCCTGAACCGATCGGACGCGCCTGCCCGGTTGCTGTACGTGTTTCCCAGACACGACCCGGACCGCGTCTGGTCCACTCCTCCCGATGCTCCGCCGTCAGGTTTCCCATCGGAGCAGGGGCTTTCCGGATTCAGCTCGCCGCATGACCGCCCTCTCGAGAACGCGTCCTGAACTCTTGACGGCTGGAATGCAAAAATATATCGTGGACTCAGTTGCCAAACGCTACAAAGCAAAAGGGGAGATATGGCGGATTTCGACAAAATTATTCGTAACGGTACGATTGTCGATGGCACGGGAGGGACTCCGGCATTCCGGGGCGACATTGCCATAAAGAACGGCAAGATCGCCATGATCAGCGGCAACATCCGGGGCTCGGCGACCGAGGAGCTGGACGCTACGGGCTGCATTGTCGCCCCAGGAGCGATTGACCTGCACACTCACTACGACCTGCAGCTCAACTGGGAACCCTACGCCACCATGTCCGGCTGGCACGGCGTCACCTCGGTGACCATAGGCCAGTGCGGCTTCGGTTTCGCTCCATGCAAGCCCGAGGACCGCGACGCGGCAATGCGCCTGATGACCAGGATTGAGGCAATTCCCCTTCGGACCATGGAACTGGGCCTCCGCTGGGACTGGGAGACGTTTCCACAGTGGATGGACAGCCTGGACAGCCATCCCCTCGGGGTAAACGTGGGGGCGCTGGTGCCGTTCAACACCCTGCGGATGTACGTAATGGGGCTGGAAGAATCTCGCACGGTGGTCCGGGCCTCCGATGAGCAGATCCGGGAAATGGAGGAGCTTCAGCGCGAGGCCATGCGCGCCGGGGCCTTCGGCTGGTCGGCCATGAAGACCCTGGCCAACCGCCCCGACGACGGGCGCTTCATCCCCAGCCAGGTCGCCCACAATGACGAGTTCCTGGCGCTGGCCAAGGTGCTGAACGAGTTCGGCGTGGGGCACATCGGCTGGACCCGCGGCCCTGCCGAGCGTCCGCTGCCCCCCGGCGAGCCGGACCTGATCGGCGGCGGCGACCCCGGCGCGGTGGTGGCCGCCGTAACCGGCCAGTCGGCCATTCTCATGGACGCGGTGGAAGGCGACGCCCCGGGCCGTGGGCGCGAGGATTTCCTCATTGAGATGACCCTGGCCTCGGGCCGGCCCATACAATGGGGCGCGGTGTCCTTCAACGAGAACGCTCCCGGCCGCTACAAGGAGCAGCTGGCGTTCCTAGAGAGGGCCCGGCAAGAGGGCGCGCCGATGTTCGCCCAGACGACGTCCTATTCCCCTTCGCCGGTGTTCGAACTGGCGGAATACAACGGCTTCGACGCAATGCCCAACTGGATTGACCCGTTTGTCGGCACCCCCGAGGAGCGGATCGCCAAGTTGAGCATCCCGGAGAACCGGGACAAGATGCGGCAGGACGTGGGCGCCTACGCCGGTGCGGGTGGCGCTGCCGACGCGGCCTCCGAGTGGTCCAAGATGCGGGTGGTCGAAGTCCGGGAGGACCGCAACCTGAAGTATGAGGGCAAGAACATCGCCGAGCTGGCCGAGATGATGGGCAAGCATCCCATGGACGCCATGCTCGATCTCGCCATCGACGAGGGGCTGCGCACCGAGTTCACTTTCGACTCGGCTCAGGGAACCGACAGGACGGCGGTGTCGGAGATCCTGAACCACCCGTACACTCACCCGTGCGTGTCGGACGGCGGCGCCCATACCCGCTACCAGACCCTCGGCTCCTGGCCGGTCAACATGATTGCCGACCGGGTCAGGGACCAGGGCATGATGAGCCTGGAGAAGGCCCACTACAAGATGAGCAGCCTGCCGGCCTCCATAGCCGGTTTCACAGACCGCGGCATCATCAAGGAAGGATTCGCGGCCGACATCATGGTCTACGATCTGGACGCATTGGGCCTGCAGTTCGACAGCCCGGTCTACGACACCGACTTCCCCGGCGGCGAGCGGCGCATCATCCAGAAGGCCAAGGGAATCCGGTTCACCATCGTCAACGGTGAGGTCACCTTCACCGAGGGCACCGTATGCACCGGGGCCACCCCCGGCAAGCTGCTCCGCAGTTACGACATGGTCAATCGGTAACACACGCTGCCCGGATGCTTATCCGGGTCTTTTCCCACGTATTCTCGAAGGACTCCCCCAGGGGAGTCCTTCATCTCTTGGCCTGCACGGGGGGATTCGGGCCCCGATCTCGAAGGCCCGAAAGTTGACAATGAGGTTGTGTATTCGGAGTCCATTTGAACTTCCTCGCAGCCAGGGTGTTTTAATTCTCCCTTGCCTGAACAGGAGGACGGGGTTGGAGGTGGACAAGGCTATCGCATCCAGCATCCCGGCATCCGCCGTTACCGTTCTCACAGGGTGGGCAGGCATATATTATTGTTTTTCCTCTCATTTTCTCGCATTCACTCGCATTCCGGGGGGGCCAGCCGGATTTAGACAGATGGTTGATGCGCCAGTTCGGAAACGGCGAATCAGTCTCGCCCAAGCGTAGAGACGCGTCATGGGGCTTGGCAAGACTGAAATGTCACTGGGCTTTCCTAGTTCGATAGCCCTGTGGGGTGAAGTCATGCGAATCGGCAGCTTTGCAATCGATAAGAGAACGCCCTCACCCTAACCCTCTACCGGAGGGAGAGGAAACAATTGAAGGGCTCGGCGCCCGCTGCATTCCAGGTTGACAGCCATTTTGTGCCGGTCTAGACTTGGCCACGTGTTGACCATCAGTGTTACATCACTCCCTTCCATCCCCTCCCTGCGCATCCTCTGCGCCGGATTCACTTGAGCCCGGGACCACGGGGCCTGTACTGACGGGCGGTCCCAAGGGCTGATCAGACGCTAGCGCACCCGCTCTAGCGGTCATTTCTCAAGACCCCCGGCAGTCACGTTCCAGGTATTCCGTCGGAATACCCTGGCGCCCTGTAGCCCGCACCTTCGACTGCCTGAAATCATCGCATGGGGTCTTGTATGAACATATGCCGGCTATTGCCTCTTATCGCCATCCTCGCCGCATTGTCCCTGATGCTCGGCCTGGCGGCCTGCTCCGATTCCCCGGACGAGGATGCGCCAGTGCTGAAGGTCGGCGGCATCCCCGACCAGGACACCGCCCGTCTGGCCCGCCGCTACGAGTCCTTCTCCGGGTACCTGTCCGACACGCTGGGGGTTCCAGTGGAGTTCGTTCCCAGCGTGGACTACGCCGCCGTGGTCACCGCATTCTCCCAGGACCAACTGCAACTAGCCTTCTTCGGCGGACTGACCGGCGTGCAGGCCCGGCTGCAGAAACCGGGGGCTGAGGCCATCGCCCAACGGGAAAACGACGCCGCCTTTCACTCGAAGTTCGTTGCCCGCGCCGACCTGGACCTGGAGTCGCTGGACGATGTGAATGCCCAGGCAGGGGAGCTCAGCATCACCTTCGGCAGTCCCAACTCCACGTCCGGCCACCTGATGCCCCGGTACTTCCTGAAGCAGGCGGGAATCGACGCTGCCAGCGACTTCCGGCAGGAACCCAACTTCTCCGGTTCCCACGACACCACCTGGCAGCTGGTGGAGAGCGGCGCCTTCGACCTTGGAGCGCTCAACGAGGACGTCTGGGACCGGGCGGTGCGGGAGAACAATGTGGACACCGGCAAGGTCAAGGAGTTCCACATCACTCCCGCCTATTACGACTACAACTGGACGGTGCAGGGCAACCTCGACGAGATATACGGGGAGGATTTCACCGACAAACTCAAGCAGGCGCTGCTGGATCTGGATCCGTATGAGCACGGGGAAATCCTGGAACTGTTCAGCACCAGCAAATTCATTCCCACCAGCAACGATAACTACCAGGCCATCGAGGACGTAGCCCGAGAACTGGAAATCATCAAATGAGCGTGGCCGCTCAACCACAGCCGCTGGTCACGGTGGCCGGGGTCAGCAAGAGCTACTCAGACGTGCCGGCTCTCTCGCCGCTGAGCTTTTCCGTCCGGCCCGGGGAGCGAGTGGCGCTGGCTGGCCCCAGCGGGAGCGGCAAGACGACGCTGCTGTACCTGCTGGCAGGGATCCTGCAACCGGACACCGGCACCCTGGCCATCGGCGGAAGGGACCTGGCGAAAGTGAAGCCCGGCCGCGATCTGTCGACCCTCGTCGGGATAATCCACCAGCAGTACGACCTGGTGCCCCACCTTCCAGTGCTGCACAACGTGCTGGCGGGACGGCTGGGGCAGTGGGGCCTGCTGCGCTCCGCCGCGTCGCTGGTGTGGCCCCAGGACCGCGGGATGGCGGAGAGTGCCCTGGAACGCATGGGCATCGGCGACAAGGCCTGGGAACGTACGTCCCACCTGTCCGGCGGCGAGCAGCAGCGGGCGGCAATCGCCCGGCTGATTGTGCAGTCGCCCCGGGTGGTGCTGGCCGACGAGCCGGTGGCATCCCTGGACCCGGCCATGGCCGAGGAGATGCTGCGCCTGCTGACCGGGCTGACGGAGGACGACGGGCGGGCCCTGGTCGTGAGCCTGCATTCGCCGGAACTGATCCGGCGGTTCTGCACCCGCGTCATCGGGCTGAGGGCGGGTCAGCTGGCCTTCGACCTGCCTGCCGAATCCGTAACCAAGTCCACAATGGACGATCTCTACCACCTGGAAACGCCCCTATCGGAAACGCCCGAACAGGACGCGACGCCTATCCCTGAGCCCGTCGGTCCGTCTCACCATAGCAGGTTGCCCCCACCGGGGGCCTTCCGCTGAGGCCCATTCCCTCCCTCCCCTTTCGAGGGCGCAACTGGCTGTCGAGCCTGTTGGAGAGCCGACTGCTGCTGACCCTCGCGCTGCTGGCCGCGCTGGGCTGGAGCCTGACCAACATTGACTGGGACGCTCCGTTGTTCCACTCCGGAGGAGGAGCCTCCGCGCTGCGGTTCCTTGCCGCCCTGTTCCCACCCGACCTGACGCCCGAATTCCTGGGCATCGCGGTCGAGGCAAGCTGGTACACCATCGCCTACGCGGTTGCGGGATTGACCCTGGCCGTGGCCATCGGGCTGCCCCTGGGGGCGGTCGCCTCGGGGACAGCACTCCCGGAGGAGTCTCCGTGGCGACGTCCGCTGATGGTCGGTTCCCGGGCCCTCCTGGCGGGAATGCGGTCGGTACACGAGCTTGTGTGGGCCGTGCTGCTGGTGGCGTCCGTGGGGCTGTCGCCCATGGCAGGGATACTGGCGCTGGCCATCCCCTACGCGGGTATCCTCGGGCGAATATACGCGGAGCTGATCCAGGATGTTCCGCAGCCGCCGCTGCGGGCGCTGCGGGCCTCGGGGGCGCCGCCGCTTGCCGCCCTGATGTACGGACATTTCCAGATGGCGATGCCCGACATCCTGAGCTACACCTTTTACCGACTGGAGTGCGGCATCCGGTCGGCCGCCATCCTGAGTTTTGTGGGAATCCAGGGACTGGGATACCAGATCCAGCTTTCAATGCACGATCTGCTGTTCAGCCAGGTCTGGACGCTGCTGATTTTCCTGGTGGGGATCATCGTGGTGGTGGACATGTGGAGCACCTACGTGCGGCGGAGCCTGGTCTCGTGACTTTCGGTCGGGCAACAGCAGCGCCACACCGCGGGCGGCGCAGGATGACGTTCGCCAAGGCGTCTCTCTATGCGTTCATGCTGCTGGCCGCCGCGTCGTGGGCGTTCATCGTCTTCGGAGACGCAGATGGCTTCTCCGGTCTGTTCGCGCCGGGTTCATGGGGCAACGGGGTCCGCTTCCTGGAGTCGCTGCTCGGGCTGAACTCGGACGGTACTCCGGCATACGCCCAGGCGGGCAGGTGGCTGGAGACCGGGAGGCTGGCGGCGGAAACGCTGGCGATGAGCCTCCTGGCCATCGGCATTGCCGGCGTGGGCGCCTTTGCCACGCTGCTGATGGCTGCCCGGAATGTTAGCGACGGAACGCTGGGCGGGCGGCCCTCCTACATCGGACGGGCGGCCTATCACCTGACCCGCGGCTCCTACACCTTCTCCCGGGGCGTGCCGGAGCTGGTGCTGGCCATGATCATCGTGTTCTTTCTGTCACCAGGCATCCTGCCGGGGGCCGTCGCGCTGGGACTGCACAACTACGGGATCGTGGGGCGGCTGACCGCCGAGGTGGTGGAGAACCTGGACCCGGCACCGGCACGGGCGCTGCGGGCCAGCGGCGCCGGGAATATGCAGGTGCTGCTCTACGCCATCCTGCCCCAAGCCATTCCGCAGTTCATCACCTACCTGCTGTACCGCTGGGAGGTGATCATCCGGACGACGGTGGTGGTGGGATTCGTCAGCGCCGGCGGCCTGGGACGGGAGTTCACGCTCCGACTAAGCTGGTTCCACTACACCGACGTGACGCTGCTGATCATTTGGTACCTGCTGCTGGTGGCCGGAGTCGACCTGCTCAGCACCTTCCTGCGCCGGGTGGCCAGGGCGGAGTGAGGAGAGGGGCGGAGCATGAAACGTCTGCGGCTCTCGCTGGCGCTTGGCTCACTGGGGAGTAACGGGCGGTATCGCAGGTGGTCCGCAGTACATCCGGACCGGGAACTCAGGACGGCATCGACATCCGGCATCATGGCTGAAGTGACCGATAGCATCACAGTCACGCCAGGATCTCATTCACTACAGACAGGCCAGTGACCAGCCTCTCCTCCCAGTCCTCGCGGGGGTGTCGCACCGCGTTGGTGCAGATCCGGAACAGGCAGACCGCCTCTCTCAGGTCCAACTCCTCCACCGTCCATCCGAAACGTTCAAGAGAGGCGTCACGAAAGGCGTGATGGTAGTCGCCGAAACTGGATCCCCTCCTGCTGACCTGGGAAGCCCAATTCAGGTGGGCCAGGAAATTACCGACGTCCAGCATCGGTTCTCCAGGCCCGACTCCCTCGATGTCCACGAGGCAAATCCTACCGTCCGGCAAGACCACCATCTGGTCGTCGTAAAAGTCGTTGTGGGCGGTGCCAGTGGCCCGCCAGGACTCAACGAACGGGTCAAGGGCCTGGACTGATCTCCTGTACTCCTGCAACCCGCCGCAATCTTCCCGGACGGAGTGACTGAGAATCGCCTTTGCTCTCCGGTATGCCCCTGGCAGGTCAAACGGCACGCTGCCGGAATCCTCTTCCGGCACGGCCCACAGGCTTTCCAATGCGTCGAGGATCAATCCCGGCGCTGGTTGCTCGCCCCTCCTTACCAGCCGTCTCAGATTCGTTCCGGGGATCTCCGAGAACCACAGGACGCCACCCTCTTGCCACAGGCCCGCCAGCCGGGGTACGGCAAAATCGGATCCCCCTATCAGTTCTGCGGACTGGAGAATTGCTGGGACCGTTGATGGCCGCACCACCCGGACGTAGAGTCTCGACCTGCCCATCCGGTGCCGCAGTACGGCATGGCTGCGGGGGCGGTAGCGTATTACCTGGACTCGCATTCTCCGGGGTGATATCGACATCACGTGCTTGCTGACCAGCCGTTGCGCAGACTCCGGGTCGCAGGCTTCGCCGAGACCTGGCAGGTAGTCATCGTCCGGAAAGCGGGATATGCGCAGGCGGTTCGCCGGCCCCAGATAGACAGTAAACCTGTCGTTGGGCAGGTACGCGTCGTCTGGCCATTCTGCCTCGTAGGTTACGACGGCCTCCCTACCCTGTGTGTGGCTAACTCCCTGGATCAACAACCTGCCGGGATGGACCTCCTGCTCTCCAAACTTACCGCAGTACTTTTGCCAGACCCATTCTCCATCAAAGAGCCCTGGCAAATCAGGCAGGTCATTATCTGCCGGGAATTCCATTGCGGGGTGGATGGAGATTTCGGTGGAGGCGACGTTCATGGCTAGCTGCTGACGTCCGAGCCTGTACCCGGGGTGACCGTGGACGGCGTCGGCGTGTCAGGGGTGACCGGCGTCGGCGTGTCAGGGGTGACCGGCGTCGGCGTGTCAGGGGTGACCGGCGTCGGCGTCTCAGGGGTGACCGGCGTCGGCGTGTCAGGGGTGACCGGCGTCGGCGTCTCGGGAGAGACCGGCGTCGGCGTCTCAGGGGAGACCGGCGTCGGCGTGTCAGGGGTGACCGGCGTCGGCGTCTCAGGAGAGACCGGCGTCGGCGTCTCAGGAGAGACCGGCGTCGGCGTGTCTATCCCGTCAGAGTCCGTTCCATCGTTGTCGGTCGGCGTCGGCGTGTCAATCCCGTCAGAGTCAGTGCCGTCATTGTCCGTCGGCGTCGGTGTGTCTATCCCGTCAGAGTCCGTTCCGTCGTTGTCCGTCGGCGTCGGCGTGTCTATCCCGTCAGAGTCCGTTCCGTCATTGTCCGTCGGCGTGGGCGTGTCGATGCCGTCAGAGTCAGTGCCATCGTTGTCCGTCGGCGTCGGTGTGTCTATCCCGTCAGAGTCAGTACCGTCGTTGTCCGTCACATCGACCGCCCTCAGGGCAGTAGTATCCACCCCATCGGAGTCAGTCCCGTCATTATCTGTCGGCGTGGGGGTATCTATGCCGTCAGAGTCAGTTCCGTCGTTGTCCGTCACATCGACTGCCCTGAGAGCAGTAGTATCCACCCCGTCAGAGTCCGTCCCATCATTATCGGTGGGCGTCGGGGTGTCTATCCCGTCGGTGGGCGTCTGCGTCGGGGTATTCTGGTCGTCATCGTCGTCCTCATCGTCTACGTCCGGAGTTGGACGGGACGTTGGCGCCAGGGTTGCCTCCGGGGTTTCATCGGGCACCGGATCCGGTGTCGGCGGTGGGGACGGCAGCGTTGACTGGGTAATGGACTCACTCTTCCCCAACCCTGATCCGGTCAGGTTCGAAATCCACTTGGAGGCCGGATTTCCCTCCGCTATCAGGGTCCCTGCAGCGCCGGTGTTGGACGACCGGTAGAGATCAAAAGCCTGCGCCGTCATCAGGTAGGCACGAATCTCGTAGCTGGAATCCACCTGTAGTCCGGAGATAGTCAGAACCGTGTCATCAGTGACCCCGTGAGCAACGGCGAAGCTGGGCTGACTCCCGGATACTCTCCAGCCGAGCCTGAGATAGCCGAGTGAATTTCCGGGCATATCGACCTGGATGTCTATCTCGTCCGCGCGCACCTGGGCCACGGTGAGGGCTCCGGCAGGCAGGGCGGAAGGAGTACGGTCAGACACCGTGTACAGGCTGAAGTCCTGATTCAGGTCCCCATCACTCCCGGTGGCCGATACCGTGCATACTGTTTCGGTCTGGGCGTTCGACCCATGCACATGGCCGAGGGTGTTGGATTCCAGTTTCAGCTTGCCGTCCTGAACTGCTACGGACCGGTAGTAGTCGGAACGCGATTCGTCGCACGAAACGAAGCTGAACGTTACACCGGAAATTCCGTCAGCGAGAAAGTCGGCCAGGGCGATTTCCGTCGCGCTCCCATACCGAGTCAGGATGCTGTATTCAGCATCGGGGTCGAAATACCCAGCTACGTCGTTGATGGCTCGGGATATGAGGGGAGGCGCGCCGCTGGCCAATGACCGGGGTTGAGCAGCCTGGTCCTCAAGGTCCTCAGCCAATTTGAGAACCTCCACCGAGTTGGCGGCGTCGGAAAGTGCTGAGTCGTCCCCCGAAGGGATAGCAGCCAAGTCAATACCGCTCCAGATCAGGGAAGCGGCAACCAGCAGTGACCATAGGGCCTTTGCACTTAAAAGCAGCGGTGCAACAAACATCGCTTGCTCCTACCCGGTCAGTCTGAATTTGTGGAAGATGACTGGCGGGGCGGCCGATTGACTGTCACATCCTTTGAACTACCTGGGGTACGGCCTGGCCCCGCAATCTTGTCCTGCAGGGAGTCCGTAACGATATACCTGAACCACAACCACAGAATTCCAGACCGTCAGGAGAATGTCAATCCGTTTTTTGGCTGGATTGACTCATAGGTCCCAAAGTACTATTTCTTTCCCTTAGTGCAATGTCGAGATCAGCCCTGCTCCCGGATAGCGCTCCACACGCGTTCCGGCTTGAGCGGGATGTCCAGCGGTGCCGATACGCCGGTTCGGGACAGCGCATCGGCGACGGCGTTGACGATCGCCGGCACGGCGGCGATGGTGGGCGTCTCGCCCATTCCCTTGACGCCCAGCGGGTTGTAGGGGCTGGGCGTTTCCATGAACTCGACGGTGAAGTCGGGCAGGTGCTTGGCCAGCGGCATGGCGTAGTCCATGAAACTGCCGGTCAGCAGCGGCCCACTGGCGTCCCACACTGCTTCCTCCATCAGGGCCGCGCCGATGCCCTGGGCCAGTCCGCCGTGCACCTGTCCGTGCACGACCATTGGGTTGACTATGATGCCGAAATCGTTGACCGAGTAGAAACTCTCGACCTGCACAGCGCCGTTGTCGGGGTCCACCCGCACCACCGCCACGTTGGCGGTGAACGGAAACGTGTAGCTGTCGGGCTCCCAGAAAACGCTGGCCTCCAGGCCGCGGTCGACGCCCTCCGGAACCGGCTGCGGGCCGAATGAGTAAGCGGCAACGTCGCGCCACGTGACGAAGCGGTCGGGGATGTCCTCGGCGAAGAACCCGCCCCGCCGCAGCTGAACGAACTCCGGCTCGGTGCGTAGCAGTGCGGCGGCCAGTTGCAGCGCGTTCTCCTTGACCCTCCGGCTAGCCGTTACCACGGCCGAGCCTCCCACGACGATGGAGCGGCTGGCCCTGGTGCCAGTGCCCGAGGCGATCAGGTGGGTGTCGCCGTAGATGACGCTCACATCCTCCAGCGCCACCGACAGCTCGTCGGCGGCTATCTGGGCGAAGGTCGTCTCATGGCCCTGGCCGTGGGGCGACGACCCTGTGTACACCGTCACCGAGCCCGATTGATCGACCCGCACGAGGGAGGTCTCATAGCCGGGCCTGACGCTGAAGGTGCCCGCAGGACCGAATCCCGAGGCGTCGACAGTGGTGGCGATACCAATGCCCAGCAGTTGTCCGCTCTCGCGTTCTTCCGCCTGGCGTTGGCGCAGGTCCTGGTAGCCGGCCAGCTCCAGCACCCGGTCCAGCGCCAGGATGTAGTCGCCGCTGTCGTGCAGCCGCCCCGTGGGCGCACGGTAGGGGAAGGCCTCGGCGGGGATGAGGTTGCGCCGCCGCACCTCTGCAGGGTCCATGTCCAGGGCACCGGCGATGGCGTCCATGACGCGCTCCGCGGCGTAGGCGGTGGCGTGCTGTCCGTAACCACGGTAGGGCCCGACGGTCATCTTGTTGGTGTAGACGCCGAACACCTCCGAGTGCACGTGTTCCACGGTGTAGGCGCCGGTCGCGCCAGAGGGGGTGAGAGTCTCGGCCACGCCGTGGGTGCCGCCGAAGGAGTAGGCCCCGAGGTCGGTGTAGTACTGCGTCCGCAGAGCCAGGAGACGTCCGTCGCTGCGGTAGGCCGCCTCGACGTATTGCACCTCGCCGCGCCCGTGGATCGTGGAGGTGAATTCCTCCTCGCGCAGGCCGTCCCAGCGGATGGGGCGGTTCAGCTGCATGGCCAGCCCGGCGGCGATGACGGTCTCGGGGTAGGTGTCGATCTTGGCTCCGAACCCGCCGCCCACGTCGCGGGAAAGCACCCGGATCTTGTTCTCGGCAAGGCCGAGCACCCCGGCCACGGCCTTGCGCTCCAGGTGAGGACCCTGCGTGGAGATCCACAGGGTGACCTCGCCCAGACCCCGCTCGTAGGTGGCGGTAACCGCCCTGGGCTCCATGGCGTTGGGCACCAGGCGCGGCTCGACGATACGCAGGTTCAGGATGCCGTCGGCCTGGGCAAACGCCCCGTCCGGGTCGCCGGCGGTGCGGGAACTGTTGACGCACAGGTTGGTGCCCATGTCTTCGTGGACCAGCGGGGCTCCTGTCTCCAGTGCCCGCTCGAGGTCAATCACTGCCGGCAGCGGCTCGTAGTCCACCTCGATAAGTTCCAGCGCGTCGCGGGCGATGTACGCGTTCTCGGCCACCACGACGGCCACCGGCTCGCCCTCGTACTTGGGCACCTCCTCCGCCATCGGGAAGCGGCTGACGGCCTTCATGTGCTCGAGTACCCCGGCGAGGGGCAGCTGCGCGACACAGGTGGCGTTGAACTCGGCGCCTGTCACCACGGCGACCACGCCCGACAGACCCCGCGCCGCGGCAACGTCCATACGACGGATGCGCGCGTGGGCGTGGGGACTGCGTAGCACCAGCATCACCGCCGCGTTGGTGGGCATGATGTCGCCGGTGTAACGGCCCTCACCCTGGATCAGGCGGTAGTCCTCCTTGCGTCTAACCGACGCTCCTACCAGCCTTTCGTTGTCTCCATTTTCCGAAGGCTCCACGTCGCGCCTCCTCAGAAAAGTTTACTGTCCCAAATCGAGATGGATAATAACTTATATTCGCAACAATGGCCATGAAAGTCCCGGCCAAATTATAATGTGACTAAACCCGTCGCCCCTCATATCTAATCCGGCAGACGAACATGACGGGACATTGGAGGAAGTATGGCTACTTTTGGTGATCTGGAAAGGGCACTGGCAGACCTCTATCCGTATCGATGGGCCATCGGGGCCGTGGTCCTCGTTCTTATCGCATCGTTTCTGGCATTCGCCTGGTGGCGGGGTTGGCACCTTTGGGCCTGGAGATACCGCAAACCCATCGGCATAGTATCGGTCCCATTGTTATTGGTCACGCTGTGGCTGGGCTGGTCGCTGGGTTCGCCGCTGTTCACCAACGTGACGGTGGACGAGGAATTCCCGTTCGCAGTCAACGCCACGGTACCGGACGGCATGGAGCGCGAGGAGGTTGAGGGGGTCCTGTCCGGGTTCTCCAAGGTGGACACGGAGGTGATGGAAACCATGCCCGCTCCCGCCGCCATCGACGCGTCGGTGGCACTGATGTCCGACGACGGTCACGGGATGGTGGTCATCAGCCCGACCCGTCGTGCCACTCTCGAGGAGGGCATGGACATGGCGATGAATGCTGCTGAGGCCAACAGCATGGAGGAAGCCTCCGCCATGGCCAGCGAGGGCGTCGCCATGATGGAGGAAGCCATCGAGCAGTCGGAGATGATGGCGCAACCCGAGGCCGCCAACCAGGTTGAAGCGGTGGCGATGGGCAGTTTCAAGGACGCCGACGCGTTCCACCGGGGCAGCGGCACCGCCACCATCTATCGCACGCCCGACGGCTCGGAGGTGCTGCGACTGGAGGACCTGAACGTGACCAACGGCCCGGCGCTACATGTGGTGCTGTCTACGCACCCCGACCCCGAGCGGTCCCAGCAGGTCAAGCAGGAGGGCTTCGTCGACCTGGGCGACCTGAAGGGCAACCGGGGCAACCAGAACTACCCGATACCGGCGGGAGTCGACACGTCGATCCACAAGAGTGTGGTGATCTATTGCTATCCATTCGCCGTGGTGTTCAGCGTGGCGACGCTGGAGGGATAGATGTCGCTTGCCCGTGGACGGCTGTTGGCGGATAATGCGCAGCAAATCGCTCCGAGGGGACAGGAGGCGCAAAATCATGTCCAAGGTCAACATGATTCACCACGTGAACATCCAGATCACGAACCGAGAGCAGACCCGCGAGTGGTACGAAAAGGTGCTGGGGTGCGAGTTCCTGGACCGGGGCCCGGCCCTGAACCGCCGGATGCTGCAGCTCCGCATCGGCAACGGCGAGATCCACACCACCGAGGTGGACGAGGTCGTGTTCATTCCTCGGGTGCATTTCGCCGTCGAGGTGGATGACTGGGACGCCACGCTGGCCAACCTGGACCGGCTGGGGGTGCACCACTCCCGCACCGGCGGCGGCGCGTTCATGGGCACCGGCGGCGACGATGAGAAGCAGGGGCGACGCGAGGACACCAACGAGCATTACACCTACGTGTCCGACCCCGACGGCAACCTGATTGAGCTGGTCTACCATCCGCTGGGCCTGCACAGCACGGAGGGCGACGCCATCCCGCTGCACCGCGACACTGCCAACCCCAAGTGGACGCAGACTCCCGGCTTCGTGGAGGAGGCCTACAAGGAGGCGGAGGTTACGGTTTCTTAATCAGACGGCATCCGTCGAGCAGAAGGGCCATCTGAGAGCAACTTGGAACCCGCTTATGGTGAGATCGCAAAACCGTGAGAGGGTTCTCTTATCATTGACTCCGACGGCTGTCCAAGATAAGGTCATTTGTGTCGCGCAAGGAGATGCAGTGATGGCTAACAAGACCGGTGATGCTCGTACTGACTATCTGATTGACGAGAATTCTCGAGAGATCCGGCAATTGGAGAAACTCGCCGACGAAAAGGCTGCCAAAATCGATACCCTGATCAAGCGTATCCGTGAAAGTCGCGACAGACGACAAGGCAAGGGAAATGGCTGACTGAGGTATGACACCCAGCCGATACGAATCGGAACAAGACTGGCTTGCGGAAAAGGCGATGCTTCTGGATGTCCACGACAATGTTGTGGACATCCTTTCGTTGTATTGCCTGAGGCTGCTGGAGATTCTGGAGCAATTTGAGAAAGCCGCCATCTTGCAGGAGGGAGTACTTCAAGTAATGGAGCGCAGAGACTACTTGAAAGCGCTTGATAACCTGCGGGACTTTGTGCTCACAGACCCGGTAATGTTCAAGCTGTTTCCTCAGCTTGTGGACCGCGCTGAACCGGGCCTGCATATACTGAACGAGTTGGCGGATGAGTACGAGTTGACCTGATCGTGTCCTCAATTGCCGATTGTAGTGAGAGCCCACGTCCGGACGTGGGCTCTTTGTTTAGAAGGTACAGAACCCTCTGCTGAGTTCTTACGCAGCGCCCGCGTCGTGGAGGGCCTGCCAGACCTTCTGGGGCGTGAGCGGGGTGTCGATGTGCTTGACGCCTGCGGAGGACAGTGCGTCCATCACTGCGTTGGCGATGGCGACAGGAGCGGCCAGCGTGGGCAGCTCGCCAATGCCTTTGACTCCCAGGGCAGTGATCGGTGACGGCGTCTCGAAACTGCTGTCCAGCTCGAAGTCGGGTAGGTCGATGGACTTGGGCATCACGTAGTCCATGAGGCTGCCGCTCAGGGGCTGGCCTGTGGAATCGTAGACCATGCCTTCCCACAGGGCCTGGCCGATGCCCTGGGCGATGGCGCCGTGGATCTGGCCCTCGTAAAGCATCGGGTTGACCACCTTGCCAGAGTCGTGGACGCCGGTGTACTGAAGTATCTTAATGGCGCCGTTTTCCCGGGAAACCTCAACCACCACTACGTGAGACCCGAACGCGTACGGGCTCCGAGTCAGCGTGTTGGACCGGGAGAAGTCCAGGCCCGGCTCCTCACCGGGCGGCAGCAGTTCCTCGTTGTGGGCGGCGGCGGCCAGCTGCGCGAAGGGCACGCTGCGGGACGGATTGTTGCGGTCCGTGGCCCGGCCCTCGCCGAGGTCCACGTTTTCCGGCGGGCACTCCAGCAGGTGACCCGCCACAGTCAACAGCTTCTCCCTGGCATCCTGCACGGCCATGTGCAGCACGGTGCCGCCAGCGATCATGCCCCGGCTGGCCGAGGTCCCGCCACCGTGCGGGAACACAGCTGAGTCGCTGTGCCTGACCCACACGTCACCGGGCGCGATGCCCAACTCGTCGGCAACTATCTGGGCGAATGTGGTCTCGGTGCCCTGGCCGTGGGGCGAAATCCCCGTATGGGCCTCCACGTCGCCGTCGGGGCTGATGGCCACCCGGGAGTGCTCCTCGAGGAAGGTGACCTTGGCGCCAGAGCCCTTGACCACCGTCGCGATGCCGACGCCGATGAGCGAGTCTCCCTCCGCGGACTGCTGCCGGGCACGCTCGCGCCACTGGTGGTAGCCGGACATTTCCAGCGAACGGTCGAATGCTGCCTCGTATTCTCCTGAATCGTAGACTATGCCCGTCGGCGTCTCGTAAGGGAAGGCATCCGGCGCAATGAAATTCCGGCGACGCACCTCGGCCGGGTCGAGGCCGAGTTCCTGCGCGACCAGGTCGACGGCCCGCTCCATGCAGAAGGCAGCCTCGGGTCCGCCCGCGCCCCGGTAGGCGCCGGTAACCGGCTTGTTGGTGGCAACGCCGATCACCTCCACCGACATTGCGGCCGTGCTGTAGGGCCCGGTGAGCCGGTGGCTGGTGAGGATCGGCACAGTGGGGGTGGACATGAAAAAGTAAGCGCCCAGGTCCGCGATGACCTGAACCCGAATGCCCAGCAGCTTGCCGTCGCTCGTAGCGGCGGCCTCCAGGTCGATGCTGTGGCCCCGGCCGTGGAAGCACAGCATGTTTTCCTGGCGACTTTCCACCCACTTGATGGGGCGTCCCAGCTTCATGGCCAAGTGTGGAATAGCCAGCTCTTCGGGGAAGAAGCAGCCCTTCTCGCCGTAGCCGCCGCCCACGTCGGGGCAGACCACCCGCACCGAGTCAAGGGGGCGTTCCATCAGGTGCGCGATGTGCTCCCGTATTTCGTGGGGGTGCTGCGTTGAGTCCCAGACCGTTAGCAGGTCAGCATCGGCGTCGTATTCCGCCAGCAGGCCCCGGCCCTCCATGGGCGCGGGAGCCAAGCGCTGCACGCCGAACTGCTGCCGGATGACGCAATCCGCCGATGCGAATGCCGCGTCGAGGTCTCCGCCGGAGTTGACGGTGCGCAGCACCTGGTTGGTGCCGAGGTGCTCGTGAATGACAGGAGTGCCATCGTCGGTTGCCGTCAACGGGTCGACGACCGCGGGCAGGACCTCGTAGTCGATGTTTACCAGTTCGATGGCGTCCTGGGCGGTGTAGATGTTGTCGGCCAGCACGATGGCCACCGGCTGCCCGACGTAGCAGGCCTTGTCCACGGCCAGCGCCGGGTGCCGGGGCGGGTGCATCTCATCGGCGTCGCTGGAGGACCGGGTGGGCAGCTGGGCGATGTCCGGAATGTCCTGCGCGCTGATGACGGCAGCAACTCCCGGCAGCGCGACGGCCGCCGAGGCGTCGATGCTGCGGATGCGAGCGTGGCCGTGGGGGCTGCGTATGATCAGCGCGTTCAGCATACCGGGCCGGGTCATATCATCGACGAAGGAAGACTGGCCGGTGAGCAGGCGGTGGTCCTCAAAGCGCTTGATGGACTGGCCGGTGTAGGTAGTCATAGCAGCCCTCCTCATCTATGTGCCTTGGCATCCCGGAAACAATCGGAATAATACACCAATATTGGTTGTATGGATTCAGGCAGCTGGCGATAATTTTTGTTTGGGAATTTTGATTATCGGGAAAGAATGATGCTGGATACTGGCGTGGGCATCGCCGCGATGGTGCTGGTGTGTGCCGCTTTCATGTACCTGGGAATCAGCAACGTCGGGCGGCGGCGGCAGAGCGTGGAGGAGTACACAGTTTCGCGGAACCACGCGCCGGTGAACGTGGGCGTAGCCACGCTGGTGGCGTCCATGTTCGGGACGTGGGTGTTGCTCAGTCCCGGTGAGACCGGGGCCAATTTTGGCATCATATCTTTGGTTGGCTACGCTATCGGAATCGCCGGAATTCCGGTTCTTTACATGGTCGTGGGGCCGCGCCTCCGGCAGCTTATGCCCAACGGCCACTCGGTGACCGAGTACGTGAAGCACCGGTTCGGAACGGCGCCATTCGTCGCAATATCGGTGGTAATCATTTTTGTGATGGGGATTTTCATCACGGCGGAGATGACCGCCATTACCACGGCGGTTAATATCCTGACCGGCTCGCCCGCCTGGGCGACGGCCATCGCGGTGGGCATCGTGGTGGTGGCGTACACGAGCTACGGCGGGCTGCGAGCCTCGATCTACACCGACCGGATACAGTTCTGGGTACTGATGCCGGTCCTGCTCCTGCTGGTGATCGTGGCGGCAGTGCTGGTCAGCGGTGAAGGGGCCTGGAACGGGGCGAGCGACGCGGGTCTCCTGTCCGCCAGTTCACCTGGCAGCTACTACTTCGGCGTTGTCCTGATTATCGGCATCATCGCATCCAACGCCTTCCACCCAGGGATGTGGCAGCGGGTCTACACCGTGGAAAGCCAACGCTCGCTCAACCGCAGCCTTTGGGGCGCCACGGCACTGGCCATCCCCATCACGTTTCTGCTGGGCATGGCCGGCATAGCCGCCGTCGGCAACGACTCAGTGGCGCCGTTCCAGTACCCGGAGGTCTCGGCCGCATTGTTCACCCTCGCCACCGACGTATTCCCGCTGTGGATGCACTTCCTGATGCTGGTGTGCGCCCTGATGCTGGCGATGAGCACCCTGGACACGCTGATGAACGGCCTGGCCAGCGGGCTGGCAACCGACCTGGCAGGGGTGGGCGTCTCGCGCAGCGCGCTGATGCTCCAGGCGCGGGCGGTTACGGCGGTGCTTGCCGTCCCGGCCATCATCGTGGCTTCCCAGGGATTCAGCGTGCTGTACGTCTTCCTTATCGCTGACCTGTTGGGAGCCGCCATCGCAGTGCCAATGCTGGTGGGGCTCTACTCCACCAGGATGCCTGGATGGGCAGTCCTGCTGGCGGGCGGCGCGGGTATCGTCGTAGGGGCGCTGTTCTATCCGAAATCCGACCTGGTGTCGCCGATGATCCTGGCGGCCCCCGGCGGTGAGCAGATGTTCTGGTCATTCCTGCTGGCCCTGGTGGTCTCTTCGGCCATCACCGCCACGGTGGTGCTGATGCGTCGGATCGCTGATGTCGGAGACGAGTATGATTTCGGCCGTCTCTCCTCGGAGGTGCGCCTGATCGATGATCCGGCGCCGGGGGATGATTAGCGAGGTTCTGGGTGCGGGGTACGCCCTCACCCTAACCCTCTCCCGGAAGGAGAGGGAATTGGCGGGCGGTTGTTGGCCCCTGCCGATATGTTGTCTGCTAGGATTTCACCCCCACCCTGGCCCTCTCCCTGAGGGGGAGGGGATTGGGAGGCGGGTTCTATCGGGGAGCGCCCTCACCCTAACCCTAACCCTCTCCCTCCGGGAGAGGGGATTTCAGGGCTTGGCGTGCTTGAACTGGGACGGTTGCGGTAGCAAAATTGGTTGTGTTCCTTACCACACCGGCAGGGCCGAATAGAGTTCGTCCCAAAATCAGGGCCACCCAACGGCCCGGAAGATAACAATGGAAACCACCCTCGCAATCCTGCCGTGGATACTGCCGCCGCTGCTGGGCGCAGTTATTGGATATGTAACCAACCGGATTGCGATCAAGATGCTATTCCGTCCCCTCAACCCCAAGCGGCTGTTCGGCGTCCGCGTCCCGCTGACTCCTGGGGTGATTCCCCGGAACCGGTACGACCTGGCCCGCACCATCGCCAGGATGGTCTCGGAGCAGTTGCTGTCGCCCCAGGCACTGCGGGAGCAGCTGGATACCCCAGAGTTCCGGCGGAACCTGGCCTCCTGGATTCGCGAGCGGCGCCTCTCCCTGATGGAGACGCAGGTGGGACGCCCCCACCCTCTCCTGGAGGGCGAGGGGACTTTGAATGGGGCCGAGCCGCAGCTGCTGGACGGCCTCCCACCTGAAATCGCCGAGGAGTTGCTTGCGGCGTTCCTGGCATCGCCTCAGTGCGCCAGGATGGTGCAATCGCTGGCCGAGCAGGTCACGAAGGACGTGGGAGGGAAGCGCGTCTCGGACATCACCAGCGAGGAACAGCTAACAGACCTGGTGCACGACCACGTCCTCCCCGCACTGCGCAACCCGGAGCTGGGCAACACGGCATCCGAGCTGGTCAGCAACTGGGGTCCGGGACC